>NZ_DBGCTU010000034.1:0-82436 GCF_048388605.1 Frisingicoccus sp. | reverse complement strand
TTTCACCAAAACAAGTAACATTTATCAGAATATTTGATGTAATATACAAAGAAACGCCAGATCCGGCATTTACCGGAACTGGCGTTTCTTAATTAAGGACTTTTTTTACAGCCCCTTTTCAAGAGAAAATTATCAAGGCATTAAAGGAGGGGATAGAATGAAAAGAATATTAGCCATATCCCTTTCTTTGAAGAACGCTTATCGGATAAATAGTATTTTGTATATGCTTCAGCAGACACCCATTATCAATCGTTTTTTGCCCGAAAATATTTATTGCTCATTCAAACTTAAAAGCCTTGCCAATACGCTGTCCGTGATTTGGGAAATTCTTTCAGTTTTTGTAGTAAAATTGCTTTACTTCGGGATTATGCTTATCGGAGCGACAATGCTTTATCCGGTACAGGAAAAATCACAGTTGTTTTTGCACATATTCGTGTTTTTAACTCTGCTCGGTTCTTTTACAAACACCTATGTTTTCAAACCGGGTAAGGATAAGTATTATGCTTTAGTTTTATTGAGAATGGACACACAGAGTTATGCTGTAAGTAACTATCTCTATTATATTTTGAAAACTTTTATAGGTTTTGCCGTAATAGGCGGGATAGCAGGATATTTAGCAGGATTGAGCATTTTACAATATATGCTTATCCCATTTTTCGTTGTGAGCTTAAAGTTGATTGTTGCTGCAATCTCCTTATCATATTATGAGCGAACCCAAAAAGCCCCTAACGAAGATCATATCAATTATCTTATATGGGGAATTATCTTACTGATATTGTTTGGGGCTTATGGACTTCCAACGGTACAGATTATTTTACTTATTCAAATGAGCATGGCAATCATGGTAGTATCTATTTTAGCAGGGACTTTGTCTATTTACAAAGTGCTTACCTTTAGACACTATCCGTCTATGTATCGAGAAATATTGTCACAGGCTGAAAACACAGTAAAACAAAACGAACACGAGCAGTCAGAACAGGCAATAGCATATAGTCCCGTTGAATCCAGTCACAAAAAGGGCTTGGAATATTTGAATGATCTGTTTGTAAAACGACACCGCAAAATTTTATGGAAATCAGTAAAACGTATTACAGCAGCTTGCATTGTATTAACAGCTCTATTGTTACTGGCAGGCTCTTTACAGCCAATGCTAAAGGAACAAATAAATACTTTGCTTTTGTGCTGGCCTCCATCAGCTTTGTTTTTTGTCATGTACCTTGTCAACCGTGGTGGTGACTACACAAAAGCGTTGTATATGAATTGCGATTACAGCTTATTGACTTTTTCCTTTTTCAAAAGGCCGGAATATATTTTTAGATTGTTCCTTATCCGGCTACGCGAGATTATAAAGATCAATTTGCTCCCTGCTTTGACAATGGGAATGTGCTTGTCTGCCTTAATGTATGGCAACATAGGAAATGAAGTAGATTACATCATTATCATTTTGCAATCCATTTGTTTAAGTATATTCTTTTCTATACATTATCTGCTCATATATTACCTTTTACAGCCCTACAATGTGGGGACGCACGTTAAAAGTAGCGATTATCGCATTGTTGAGACGGCTCCGTTTATTATATGTCTTTGGATTATGAAAATGGATATATCATCATTTTATCTCGGGGTGGCTTCGATTGTCCTGTGTGTCCTGTATTATTTTGTCGCTGTATTTTTAGTACGAAGATATGCGTCTGGTACTTTTAGAATACGAGCATAAAGAACGTGACCATAAGTTCGCTATTCAAAAGAGTAACAGGAAGGAAATGCAAAAGTGGATGTACTATTTATTATGATGGAAAAAGTCCAGGAGGGATTTTGCGAGGAGCTTATGAAGCTTGATCCGACCATGAGCCGGGAAGAACGCATTTTGAGTTTTATCGAGCAGATCAAAAATCCATACTGCTATCTGGATGATGGCGTGGTGGTAAAGGTCAGCTTTATAGATACGGACGTAACCCTGGAGGAACGTCTGGAAGAATATGTGCGGAATCTGTAAGGAATAACAGTTCCGCTCACGCCCATTCGCAAAGGCCGCTATGCGGCTTTCCCGCTGCTTTGCAGCTAACTTTGCTCATAAGTGGGCGCTCTGCTCATAGCCCCATTTGTGTGTTTATTCATGCGAGCATGATTCGCACACTGCATGGGCTATGGCTGAACTGTTAAAAAATTTTATCGCATACCCTCTTGAAAAATGCGCGGAGTTATGGTAACTTGGATGCAGGTCAAAAAAATTTAAAACTAACAATGAGCAGAACTCCTATGATTGAGGGTAATCCTATGTCTCAATCACAGGAGGTTTTTTTATGGCAAAAAAGAAAGATAAAACTTATCGTGCCGGCGCTTATAAAAGACTGTCACAGGATGATGGCAGGGGTGAGGTAAGCAACAGTATCATCAACCAGACGGAACTCATTAAGGACTATGGAAAATCACATAGCGATATTGAGATCGTTGCAGAGTACGATGACGATGGTTATTCGGGGACGAATTTTGACCGCCCCGGCTTCTTGCGGATGATGGAGGATATCAAGGCAAAGAAGATTGACTGCGTGATCGTCAAAGATTTATCCCGATTCGGAAGAAACTATATTGAAGTGGGAAAATACATTGAGCGTATCTTCCCGTTTATGGGTGTCCGTTTCATTTCTATCAATGACAACTATGACAGCGAAGGGAAAAAGGGTGAGTCAGATTCCCTGATCCTCCCCTTTAAAAATCTGGTAAACGACGCTTACTGCCGGGATATTTCCGTGAAGATCAGAAGCCAGCTGGATATCAAAAGGAAGAAAGGGGAATGTATCAGCGCCTTTGCAGTCTATGGATACCAGAAATCCCAGGAAGATAAGAACAGGCTTATAGTGGATGAATATGCCGCAGAGATTGTACAGACGATATTCCGGATGAAGCTGCAGGGTATCAACCAACAGCGGATTGCAGATTTTCTGAATGATAATGGCGTCCTGTCCCCGTTGGAGTACAAAAAATCTATAGGGCTGAAATATTCCACCAGCTTTAAAATCCATCCGGTTGCCCTCTGGTCGGTCAATGCCATTAACCGGATTCTGACAGAGGAGGCTTATACCGGCGTTATGGCACAGGGAAAAACAAGCACTCCAAACTATAAGGTCAAAACACAGATTGCAAAAAAGCCGGAGGAATGGATTCGGGTAGAAGGCACACATGAAGCAATCATTGGGTTTCGTGATTTTCAGACCGTACAGGAATTGTTAAAACGGGATACGAGGACAGCGCCGGAACAAAAGGAGCTGTATCTGTTTTCCGGCTATCTGTTCTGCGGGGATTGTAAGAACAGCATGGTAAGGAAGGCCGTGCCGTCCGGAGGAAGAAAATATTTTTATTATGTCTGCTCCACAAACAAGCACAAAAAGGGATGTTCCAGCCACTCGGTCAGTGAAAAGAAACTGACGGACAGGGTGTTCCGTGCCATACAGGGCCAGATAGAGACCGTCTGCCGGATGGATGAGTTTCTGACGTATATTGACACGCTGCCGGAGCATCAGAGGACGGTTTTTAATTATGACGCACAGATGGAACAGCTGCGGCAGGAAATACAAAAGTACAGGCGGATGAAAATGAAGCTGTATGAAGATCTGAGCGATGGCATGATTGATGAAAAGGAGTACCAGGAATACCGGGGCAGTTTCTCAAAGCGCATTTCAGAAAAGGAACAGGCGCTGGAACGGCTGGAGCATGAACGGAAAGAAGCCGTAGAGGGTAACCGGAGCAGCAACCTTTGGATTCAGGAATTTAAGAAATATCGGAATGTGCCGGAGCTGAACCGGCAGGTGGTTACTACACTGCTGGATAGGGTCATGGTCTATGAGGAAGGGAAAATGGAAGTTGTGTTCCGGTACGCAGACGAAATGGCCATGCTTCTGGAAAAGATAGGAAATTACCAAAGTGATTCAGAAATGCCGGAGCTTGCGCTGGCACAGTAGGAGGGACGGACGATGGCAAGAAAGAGCAGAAAACAGGAAACGGCCGTGGCAGCGCCATTGATGAATCCGGAGGATAGCATTTATCTCTGCGGCATATACGGGAGGCTTTCTCTGGTAAACAGTGGCAAGCAGGATGAAGGAGATTCCATTGAGAACCAGCTGAGCATCTGCAACCGGTTTGTGGACGGACAGTCGGAACTGCGACTGGCAGACACCTATGTTGACAATGGGAAGAAAGGCACAACCTTTGAACGGCCGGAATTTAACCGGATGATGGAGGATATCAAGGCAGGGAAAATAAACTGCATCGTGGTAAAAGACCTTTTCAGGTTCGGCAGGGATTATCTGGAAGCAGGCGAATATCTGGAGAACATTTTTCCTTTTATGGGAGTCCGCTTCATTGCGGTGACGGACGGGTATGACAGCCTGCACAGCAGCACGGATGAGCGCACCATGGCGGTTCCGTTAAAAAATATGATTAACGAGCTGTATGCCAAAGACCTGTCCCAGAAAATCTGTACCAGTATCCATGCGAGGATGGATAAAGGGGAATTTCTTCCGGGACGGCTGTGCTATGGGTATATGCGGTTGAAGAAAGGTGACCTCACACTGGTTCCTGATCCCGTAACGGCTCCCTATGTGAAGCTGATGTTCGAGCTTCGGTTAAAAGGATACAGTTACGAAGCGATACGCAGACATCTGGATGAAATCCATGCGGTAACGCCGAGCCAGAGGAAAGCACAGCTGGAAGCGGGAAACTCGAAGCAGAAGGTCAGCGGATACTGGTTCTCTTCCAGTATTTCAGACTGCCTTTCCAATCCGGTTTATCTGGGGCACCTGGTTCATGGCAAAGAACCCAAGGCGTTATATAAAGGGCAGAGAAAAAGAAAAGAGGCAGGAAGGACAGCGTGGAAGATCATGGAGCATATGCACGAACCTCTTGTGACGCAGGAAGTCTTTGACAAGGTGCAGGAGATCAATGAAGCCTCCCAAAAGAAATACAGGGAAAGCCATAGAAATGCAAAACCGTATGAGAACATTTACCGTGGCATTCTGAAATGCGGGGACTGCGGCGGTTCCATGCAGCTAGGGAAATCGGTATCCCAAAAGACAGGGACAGTAACCAGGGTATTCCGCTGCGGGAGGTACAGGGAGACTGACCGGAGGGAGTGCAGTATCCATACGATAAAGGAAACCGTGCTGCATGACGCTGTGCTTGCACAGATAAAGTTGCAGATTCAGGTAATGGCGGATATGGCACAGAAAGTAGAGTGCGGAAGTAATGACGGTAGGATTGAAAGCGTTTACGAGAGCAGCAGAAGCAGGATCGCAGAACTGACAAAAAGAAAAACCAGAGTTTCCAGACTGCGTGAAAGCCCGTATGAAAATTTCTGTGAAGGAATATTAAGTGAGGCGGAGTACCGGGAAATGAGGGAGGATTATCTGGAGCAGGAAAATGTCCTTCAGAATCAAATTGAAAAAGCAATGGGGCAGAAGATGCAGATAGATACCTTCCTCTCAAAAACAGAGGAAACGGCGGCGGTGTTTAAGAAGTTTTCCAGAAAGAAGAAGCTTGACCGTCCGATGCTGGAGGCACTTGTACAGGAGATCAGAGTCTTTGAGGATAAGCATATCGAAGTGATCTTCAAATTCAAGGATACCTGTCAGACTTTTTTGAAGGAGATGGAAGAAGATGAAGTATAAACAGGTTCTTGCATTTTATATCCGGCTGTCCCAGGAGGATTTGTTCAAGGCGAATGGGGAAATGGACGAGAGCGCCAGTGTCAGCCATCAGCGAGACCTGCTCCGCTATACATACAGCAGCCGGCAGGATTTGTCCGGCTATGAGGTGATCGAGTTTGTGGACGACGGCTATTCCGGTACAAATTTCAACCGTCCGGCTTTCCGGAAAATGATGGAGGAAGTAAAGAGGGGGAAAATCCAGTGTATCATGGTAAAGGATTTTTCACGGTTTGCCAGAAACTTTCTGGATGCGGGGGAGTATCTGGAACAGATTTTCCCGTTCCTGGGTGTGCGGTTTATCTCAGTCAACGACCACTATGACAGTGACGGAAAAGAGGGAACTGCCGGAGACTGGGATGTTGTGTTCAAGAACTTCCTTTACGATTTATACAGTAAAGACCTGTCTAAAAAGACAACAGCTGCTAAAAGGTCAAAGGCCAGAAAGGGGGAATATTTAGGAAAGGCGCCGATTGGGTATGTGCGCTCTAAGGAGAGGAAGAACCAGCTTGAGATCGAGCCGGAAGGGGCAAAGATTGTGCGGTTCATTTTTGATATGGCGTTGTCAGGGCATACCATACCGGAGATCGTGGAGATGCTTAACCAGGCGGAGATGCCGACACCGGGAACACTGACAGAGAAAAAATATAAAGGCAAGCAGATGACGGTTAGGAAAAACACGACTGTGATCTGCTGGCAGTATAACATGGTGTGGGCGATTTTAAAGAACCGGGTCTATACAGGGGCGTGTGTCAACTTTAAACGGAGCAAAAAAGCGCCATGCGGCACCCACACAAAAAAGAATGAAGTGGAAGAACAGATCATTGTGCCGGGCTGCCATGTGGCGATTGTGACAGAGGAAGAATTTGAGCGGGCATTTGAGCAAAGCCGGATAATGAAGAAAAAACGAAATAAGAAAGAAAATCAGTATCGGCCCAGAAAAACTGTTTTGAGTGGCTATTGCGTGTGCGGATACTGTAACCGGGCTATGCGCTATGAATGCCGGAGGAACCTGCCGGATATCTTTTTTTGCGAGACAACCAGACATGCGGATGTGCCGGTGGATGAAAATACCTGTGACTGTCGGAGGTATGAAGTTGACAGAATCAACGCCGCTGTGCTGAAAGCCATAAAGCAGATCGGGGAACTGGCAGAGAAAAAATATTGTATCGCAAAACGTGATAATAGTGGTAAAAAAGAGGCTGCTACAAAGCTGGAACGGGAAATCGGCCAGCTCCGGCAGAGGGTTTTGCAAAAGAAAACAGAAAAGCAGGACTGTTATGAACTGTATATCATGGAGGAGGCTGACCGGAATCAGTATCTGGCTGTAAAACAAGCCTGTGATGCAGAGATTGAAGAGGCAGAGAAGAAGATCGCTGAGTTGGGCAAAGAGATGGTAATGCAGGCAGAGGTGGATGATGAGCAACTGAAAGAACTTGAAAATATTTCTCTGTTTGCAAGAGAGCCAGCGCTGACGAAAGAAATGGTTGAAGCAATGATAAAGGAAGTGAGAATATATCGGGATGACCGGTATGAGATTAAGTGGAAGTTTAGAAATATGTTCGATGAGGTGGCTTGTCCGTGAGGGCAGGCCATTTCAAAAATCACAAAAATTTTAGACTTGTTTTGCGTTGAACCAGTAGATAGTTTTTGAAATTGATGGTATAATATAATTCCAAATTGAATATAAGTATTTGTCGGGAATGTGACTTCATATTATGGAGGTTGATATTATGTTATATAATATTAGAGGCAAATACTATCAATTTGAAGAAAGGAGTGTCCATATGGGTGTATTAATGAATGTACAGTTGACTGCTTTTTCAAATAATCGGATAGAACCAACAACAGCCATAATAGAGTTGCTATTAAAAGAATTAAATTCGTTAGGTGGGTACGTTTTTTTGCCTAGTATGATTACAGGACAAAATATTGATATAGCGGCAGGAACTATTAAATCTGTCAATAATTTGTCGTTTTTAACAATAGATCAAACTGTGCAAATTGCATGTATGAATGAAAGAATTGATGTAATATTTAACGGAAACAAAGATAATCAAGATACAACAATTGAAGATTTTCTAGTGTTTGCTGAGAAAGCGTTGGCATCTGTGATGAAACAAAATAATGTGTATTCAAATAGATTGGCTATCAATATTAGCTTATTAAGTGATGTTTTTGAAAAAGAACTTAGGGACACGAAACTTGGTAAAAAGCTATGTAATACACTTGATTTCTATAATGATGGGGAAATTGAAGAATGGTCAACACGGACAAATTCTCGAAGGTGTATTAATATGTCACAAAATGAAGTACTTAATGTAATAACAGAGTTATCGGTTGTTAAAGAAAATGTTACTAATAACAAAAGGTTTCTTTGCCATATGGACATAAATACCATTCAGGAGAATGCAGGATATAGATTTGCATTTTCGGATTTAAATTGTTTTAAACATGAAGTATTGGAAATCATACAGAATTTAAAAACAAATTTTGAGGAGTTGGGTATAGATGACTAATGCATGGTTATCGGATATAAATAATACCATAGAAAATGTAAATGAGATTAGCAGTACATCAAAAAATAGGGTTATTGATTTCACCTCCGTAAAAAGTCAATATAGCACTTCAAGTAAAGAAGGGAAAGAGGTCTCATATACGTCAACACCGGCTCAAGAAAAAAGAGAATTGACCTCTGTTGAAAAACAACTATTAACGAACTCTGTTCAAAATGAAGAAAAACAATATTCTGTTTTGGTTGCGGGATTAGAGCAGGAATTGCTGATCTTATTAAAAAACTATTCTTTAGAGAATGAGACAATGTCTTTAGCAGAAAGTAAAATTTATGATATTGCAAATAAATATTCTTTTAGAGTGTTGGGTGATATTATACAGAGATTATATGTTCAATATTATAATCTGCCAAATGTAATTGCTGGTATATGTACAAGTCTAGAAAGATTTGATGCTTGTGAAGTTATGCCATGGGGACAAAGCATGATTTTGGGATTGATAAATCATAAAAATGAACTTGTAAAAGAACGCGTCATTGGGCTTATCGAAAATTGGGCAGATGTGTCTTTGTTACCAGCTCTTAAAAATATTGATATTTCTTCAGAATGGATGCGGGAATATGTTGATGAAGTTATTCTGTTTTTAGAGGGGATTGAATGTACTATATAAGAAAACTATCTAACAAAGCAAACTTACTAAAAATTAAGGCGGCTCAAGATATTAAACTTTTGGATGCGGATATATTGAAGCAAGAATTAGGGACAACAGGGAATACATTATCTTTTTGGAAATGTGATGACCTAGAGAACACAGATGATGCTATAAAGGCTATATTACTATCAACAACAGGAATTGCAACATCACAATTTTTTATAATAAATGATGAGGTTGTTAAAAAATATGGATTGCTAATGGATGATACGGAACTGGGAGTTACTGGATATCGTGGGCATGAAAATCTGCATGTTAATATGGTTAAATTAAACTATGCCAAAATTGGAACAATATTGGAAATGCTAAAAGAAGTTTTTCAGCATCCAGAATATACTCCTAAACTGGAAAAAAGTAAGGTTAAAGAGCGTATTTTGGAAGTGAAAAAGCAAGGATTGCTTAATGAAGCTAATATGCAGGAGCAGTTAGTAAAAGATGTAGAAAAATATTGCCCCATCTCAGTTTAATAGGGACATGATTAAATGGTTGTACATATATTTGGGAAAGTCCTCTGGAAAAAATCCGGAGGATTTTTTTAGTCCTTACTTGACATTAGCAGACGAGGCCACGGCCTATATCGACCCCGAGAATGAAGCAGTCATTCAGAAGGCCATCGCAAAGCTGGTGAGAGGAAAAACGGTGATCGTCATTGCCCACCGGCTCTCGACCATTAAGGACGCAGAGCAGATTGTGGTGGTGAAGGATGGCAGAATCGAAGCAAAAGGAACCCATGAAGTCTTACGAAAGACCTGCCCGTTGTATGAAACCATGTGGCAGGCCCATATTGGAGCAAAGGATGGTGATGTGGCATGATTAGTGTGTTCAAAAAAATCTGGCAGTTTGCCGGTGCGGAGAGAAAGAATATCAACAAATCTGTAGCAGTCAGTTTCCTAAAAGCCCTGTTTCATATGATGGAGGTCAGCGCCGTTTATTTTATCATTGTGGCACTCACAGACGGGGACAGCAGCTGCTGGCCTGCATGGATCGCCCTGGGCTTTATGCTGGCAAGTGTGATTGGAAACGGTATCACCACCAGCATATCCAAGATGCAGCAGACCCATGCGGGGTACTTTATGGCAGCCAATGAACGGATCAAGATCGGCAACCTCTTAAAGGGGGTCCCCATGGGATTCTTCAATGAAAACAGTCTGGGGGAAGTGACTGGCGTCTGCACTACCGTATTGGGCAATATCGAGACCATGGTTCCCATGGTATTGGTGAACATTTTAAGCGGACTGGTGGGAACGGTGGTATTCACCGCCATGATCCTGATTTTTGACTGGCGTATTGGCCTGATCGCGGCAGCGGGAATCGTCCTGTACTGCCTGGTTCTTTCCTCCATGGAACGGAAATCTGCCGTCCTTGCACCGGACTCCCAGAAATCCCAGACGGCGCTGACTTCGGCGGTGCTGGAGTATGTGCAGGGCATGAGCGTGGTGAAGTCCTTTAACCTGAGCGGCAAAGGGGACAAAAAGCTGCAGGACACGCTGGAGTATAACCGGAAGAGCAATCTGGATATGGAAAAGCTTCTGACGCCTTACAGCGTCCTGCAGGAGTTGGCGCTTCAGATCGCAGGCATTGGAATGATGCTGGCAGCAATCCTGTTGTGGATTCAGGGAACGATGACTGTGGCGAATGCGCTGATGAGCATTGTCATGTCCTTTCTGGTGTTCGGGCAGATCAAACTGTTCGGTATGGGTGTCACCATGCTGCGGCTGGCGGCTGCCAGCATTGATCGGACGCTGGAGACAGAGCGCATGGAGCAGATGGACGAGGGCGGTAAGACGCTGACGCCGGGCAGCCATGATATCGCTTTTGAGAATGTCCATTTCTCTTATGAGAACCGGGAGATCCTCCACGGGATTTCGGTTGTGCTTCCGGATAAGACGACCACGGCGGTCATTGGCCCTTCCGGCTCCGGCAAAACCACCCTCTGCAACCTGATTGCCCGGTTCTGGGATGTGGATAGCGGCAGCGTGAAGATCGGCGGGCAGGATGTCCGGGCGTATACGCTGGAATCCCTGATGGATCAGATCAGTATGGTGTTCCAGAATGTGTATCTCTTTGCGGATACCATTGAGAATAATATCAAATTCGGAAAGCCGGACGCTACTCACGCGGAGGTCGTGGAGGCCGCAAAAAAGGCCTGCTGCGATGACTTTATCGAGGCGCTTCCGGACGGTTATCAGACCATGATCGGCGAGGGCGGCGCGTCTCTCTCCGGTGGGGAGAAGCAGCGGATCAGCATTGCCCGCGCTATGTTAAAAGATGCGCCCATTGTCATTCTGGACGAGGCGACCGCCAATGTTGACCCCGAGAACGAGGACCGGCTGCAAAAGGCCATTGAGGCCCTGACCCGGGATAAGACCATTATTATGATCGCCCATCGGTTAAAGACGGTGCGGAATGCGGATCAGATTCTGGTCATTGATGACGGGAAGATCGTCCAGCAGGGCAGGCACGAAGAGCTGATCGGCCAGAAAGGCATTTATGCGGACTTTGTATTGGGACGAAAGGAAGCCATCGGCTGGAAGTTGAACACGGCGGAAACTTAAATGACAGGTATGGTCGGTATTCGGCATGGGGAAGCCCATGCCGAATACCAGAATCCTAAAATTTTGTTGTCCGATTGGCACCAAACGGGCGGAATAGGACAGACAAAAGGGTTGGATATTGGTATCCTCTTAAAAGGAATGCGGGAAACCGCTATTCTTTTTTAACTTTATAGGAAAGACCGCCTTACGGCGCTCTCTTGGATTAAAAAAGCCCGCACGGAGGCGGGCAGGAAGATGAGACGACACGGTTAGAAGGTAAAAAAACCTTCAACACCAGCCTCGTCATCAAACAGGTCATCTTCATTTAAGAAATAATCCATGTCAAGAAGGTCATCCTCGCTCATACGGCGAATGTCCTCGGATGTCATCCCTTCTGGCGGGTTATCGATATATTTTTGGCGTAGTTTCTCTGTATCTGTTTTCATGTAAGTGGCCTCCTTTGAAAGGAGTATAACACACGGGAAGTCATTCGGAAAGTCATGCGGACGAACTTCTTCCACGAGAACGGGACATGACTTTCTCGTACATTTCTTCCAAGGAAACACGCTTATGGTTAAAGTATAGTTCCAGGAACAACATGGTTGTGCCGCATTCACATTTTAGCGGGTCATAGCCAAAGGCAAAGAGAATGGCAGTGCGCCATTGGTTAAAGCTTTTGTAGATGTGATGCTTTTCACGGGATATGGCGCGGTGCAGCTTTTTGTCGATATCCCGATGGCGTGCGTAAATGCCGCCGTAGAGGATCATTTTGTAATGCTTTTCCGGGATATGCCGAATGAGCCGTTTTATGAAATCCATAACCGGGATCGTTTCTTCCACATATACATCATCCTCATGCCGGTTATAATGGAAGGTAACAAAGTCGCCGTCATATTTATCAATCCTGGAGGCCGCAATGACAGGCCGGCCAAGATAGCGGCCGATGTATTTAATAACAGTTTCGGGATCGCATTTGTTTGGCTTTGCGTAAACATAGAAGCCGTTTTTGTGTTCCCGGTAGCAACGGGATTTAACCTTTTTGAAAGAAGGACCAATACGGGATTCCATGTCGTCCAGCAGAGCGGTACGGAAAGCATTACGGAGGAAGGTATAGTTAAAATGAGAGATGTTGCGCCAGAAACCGTTATCACTGTAACCACCTTCGGAAATGAGGCAGTGGATGTGAGGGTTCCATTTTAGATCCCTGCCAAAGGTATGAAGAACCATAATAAAACCGGGAGTGAAGTTCATGGACTTATTTTGTTTAAAAAACATGCGGGAGAGAACGCTGGCAACAGAATGAAAGAGACAGTCAAGAAGCGAGCGGTCATTAAGAAAGAATCCCCGGAGATTTTCGTCAATGGTGAAAACGCAGTGTCTGTGAGAAACGCGGATCAGTTTAAAAGCCATAGAGGTAGTGCGTTTCATAGCATAGAGATTACCGCAGGTGGGGCAGAAACGACTGTGGCAGCGAAAAGGAACGAATTTAAGTTTGCCACAATGAGGACAGCCGAACATGGCACCGCCAAAGGAGGGATCACCGCAATGGATCATTTTGTCTACGTTTTCTATGACGGAAGGACGTGGGTGTAATGTATAAATCATTTCTTCATAATGGTCTTTAAAAATATCTTGTAGTATGCTCATAAGACTATTATGAGGGATAGCGGCACAAAAAGCACCCCCTAAATCCCCCAAGATTGGGGGTAAGGGGGTTGAAGTGTCGAAGACACTTTTTTATCTCTGGTGCTGCGCCACGGGGCGGAGCTGCGGAAAGAAAAAGAGAAATCATGAAGAATAAAATGGAGGAGGAAGGTATACCTTATCGCGCGCAGCTTGACGGAGCGCGCCCATGCGAAGCATCTGACATGCGGGGTGCCCGAATGGGTATACATTTTTGGTTAAAGGCGATGTTTATTGCCCCATTCACACATACTATCCAAAATGGGAATCAGTGATTTGCCCCGTTCGGTCAAACTATATTCCACTTTTGGAGGAATCTGTGGATATTCTTTTCTGTTTACTAACTGATCCGCTTCTAATTCCTTTAAGGTAGAACTAAGCGTTTTATAAGAAATTTCACCGATATATTTTTTCATTTCATTAAAACGGACAATCTCAAATTCCATAAGAGTATATAAAATTGTCATTTTGTATTTTCCATTAATCAGGGATAGGGTATAGCTGAAGCCGGTTGTTTTAAGGCATTCTTGTGATATGCAGCGTTCGCTCATTTTAAAACTCTCCTTTAGGTAAGTATATAACTTGTTTTTAAGTATCGCACTTAAAGGTGCGTACTTGTTTTTTGTTTTATTCTGACTATAATTATAATATCAACAGCAGGAAAAGTCAATCCTGCAGGTAAAGGGGAATAATCTTATGAGTAAAAAAATAGTAGTGATCACTGGAAGTCCCCGAAAAAATGGAAACAGCTTTGCTATGACGGATGCATTTATTAAGGCTGCTGAGGAGAAGGGGCATGCGGTTACCCGTTTTGATGCGGCTTTGAAAAAAGTGGGCGGTTGCCGTGCATGTGAAACATGCTTCTCTACAGGAAAAGCCTGTACCTTTGATGATGATTTTAATGCGATTGCGCCGGCTATCCTGGAGGCAGATGCCATTGTATTTACCACGCCGGTTTACTGGTATTCAATCCCGGCACAGATCAAGGGCGTTATTGACCGGATATTTTCTTTTGTTGTGGGCGGCAAAGACATTTCCGGCAAGGAATGTGCATTGATCACCTGCTGTGAGGAAGAGGATATGTCTGTGATGGATGGTGTGCGTGTTCCTATGGAGCGGATGTGCGCATTGAATAAATGGAAAATGGTTGGCGAAGTTTTGATCCCCGGCGTGTTGAATACTGGTGATATTGAAAAGACGGATGGCTACAGGAAGGCTGCGGCCCTGGCTGACGCAATTTAAGGAGGGAAGGTATGGAAAAGAAAATTGTTATTTTGAATGGAAGTCCCCGGAAAAAGGGAAATACATCGGCTTTGGTATCTGAATTTACCAGAGGTGCCAAAGAAGCCGGACATATAGTTACGGAGTTTTTCCTTGACAGCATGGATATCCATGGATGCAAAGGCTGTTTCGGTGGTCATAGCAGCAAGGAATGTCCCTGCGTGCAGAAGGATGACATGGCACAGATTTACCCGGTGGTCAAGGAATGTGATGTCATCGTGCTTGCTACGCCTTTGTATTACTGGAATATGAGTGGCCAGATCAGGACAGCGGTTGACCGTTTGTTTGCTTTGGAGGAAGGGGACGGCAATTTCCTCCGGGGGCATGACCGTTTTTCAGCACTTCTGATGGCAGCGGAGGGACACGGCTTTGAGGATGTCCTGACTTATTATGATCATCTGATGGAGCATCTGCGCTGGAAAAATCTTGGCCATGTCCTTGCCGGGGGCAATGGGGCAATTGGTGATATTACCGGGAAACCGGAATTGGAACAGGCGTATGAGCTTGGAAAATCTATTCAATAAATCAAAGAAAGGAAATGTATATTATGAAAAAAATAAAATTACCGCAGGCAGCAAAACTGACATCTCCGAACCCTGTAACGGTTGTGTGCACAAAGAAACCGGACGGCTCTACGAACCTCGCCACCGTTTCATGGTGGACATATCTTTCATTTAATCCGAGCATGATCGCTTATGCCATGGCGAAGACCTCTTACAGCGGGGAAATGGTGAGGAACAATCAGAAGGTTATTGTTACCGTTCCCGGTGCGGAGATTGCCGAGGCAGTAATGGGGTGCGGCAGCACTACAGGACGCACTACGGATAAGGCATCTGAGTTTGGAATCGAGCTTGTGGCGGTGGAAGGAAGCGATATCAAGATTCCAGCACATAGCCGTGTGGCGATCCAGTGCAGTCTGAAGGAATATCATGAGGTAGGCGACCATTATCTGTATATCTGTGACGTGGAGCAGGTTTATGGGGATGAAACGGAAGAAGCACTGTTTGCATGGAACGGTTATGGAAAAGTTGCTCCCGCAAAGCAGGGGGAATAGGGATGGAGTTTTTAGAGCTTGCGGCAGGCCGCTATTCAGTCCGGGCCTTTTCCGACCGCCCGATTGAGCCGGAGAAGATGGAGAAAATTTTGAAGGCCGGACAGCTTGCGCCTACGGCGGTCAATTTTCAGCCGCAGAAGATTTATATTTTGAAAAGCGATGAGGCTATCGAGAAAATACGGACACTTACCCAATTTGCCTATGATGCGCCAGTGGTTCTGCTATTCTGTGCAGATACATCAAAAGTATGGAAAAGCCCGACAGAGCATGGGTATGATACCGGGGAAATGGATGTGAGCATTGTCTGCATCCATATGATGCTGGAAGCATGGGAGCTTGGAATTGGCTCTGTGTGGGTGCGTGGCTTTGATTCTCGGAAAGTGGCAAAAGCGTTTGAACTTCCGGGGCACATAAAACCCGTCTGCCTGCTTCCGATTGGATATCCGTCTGCTGAAAGTAAGCCATATGCTCCGTGGCATGATACCTATCGGAGCATTGAGGAGATGGTGAAAGAATTATAAGGGCAGTATTAAAAAAATGTTTGTTAAGCGAGGCAAAAGGGCATAGGAAGTCGTTTTGTGGGGCTGTCCATCCTCAATCGGGGAATCGCTGGAGCAGGCTTGTGCGGTGCATGGATTGGACGTTGACGAAGTCTTGTTTTCTTTTTAGGATACGGTAAGTTATTATGGGGGGCAGGCTTCTCCGATTTCTGACAGATTGGGGAGCAAGGGTGACTCTGGTATATAAGCACCATGGAAGAAAACCAATAAAGAACAAATGAGGAATCAAGCATGGTGGAAACTCTGCCTGTCTGGTTCTCTTGTTACATAGCAGTGCGGGGAGGCGGGTTGAATAATCTGAGGGTAATTTCTCCATTTACAGATGGGTGCTGTAGTCCGGAATGTAAGGCTTGCATATGCTGGTATGCTTTGCAGATATGATATTCTTTGCCGGTCTTTTATAAAGACATTTCCTGTTCCGTAAAAAGAAAAGGGAATACCGCATTTTTTACATTGGTCATATAGGAGTTTAACCCATTCATAGTACAGCGGCCTTGCACCTTCATAATTTTTCCCGTCTGCAAGGACGGTTTCAATCTGCCCGCTGGCAAGATATTTTTCTATAGTCCGCTTCTTCCAGAAAAAGTCACTACTCATGCTGAATTGCCTCAATTTCATGGAGCAGGCTGTCCGGCATATTGCGTGGTCCGCGGACAGCATAAACGCCGTGTTCTTTTAGTTTATCCAGAGTGAGCAGAGATTGCTCATATTGCTCCAAATATTTTAGCTTCATTACATGATTCATGTGTACTTTCCCATCGTCATATTGATAGGGGATATCTACTTCTACTGCCTGGCATTTATAACGGATGGCTGAAACAGGAGCGGCAATATAGAGATAGACCAGATCGCCGACACAGACATGGCTGCTCTGTTTCCACAAGATAGTTTCGCTTTCAGAGAAAGCCTTTTCCAGGTTGTAATATTTGGGATTTGCGGGAACAATCCAGTCCCGTTTTTTGTGAACCTTCATTTTCTGTTTGGTCTGGCGGCTTGCTGTAAGCTCATAGCTTATTTCCAGTAAAGAAAAAATCATTTCTTTTTCTACCGAAGTATCCAGAAGGATTGTGATCCAGTTTCCCCGGTTCATATGATATGCCGGCAGAAATCCCCTTTTAGTCAGCAAGGAGCCTATCATGACAGGATCGCACTTTATTTCCAGGACATCGACTGTTTTTTGCCCGGAAAGCCCTAATTTTTCTTTTGGCACATCCATAATGATCCCATACCATTTTTTATTGTCTTTGTGCCGCAGGACAGCATACCCCGGCAGGGACATCCACGGGTAATCAGGAATCGCTTCATATGTTTTTAAGGCATATTTCAGGATGTCATCCCGGTATGATTTATTCTTTGTTTCCGAGCTTGTCTTTTTCATGTTTGAATCCCCATCTCATAATTTCGTAAAAAACAGGCATCAGATCCCGTCCTCTTTCTGTAAATGAATATTCAACGTGAGGAGGGATTTCATTAAACTGGACACGGTTAATAAATCCGTCCGCTTCCAGTTCACGCAGGGCGTTTGTCAGCATAGTATTTGTAATCCCGGCTAAATCTTTTTTCAACACGCTGAACCGGACGGTATCATAGATGCACAGCTCGTATAGGATCTGTGTTTTCCATTTTCCCTGGAGCATAATGAGCAGCGGTGTGACCGGACAATTCCCAAGGTCTGTTACAATCCCCTTTTTTACATCCCGTAAATACTCTTCATAAGTCATAAATTCCTGCATAGATCAACTCTCCTTGTAAGATATCAGGTATATTTTTTATACCATGTATCAAAATTCTGCGTACTTGCTTTCTAATTTGGATATAGTATAATTTCTGTACAAGAAAAAGTCAATAAGGAAGTGGGATGAGATGAACAAGGAGATTTGCAAAAGTCATCAGTTTGTAATAGATAATAAAAAAGTTATGGTTTATCCGAGCGTTGATTCTGACAGGCCGGTTGTATATCTAAATACATTCGCAGAAGAAGGCGTCCATGTATATAAAGAGCTGTATGATGCCATCTGCCCGGATTTTACTCTTGTAGCCATAAGCGGGCTGGAATGGGATCATGATATGGCTCCATGGGATATCCCGCCGATCTCAAAAGGTGATACCCCATGTACGGGAGGCGCAGATGAATACTTACAGCTTTTGACAAAAAAAATCGTACCAAAGGCGGAGGAATTTGTGCAGGGCTGTGTTTTATGGAGGGGACTGGCGGGGTATTCCCTTGCCGGGTTATTTGCCCTGTATTCTGTTTATCAGACAGGGCTTTTTTCAAGAATTGCCAGTATGTCCGGCTCCTTATGGTTTCCGGGATTTAAGGAATATGTATTTTCGCATGAAATGAAAAGCCGTCCGGAGCATTTGTATTTATCTCTCGGTGACAGGGAGTGTAAAACCCGAAATCCTTTTCTGAAAACAGTACAGGAACATACAGAGGAGATTAAAACTTTTTATATGGAGAAAGGCATTGACACAGTGCTTCAGCTTAATTCGGGAAACCATTATAAAGATACCGTACAGAGAACAGCGGCAGGTATTGCATGGATTTTGGGAAGATAAAAGATATAGTAAGATATGGAGGAGACGATCATGATAGATACAGTTTATTCCCTTTTTGAGAACATTGTTGCAAAACACAAGGGTGAAACTGCGATTATTGAGAACGACAGGACGGTGACTTTTGGCGAACTTTCCAATCTGGCAGATATTATCGCGGGCAGTTTTCCGAAAGAAATAACCAGCATTGGAATTGTCATGAGTCATCGTGCAGAGATGGTTGCGTCTATATTGGCAGTCTTAAAATGCGGCGCAAGATATATTCCGGCACAACAGGACGGCCGAAGGGTGTTTGTGTTACGAACCGCAATATCTGCCACTATGTACGGGCATTTGAAAATGAATTTCATCCGGCGGCAGGAGATGTCATGCTTCAATACTCTGTATGCTCTTTTGACATTTTTGTGGAGGAGGTATTTACGAGCCTGTTAAATGGTGCGGCTCTTGCTATTCCGTCTGCGGAGGATAAAGCGGATATTTATGGCCTGATGAAGTTTGTGGAGAAACATCATGTAACCATGATCAGCGGTTTTCCCTATCTTCTGGCAGAAATGAACCATCTGGCGGAAATCCCTTCGTCAATCAGGCTTCTGATCAGCGGAGGAGATGTGCTCCGCGGTGTCTATGTGGACCGCCTGCTGGGACAGGCAGAAATATATAATACCTATGGCCCGTCCGAAACTACGGTATGTGCGTCTTACTATCATTGCAACGGCGGAGAGGTTTTAGATGACGGCACCTATCCGATTGGGCATCCTGTAAAGGGAACTGAAATCCGAATTTTAGACCAGAGCGGAAAAGAACTTCCTGCCGGAGAAGTCGGCGAGATCTGTATTTATGGAAATGGAGTGTCACTGGGATATATCGGTGACCATAAGGAAGAAAACAAAGTCTTTGAATCTTTGGCAGATGGCAGAGTGATGTACCGGAGCGGGGACCTGGGCTATACTCTCCCTGACGGAGATATTGCATTTCTCCACCGAAGGGATACGCAGGTTATGATTTATGGAAAGCGTGTAGAGGTATCGGAGGTAGAGTCCAGACTTTATCAGTGCAGAGGCATACAGCAGGCAGTTGTCCGCGCCTTTACGGATGAGGATGGCCTTTCCTATATGACAGCTTATGTGGTTCCGGCAGACCAGAATATGAAGGTTTCCACTGTGAGGAAGGAGCTTGCGGAAAATCTGACACCGTTTATGATTCCTGAATTTATCGTGAAAATGCCGCAGATCCCGCTGAATACGAATGGCAAACCGGACACGGGGAAGCTGCCGGTTGTGATGAAGGCGGGGAATTTCTGATGGAAACCAGGATACGGAGGGCAGGACTTACAGATATTGATTTGTTGATGAAATGGCGGATGACTGTCCTGCATGAGGTTTTTTCCATCCCATCGGATGAACCGATGGAAAAACTGGAATGTGAGAACCGGCTTTATTATCAGACAGCACTTCCGGCTGAGGGGCATATCGCCTGTTTTGCTTATGCCGGCGATAAAATAATCGGCTGCGGCGTTGTATGCCTTTATCGGGAAATGCCGTCGCCGGATAATCCGGACGGGGGCTGTGCTTATCTGATGAACATTTATACCACCCCTGAATTCCGGGGACAAGGTGTAGGGCGGAAAATAGTAAGCTGGCTTATTGGGCAGGCAAGAGATAAAGGGATTGCAAAAATCTATCTGGAAACCTCAGAATGCGGGCGTTCTCTGTATCAGGAAATGGGCTTTACCAACATGTGTGGTTATATGCAGATAAAAGCCGGAACTCCCTGGTCTTAAATGGAGGAATGCAATATGGACTTATTAAAAGAGGTAGATAAACTGTCAGTCATGACAGCACTGCTTATGGGAATTACATTTGCTCTTGCGTGAGTGTTGTTCCCGGTGCAGATCACGACATTCTTTGTAGATGCCACGCCGGAAATCCTTGAAATCGCTCCTGGGATTGTACGCATCTATTTTCTGTCGTTTTTACAAATGGGTGTCAATATTCAGGCCACCTATTATCTGCAGTCAGTTATGCGGACAAAATGGTCTAACATTCTGGCACTATTGCGCGGCCTGATCTTTAGTGGGGCGCTGGTATATCTGCTTCCCATTTGGTGGGGGATTGACGGCGTATGGTGGGCTATGACCATCACTGAGTTTGTCGTGGTGATTTTCTCGATCATCTGTCTGAGGACGGCAGATAAAGCTGGTATGCAGGGACTTGGGGCATGAAACCCCAAAACAGTAATCCTTCTGTATAAATGCAAAGAGAATTAAAATATCAAAACCAAAAGGAGAGTTATCATGGAACTTATAACAAAAGACATAGATGTAAAAAGTGTACTTACAAAATCAAATCTGCCCGTTGCGGATTATTCAGTGAATCCCTATACGGGCTGTGCCCACGGTTGTAAATACTGCTATGCTTCGTTTATGAAACGGTTTTCTAATCATCCAGAACCGTGGGGCGGGTTTGTGGATGTGAAGCACTGGTCAGAGATTAAAAACCCAAAGAAATATGCCGGAAAAGAACTTTTTATCGGTTCTGTCACTGACCCGTATCAGCCTTCGGAGGAGAAGTGCGGGCGTACAAGGGCTTTATTGGAACAGATGCAGGGGTCGGGGTGCAAAATCAGTATTGCAACAAAATCCGATCTGGTCCTGCGGGATCTGGATTTGATCAAAAGTTTTTCGGATGCCCGTGTGTCGTGGTCGATCAACACTTTAGACGAAACATTCCGGGAAGATATGGACTGTGCGGTAAGCATTGAGCGCCGCCTTGATGCGATGAAAGCATTCCATGATGCCGGTGTGCGCACGACCTGCTTTATTTCTCCTATTTTTCCCGGTATTACCGATGTCCCGGCGATTATCCGGCGTGCCAAAAATCAATGCAATCTGGTATGGCTGGAAAATCTGAATCTCCGGGGCGCTTATAAAACTGTTATTTTAGACTACATTGCCAAAAAGTATCCGGAGCTTGTGCCTCTTTATGAGGCTGTCTACCAGAAAGGTGACCGCAGCTATTGGGCGAAGCTTGATGAAGAAATGCGGCAGTTTACAAAAGAAGAAGGGATGCTTTATGTGCGCGATGATGATTCCATTAAGCGGCCGTTTGAAGAACCGCCGATTGTGGTCAATTATTTTTTCCATGAGGAGATCATACCCTCTGCAAAGAAAAAGAAGGAGCGGGGATAACCTCAATGTCCCTGCATGCCAGGAGGAGTGCAAATGAACGAGAATAAAGAGTTGTTTGAGGAAATGCCGGTATATAAAGCTGTCGTTTCACTGGTTGTTCCTACGGTTATCAGCCAGTTGATCACGGTTGTATACAATATGGCGGATACTTTTTTCATCGGGCAGATAGGAGACCCGGATCAGGTGGCAGCAGTGTCGCTCTGTATGCCGCTGTTTGTTTTGTTGACAGGAATGGCAAACCTGTTTGGCATTGGCGGTTCCAGCCTGATCGCACGTTCTTTGGGGGAGGGGGATCTGGAGAAGGCAAAAAAGGTATCAGCTTTCAGTATATGGACTGCCGGAATGGTTTCTTTGCTGTATGGTATTTTGGTATTTGTTTTGAGAGGGTATCTGCTTCCGGCAATAGGCGCGAATGAAGCAACGTATGATTTTTGCAGTCGGTATATCTTTTGGGCAGTCACTGTTGGTGCGGCGCCTACCGTACTAAATGCAGCTCTTGCACACCTGGTGCGGGCGGAGGGATATTCCAGACAGGCAAGTTTTGGCATGGCAATGGGAGGAATCCTGAATATGATTCTTGATCCGATATTTATCACCCTGCTGGGATTTGAAATCGCCGGTGCAGCCATTGCCACTATGCTGTCCAATATGGCAGCCACATTTTATTTTATCACACTGATCATTCGTAGAAGAAAGTCTATGGCGCTTACAATCAGCCCCCGCCATTATGGACTGGGAAACAGTATTCCTTCCGAAGTGTTATTGGTGGGACTTCCCAGTTGTGTCATGACTTTGATGGGTGTGCTTTCAAATGTTACAATGAACCGTCTGATGGTTTCGTATTGCAACGAAGCAGTGGCGGGGATTGGAATTGCCAAAAAAGTGGATATGCTTGCTTTTGCCATTGCTACAGGTATGTCCCAGGGGGTTCTGCCGTTAATTGGCTACAATTATTCTGCAAAGAAATTCGGGCGGATGATGTCTGCTGTTAAGATTACATTTATCTACAGTCTGGTCATTGCAGTGATTGGCATGGTGTTCCTGCTCACCTGTGCCGGTCCGATTGTCAGAGCGTTCATCGATGACCCTCTGACTGTGGAATATGGAGGACGCTTCCAGCGCATTGTCTGTCTTCCCGGCCCATGTATTTCGGTAACGATGATCATTATAACACTGTTTCAATCCGTAGGGAAAAAGGTGGAACCGCTTGTGCTGTCCCTTCTGCGAAAAGGAGGATTTGATATCCCGGTGATGTTTCTGATGAATGCCTGGATTGGAGTCAACGGGATTGCATGGGCAACGCCTATTGCTGAATTTGCGTCCATGCTGGTGGCTGTTTTATTGTTTATCCCCTTTTGGAAGGGATTGAAACTGGAATTGGAAACGGTAAGTTAAATTCTCTTTAAAAAGGAAAGGCAGAATACAAGTAAAAGACAGACTTTTTTTAGAGCATGGAAAATCTGAATCCACAGAAAGGGTGGCGGGAAATCTGCCTGCACAGGATTTTCTGAAGGCTATTGTGCACCAAGGCGGATTAAGGAGTACAGAAAGAAATAATGTGTGAATGATTTCAACAAACAGGAGGATTTTATGATAATCAATACAGCCGGGCGGACAGATACGGCACAATATTACCCTAAGTGGCTGTTAAAGAGGTTTGAAGAAGGGTATGTATCAAGACAGGGCTGCCACTGCTTTTGAGGCATATCAAAGAATCTGATGTGATTCAGAAGGGCAATCAAAAAGGTTTCTGCGCTTGATCGGGGATAAAGTGTATTCATGGTGTTATTGAATGCCTTAATGATGGCATCTGGAGCATTGCTTACAATCATTGGAAGCAAAATAGTAAATATTGATGAAGCTTTTTAATTTGATACTCTGGCAGAGCTGCCGGGAAAGAGGAAAATTGAATTTCTTGTATAAAAAAGATGGATTTTATACAGAATTATATCACAGTCAATTTGTATAGAAGCATACCATTTTGTCTCATTGTCGAAAATGGAAAAAAATTGTCGCTTAAAAAATCCGTAAATATTTCAAAAACATATTGTAATAATTTTGGGTTTTCGATAAAATAAATATATCTGGTTTTTATTGACATACCGATTCGAAGGAGAGAATGGGAATGTCAAAATGGAGAATATTAATGTCTGGGTTTTTGTGCCTTCTGTTTATGGCAGCGAATGGCTGTGGGGCATCGGAAATGATATTGGAGACCGGCGAAGGGTCAATGAGGAGTGAGACGGAGTCTCCGGCCGGGTCGGCTGAAGTGACGGAAGCGGCAGAGGTGCAGACGGTTGAAGAGAAATCAGAGGAATTAATTTATGTATATGTCTGTGGACAGGTGAAGACGCCGGGAGTATATTCGATGGTAAAGGGCAGTCGGCTGTTTCAGGCGGTGGAGATGGCCGGCGGTATTCTTGCGGAGGGTGATCTAACCAGGATTAATCTGGCGGTGCCTCTGGAGGACGGACAGAAAATTTATATTCCATCGAAGGATGAAGCGGAGGCCCTGTCTCAAATAGAGACGGAAAAACCGGAGAATGAGACCGGCAGTCTTTCAGATGGGCGGGTAAATATCAATCGGGCTTCAAAAGAAGTGTTGATGACGCTCCCCGGAATTGGAGAGGCGAAAGCGGATGCGATTCTGGCATACAGGCAGGAAGAAGGCGATTTTGAGAGCACGGAGTCTCTGATGCAGGTTCCGGGCATAAAGGAAGGTGTCTTCGCAAAGATTAAGGACCGGATTTCTATAGATTGAGGTGAGGAAAATGGCTAAAAAGGTACTTGTGGTTGATGATGAAAAGCTGATTGTTAAGGGAATTCGATACAGTCTGGAGCAGGACGGTATGGCCGTTGAGGTTGCATATGATGGACGTCAGGCATTGGAAATGGCTCAGAATAATGCCTATGATGTTATTCTTCTGGATGTGATGCTTCCGGAATTGAATGGTTTCGAAGTATGCCAGATGATTCGTGATTTTTCGGATGTTCCGATTATTATGTTAACGGCTAAAGGTGACGATATGGATAAGATACTTGGGCTGGAATACGGGGCGGATGATTATATTACAAAGCCGTTTAATATTCTGGAGGTGAAGGCGCGGATTAAAGCCATCATGCGCCGGACCCGGGTGAAAGAACCGGAAGTAGTGAATCCGCGGATGATCACATCAGGGGATATGCGGATCGATCTGGACAGCCGGCGGGTATTTATTTCGGATAAAGAGGTGAATCTGACGGCCAAAGAATTTGATCTGCTTGAGCTGTTGATCACCAATCCGAATAAAGTTTACAACCGGGAGAATTTATTGAATCTTGTCTGGGGATATGATTATCCGGGGGATGTGCGGACCGTGGATGTCCATGTGCGGCGTCTCAGAGAAAAAGTGGAAGTAAATCCGAGTGAGCCACGTTATATACATACAAAATGGGGTGTTGGTTATTTCTTCCAAAGCTAAAAAGTCCAGAAAAAAGAAAAACGGTTTTTTTTACAGCATGCGTTTATGGTTGGTAGTTGCCCTGATTGCGGTAACTATCAGCCCTTTATTTATTATGCGGCTGGTTGCTTTGAATAATATTGAGGTTCAACTCCGTACTCGGCGGGGAAATGAACTGTCAAATTATGCATTGATCCTTTCAAATCAGATTGTGCGGAGCAATTATTTTCGCGGTGAAAACATGGATATTGTTCATTCAGATATGAATCAGAGTGCATCCATGTATAACGGGCGGATTCTGATCATAGATAATCAATATAAGATCATCAAGGATACCTATTCTACGCTGGATGGTCTGACTTCGATTTCTCAGGAAACCGTACAGGCCATGAGCGGCGAAAGTGTTCGGAATTATAACAGGGATGATGGAATGTTGGAGCTGGCGGTGCCAATCACCACGGAGGATAAGAAAGAAGTGCTTGGCGTTATTCTTTTTTATTCATCGCTTCAGGATATTCAGAAAACCTGTGATTCCATCGGGCGCTCTTATAATGGCATTACGACGGCTTTGGTGGGACTTTGTATTTTACTTTCCCTGATCATCGCCAATCTTTTTACCAAGCCGCTGAAACGGGTGGCGAATTCCATTGACAGAATGGCGGAGGGGCATTTTGATGAGGAGATTCATCTCCGGGGATTTTCCGAGATAAAACTGATTTCGGATTCCTTTAACACAATGCTCGGAAAGATGCAGAAGGTGGAGAATTCCCGGCAGGAGTTTGTTTCAAATGTATCCCATGAGTTAAAGACGCCGATCACTTCGATAAAGGTACTGGCTGATTCTTTAAATATGCAGGAAAATGTGCCGACGGAAGTGTATAAAGAATTTATGCAGGATATTGTTGTGGAAATCGACCGGGAGAATCAGATCATTAACGACCTGCTCTCGCTGGTTAAAATGGATAAGGCAGTGGCTGAGATGAATATTTCACTTGTCAACGTCAATGACACGCTGGAGATGATTCTGAAACGGCTGCGGCCGATCGCGGCGAAACGCAATATTGAACTTGTATTTGAGAGCTTCCGCCCGGTGACTGCGGAATGTGATGAGGTAAAATTGAATCTGGCGTTTACGAATCTGGTGGAAAACGGCATTAAATATAATGTAGCCGGCGGATGGGTCAAGGTATCTCTGGATGCGGACCATAAATATTTTTATGTGAAGGTGGCGGATTCGGGAATCGGTATTCCAAAGGAATATCAGGATCAGATTTTTGAACGTTTTTATCGCGTGGATAAAGCCCGTTCGAGAGAAACCGGCGGTACAGGCCTGGGTCTGGCGATTACGAAAAATATTGTATTGATGCATGATGGTGCGATCAAAGTGTTGAGCAAAGAGGATGAAGGGTCTACCTTTGTTGTGCGGATCCCTTTGAAACATATTCAGGAAGACTCGAATGGAGGGGTGAAAAATGAGAAAAAGTAAATTTTTTGCCGTTCTGATTTTAAGTCTCCTCATGGTGATCCCGCTGGCCGGATGCGATTTGATCGAAGATATTCTCTGGCATTGGAGCCGCAATAAAAATGTGGAGGTTACGACCACGGAGGCCTCCCATGGCGTTTATCAGATGAATCTCAATGAGACCCGGCTTATAAAAGCGGCGTATGATCTGACGACGGATTCGCCGGATGAATTGATTTCAGCCTGCATAGAAGGAATGAAGCAGGCGCCTTCCGATAATGCGTATAAGTGCCTTATCTGCGGTGATGTCCAGGTGACCGATTATACTTATGACAGCGACAGCCGCCTGGTCACCCTCTATTTTGACCCGGCTTACAATAAGCTTCCGGCGTCCAGGGAAATATTAACGCGGGCGGGGATTGTTAAGACGCTGACTCAGTTTAGTGACGAGATTCAGTATGTTTCTTTTGTTATTGGCAGTGAGCCGATGACAGCGGAGGACGGCACGTCTTTACTGATGCGGGGAAAAGATTTTGTTGACAGTATCAGCGGTAATATGGAATATGTCCGGGAGGACTATGTAACGATGTATTTTGTCAGCGGGGATGGAACAAAGCTTCAGGCTGAAGATGTCATAGTGAAATATCTGAGCAAAATTAATCTGGAAACAGCTTTGGTAAACAGCCTTGTTTCCGGGCCGATCACAGAAGGACTGAAGCCTTCCCTGTCGCCGGATACGACAGTGAATAAGGTCAGTATTCGGGAGGGAATCTGTTATGTCGATGTGGATAAGACCTTTCTTGAAAGGGTAGACGGTCAGAGCTTTGAACTGAATATTTATTCGGTGGTGAATACGTTAACCCAGATGACGGGAGTCAGCCGCGTCCAGTTTTTAATTGACGGGTCCATCTTTACAGGGACTGTGGAAGGGGTGCATATTGACGGAATGTTTGAGAAAAATATGTCCCTTGTGTATCGGCCGGAAAAGGAGGGAACGGTTCCGCCGTCCCAACCCGCAGAAAATGGCGACGCGCTGAAAAAAGATATTGAACAGCAGGTGAAGGAGAATCAGATGAGTTCTGAGGAAACCGGACCGGGTGAAACGGAAACAGATGAAAGTACAGGAGAATAACGCATGAAACGTCCACTGATGGGTGCAGGTATCGCCTTGGTGGCAGGAACGGCGGCAGCTTTATCCGGAATATCTTGTGTGTGGATAGCTGTGACGGCTGTGGTGTGCGGTGTATGTGTATTGAAATGGACAGAAAGTTCCTTAACTTATGTTTTGGGACTTTCTGTCTTTTTGATTGTCGGATTTTGTCGTGTTTTGTCAATAGATGATGCGGGGGAGATTGTTCCGGCAAAACAGGAAATCCGGGGTGAGATATATAAAATCCAGGAAAAGGAAAACAGCCGATGGATTTATCTGAGGACCGAAGATAATTTCAGGGTGCTGGTTCTCATTACCGATTCGGCGGAAAGGGAAAAGAGCTATTATAAGGGCCAGATTTTAAAGGTTTCAGGGGAGGCGGAAGCTTTCAGACATTCTGCCAATCCGGGACAGTTTGATGAAAAGAATTATTACGCCTCGCAGGGGGTGTCCTATCGGTTCTGGGCAAAAGAGATCTATTGTGTCAGTGAAGGACGCTGGTTTTATCGTAAATTGCGTATTCTGGAAAAGCTAAGGCAGAGACTGGCGTTGTTCTACAGGGGGACAATGAGTGAATCCGGGGCAGGTGTGGTCATGGCGGCGGTGCTGGGCGACCGCTCCGGGTTTCAGGCGGATCTGCGCCGGTATTATCAGGAAAATGGATGGATTCATCTGGTGACGACTTCCGGACTGCATTTATCATTTATTGCTATGGGATTTTATCGGCGGCTTCGAAAATCTACTTTTTCCATACTTCCGTCCACGGCGGCGGCATTGATCGTCATGGCGGCTTACGGTTATATGACAGATTTTGGGGATTCCATGCTGAGGGCTATGGGAATGATGATGCTTTTGCTTATCGGCAGGCTTCTGGGCCGAAAAACGGATGCGCCGACAGTAATTGTTCTTGTTGCGGATATACTGCTTATGCTTCGGCCGGAACGACTGATGTCGGCGGGATTCCAATTGTCTTTTGGAGCGGTTATCGGTGTGGAAACGGGAAAATCCATGTATCGCCGGTGGAAAATTCCGATGGGAAAAGGGTTTCGGGAAAAACTTCAGGAAACATTTTGGATACAGACTGGTATTTTTATAGTGACCCTGCCGGTGATATTGTGGCATATGTATGAGGTTTCCGTGTTTGGATTTTTTTACAATTTTTTTATGATTCCGCTTATTTCTTTGATCGTCCCGGCGGCCTTTATAACCGGCCTGCTTGGGATCAGCCCTTTGGGCCTGCTGACGGGTCCGGCATCAAAAGTGATGTGGGGGATCGATATGCTTTTAACATGGGTGCATAAGCTGCCGTCCAAAACATTTATATGCGGACGGCCCCAATGGCGGCAGATTTGTTTCTTTCTTTTGATCTGCGGACTTGCTGTTCTTTTAGAAAGACTTCATTTTGCGTTCTCAAGATCATTCGGCCCGGTTTTGATCGTTCTGGCCTGCTTTCTGCTGATGGCTGTGCGGGTGCGGGAGGATCGGATCCTATGTGTGGATGTGGGGCAGGGAGACAGTATCTGTATTTTGAGCAAAGACGGCCATGCCATACTGGTGGATGGCGGAAGCTCGGATGTGAAAAAGGTTTATTCCTATCGGATTGAACCGATGCTTAAATATTATGGCGTCCGAAAAATCGATGCCTGGTTTTTAACTCATGGAGATTCGGACCATGTATCCGGGATTGAAGAGGCCCTTGGCGGAGGCTCCATTTCGATAAAACAGGTTATCCTGCCGGATATTTCCGGGGATGAAACGCTGGAGGAGATTCGTACATTGGCAGAGGAAAGAAAAATAACCGTTCAGAAAATACATCCGGGGGACCGGCTGACGGCCGGAAATTTCAGGCTGGATTGTCTTTACCCGGAAAATGGGAACTGTGCGGGGAATAAAAACAATGCTTCTCTTGTATTATCTTTGACACGAAGGATGAAGATCGGAAATTTTGTGATGCTTCTGATGGGGGATTTGGAGAAGGAGGGAGAAGATGTGCTGCTCCGGGAGGGAACATTGCCGGATTGCGATGTACTGAAGGTTGGGCATCACGGCTCCTCCGGGGCAACTTCAGATGCTTTTCTGGCGGCAGTTTTGCCGGAGTGGGCATTTATATCCTGCGGGGAGGATAATCGCTATGGGCATCCCCATGATGAGACGCTGGAGCGTCTTAACAGCATCGGCTGCAGGTATCTTACCACAGCCGGGCAGGGGGCTCTGGGAATTATCTTTTCATCCGAGATCTATCAGGTGTATGCATGGCAAAAATAATGGCATGACGCCTTAAGGTATGTTATAATGTGAACAGTTAGCGAGGTATTCCATGAGCTTCGTTGACATGGTATCATCCGTATATATCGGAGAATCTGAAAAAGTATTGAGCTGCAAAAAGGAGAGACAGCCGTGAAAATATTAAGTCAGCATATAAAATCCGGAGAGTTCAAATCGGTGTATTTGATTTATGGATCTGAAGATTATCTGCGAAAGCAATATAGAGATAAAATGAAACTGGCGATGGTCGGCGAGGATACGATGAATTACAGTTATTTCGAGGGAAAAGGAATTTCTGTGAAAGAGCTGATCGATTTGGGGGAAACTCTGCCCTTTTTCAGCGAGAGACGTTTGATCATCGTGGAAAACAGCGGTTTCTTTTCGTCTTCTCAGGATGAATTGGCATCTTATCTGAAGGAAATGCCGGAGACTACGTGTTTTATCTTTATTGAAAAAGAGGTGGATAAGCGGAATAAATTGTTTAAAACGATTTCTTCTCTGGGGTATGCGGCAAATATGTCGCCGCCGGATGATCGGACATTAATGCGTTGGATCGCCGGACTTTTAAAGGGGGAACGGCGACAGATGTCGGAGAGTACCCTGCGTTATTTTTTGGAGCGGATAGATACGGATATGGAAAATATCCGTCGGGAATTGGACAAGCTGGTCGTCTATACGGATGGGCGAAATGAAATTGTACGGGAAGATATCGACGCAGTCTGTACTATTCATACGGAAAGCAGAGTGTTTGATATGATAGAAGCCGTCGCGGAAAAAAAGCAGGCAAAGGCGCTGCAGCTTTATTATGAGCTGATCGGGCAGAAAGAGGCGCCGATGCGGATCCTTTATTGGATCACCCGGCAGTTTAATCAGCTTTATCAGATAAAGGATTTACAGGGAAAGGGATACCCCGGACATGTCATTGCGGAACGTTTGGGGGTGCGGGATTTTGTGGTACGCAAGAATGAAAAGTTATGCGAACAGTTTTCCCTGGCAGAACTCCGGCGGGCGGTGGAAATCTGCGTGGAACGGGAAGAAGATGTAAAAACCGGGCGGTTAAACGAACGTATGGCTGTGGAATTATTAATTGTGCGTTTTTCTGTTTAGAAACGGGTTTGTTTCAGAGCAGTCCGTCCATATACTGGCAGAAAATATTGGAGAGTTCGCTGTCGTTTTCAGTCATACCGCCCGCGTACCAGCGGATCAGAAGGCGGAAAAGGGCCCCGGAAAACAGATAGGCCGGATAGGTGCGGCGGCGGTCCAGGGACGGAAAATGAGAACAGGAAAGAATCAACTGGTCAAGGCCGTCCTGAATCTGACTGTCCATACCCGCCTGATGAAGAAGATTGAATATGGCGGCATTTTCTCTGGCAGTATGGAAGAAGACCGTCATCACACGGCGTGTCGGCGTGTGGCCCGGAACGGCGTTGATCTCCTCGGTGAATCTGGCCATCAGATCGTTAAGACTCCCGATAAGGATATCCTCTTTGCTGTCGAAATTCCGATAGTAAGAAACGCGGGAAACCCCGGCGCGGGCAGTGATTTCGGAAACTGAGATAGCATCAAAACTTTTTTCTTTCATTAAATCAATAAGGGCATTGATAATACTTGTTTTGACGTGTAGATTTGCTTCTTTCCTCTTATCCATATCCATTTCTCCTTTGTATAAATATGATACAAGTGTAGCATTAAAAAAGAGGAAAGTCAAGGAGGCGGTTGTGTGCAGTATAAAATATTTGTTGTAGAGGACGAACCGGATATCAGCGGATTGCTGGTTAAAATACTGGAAGAAGCGGATTACCGGGCAGTGCAGGCTTTTTCGGGGACGGAAGCCGGTCTCTTGCTGGAGAGGGAAATGCCGGATTTGATTTTGCTTGATTTGATGCTCCCGGGAATGTCGGGGGAAGAATTGCTGGCAGATATCCGCGAAAATAGACAGAGCAATGTACCGGTTTTAATTATTTCGGCAAAGGATGCGCTGAGTGACAAAGTGGCGCTTCTGCAGGGCGGCGCGGATGATTATATTACAAAGCCCTTTGAGCCGGAGGAAGTTCTGGCGCGGATTCAGGCCGCTTTAAGGCGTGTCGGAAAAGGACCCGCCGGTGAGAAAATTCTTACATATAAAAATTTAAAAGTTTATATGGATTCCCGAAAAGTGACGGTGGGCGGAAAGGAAGTCGGCCTGACTGCCCATGAATATGACATTCTTTGCCTGCTCATGCAGAATCCGGGAAAGGTATATTCCAGAGAAACTCTTTATGAAATGATCTGGCACGGCGGTTATTACGGTGAAAATAACACAGTGAATGTCCATGTGAGCAATCTGAGAAAAAAGCTGAAGGAGAAGGATGAGGGAGAGGAATATATTCAAACCGTGTACGGCATTGGTTTTAAACTTCAGTAAAAATCTTTATAACTTCTTTAAAAGTTCTTTATGACTTATTAAAGACTGAAATGTTAGAATACGTTTGTCAATGAAAGATACAGAAAATTGGCAGACGTATTTTCGTAATGGAGGTAGACAGATGAATGAATATGTCATAGAGACAAAGCAGATCACAAAGTCTTATGGTTCTTTTATTGCGCTGGACCATGTGAATCTGCATGTGCGGCGGGGAGAGATATACGGACTTATTGGCGATAACGGCGCGGGGAAAAGTACTCTTTTGAAGATACTTGCCGGACATAGTTATGCGTCGGAGGGCGAATTAAGTCTTTTTGGAAAGTATGAAGAAAAGGAACTGGCGAATTCAAGAAAGAAAATTGGCTTTATGGTCGAACAGCCGGGTTTCTTTCCAAATATGACCGTGGAGCAGACATTGACTTATTACTGCATCCAAAAAGGAATTCCCGACAGAAAAAAGGTGGATGCTATGCTGAAACTGACGGATATCGCCGGAAAGCGGCGGAGCAGATGCAAGGAACTTTCCCTTGGACAAAAGCAGCGGCTTGGCCTGGCCATTGCAATGATGGGAGAACCGCAGGTCTTAATTCTTGATGAACCGATCAACGGTTTGGATCCGAGCGGTATTCTGGAATTCCGAAGTCTGCTGCATCGCCTGAATGAAGAAAAAAATATAACCATCCTGTTGTCAAGCCATATATTGTCAGAATTACAACAGATTGCAACCATGTATGGTTTTTTAAATAAGGGTATTTTGATCGAGGAAATTTCGGCTCATGAGCTGCAGGAAAAATGCTCGGACTGTATTGAGATTATCCTGTCGGATGTGGAAAAATATGCGGTTTTGATGGAAAAGAATTTTCCGAAGGAGACCTATAAAGTGCTTCCCGAAAATCATATCCGCATTTATAAGCCGGGCTTTCAGGCGGAAGCCTACAGTAAGCTTGCCTCTGAAAACAGCATTTATATTACCGGGATGCAGACAATACAGACATCTTTGGAGGACTATTATATGGAGTTAAAGAAACGGGGTGGCGCGCAATGATGAACTATATAAAAAGTGAACTTTATCGGGTATTTCATGGCAGAGAAATTTATGGTTTTACGGGAATTCTGGCGGCTCTGGCTGTTTTGTTTAATGTGGTTTCCCATATATTTCAGATAATTGATGTGCAGTTCCTTTACGGAAATACGTCGTTTTCATATTCAAATATCGTTGCTTCTCCGATGCTTTTCGGTATGATGGGGGCTATTGTTGCGATGTCTTTATATGAGGGGAACCGGAGAAACGGTAATTTAAAAAACACGGTGGCCTTTGGAATTTCCAGAACAGAAATATTTATTGGTGAATGTGTGGTAAGTTTGTTGGCCTCGATTTTTGCAATGATCTTTATTGTTGCCCTGTATATTTTGAGCGCCGAGACCCTTCTGGAGCACGCCGGGCCGGTGGAGCTGAAAGATCTGCTCACAGAGATTCCAGCAGTTTTTCTGGTCGCTGCAGCCTGTGTGATCTCAGCGATCGTCTGTATTGAAATGTTTGCAAAAAGTACAACAGGAATCATTGCGTGGGTGGCAATATGGTTTTTTATTCCGAGCATTTTCTTTTATCTGGGGTTACGCTTTGATGCGGTTTATAAACTGGCTATGTGGCTGCCGCATAATTTTCTGAGCAGTCGGGGGATGATCGTCAATATGCGGCAGTGTATTACAGCCTGGGGAACGGCTCAGGGGATGATAAAATGTTTAATTACGGGCGGAGTAAATACATTGTTCTTTTTGATCGCCGGGACTGTGTTGTTAAGAAAAAGGGAATTGTGATCGTAAAAATTGTTTTGGAGGGGTAAAATGAAAGATTTAATTTTGATCATTCTGGCTGTCATCGGACTTTACTGCACCTTTCGTTATTTATTCTTGCTCTATGCTTTTCATAAGCTCACAAAGGAAGTAAAGGAAGTGCGGCAGGACCTCACTCAGAATCAAATACTTCATTTGCCTCTTCCAAACCGGCACCTGGCGGGGCTGATCAGTGAATTTAATTACACTCTGGAGGATATTCAAAAGGAGCGGCAGAAATATGAAAAAAGAGAAAAGGAATTCCAAAAGCAGATTGAAAATATAAGTCATGATCTGCGTACACCGCTGACGGTCATTCTGGGATATCTGAAATTCGTTAAAAATAAAAATTATGCGGCGCAGGATGAGGAATTAAGAGAGATATTAGATATTATCGAACTTAAGGGGGAGACCATGAAAAACCTTGTCTCACAATTTTATGAATTTTCCAGGTTAAATGCAGGGGACTATACGATAAAACCGGATAGGGTGGATGTGTCCAGAATTTTGAGGGAATCCCTTCTGGGAAACTGTCAGATTTTAGAAGGCACCAGTCTGGATATAAATATAGACCTTCCGGAGCATCCTGTCTGGGCTGTGGCGGATGCGGCGGCGCTGGAGAGAATCTTTTTGAATCTGCTGCAAAATGCCGGACGGTATGCCCATACTTATCTGAACATTCGGCTGAGCGAGACAGAAAAAGATATTGCCGTTTTCTTTGATAATGATGCGGAAGAATTATCTCAGGAGGCATTTTCCCGTTTATTTGACAGATTTTATACACAGGATATTTCAAGAAATCAGGGCGGTACAGGCCTGGGATTGACCGTGGCAAAATCTTTGGCAGAATCGATGGGCGGGACCTTGGAAGCCCATCTGGGAGAGGGACGTATTTCCTTTGAACTCAGAATGTGCGGCATAAATAACTGATCGGGAGCAGGCGAAACACCAAAAGAGGTATAAAAAAAGAACTGAGATGTGAGGGTGTATATCTCAGTTCTTTTAAATTCCATTTTCCGTTTTCGCAATGTTCGTTGCTTACGCCATTTTGTTGACAGCGATGTTTAAACGGCTGATTTTTCTGGAAGCAGTATTCTTATGGTAAACGCCTTTGGAAGCTGCTTTATCTATAGCGCTGGTAGCTTTTAATAATTCAGCTTTAGCCAGCTCTTTATCATTCGCTGCGATAGCTGCGTCTACTTTTTTGACAGCAGTTTTAACAGCGGATTTTGTCATCTTATTTCTTAAAGCCTTTGTCTGAGTTACAAGGATTCTTTTTTTTGCAGATTTGATGTTAGCCAATCTGGACACCTCCCTTTACTGAATATTTTTCATGTGTATATTCATTAAAGCCGGACACGGACGTTCTAATGTAAACATACTCTTATATAATAAGAGAATCTTTTATAGTTGTCAATACATATTCTGAAAAGTTTTGGAAAAAATTCATAGTAAAATGCAGAGAAAAGGGGCGGTTTTATGAATCCGGCGGTACGTACAGATTTAGCTATAGAGAACGCGGAAATGTTTCAGGAAACAGAGGAACTTCAGGGGATTCGAATCGAGGAAGAGGTCGGCCGGACATCGGGGATCCGGGTTACCTGGGTGACAGTGGAAAATGAGCAGGGAGCGAAAAAACTGGGGAAAGCGATTGGCGATTATGTGACCCTTGAGGTTCCCATGCTGGATGAAACGGATGTGAGTTATCACCGGGAGATTACAAGCGAGGTTGCCGGGCAAATCCGGCGGCTCATTCCCGATATGAAGCGCAAAAAGATTTTGGTTGCCGGTATCGGGAATCGGGAGATGGCACCGGATGCCCTGGGACCGATGGTGGTGGATAATCTTTTTATTACCCGGCATCTTATTCAGGAATATGGGACCCATTCGGAGGTCACGCGGGGCATGGGATGTGTCAGCGCTCTGGCGCCGGGAGTGATGGCTCAGACGGGAATCGAGACTCGGGAAATTTTGCTTGGTACTGTCCGGGAGACCCGGCCGGATGTGCTGGTTGTCATTGATGCGCTGGCTGCCCGGAGTGTCCGGCGGTTAAATAAGACGATTCAGATCACGAATACAGGGATAGCGCCGGGGGCCGGCGTGGGAAACCGGCGTTTTGGCATTGACGCGGAAGCAATGGGAATTCCGGTGATCGCCATCGGGATTCCGACAGTGATCGATGCGGCGACGATCGTCAATGATACGGTGGGGAATCTTTTGACGATCATGGATGAAACCCGGAACCGCTTATCCGAAAGAATCCGGGAGGGTGTGGCCTCATTTGATGAGCAGGAGCGGTATCAGCTGGTGCGGGAATTGATGGCCCCGGAAATGATGAATATGTTTGTCACGCCGAAGAATATCGACGAAATTGTCCGCCAGATGAGTTACACCCTTTCAGAAGCCCTGAACAGTATCTGCCATTCAATGGTGTAGCTTTTCATGGTATAGCTTTTTTTTCGTCACATATAATAGTGATGGTACTTAAAGGACAAAACGAAAATAAAGGCGGTCGATGCGGTTGGGCAAAAAAATTTTTTATTTGTTTGAATTGGTGTGCGGAATTCTTTTCCTTTGGCTGACAGGGCTTCTAACCGGTAAAAATGTATGGCTAAACAGTATGAGCCCGGTTGTCTATGGGAGGAATACTTATATATCGTTTTCCGGAATTGCGGGCAGTGTTTCTGATGGACTGATCGGAAGCTGGATACCGCTATGGCTTGTGGAAAGGGACAGGGCGATGTATGCCGGAAATGATATCTGCGAGCTTTATCCTTCGGATAGTGTGCTCGCGGCGGTTTATGCGGAGAATAATCAGAATTCGGGAAATGATGGGGCCGAAAATTCGGGGACAGGCACCGCCGGTGAAAATGCCGGGTCAGACTCTCAGGAGAATACAGCGGTTCAGCCGGCCAGCGCCCCGGTGGCCAGCAGCGAAGGCATTGTATATACGGTGGATATGCTGAAAGATTATAATTATTTTGTCAATCAGTTTTATGCCATCGACAGCACAACCTATGCGCCGGATGGACTTTTGGATGCGGAGAATTTTATGAATATGGATCTGAGTATTGACTTGCAGGGGGATTCCCCGAAGGTATTGATCTATCATACCCATTCTCAGGAGGCATTTGCGGACAGCCGCCCGGGAGAATGGCAGGATACGGTCGTTGGTTTGGGAGAAACGCTGAAAAACAATCTGGAGAGCCGTTATGGCGTGTCTGTGCTTCATTTGACCGATACCTTCGATGTGATCGATGGGGTAACTGACCGCAGCGCCGCCTACACCTATGCCGAAGAAAAAATATGGGAGGTGCTTGAAGAATATCCGTCCATCAAGGTGGTGATCGATCTGCACAGGGACGGAGTGGCGGATGGGACCCGGCTGGTGACTAATATCGGCGGGAAAGACACGGCCCAGCTGATGTTTTTAAACGGCCTCTGCCGGACAGCGGCCAACGGTCCGATCGAATATCTTCAAAATCCTTATCTGGCAGAAAATCTGGCTTTCAGTTTTAAACTGCAGGCCAAGGCAGCCCAGTATTATCCGAATCTGATGCGGAGGATTTATCTGCGTTCTTATCAGTATAATTTACATATTCTTCCAAGGAGCCTGCTTGTGGAATGCGGCGCTCAGACGAACACGGTGGAGGAGGTTCAGAATGCCATGCCCCTTCTCGCCGATCTGCTTTATCTTGTTTTGTCGGGAAATTAAGCGATATACGGTGGAATTCTCAGAAAAAATAGGCTATACTGAAAAGGCAGATGCGGGCTGTATGAAATGATGTAAGAAAAATGAAAGAAATCCATAAATTTAATTTTTATAAATACCTGATACAATGAATGCACAGGATAGATAAAGGAGAAAACCATGAAGAAACAGATAATACTTGTAGTGGATGATGACAGAGAAATTGTTCGGGCAATCTCGAAACTTCTGGAACTGGAGGGGTATGAGACGCTGAAGGCATATGACGGGCTGGAGGCGCTGGATATTCTGATGGATCATACGGTGCATTTGATTATTATGGATGTGATGATGCCGAGATTGAACGGCCTGTCCGCCGTGATGAAGATTCGTGAAACAAAAAACATACCGATCATTATTTTATCGGCCAAGACGGAGGAGAGCGATAAAATCATCGGTTTATCCATGGGAGCCGACGATTATGTCAGCAAACCATTCAGTACGGAAGAACTTGTAGCCAGAGTGAAGGCACAGCTGCGCAGATATATGACGTTGGGCTCTGCCTATGATTCGGAACCGGGAAGTGAAGAAATTCATCTGGGAGATCTGGTGCTGAATAAGGATCAGAAGCAGATGTATGTCAATGGCGAGGAAGTCCGATTGACGGCAACAGAATATCGGATCGTTGAACTTCTTATGTCCTATCCGGGACGCGTTTTTTCTTCGGAGGAAATTTACAGCCGGGTTTGGAATGAAGATGCCTATGCGGTGGAAAATACGGTGATGGTGCATATACGCCGGATTCGCGAGAAGATTGAGATCGACCCGAAAAATCCAAAATATTTAAAGGTGGTGTGGGGTATTGGCTATAAGATGGAAAAAGTATGAAATGTACGGCCCGAAAAAACCGGGATTGATTAAAAAGTGTTTTTGGTTTTGCAAAGAAAAATGTACAACTATGACCGGGCTTTACTGTGTATCGGTCATTTTACTGATGATTTTTATGAATATATTTATTGAATGGGTTTGTTATAGAGATTATACGCTGACTCTGCCTTTATATTTGTTTGGGATCATCAATGTGGTTTTCTGGATCTATATGTTGAAACGGATTGACCGGAAAACATCCAGGCCGTTTTTTATGGAGTGGCTGAAACACTGGGATTGTGACATTTTAATATTGCTGTATGTCGCACTGCTGTTTTTTTCGATGGCTGTTATGGCTGCCAGTTATGAGAATTTCCGGATACCGGAATTTGACTGGCATGGAGAATATGTGGGATATTATTTCTCGTCAGGCATGTTTATGGTTGCTTTCTTTCCGATTGCCCTGGTAAATAACGCATATATGATGATGGTCATACGGCATTTAAAAACCCCGGAACTGCGGAAGGCGACATTTTGCAAAAAGACTTATCAGAAAATCCGGAGTTGGGTGCGGGAGAGAAATTTGCGCTATCAGAAAAAATATCCTTTTGAGCGGAAAATGCAGCTGGAGATGACGGTGATGTCGGGAATTTTAATTGCCATTGGAGTTATCAGCCTGCTTGGGCTTAACGCCTGGGGATTTTCAAGGCTTGTGACAGCAATGCTTATTCTGATGGGAGCGGCGGTTTTGTTTATATGGCTTCATCAGCACAAAATTTTTTTGACGGATGTCGGCACCCTGGTGGAAGAGATTCATGAAGTTTCCGAGGGCAATACGCTGAAGATCAGCGCCATTCCGGAGGATTCCATGATTTATGACGCGGGAGAGGATCTGACCCATGTTTTTGAAAATCTGAGTGACAGCGTGGAGAAACAAGTAAAAAGTGAGAAGATGAAGATCGATCTGATCACGAATGTATCCCACGATTTGAAAACGCCCCTCACATCGATCATCGGTTATATCGATCTGCTCAAAAAAACCGAATTAACGGATGAGGCCAGAGATTATGTGGATGTTTTATCAAGAAAATCCGAGCATTTAAAACATATGATCCAGGAAGTATTTGAGGTGTCTAAGGCCACCAGCGGGAATATGGAACTTCATATTGAAACCGTAGATATCTGCACCCTGATCCTGCAGACGCTGGGCGATATGGAGGAACAGATTGAAGATTCCCATCGGGTTATTCGGAAAACACTGGCAGCGGAGCCGCTGTATGTGCTCAGCGACGGACAGCGCCTTTATCGGATATATCAGAATCTTATTGAAAATGCGCTGAAATATTCACTGGAGGGCAGCCGCATTTTTATTGACGCCTTTGGCGATGAGAAAACGGTAACGACTATTATTAAGAATACATCTTCTTATGAAATGGATTTCACGGAGGAAACGATCACAGAAAGATTTACCCGTGGAGATATCAGCCGTACAACAGAGGGACACGGCCTCGGGCTGGCGATCGTCAAAAGCTTTGCCGAAGCCTGCGGCGGGAAATTCCATATAGATATCGATGGCGATTTATTTAAAGCTACGGTTTGCTTTCCGCGTCATATCCCGGGGCCAGATGAACTTTTAGCCCTTGAACCTTTGGATACTCAGGAAGCCTCCTGAAAAAACATATGACAAACCCCAACCTTCATGGTATACTGTGAACAGTTAGCGAGATGTTTTCGAGCTTACTGAGAACGCATACCTGGAAACTTAGCGAGGTCTTCCACGAGCTTAGTTGACATGGTATACTTCTATATGGATAAAATATGGTATATGGAATGGAGGTAAGACCAGGATGGCAGCAGACCAGAGTAAAATCCGTAATTTCTGCATCATTGCCCATATCGATCACGGAAAATCCACCCTGGCAGACCGTATTATTGAGATGACGGGTACCCTGACAAGCCGGGAAATGCAGGCCCAGGTCCTGGACAATATGGATCTGGAGCGGGAGCGGGGGATCACGATCAAATCTCAGGCGGTGCGGATCGTATATAAATCGCAAGATGGTAATGAATATATTTTTAATCTGATCGACACACCGGGACATGTGGATTTCAACTATGAGGTATCCCGAAGTCTGGCGGCCTGTGACGGCGCGATTCTTGTTGTGGATGCGGCCCAGGGCATTGAGGCTCAGACGCTGGCAAACGTATATCTGGCTTTGGACCATAATCTGGATGTAATGCCGGTGATCAATAAGATTGATCTGCCGAGCGCGGAGCCGGAGCGGGTAAAAAGTGAGATCGAGGATGTGATCGGGATTGAGGCGGAAGATGCGCCGCTGATCTCAGCGAAAAACGGTATTAATATCGAACAGGTGCTGGAGCAGGTAATCGAGAAGATCCCGGCGCCGGAAGGCGACCCGGAGGCCCCGCTGAAAGCGCTCATTTTCGATTCGGTTTATGATTCTTATAAAGGAGTTATCGTATTTTTCCGCGTCAAGGAAGGAACGATCCGCAAGGGGACCCGGGCTAAAATGATGGCGACGGGCGCAGAGTTTGAAACGGTGGAAGTGGGCTATTTTGGCGCGGGCCAGTTTATCCCATGTGATGAATTATCCGCCGGGATGGTCGGCTATATGACAGCCAGTATTAAAAACCTGAAAGATACCCGTGTGGGCGATACGATCACAGATGCGGATAATCCGTGTGACGAAGCTCTTCCGGGATATAAAAAGGTCAATCCGATGGTTTACTGCGGTATGTATCCGGCGGATGGCGCCAAATATCCGGATTTGAGAGATGCACTGGAAAAGCTGCAGCTGAATGATGCTTCCCTTCAATTTGAGGCGGAAACCTCGGTTGCCCTTGGTTTTGGCTTTCGATGCGGTTTTCTCGGACTGCTTCATCTGGAGATTATTCAGGAACGGCTGGAGAGGGAGTATAATCTGGATCTGGTGACGACAGCGCCTTCGGTTATCTATAAAGTGCATAAAACTAATGGTGATGTCATTGATCTGACGAATCCAACGAACCTGCCGGATCCGTCAGAAATTGAATATATGGAAGAGCCGATCGTGGCTGCCGAGATCATGGTGACCACAGAGTTTATCGGGCAGATCATGGAGCTGTGCCAGGAGCGGCGCGGGACCTATCTCGGCATGGAATATATGGAAGAAACCCGTGCCCTGCTGAAATATGACCTGCCTTTGAATGAGATCATTTATGATTTCTTTGATGCTCTGAAATCCCGATCCAGGGGTTATGCGTCCTTTGACTATGAGATGAAGGGATATGTCCGCTCAGAACTTTGTAAGCTGGACATCCTCATCAATCGGGAGGAAGTGGATGCACTGTCCTTTATCGTGCATAAGGATTCGGCCTATGAGCGGGGACGCAAAATGTGCGAACGGCTGAAAGAGGAAATTCCGAGACATTTGTTTGAGATTCCGATTCAGGCGGCCATCGGCAGCAAGATTATCGCCCGGGAGACCGTTAAAGCGATGCGTAAGGATGTTTTGGCAAAATGTTACGGCGGCGATATTTCCCGTAAGCGTAAGCTTCTGGAAAAACAGAAAGAGGGAAAGAAGCGGATGCGCCAGGTGGGCAATGTGGAAGTGCCGCAGAAGGCGTTTATGGCTGTATTGAAGCTGGATGATAAATAATATAGGATGGAGTGTGTCAAAAATGACACACTCCTTTTTTGATAGAGATATTAAATTTTTTCATCTTTTTATAGAGGAGGCTCCGTTCGATGCCGAGATGTCTGGCTGCGGCGGTAATGTTGTAGTCATATTTTTTCAGAGTTTCCCGGATAATGTCTGCTTCATATTGGTTGACCAGGGATTTCAGGGTTTCCTGGTTTTCTTCCGCCGGGATTTCATGGCGGACCGCATCGGAAATCTTTGACGGCAGATCGGACAGGTCGATCATCATCTGATCGCTGGAGATAAAGGCGCTGGAAATGACATTGTCCAGTTCCCGGACATTTCCGGGCCAGCTGTATTTTAGAAGACAGCGGCCGGCATTTTTAGAGAAGAGGACATTTGTTTTAAATTTATGATTGAGCTGCTGGAGGAACACATTGGCGTAGAGCATGATATCCTCCGGGTGTTCGCGGAGGGGAATCGTATCGATGGTGACGACCGCCAGGCGGTAATATAAATCGGCCCGAAAAGTGCCCTCCTCCATCATTTGCTGAAGGTTTTTACGGGTGGCGGCAATGATGCGCACGTCGACAGGGATGGGCTTGGTGCCGCCGACCTTTTCAATTTCGTGTTCCTGCAGGACCCGCAGCAGTTTTACCTGCAGGGGAAGGGGCAGATCACCGATCTCATCCAGAAAAAGAGTACCATGGTTCGCCAGCTGGAATTTGCCGATCTTGCCGCCCTTGCGCGCACTTGTAAAAGCGCCTTCTTCATAGCCGAACATTTCAGATTCCATCAATTCCATGGGAATAGCGCCGCAATTGACGCACACCATCGGCTCATTGGCCCTGTCACTTTCGATATGGATGGATTTTGCGATCAATTCTTTGCCCGTACCTGTCTCGCCGGTGATCAATACGGAAAAATCGGTTTTCGCCACCTTCAGGCCCATTTGGCGCAGGGCATTTATCTTGGAGTCGTTGCCCAGGTATTTATCAAAGCCGCTTGTGTTCAGCATTTGATTCTGATACTCGGATTTATAATAGGCATGTTCTGCCTTCAACACCTCATGGGCGATATCCAGAGAACGCTCCTTAAATTTCATCTGGGCCATGGCGCCGATCAGCTGCTCATTTTCGTCGAATATGCAGAAGCGGTTGGCGATGGCATAAGTATGGCGGGAGCCTTTTGTTTCGCTGGCAATATAGGGGTGCATATAGATGCTGCCCTGATCGTCTCCCCGCTGGCGGCGGTTCATAACATCGTACATGGATGTGGTGGAAATAATCTGCTCAATGGGATGTCCGAGGATATTTTCTTTTCTGCGGCCGAGAAAGTCGCAGTATTTGTCATTGATATCCGTGATAACGCCGTGGGAATCGATGACAATAAATCCATCCTCGCTCTTATCCATCAGTTCTTCAAAAATCAGCTTATATCTGTGGTCTTCTGACATAAATAGTTTCCTCCCAATGAAATTGTTTGCTATAATCATATCATAAACACATGAATAAAGCGAATCAAATTTGGAAAAAATGACACACTTTTGGATTAAATGACACGAAAATCATTGGACTTTTTTCGGGAAAATGAGTAAGAAAAAATTTTTTTCTCTGAGTTTTTAGGCATTTTCAGAAAACGGCAGAAAAGTTGGTATGAAAAATGCTGTTATATAATTAACAAAACTAAGGAAAGGACGATGCGACTATGACAAAAGTAAATTTGGAAGAGTTGTTAGTTGGAAAGAAAATGGAGCCGCGTTATCTGGAGTATAATTGGAGAGACGTAGCCCTGTATGCGCTGGCTGTCGGCGCCCACAGAGAAGATCTGCAGTATACTTATGAGAAGTATCTGAAAGCAATTCCAACCTATGGCACGATTCCATACTGGGGCACAGTCAATGTAAAACCATATCAATGGATGCCGTTGCCTGCTTCTATGCTGGCGGATGAGATCATCAAGCCGACGGTAGCCTTCCTGAATATGGATCACGAAATTATCTGGTATCGGCCGATCGACCCTATCAAGGGAACATTTCAGTGGCAGGACCAGATTACGGATGTTTACGACAGAGGAGAGGGCAAAGGTGCTGTTGTAAAAACAAAAGTAGATGTTCGTGATGAAGCGGGAAATCTCGTATGTACGAATTATTCTACAACATTTTTCCATGAAGCCGGCGGTTTTGGCGGAAAACCAATGCCGAAGAATCCGATCGTTATTCCGGACAGAGCGCCGGATGCGGTGGTGGAGGATTATATTTCTCCTGTTCAGAACCTGCTTTATCGGCTGACGGGTGATACGAATCTGATCCATGTAGACCCGGAATATGCAAAAGATCATAAATTTGACCAGCCGATCATTCAGGGACTCTGCTCCTTCGGATTCTCATGCCGTATGGCGATTGACGCTTTAATTCCGGGTGAGCCGGAGCGCGTAACACGGATGGCCGCTCAGATGCGTAATGTACTTCTTCCGGATACGCCGGTGGCTCTGCACATCTGGAAGGAAGAAGAGGGTAAAGCCCTGTTCCAGTTTATTGACACAAAGAATAACCGGCCGGTGCTTGACCGCGGTGTATTTGAGTGGAAATAAGCTCTTAATCTAAATCGTTTGCAGGATATTTTTTGTTGAATACTTTGTGAAAACAGACCTTCCATGGTATAATATGATATGTTATTGATGGGAGGTCTTTTTTTGCGTTCAGATATTAAGAGTGCGAGACGGCGGGAACTGGAACTTTACATACATATTCCTTTTTGCGTAAAAAAATGTAATTATTGTGATTTCCTTTCTTTTGGCATGGAGGACGCGCGGTTGTCGGGGACACCGTGTCATCCGACAAGGCAGCTTCCGGTGCCGGAAATCTATGTGGACAGGCTGTGCCGGGAAATCCGATGGTATGGACAAAAAGAGGAATTTTGTCATCGGCCGGTGGTTTCCGTATTTTTTGGCGGCGGAACGCCGAGTCTTCTCTCGGAAACCCAGATTTTCCGGGTGATGGCGGAGCTTCGGGCCGGTTTTTTGATACAGCGGGATGCGGAGATTACGATGGAGGCCAACCCGGGGACATTGACACCGGGAAAGTTAAAGCAAATGCGTTTCTGCGGCGTCAATCGTCTCAGCCTGGGACTTCAGTCAACGGCAGATAAGGAATTAAAAGTGTTGGGGCGGATCCACAGCTACGGTGCATTTTTGCAGAGCTTTAAATGGGCCAGGGAGGCCGGGTTTAAAAATATCAATGTGGATTTAATGACGGCCCTGCCGGAGCAGACGATGCCGTCCTATCAAAAAAGTCTGGAGCAGGTGACGGCTCTCGGGCCGGAACATATATCGGCCTACAGTCTGATCATAGAGCCGGGAACGCCCTTTGAGGCGATGGAGACTCAGGGAAAACTGGCATTGCCCGATGAAGATGAGGAGCGGGAAATGTATCATTTGACCCGGAAATTTCTGTCAGAGATGGGATATGAGCGGTACGAAATATCGAATTATGCCCGGCAGGGATATGAGTGCCGGCATAACATCGGTTATTGGCGTGGAAGGGATTATCTCGGATTGGGACTCGGAGCATCCAGCCTCATCAATGGACGCCGTTTTTCAAATAAAACGGAGATCGGGGCGTATATGGCAATGGCAACGGGGACTGAGGACTGGTATGAAGCGGCGGAAACGCTCACTTCGTCCGCTAAAATGGAAGAATTTATGTTTTTGGGTCTGCGGATGGTACGCGGAGTTTCGGAAAAGGATTTTTATCGAAAATTTGGCGTAAAAATAATGTCCGTTTATGGCGAAGCTGTTCGGAAAAACGAAGCGGAGGGTCTTTTACTTCGAAAAAACGGGCGGCTGCGGCTCACCGAATTGGGCATGGATCTGGCCAATAGGGTGATGGCCGACTTCATTTTATAGTATTTTTATGTTATAAAATAAATATTTTCACGGGGGAATTGAAAATGAAGATTACAGGAATTAAAGTAAAGCAGGTTGAGGTACCGTTAATCGAGCCGTTTCGCATTTCACTTGGTGTGATCACCCATTCCCGAAGCGCTGTTGTTGCGATTGAGACCGATGAGGGGCTTGTGGGTTATGGCGAGGGTGCGCCGGCAATTTTGATCACCGGAGAAAGCCTGTCGGGAACGGCTGATGTGATTCGCGCGTTTGAAGATGAGTTGATCGGCGTGGATCCGACAGATTTGGAAAAAGTGTATTGGATCATGGATCGCACAGCCGCCCATTCCGGCTGCGCGAAGGCGGCAGTTGATATTGCGTGTTATGATCTGCTCGGAAAGAAAGCGGGACTCCCCGTATATAAACTTTTAGGCGGTCATCAGAATCATATCGACACAGATATGACTGTGGGCATTGACAGGCCTGAAATTATGGCCGCTAAGGCAAAGAAACATGTGGAAGCAGGTTTTGATACCATTAAGACGAAGGTGGGAACAACTTTTTCGGAAGATCTGGCCCGCATCAAAGCGATTCGAGAAGCTGTCGGTGATGATGTGAAGATCCGTGTGGATGCAAATCAGGCATGGCATGCCAAAGAGGCGGTTCGCCTGATCGAGCGCTTAAATGAATATGATATTGAATTGGTAGAGCAGCCGGTGCCGTATCATGATATCGCCGGACTGGAATATGTCACCAAACATTCAATGGTTCCGATCATGTCGGATGAGAGCTGCTTTAACTCAAAGGACGCCCTACGCCTTGCAGAGCGGCGCGCTGTGGACTATTTGAATATTAAGCTGATGAAATGCGGAGGTATTCGCGAAGCCCTGAAAATCAATGCCATTTGTGAGGCGGCCGGCATTGAATGTATGCTCGGATGTATGGTAGAGGAAAGCAATTTGGGAATTACTGCTGCGGCCAGTCTTGGAGCCGCAGTGAAGAATATTACCCGTGCGGATCTGGATGCAACCTTTTCCTTAACGGATTTTCCTTTCAAGGGCGGTATGCGTGTTGAAAATACAAAAAGGCTTGTATTGTCAGAGGAACCGGGTTTCGGTTTTATAGGATTTGAAAAATAATGGAGGAATAGACAAATGTATCAGGATTTATCATATATGAGAATACCTCTGCCGGAGGATGTATTAAAGCTGAAAAATTTTGGCGATTTTGAGGGTGCTTTGAAAATGATCGATCATTTCCTGAGTAAAGATATTCCAAAGGCTCTTCGCAAACGATTGGAGATTGAGAAAGAGATTATCCGGGTGGTGAGCAATGATGAGTACCCATATACCTATGAAGAAGCTTTGAAGATTATGGCCGGTCATATAAAGGATTTCAAAGAAGAAGAAATGCGATATCTGAAGGAGATCAGTGCGGCTGACTGGATTTATATCGATGGAACGGTGCATTTTCAACGCCGTTTTTATGAGAATCTTATTAAGACCCGGCCGGATCTGGCAGCGCGGGTGATGGTTGAGGATGCGGAGGATGCTCAGGCTAATGAGCTGAACCGGAAACTTTTGAATGATAATATAAAATATATGAAAGAGCATGGAGGCCGCAGTGTGCGTACTCAGATCCGCGCGACCATCAAAGCAAAAAAAGAATTTGAAGAAATCGGGCGTAAAGTTCGCGTCCACCTGCCTGTTCCAAAAAAATGTCAGCAGGTTTCCAATATTCAAATTCTTGCCGCATCACCGGAAATTACCTATATTGCGCCGGAGGATGCACCTCAGCGGACCGTATATTTTGAGACAGAACTTCAGCCGGATCAGGAATTTATGGTAGAATATGCCTATGATTATCATATAGATTATGTGGAATTGGACCCGGCAAAAGCAATCGGGGAGCGGCCGGATTTCTGCCTGGAGGAACAGGCACCCCATATTATGTTTACGCCTTATCTCAGAGAACTCAGAGATGAACTGGCAGGAGATGAGACAAATCCGATCATTCTTGCGCGGAGATTCTATGATTTTGTGACGACAAAGGTGATGTATTCCTATATGCGTGAATATTTTACCCTTGAATGTATTCCGGAATACTGCGCTGTAAATCAGAAAGGCGATTGCGGCGTACAGGCATTGCTTTTTATCACACTTTGCCGGATGTCGGGTATTCCGGCCCGGTGGCAGTCCGGACTTTATGCGACCGAATATGATACCGGCTGCCATGACTGGGCACAGTTTTATGCGGCGCCTTACGGGTGGGTATATGCGGACCTGTCCTTTGGAGGCAGCGCATGGCGTTCCGGCAGCATCGAACGCTGGAATTACTATTTTGGCAATTTGGATATCTTTCGTATGCCGGCCAACTCCGAAATTCAGATGGAATTTATGCCGGAGAAAAAATGGCTGCGCGGTGACCCGATTGACAATCAGCGCGGTGAATTTGAATATGAGGATCATGGTCTTCTCTATTCCCAACTGGATGTCCATCAGAAACTTATATCCATGGAAGAAATTTAAAAAAATGTGGGGAACAAGATGATTTTCTTCACGGAAAGCTGCCGTTTTTATACGGCTGCAGGAGGACCGTCATGAGAAAATATCTCTCTTGACACGTCCTCCTGTATTTTTTTAGTTGCTTTTTGCGGCAGCTTCAAAATGTTTTACAGATATTTTTTCAGAACCGAGCCGAGCGCATCAAAGTCGATAGGTTTGGCCAGATGTTCGTTCATCCCGGCGGCCTTGGCGGCTTGAATGTCCTCTACAAAGGCATTGGCAGTCATAGCGAGGATAGGAATCTGCTGTGCATCCGGGCGCTTCAGCGCACGGATAGCCGTCGCGGCGTCATAACCATTCATGACAGGCATTTGAATATCCATCAGAATCAGGCTGTAATAGCCGGCTTCGGAGGCGGAGAACATGTCCACGCCGATCTGACCGTTTTCAGCCTCCTCAACGGTAAGCCCGGCCATCTCCAGAACTTCTCGCGCAATTTCCCGATTCAATTCATTATCTTCAACCAGAAGGACCCGGCGCCCGGAAAAGTCATTTTGTAAAAGAGGTTCCAGCGGGGAAGTCCGACTGGAATCTTCGGGTGTCTCGTTTTTCAGGGATTTAAATACCCGGATCAACCCGGATTTAAATACAGGCTTGCTCAGGAACGCATCTACGCCGGCGGCGCGAGCTTCCATCTCAATATCGGACCAATCATAGGCCGAGAGAATAATAATAGGAAGTGTGTCGCCGACCAGGCTCTTAATAGCCCTGGCGGTGTCGAGACCGTCCATGCCGGGCATTTTCCAATCCAGAATAGCAGCGTAAAACGGGAGAGCCGTATTCAGCGCGCGCTGAACCGCTGCAACGGCATCCTGGCCGGAGGTGCAGCCTTCACTGCGCATTCCGATTTCATCAAGTATGGTGCAGAGGGATTGGCAGGCACATTCATCGTCGTCTACCACCAGCACCGAAAGGTCTGCCAGTTCCGATGTATCAATGTCCTGAGAATCCTGGAGCTTCAGGTAAATGGTTACAGTAAATTCAGAGCCCTTGCCGAGCTGACTTTTCACGGTTATATTGCCGTTCATCATATGTACGATGTTCTGGGTAATGGCCATGCCCAGACCGGTACCCTGTATCTTGCTGGTACGCAGATCCTCTGCCCGGCTGAACGGCTCAAAAATGTGCGTCAAATACTCCTCGGACATTCCAATGCCGTTGTCCGCGACGATGAATTCATAGCAGCCCGTGGAGCTTATAGGCACTGCCTGCTCCCTTACGGTGAGGCTGATCTCGCCGCCATCCGGGGTGTATTTTACGGCGTTGCTCATAAGGTTCAGAAATACCTGTTTAATACGCAGACTGTCACCGATCACATTCTCGTGCTGAATATCCTGAATGTGAACATGGAGGCGATGTTTGTGCGTTTGAATCTGGGGCTGGATCATCAGGAGCATACTGTTGAGCAGATCGGACAGGCTGAATTCTTCCGCAGCCAGGCTGATGGTGCCGGATTCGACCTTGCTCATATCCAGGACTTCATTGATGAGGCCCAGCAGATGCCGACTGGAAGAGGAAATCTTGCTGAGGGCGTCCCGCACACGGTCAGGATTTTCGGCATGGGCGGCCGCAATGGCGGTCATACCGATGATGGCGTTCATAGGAGTACGAATGTCATGGGACATTTTTGACATAAAGTCGGACTTGGCGGCGCTTGCCCGGTTGGCAGCCTCCAAAGCGTCCTGCAGAAGCTGCTTTTGAGTCTGTTCCTCATGAACGGCTTCATCCACACAGCGGATGCCCAGAACCATTGCGTGTTCCTGCTCATTTTCGCTTACATCCACAAAGTGCATTTCAAAGAACTCCTGATTCCAGTGGTTTGGAAGGATGCGATAGCGGACGGCAAAGCCCTTTTCTTCCCGGAACCGGCAGATAACTGCCTGGGGATCACACAGTTCCAGCAGAGGGTCCCTGGTGTCCGGCTGCACATAGGCGTTGAGAAAGCTTTGCATTGCCTCAGAATACCGGTGGACGATCGGAACATCTGTATCCGGAGTATCCCGCAGTCCTTCTTCCTGTCGGACTGCCCTGCTTTGATTCCGATCCAGATCCACATAATAGATCACAGAGTAATCCTGGCTGAGGGCCGCCAATATTTGCAGCTGATATTTTTCCCGATTTTGAATAGCCTCTTCCGCAGCTCGCTGCCTCCGGCGGGTAAGTCCTATCACCACAAGGATGATAACAATGGCCAGAATAGAGATGGACACGGTGCTGAGCACCAGCCGTGAGGCGTACAGCTGATCTGCCAGGGTGTAAGAATCATACGGCATGTTGAGGTAGCTGCTGATGATAGAGCTGGTGCGATCAGAGGAGAGTTGTTTGATCGCTTTGCTGATGATGGAGAACATAGGGCCGTTCGGATCCGCTGTCGTGACCAGGCCTACCTCGGAAGGAGATTGAAAATCCTGCCACTGGATCAGATTGGCAAAACGGTCATTTTTTGATTGATAGTTAAACTCCAGATTATTGATCAGCGTTGCGTCAGCATCACCATGGGCCACGGCCAGCAGGCATTGACGTGCGTTGGTGTAGTATTGAACATCAATATCCTTTTGTAAAAGCTCCGGCAGAGATTTCGTCCAATAGGAGCGTCCCTGGGTCAATGCGATCACAGGAGTGTCCAGGGCGCTGAATACACAGCTTCGCTGCATGATGAGGATATTCTCATATTCCAGAATCGCGTTGGTGGCATATAACTCATTGTCCTGACGGACAAAATTTTCTGAAGCGCCGATGTAGAAATCGAGTTCACCGTTTTTCAGCAGTGCTTTCCAGTCCTGGGAGCGGCTGATAGGGCGCAGGGTCAGATTCAGACCGGAAGTGTCCTGAAGACACTCCAGAAGCTTCACATAGATGCCGCTGTAGGACCCGTCCTCCTGTACGTAGGCAAGGGGTTCGGTTTCTTCATAAAAACCTATAACAACCTCAGGATCCGAGGCTATATAGGCCCGTTCCTCATCAGTCAGTGCAAGTGCGTTAGTGTTGTTGCCCACAAGGCATTTCCGGGCGGTTTCAGCCACTAACTCAGGCTCGCTGGTGATCAACAGCTGCATCCCACGGTTTATCTCATTGAGCAGTCCAGTATTGCCTGCTTTGACGGTGAAATAGAAGGGAGAAGCATCCAATACAGACAGCAGTACCGTATCGGGAATGTCATTGGAGGCAGTGGCCAGAAGCATATCGATCTGACCTGCTTCAAGCGCCTGGATCTTTTCGTCCAAAGAATTCAGATAAACGGGGGTATAGGTAAAGCCGTGAGCCTCGGCAAAATCAGCCAGGGCCTTCTCATTGGAAGAACCGGGGGTCACTGCGATGCGGGCGCCGTTGTAGGCGCTGAAATTCTCATAGCCATAGCTGGTGTCAGACCGGGCAAACAGACCGCTGGAAGTATAACCGGCCGCCTGTGTGGAGAAATCCATGGTGTCCTCCCGTTCCGGCATATAATTGGTGGGAAAGAGAATGTCCAGTTCGCCGCGTTCCAGCATGGCTACCGCATCGGCCCAGGTGCAGTTAACGTACTCATAGGTCCAATTGTTGAGTTGAGCCAGTTCATTGAGATAGTCCACACAATAGCCTGTAGGCTTGCCGTTTTCATCCAGGCGAAGCAGATCATTGATCCCGCAGGGAATCCGGATGATCCGTGTTTCTGCCTGTGCCGCCCCGGCATCCAGGGCGGGAACGGTATAGAACAAAAAAGCTGCTGTCATCAGCCAAATGGCTATGCGCCATATGTACGATTTTATTGCTCGTTTCATGTTACGTTCCCCTTACGTTTGAAATATATATATTAATATTATATATCTGCTTCAAAAAACTTGTCAATCCATGTTGGCGTATCAGATAGGACAGTAAAATGGAGCCAACTTGTTTTTTTGGAGAGGGTATAGTAGAATAGAGGAAACTATTACAGAATTTTTGATGTGATATTTGTCGGGGCTTTAAGAAAATAATCGGGAAGGAAAATGTTCTATGGTGAAAAAGATAATTATCGGGATTCTTGCGGTTGCCGGGGGAATTCTTCTTGTTTTTGGAATGATCGTCGGCTTTTTTCTTGTTTCTGATTTTAAACAGGAGGACAAGCTGGAGGCAGAGATAGAGGGATTTTGGGAAATGACATATAAGCTTGAAACGCTGGACTATGAAGAAGTTTATGCGCGGGCCGACCGGGTAGTTACCAAGGGGGATTATGCCCTTGTGGAAAAAGCCATGAAGGCTTATATATGGGATATTTTTGAGAATAATGTCGAAATTCTGAGCCTTTTGGCGGATGAAAATATATCGAATGTCCTTTCTTCGGAAAATTATGCGGCGGACGGCCCGGATTTCCCGAAGACAAAAGAATATATCCGCCGTATGAGAAGCGAATTCCAGGAATGTAAGCGGGAACATAAAGACCTTGCGGCGGAGGATAGGATGATGTCCTACATTGAAAAATATGATCTGGACAGTTATTATCTTGATTTTTACAGGGAACGGATGGATATTGTGCGAACCTGGGATTCCGACGGGGAATTTGAGGGCCAGATAGATATCCTGCTGGACTGGATGGACAGCTTTGAGGCCGTGATAAGTTTTCTGGAGGAAAATAAAGGAAAATGGGAGATTGTGAATGATTATCTTACCTTTGAGAGTGACGAATTGACGGAGCAGTATGAAATGCTCATCGACGGTATTTTTGAGGATGAGACGCCGGAGGAGGATGTTGAGGAATCCTATGAAGTTCCTCTGGATGAAGAGGGAACAGGCTTTATTCAGTTATAATATGATGCACAGAAAGACGGGAGAACGGGATGGCAAAGAACAGAATTTTAATTGTTGAGGATGAAGAGGCAATTGCAAAAATGATTGCTATGAATCTGGAGGTTTCAAATTATAATACGCGGATTTATTATAACGGCCTGGATGCTGAAAACGGGCTGGTGCAGGATCATGATTATGACTTAGCCCTTTTGGATGTGATGGTTCCGGGGAAAAACGGATTTGAACTGCTTGAGGATATGAAAAAATATGATATACCGGTCATTTTTCTCACAGCGAAGGATGATCTTGGCTCAAAAATCCAGGGACTGAAGGGCGGAGCGGAGGACTACATTGTAAAGCCTTTTGAGATACTGGAATTGCTTGTCCGCATGGAAAAGGTGCTGGAGCGGGCCAATAAGCTGAGCCATACGATTAAGATTTTGAATATGGAGATCAATTTTGAAGAACATTCGGTGAAACAGGATGGCCGGGAGGTTCTATTAAAACCAAAGGAATTTGAGCTTCTGAGTGTTCTGGCAAAAAATAAGAACATTGCCATTTCCAGAGAAAATCTTCTGCGCATGGTTTGGGGAATTGAGTATATGGGGGAAACCCGGACAGTAGATGTGCATATCGGACAGCTGCGTAAAAAACTCGGTCTGGCGGACCATATTAAGACCATATCCAAAATGGGATATCGTCTGGAGGAATAACTATGAAATTAAGGACAAGAATTTTGTGGATCAGCTGTATTGCCCTTTTGGCGGCGTCTTTGCTTGCGGATGTCCTGATTTTGAGAGTTACCGGGAAAAGCCTCAGAAATGAAGCGATGATTCAGGCGTATCAGGATTTTTACGGGGTTGTTAATGAATTAGAGAAGGGACTGGAGAAGGGAGTTGCCCCGGAGACAAAGGCAGTTTACCTCCAGTATTTTTTTAAGAACCTGAAAAAAGACAGAAATCCCCAATATCAAAATATCCTGTGCTTTTTGAAGACCGGGAGTGAGGAAGAAGGGTATGATGTTCAGGAAATTTATAATCACACGTCCCTTTCTTTAGAGGAACTTTCAGGGATGGTATATACCAGTCACAGTAAATATAATATAGGTTATGCAGATTATTCCCGGGGAAGAGGGGATTATGTGGTCTTTAATACTTATGTTCAGAGTGACATCATTCTGTATTGTATGGTGTCGATGGAGGGTATGAAGGACAGTATACATCAACTTACCGGTTATATTCTGGCGATCACTTTAGGAATTACGGCTGTAACCATGCTGATTTTGTATGTTGTATTAAAACATATTCTTCAGCCGCTTCAGGAATTGAATGAGACGACAAAGCGGTTGGCCGAGGGAAACTATGATCAGAGAGTGGTTGTCCGGCGAAAGGATGAAATTGGAGAGCTGGAGGAGAGTTTTAATAAAATGGCGGAGGCTGTGGAGACGAGTACACGGGATCTGGAGGAGTCTGAACACCGGAAAACTTTGTTCATGGGAAATTTGACTCATGAGTTAAAAACACCGATGACAGCCATGTCGGGTTACGCCCAGACATTGCTTTCAACCAAACTCAGCCCGGAAAATCAGGAAACGGCTCTTCTCTATATTTATGAAGAGTGCGGCCGTCTGGAACGGCTGTCCAAAAAGATGATGGTACTTCTGGAGTTGGACCGGGAAACCGAGCTGATTTTGACGGACACGCCGGTGGAGAAACTGTTTGAAGCGGCATCTGCTGCCTGCCGGGTGATTTTAGAGGAAAAACAGATAACCCTGGAATGTATTCAGCAGGGAGAACACTTCCCGATGGACCTGGATTTAATGACGGATGTGCTGATCAATCTGATCGACAATGGAGTGAAAGCCAGCGAGCCGGGCGGGAAAATCATTCTCCGGGCTTATGAACACTGCATTGAAGTTCAGGATTTCGGACAGGGAATTCCGGCGGATGAGCAGGAAAAAATCATGGAACCCTTCTATATGGTGGATAAATCCAGAAGCCGGAAGAGCGGCGGCGCCGGTCTTGGCCTTGCCCTGACGGCCCTGATCGCCAAACGTCATCATATAACGATACGGATTGACAGCAAAGAAGGGGAAGGCACCCGGATGATTTTACAATTTGTGAATTGCCTTTGACATTTTCGGTATATTTGGTATAATATACTTAACAAGGGAGCCGGAAGGTGAGCGTGTATCACCCGACCCGGCGAAATTTAATAGTTGCTATAAGAATAGCCGTTCCTAAACTTTGACGAGAGCAGGACGGCTATTTCTTATGTGTATAGTTCAGAATGGCTACAATTAGCAAGGCAACGCTTACAATCAGGCTTAATTCCTCATATGTACTCATAATGATCACCACCCTCCGTAAGGTCTCGGATTGGGTGAGAGCACGTCCCCCGGTTCCCCAGGTAAATATATTATTATTTCACATCTATAATAGCAGATATAATTTACAATTTGTTTAAAAAACGATGAATACTTGATGTAGGAACTCATGTTAGGATAGTATCATACAAATCCTGATATGGGTTCTTTTACATATAAAGCGGAAGGAGAAATGAGTAATGAAAATTCGTGCGAAAAGGTATACACGCATTGCTGTCTGCATAGTGGCTGCGGCGATGCTGCTTTCGGGGTGTCAGAAAAATCCGGATTCCTCGATGGTTGTCAATAAAGATATGGATCATTTGATTGAGGAAGCAAAAAAAGAAGGGGAGAGCGCGGTGAATATGGAGAATATCGCCGGGGCTTATGAAACTTATCAGACAACGCTTTCCGATGACTCTCTCGGTGTTTCGGTAAATGTGAACGCGAAGGTAGATATTCCTCAGGCAGAGCAAATGTCTGTGTTCCGGGTTCAGCAAAAGAGGATCAGTCAGGAGTTTTTGGATAAGGTGCTTGCAGAGCTGACCGCCGGAGAAACCTTATATGATGCCGGAGTGACGCTGGGCGTGAAGACGCGAAGTGAAATCGAGGAAGAACTCAGATATTGTAAAGCCGAGTTGGAGACGGTGAGAAACAGTGATCAATCGGATAAGGATGGATATATTGAAGAATATCAGCAGTATATTGACGAACTGCAGGAGGATTATGAGAATGCGCCGGAGCAGCCGGTGTGGGAAGGCAATGAATCTGACGGACTCCTTCATTCGACAGCGGAAATGACGGAAAAGGCCGGCGGCGAGGATTTCTATGGATGGGAATATAGTTTGAATCAAAACGGTGAGATTTTTTATGCAGCCAATAACGGGGCTAATGACAACTATATTTCAATCACTGCCCAGAATAATGACGAGCGGGGCAATAAGCTGAGTTATCGGCGGGGAAGGCACGGATATGACTTTACATCAGTAGCAATCGTGGAGATAACAGCGCTGGATGACATTGTCAGCGGCGTATGGCCGGCGGATGAAGATCGGTCGCAGGATTATGCGGAACAGATGCTGGGCGGAGAAGTGTCCTTTGTTGAATATACGGATGAGCCGACAACCATTTCCGAGGAAGAAGCACGGACAAAGGCAGATGATTTAATGCAGAAGCTGGGGCTGAGCGATACTTATCAGTGGTATGAGGGCGGCCTGTATTCTGAGATTCCGGATATTCGAAAGGGCGGAGATGGAGAACCGGGATATCGAAAGCTCTACATCTTCCGCTATATGCGCAGTACAAATGGTGTGTTTACAACCTTTGATTCGACAGGCAAGCATGAAGAGGGATGGAACGGCGATGATTATGTGAAGAAGGACTGGCCGCTTGAATGTATTGAAATTCGGGTGAATGATTCGGGCATTGTAGGATTTGATTATAATGCGCCCCTGGAAGTCACGGAAACCGTTGTGGAAAACTCAAATATGAAAAGCTTTGACGAGGTCAGGGGTACTTTTGAGCAGATGGTGATGATTGCCAATGCAAAAACGGATTCAGAGGTGGATGGCAATGTGGCTATCGAAATCGACCGGGTTGTCCTTGGTTATGCGAGAATCAGTGAAGCAGACAGTTATGATACGGGGCTGATGGTACCGGTTTGGGATTTTCAGGGAAAAGTGACAGATGAGTACGGCATGGAATATAAGGGTGGCATTATGACAATTAACGCCATTGACGGTTCAGTGATCGACAGGAGTCTGGGATATTAAATATGAACAGTTTCGAAACGGATGTGGGGCGGGCCATTTGCTCCGGGGGTTTTATTGTGGGTGTTCTGCTGGAAATCGGAATATTATTTGCAGCGGGTTTTGATTCAGATATTTTTCGGATGACTGTCCCGGTTTTATGTACGCTGCCCTATTCAACGGCCTGGCTGGCAGATTATCAGAGCGGCTTTATCAAAGCTTATCTGCCCCGGACCGGGGTGGCGTCCTATATATTCGGGAAATTTTTTGCCAGCGGTCTGAGCGGTGGCGCGGTGGAACTTCTGGGAAGCTGGATTTATGTTCTTCTGAAAAATGATGAAAATATTCAGTGGAGTCCCCTTCTGATTTTTGTATCAGGGATGCTCTGGGCAGTTGTGGCAGCCGTCTTGGCTGCTATGTCAGACAGCCGCTACATCGCTTATGGCGGGGCTTTTGTATTTTATTATGTCATGGTTATTTTGCACGAGCGCTATTTCCAGTCGCTTTACTGTTTATATCCTTATGAATGGCTGGCGCCGGAGCACACGTGGATATTTAATGAGTGGGGAATCGTGTTCCTTCTGGCAGGACTTATCCTTGTTCTGCTCTGCGTTTATGACTTGATTCTCAGGAGGTGTATCGAAAGTGTATAGAATTCGGCAGATTTGGCTGGTGGCCATGGCAAATTTCCGGCGGTGGCGGAAAAATCCTCAAATTTGGCTGGCTTTCGCCCTGGGCTTTGTCGTCTGCTTTCTGCTTTCAGATAAGGTGCTTGTTTTTGCAAAAGAGCATGACACGATTGTTCAGATATTGGAGCCGTTTATATGGACTTTCGGTGATGCAACATCGATTCTGGTCATTTCTTTATTGCTTTTGCTGCTGTTTGCTGATATGCCGAATCTGGGAAATGAGGTGCCCCTCTTTCTTGTGCGGATCAACCGCAAAGTCTGGCTTTTGGGACAGATTTTATATCTTGTTCTGGCGACCATGGGGTTTATGTGCTTTATCCTCCTTTCCACCTGTGTGCTGGCGGGAGCAAGAGCCTACACGGCAAACCTCTGGAGTGATACGGCGGCCATACTGGGCTATTCGAGTATCGGAGAAAAAATTGCGGTTCCCGCCTTTGTCAAGGTGCTGGAGCTTTCTTTCCCTTATACATGTATGATACATATTTTCGGTCTGATGGCCGGATATTCGGTGCTGATGGCCAGCCTGATCCTTTATCTGAACCTCTGGAAAGGAAACGGCGGCATGGTGGGCGGCATTATCTTCAGCGGTTTCGGGTTTCTTATGAATCCGGAACTCATCGCAAAAATACTGCATTTATCCCAGGAGCAGAGAAAGACGGCGAACATTGTTTTCGGCTGGATATCGCCGTTGAACCATGCAACCTATTATATGCACAATTTCGGCTATGACAATCTGCCGAAGCTGTGGGTGTCTTACGTTTTTTTTGCATTGGGAAGCCTCGCTTTGTTCGGACTTTCCATCTGGAAGATCAGAAATTATTCCTTTGATTTCACGGGGACACAAAAGTAATTTTCGGGGTGAGAAAATGGAGCAGCAAACAGGAATTATCGTGGAGCATGTCTATAAATCCTTTGGAAAAGAGCATGTCCTGAAGGATGTGAATCTGACGATACCGCCGGGGAAAATTTACGGTGTTGTCGGCAATAACGGCAGTGGAAAAACGGTATTGATGAAATGTATCTGTGGTTTTATGAAGCCGGATTCGGGAAATATTGTTGTCAATGGACAGCGGGTCGGAAAAGACTGTGATTTTCCGGACAGACTGGGTGTTATCATCGAAACGCCGGGATTTCTGCCGAATTTGAGCGGATTTAAGAATTTGAAGATTTTAGCGTCATTGAAAGCCCGGATTGGCAAGGAGGAAATTATAAAAACTCTGAAACAGGTCGGCCTGAATCCAAAGATGAAAAAGCCGGTGTCCAAATACTCCCTCGGAATGCGTCAGCGGCTCGGAATCGCCCAGGCGATTATGGAAGATCCGGGAGTTCTTATATTGGACGAACCCTTTAACGGGCTGGATAAAACAGGAGTTGCACAGATGCGGGAGCTGCTGAAAGATTTAAAAAATCAGGGCAAAGCCATACTTTTAGCCAGCCATAACGTACAGGATATCGAAGAATTGTGCGATGATGTCCATGAAATGGAGGAAAAATGGAAATGAGAATTTTGAAAAAAATTTTTTGGATATTCTGTGCAGTGGGGATACTGGCAGATGCCTTTGTCATGAAGGCCTGGGCGGCCCCGGAGGTTATACCGGAGATTGAGGTTGACGAAGAAAATCTCTATACGGGGATGGATAAAACCTATAAAGACGGATATCGGCCAAGGGTGGAAAATGATACGGCCCATATGGTTGTTCCGCTGGTATATGCCGATTCGGTAAAAAATAATATTTTGAAAGTTTCCTTGAATCTGGGAAACGGTAAAGATATTCCCTTTGTTTCGGATACCTATGAAAAAGAATTTTCTCTCACCCGGGAAAAAATCAACGGCAGCGAGCAAACCGCCGACTGTTATCTGGCGGTTTTTGATCTGAAGCTGAAAGGCGACAGAAAAAACGGTGAGTATCCGGTGATTTTGACGGTGCAGGCGGAAAATGCAGACGGCGGTCCGATACATAAAGAGTTTACAGTCAAAGTGACGATCACGGATGAAAAAACTCCGGCCACTGAGCCGTCCAGCGAAGAGCCGTCAACAGGGGAACCCTCAACAGAGGAACCGACAACAGAACCGTCAACCAAAGATCCAACCAAAGAAGAACCAACCACGGAACCGCCGGCAGAGGAACCGAAGGACGATCTGAATGGTGCAGTTGACGTTACAGGGCCCTCCGGCGGAGGCTCTGGCGGTGCATCTTCCGGCGGCGGAGGCGGTTCGGAAGCGCCCACATTTGCACCGAAGATGATCGTGCAGTCCTGTACCTCTTCAAAAGAAGACATTCAGGCCGGAGATGAAGTGACCCTGGATATTACTTTGCGGAATACAAGCAGTTCGGAATCCGTTCGGAATATGACGGTAACCATCGGTGATGAGGGCGAATCTTTAAACCTTCTCAGTCCGACGGATACTGTTTATGTCGATTCTGTTCCGGCAGGGCAGACTTGCGTGGTGAGTTACAAATATAAGATTCTGGCCTCGGCTGCGCCGGGAGCCTATGGCTTGACGGTGAGTATGGACTATGCAGATTCTAAGGCGGCTTCCCAGTCCGCCAGCGGAAAGATCAAGATGATGGTTGCCCAGGCAGTAAAGATGGAATTTGACACCCCGGTGCTGGATGCGGAAGTACAGGTGGGCGACGTGGTGAATGTCCAGATGCAGGCAATGAATCTTGGCCGGGGAACGGTTTATAATGTGCGGGCAGTCATTGAGGCGGACGGCCTTGCGCCAGAAGGGACGCTTTTTATCGGCAATATTGAGGCGGGAAAAACGGCCTCCGGAAGTACAAAGGTAAATGTTTCCGGTTTATCCGGTGCAAACCTCTATGGCAGAACGGAAGGCACGGTGACCTGCTATTATGAAGATGAAAACGGAAAAGAATATGAGAAAAAAATGGATATCTCAACGACAATCAAAACGCCGTTTTCAAATAAGGAAGAAATGAAAACCGATGATACCGGCCAGTGGTGGACGGTGATGGCTGTGATCGGCGGCATTTTGGTAGTTTTTGTCGTGACTATCGTCCTCAAAAGTATAAAGCGGAACCGGAAGGACGAGGCGGAGGAAGAGAGTGAATGAAGTGGTGGCGTGAATTCTGGAGATTGAGAAAACAAAGTGACAGGGTAAAAGTAATGTTTCTGTTTTTTCTGGCGGGGATTTTCTTTTTGGCGGATGCCATTCATGGCGGAATAGAGGTGTACAGCCTGGTAAAAAGTCCGGCGGAATACGTTGTAAAAAACGGCGCTGCGGATGAACTGACATCTTATCAGATGAATGGTATCGAATCTATTCCGGATACGGGCGCTATAAGCCGGCAGAGAACATCCCAATTGGCATTGAAGGCCCCGGAGGGAGAGATGACGGTGGAATGTCTGGAACTTTCGGAAGACTATCTGATTTTCGCCTATGGAGTTTCGGAGGAGAGCGCGATGAAGACCATTTATCTGAATCAAACCGCCGGTGAACAGCTTTTGCAGGCTTTTCAGAAGACAGAAATCGAAGAAAATTATCAGACGGAATATATACTTGGAGAGCAGGAGGAAACCGGAATGGCGAAAATCCGAGTTCTTTCAGAAAAACTTCCAAATGATACGCCCTTGGCTTTTTGTGCCTCCGACAGTGTTCGGCTTTCCGAAGGCGGAGGGACTGTGCGGGTATTGATGAAACGAAAAGATCTGGATGGAATGAACGACAAGCGGCTGGCTACGCTTGGACTTCAGGTGGTCAACGCCGCCGATATGGAAAAGACCGCCATGCAGCAGGAAATGAAATTTATGCAGATCAAATACGATATGATCGCATTGGCTTTATGCCTGGGGGCGCTGTTTAGCCTGAAAAAATTTACCTTATCGCGCAAAGCCTGATGAAGCGCGCCCGCCCCGTAGGGGCATGTATTACGGTGTGCCCGAAAGGGTATACCCATGCGGGATGAACGCATGGGTGAAAGTTTTATAAAATAGTTATTCCTTTTTTGACATAACAATTTGGTCTATTATCTTTTTTTGCTCAGAAGAGTGTAAAATACTAATGAAGGCATTGGTTTTATCTTTATAATATATTTTTAGTTTCGTATCACTTAATCTCTTAACTTTATAAATATCTGTCCATTTTATACGATTTCCTTGATATTGAATACTGTTTTGGTAAAATACGGTGGGTTGTAAGGCATTTATAAAATACCAAAGCAAAAAGCCGCTTGCTATGATTAAAATCGGTCTGGACTGTTTTAAGGTTAAAATTCTGATTTTTGTGTATGTATTGATATCCATATTAAAATTTATACTGAATAGAATGAATAAAATGATAAGGATAATGTTTATAATGCCTAAAGAAAAAATCACCCTTTTTTGCTCTTCGGACGGTTTAATAATAAGTTCCAAAATGTCTGTAGATTTGTTTTTATTTTTTGCTTTATAATATAGATATACTATATAAAGAATATAAACAAGTGAAATCAAAGCAATCTTAAAGAATTCATGATACATAGTAGTTTTTATTTTCTCCTCAATCATTGTAATGTATTATATAGCAATTTTTATTCCCTATGTTCAAATGGATTGTTTGTGACAACATATTTTAAATGAAGGTAAATTAAAGAGATAAAAATTATACTCATTTTTATGTTACTATAAATCCATTTGATGAGATATTCTGTTGTGATGTTCGGCATATCTGTCACAAAGTTAAAGGCAGATGGGAAAATAGAAGGTAAAATACATTGTCCAATAATTTTGTCTATAATTTGTAAAGCGAAAAAAACAATAAGTAAGTAAATACCAGCTTTTGGAATGAATATGTTTGCAGGTATTGATCTGGATATCATTTTCCACATAATAAAAACAACAAGTGGTACAAATAAAACATCGAATATAAAAGCTGAATAGCCAGATAGATGTTTATTTATACTTAAAGAGATAATATATAATACATTAAAACAAATCATCCATGAGATGAAGGTTTTTACCATTTGGTTGATTTTTATTTTTCTGATAGAGCGTCCCTCCCTTTGATCACTGTTTCTTCGATAAAATTGCAGGTTGAGTAATCATCATCACAGATAGCTATTTTCATAAGTATCACCTCAACATGGATATATATGTCGAAAAAAGGCGCTGGTTTTGCGAGCCAACGCTTTTTAAAGTTATTTATGAATTAATTTCTTTGAAAACACCAACGGTGTACAGCACAGGGAGTATCAGGCCGATAAGGGATGAAATAATGCTTTCCCCGTCGGCGAGATTATTGATGGTGGAAATAGCGGCTAAAACAATCAGGATAATACCTAATGTTTTGCAAAGTCCAAGATTTTCAGCTTTCAGTCCGGCAAATCCGGCGATGAGTCCGAGGATAATACTGATCAGGCTGAAAACCATAAAGAAAGCAGCCAGAGCCACCCCGGCGCCAACGCTGCCTGCGGCGCCGCCGATCAGGACGCCAAGTCCCAGCGAACCGGCAACGACCATAATTCCGCCGATGATGTTAAAAACAATATAGAGAATACTTACGACTTTTAAAAGTGTATTTGGTCTATTCAAATATATCCCCTCCCTTTACCTTTAAGTATAAAGGATGGTCGATATTTGTCAAATGACTCTTATTGAATTTTGCACACGTCAACCCAGGCTTTATAGCCGGAATATTGTTCCAGCTCCAGGATGGTCAGCTTGATGGCGCTGTTGCTGCTTCCGGCGGCCGGATACATATAGTCAAAGCGTTTCATGGATTCATCCAGATAGACTTCGACACCCTCGTTAATGCCGAAAGGGCAGACGCCGCCGACGGCATGTCCGATGCGTTCCACGACCTCATCCGGCGACAGCATTTTTGCCTTTGCGCCGAAGGCGGCTTTATATTTTTTGTTGTCGATTTTGGCGTCCCCGGCTGCCAGGATCAACAGTGTCCGCTCGTCAATTTTAAATGACAGGGATTTGGCGATGCGGGCCGGTTCGCAGGAAAGGGCCTGGGCGGCCAGTTCCACCGTGGCGCTGGATACATCAAATTCCAGAATCCGATTTTCCATATCATATTTTTTAAAGTAAGCTCTTGCACGTTCAATAGACATTTTATTCACACTCCTGATTAAAATTATATTTTTATATGGAAGAAATCCTTTCACAAAGTAGAGTATAGCATAGATAGGAATAATTTTAAAAATAATTTTTGAAACTATTGACAAATGGGAATGATAGTGCTATCTTAGTGAATAGATATTAGCACTCTAGCCAATTGAGTGCTAATAAAACAGAAAGGAGTGGTCTGGTGGAACTGGATGAAAGAAAGATAAAGATCTTAAACAGTATTATTCAAACATACTTGATTACCGGCGAACCGGTGGGTTCCCGGACCATTTCGAAGTATACGGATTTGAATCTCAGTTCGGCAACGATTCGAAATGAGATGTCCGATCTGGAGGATTTGGGATACATTGTTCAGCCCCACACCTCCGCAGGGCGTATTCCTTCAGATAAGGGTTATCGCTTTTATGTGGATAATCTGATGAAGGAAAAGATCGCCGAAGTCGATGAGATGAAAGATGTTCTTATCGAAAAGGCGGATAAGCTGGACCATCTGCTGAAGAATGTGGCGAAGCTTCTGGCAGTGAATACGAATTATGCAACGATGATCTCGGCGCCCCAGTATAAACGGAATAAATTAAAATTTATTCAGCTTTCCAGGGTGGAAGAAAATCAACTGCTTGTCGTAGTCATGCTGGAGGGTAATCTGATCAAGAACCGGCTGATCGAAGTGGATGAGCGGGTCAGCGAGGATGAAGTCGCCAAGCTGAATATTTTGATCAATACATTTCTTCAGGGGTTAAATCTCCAGGAGATCAACATGGAACTGATTCAGCGTATGAAAGCCCAGGCCGAAGGTTACGGCCAGATCATCGGGCATATCATCGATGCGATCGCCGTGGCGATTCAGGAAGAGGATGATTTGGAAATCTATACAAGCGGTGCGACAAATCTTCTGAAATATCCGGAATTGGGCGACAGGGAGAAGGCCAGCGAGCTGCTCTATACGATGGAAGAGAAGAAAGCGCTGAGTGAATTGATCGTTGACCAGGAGGATTCCGGTGAGGAAAATAAAAATCCGATTCAGATTTATATCGGCTCCGAATCTCCGGTAAGCACGATGAAGGATTGCAGCATTGTCACGGCCACCTATGAACTGGAAGAAGGGGTTCAGGGGACGATTGGTATTATCGGGCCGAAGCGGATGGATTATAAAAAGGTTGTTGGTAATCTTCAAACGATGATGAACCAGCTGGATGATATATTTAAGAAAAAGTAAGAGGTGATGTGAAGTGTCAGAACAGGAAAAGATGAATGAAGAAATTCAGGAAGAAGATATAGAAACAACTGCGGAAGAAGCCGCGGAGGCAGAAGCTGCAGAGGACAATAAAGCGGAGGATGAGACATCCGAAGAAAAGGCAGAGGCATCTGAAAAGGAAGAAGCTCCGGAAGAAGAAGCTGAACAGAAGGAAGAAAAGAAAAAAGGCTTTTTCCATAAAGAAAAGAAAGATAAAAAAGATGAAAAAATTGCCGAATTAAATGACCGCCTGATACGTCAGATGGCTGAATTTGATAATTTCCGCAAACGGACGGAAAAGGAAAAACAGCAGATGTACGGCATTGGCGCAGCGGATGTGATTGAAAAACTGCTTCCGGTCGTTGATAATTTCGAGCGGGGACTTGCGGCGATGACGGAAGAGGAAAAGAGTACATCCTTTGCTCAGGGCATTGAGCTTGTTTACAAGCAATTGATGACAACGCTTGAAGGCCTTGGAGTTACAGCCATTGAAGCGGTCGGCGTGGAATTCAATCCGGATTTCCACAATGCCGTGATGCAGGCGCCGAGCGAGGAATATGAATCCGGTATTATAACCCAGGAATTACAGCGGGGTTATTTATATAAAGATAAAGTAGTCCGTCACAGCATGGTGATGGTTGCTGAATAAAAAAAGTCTATTAACAACAATTTAGATATTAGCAGATATTTAGGAGGAAATAATTATGAGTAAGATTATTGGTATTGACTTAGGAACAACAAATTCATGTGTAGCAGTTATGGAAGGCGGCAAACCGGTAGTTATCGCAAACACAGAAGGCGCAAGAACAACACCATCGGTTGTTGCTTTTACGAAAAATGGCGAACGGCTTGTCGGTGAGCCGGCAAAACGTCAGGCTGTAACTAATGCAGATAAGACCATTTCTTCCATTAAGAGACATATGGGTTCTGACTACAGAGTAGCGATTGACGATAAGAAATATTCTCCGCAGGAGATTTCCGCAATGATCCTTCAGAAGATGAAGGCGGACGCAGAAAGCTATCTGGGTGAAAAAGTCACAGAGGCAGTGATCACTGTACCGGCTTACTTTAATGATGCTCAGAGACAGGCAACAAAGGATGCCGGCAAGATCGCAGGTCTTGATGTAAAACGTATTATTAACGAGCCAACCGCAGCAGCTTTGGCTTACGGCCTTGATAATGAAAATGAACAGAAGATCATGGTTTACGATTTGGGCGGCGGCACATTTGATGTTTCCGTTATTGAGATCGGTGACGGCGTTATCGAAGTACTGGCAACATCCGGCGATAACCACCTGGGCGGCGATGATTTTGATAACAAGCTGACTCAGTATATGATCGATGAATTTAAGCGCAATGAAGGCGTTGATCTTTCCGGTGATAAGATGGCTATGCAGCGTTTGAAAGAAGCCGCTGAAAAAGCAAAGAAAGAGCTTTCCAGCGCAGCCAATACAAACATCAACCTGCCTTTCATCACAGCAACGGCAGAAGGTGCAAAACATTTTGAAATGAATCTGACTCGTGCGAAATTCGATGAATTGACAGCAGATCTGGTTGAAAGAACAATCATTCCGGTTCAGAATGCGCTGAGAGATGCAGGCATTACAGCTTCCGAGCTGAGCAAAGTTCTCCTTGTCGGCGGTTCCACACGTATCCCGGCTGTTCAGGATAAAGTAAAACAGCTGACAGGCAAAGAGCCGAGCAAGAACCTGAATCCGGATGAATGTGTTGCCATCGGCGCTTCCATTCAGGGCGGTAAACTGGCCGGTGATGCAGGCGCAGGAGATATCCTTCTTCTTGATGTTACACCGCTGACATTGTCCATCGAAACAATGGGCGGAATCGCAACACACCTGATTGACAGAAATACAACCATTCCAACAAAGAAGAGCCAGATCTTCTCTACAGCGGCAGATAATCAGACAGCCGTAGATATCAACGTTGTACAGGGTGAGCGTCAGTTCGCTAAAGATAATAAGAGCCTCGGCCGCTTCCAGTTAGACGGAATCGCACCGGCTCCGAGAGGAATCCCTCAGATTGAAGTTACTTTCGATATCGATGCCAACGGTATTGTTAATGTATCCGCTAAGGATTTAGGAACAGGAAAAGAACAGCACATCACGATCACAGCCGGTTCCAATATGTCCGATGCCGAGATTGATAAGGCTGTCAAAGAAGCAGCTGAATTCGAAGCTCAGGATAAGAAACGTAAAGAGGGTATCGAAGCAAGAAATGATGCGGATGCTATGGTATTCCAGACAGAAAAAGCTTTGAAAGAGGTTGGCGACAAAGTCAGCGCAGACGACAAAGCAAAGGTTCAGGCTGAAATCGATAACATGAAAGCTCTTCTTGAGAGAACAAATATTGACAACATGTCCGATGCGGATGTGGATGAAATCAAAGCTGCCAAAGAAAAATTGATGGAATCTGCACAGGGCGTATTTACAAAAATGTATGAAGCAGCCGGCGCAGCCGCAGGACAGAATGCAGGACCAAATCCTTCTCAGAATGCAAACGGCAGCTATCAGGCCGACGATGTGGTTGACGCAGATTATAAAGAAGTGTAATATAGACAGAGTTGGGTATAACCAAAGATAGATAAAGAGGCTGTTTCGGCACCGGCATTTTTTCCGGTGTCGGGGCGTCCTCTTTCGCTACGTTATAAAAGAAGGTGATTGGATATGGCAGAGACGAAGAGAGATTACTATGAGGTTCTGGGTGTATCAAAGTCAGCCACAGAGGATGAGTTAAAGAAGGCTTATCGTAAACTGGCTAAAAAGTATCATCCGGATATAAACCCTGGAGATAAAGAGGCAGAGGCAAAATTTAAAGAGGCATCGGAGGCTTATGCGGTATTGAGTGATGCGGAGAAGCGTCGCCAGTATGATCAGTTTGGTCATGCGGCCTTTGAACAGGGCGGCGGCGCCGGAGGATTCGGCGGATTTGATTTTAACGCGGCGGACATGGGTGACATTTTCGGCGATATTTTCGGTGATTTCTTCGGCGGCGGCCGGAGCAGCCGGGGAGGCGCCTATAATGGCCCGATGCAGGGCGCTAACGTAAGAATCAACGTGCGGATATCCTTTATGGAAGCCGTATTTGGTGTTAATAAAAAGTTCGAGATGAATTTAAAAGACGAGTGTCCGCATTGCCATGGAAGCGGCGCCAAACCGGGAACTCAGCCGCAGACCTGCAGCAAGTGCGGCGGCAAGGGACAGGTTGTCTATACACAGCAGTCTCTGTTCGGCATGGTTCGAAATGTTCAGACATGTCCGGACTGTCATGGAACCGGTAAGATTATTAAGGATAAATGTCCGGATTGCGGCGGAACCGGTTACATTCGGAATAAAAAGACGATTGAAGTGTCAATTCCGGCAGGTATCGACAGCGGTCAGAGCGTGCGTATTCGCGGCAAAGGAGAACCCGGAACAAACGGCGGCGCCCGCGGCGATCTGCTTGTCAATGTCACTGTGGATCGCCATCCGATTTTCCGTCGTCAGGAATACGATATTTATTCTACGATGCCGATTTCCTTTGTTCAGGCGGCATTGGGCGGAGAAATCACGATTAAGACAGTGGACGGCGATGTCACCCAGACAATCAAAGCGGGAACCCAGACGGATACGCGGATTCGCCTGAAAGGCAAGGGTGTTCCTACGATCCGTAATAAGAATATCCGTGGTGACCACTATGTCACGCTGGTGGTACAGGTGCCTGAGAAACTCAATAACGAGCAGAGAGAATTACTTCGAAAGTTTGATGATTCTTTAAAAGGAATCCGCCCACAGGAAGATAAATCGGAAAAATCCGAGGAGCCAAAGGGCAAAGAGGGTAAAAAGAAAAAGAGCTTTATGGACAAAGTCAAAGAAGCCTTTGACGATCTGGATGAATAAAACGAGGATATAGATCAATATGAAATGGAATAAATATCGCCTGGCAACCACCACAGAGGCGGTGGATCTGATCAGCTATACATTGGCCGAGATGGGCATTGAAGGAATTGAAATTGAAGATAAGGTTCCCCTTTCCGAGGAGGATAAAAAAAGAATGTTTATTGATCTGCTTCCGGATCTGGAGGAGGATGACGGCAAAGCCTACATTTCCTTTTATATTGAACCGGAAAAGGATCATGATTCCACTCTGGAAGAAGTGCAGGCCGCAGTCAGAGAACTGGCCGACTTCGTGGATATCGGAGAGGCTGCGATCGAAAAATCCCAGACGGAAGATATCGATTGGATGAATAACTGGAAAAAATACTGGAAACCTTTTAAGGTAGACGAACATATTATTATCAAGCCGACCTGGGAAACGGTGGAGGATGTGCCGGAGGATACGCTGGTTGTGGAATTGGATCCGGGAACCGCCTTTGGAACGGGAACACATCATACGACCCGCCTGTGTATTACCCAGTTAAAGAAGTACATGCAGCCGGGGCAGAGCATTTTGGATGTGGGCTGCGGCAGCGGTATTTTATCTATCATTGCTCTTCTCCTTGGGGCAAAAGAGGCATCCGCCACAGATGTGGATGTGCATGCGGTGGAGGCTGCGCTGGAAAATGCCGGGGTAAACGGTATTCAGAGTGACGTCTATACGGTACTTACAGGCGATGTAATTTCCGATGAAGACTTCCGCCATAGGGTGGGCGAACATAAATTTGACATGGTGCTGGCAAATATTTTTGCCGAGATCATCATTCCGCTGAGCGGCGTGGTAAAAGAAATGATGAGGCCGGGGGCGCTTTTTATAACTTCCGGGATTATTGATGAACGGGAAGAAGATGTAAGAAAAGCCCTGACAGAAAACGGATTTGAGATTATGGAAGTGACTCATTCCGGCGGTTGGGTATCCTTTACGGCAAGGGCCTAGACAGGAGAAATGATATGCCGAGATTTTTTGTAGACCCGTCACAGGTGCGGGGAGACTGTATCGTCATTCAGGGAAATGATGTCAATCATATAAGAAATGTCCTCCGGATGCGTCCGGGGGACGAATTGTCATTAAGCGACGGCCGGGGGACCGACTACTTTTGTCGGATTCAATCGATGGAGCGGGAGGAAATCTGTCTGTCCATTGAAAATTCCTGGAAATCTTATGTGGAACTTCCGGTAAAGCTTTATCTCTTTCAGGGGCTCCCTAAAGGGGATAAGATGGAGTTGATCATCCAGAAGGCCGTAGAACTCGGGGTATATGAGATCATCCCTGTGCGGACGAGCCGGGTGATCGTTAAATTGGATGAGAAAAAAGAATCGAAGAAAATTGCCCGATGGCAGCAGATTGCCGAAAGCGGCGCAAAGCAGTCCGGGCGCGGGATGATTCCGGAGGTAAAACCGGTGATGGGATTGACGGAAGCTCTGACTTATGCCAAATGCCTGGATGGGGTTTTGATTCCCTATGAAAAGGCAGAGGGTATTAAAAAGACAAGAGAGATCATCGCCGGATTAAAAGGCAGGAAATCTGTCGGGGTTTTTATCGGCCCGGAAGGCGGTTTTGACGAGGCTGAGGTGAAAGCGGCCATGGCGGTCGGCGCCATGCCGGTGACTCTCGGAAAACGAATTTTAAGAACAGAGACGGCAGGATTGACCATGCTGTCCATATTGATGTTTGAATTTGAAGAGGAATAATATGGAGATCAATTTGGGCCACAGTGCCGTTACAAAAGAAATATATTTGGATAATGCCGCGACGACAAAGGTCTATCCTTCCGTGTGTGAGAAGATGGTTGAGGTGATGTCAAAGGATTATGGCAATCCGTCTTCATTGCATATGAAGGGCTTTGCTGCCGAGCAGTATGTGAAGGAAGCAAGAAAGACCATTGCTTCAGTGATGAAGGTGGATGAAAAGGAGATCGTGTTTACTTCCGGAGGCACCGAGTCGAATAATATGGCGATCATCGGCGCGGCCATGGCAAATAAGCGGCGGGGAAAGCATCTGATCACCACGTCGATTGAGCATGCTTCGGTATATAATCCGTTTATCTGGCTGGAGGGGCAGGGCTTTGAAGTGACCTATCTTCCGGTGGATAACCACGGGATAGTTTCGACGGAGGCTTTGGAAGGGGCGCTCAGGGATGATACGATTCTTGTGTCTGTTATGGCGGTCAACAATGAAATCGGTACGATTCAGCCCTTGGATGAAATCGGAGCCGTGATCAAGAAAAAAAGCCCGGAAATTCTCTTTCATGTGGACGCGATTCAGGGATTTGGAAAAATAGAAATATATCCGTCAAAGCTTCGAATCGATTTAATGTCGGTCAGCGGACATAAATTGCACGGTCCGAAGGGCATTGGATTTTTATATATTAAAAATAAAGTGAAGGTTCAGCCTTTGATCTTGGGCGGCGGACAGCAGAAGGACATGCGTTCCGGCACAGAAAATGTTCCGGGAATCGCGGGCCTTGGCGAGGCCGTGTGCCGTGTGTTTGAAAATTTTAAAGATAAGCAGAGAAATTTATATACTCTCAGAGAGCAGTTTGTGAGCCGTTTAGAGCAGATGGACGGGGTGAAGATCAATGGATTTGCCCATCAGGTATCGGATGTGAATCTGCATCAGGGACCGGCACCCCATGTGGTGAGCGCGAGCTTTGAAGATATTCGTGCGGAAGTGCTTCTTCATGCGCTGGAAGAGAGGGGAATTTATGTGTCTTCCGGTTCGGCCTGTTCGTCGAATCATCCGGCCATCAGCGGTACTTTAAAAGCAATTGGTACAGAAAGAAAATTTTTGGATGCGACAATACGGTTCAGTCTGTGTTATGATACTACAGAGGAAGAATTAAATACCTGCTGCGAGGTGCTGGAGGCGCTGCTTCCGATGCTGCGCAGATTCACACGGGGAGGAAGAAAGTAATGTTTAAAGCCTTTTTAATAAAATATGGCGAGATTGGCATAAAAGGGAAAAACCGATATCTTTTTGAGGATGCACTGATTAAGCAGATCAAATATGCCTTAAAGGATGCGGCAGCCTTTGATGTGACCAAACAGCAGGGACGGATTTACGTTCATATGCTCAGCGATTATGATTATGATGAAGTGGCAGCGGCTCTGACGCGGGTCTTCGGCATCGTGGCAATATGCCCGGTGGTGATCTGTGACGATCCATCCTGGGATAATTTAACAAAAGTGGTGGGAGACTACATAGATGAGGCCTATGAAGACAAGCATTTTACCTTTAAAGTGGATTCCAGAAGAGCTGACAAGCGCTATCCGAAAAAATCTATGGAGATTAGTGCGGATATCGGTGAATATCTTTTGCAGCGGTTTCCGGAGATGTCGGTGGATGTCCATAAGCCGGATGTAATGTTGAATATTGAGGTCCGCGAGAAGACCTATATTTATTCGAAGAGTATCAAAGGGCCGGGCGGTATGCCGGTGGGAACCAATGGCAGGGCGATGCTTCTTCTGTCCGGGGGGATTGACAGTCCTGTGGCCGGATATATGATCGCAAAACGGGGTGTGGTGATTGATGCCACTTACTTCCATGCACCGCCTTATACGAGCGAGCGGGCAAAGCAGAAGGTTGTTGATCTGGCCCGTATCGTGGCCAGATATGCAGGACCGATTCGGCTGAATATTATTAATTTTACGGATATCCAGTTGGCCATCTATGAAAAATGTCCTCATGATGAGCTGACGATAATCATGAGGCGGTATATGATGCGGATTGCGGAGCAGATCGCAAAGGAGGACGGCGCCCTCGGGCTGATCACCGGTGAGAGTATCGGCCAGGTGGCCAGTCAGACACTTCAGAGTCTGGCGGCAACGAATGCAGTGTGTACCATGCCGGTATTCCGGCCGGTGATCGGATTTGATAAAAATGATATTGTTGAGATTTCCGAGAAAATCGGCGCTTTTGAGACATCCATTCAGCCTTATGAAGATTGCTGCACTATTTTTGTTGCGAAACACCCGGTCACAAAGCCGAGTATTCGGGTGATTGAACGATCGGAACATCATCTGGCGGATGTGATTGATGGAATGATGGAAGAAGCGGTTCGCGGCCGTGAAGTGATTGTCTGCGAGTCTGATATATAGGAGCTTCTGAACAAAAAAAGGGGCCTCGCATCACTGGCATATACCAGTATGCGACAGCCCCTCATACATTATCTATTGAACAAGGAACGGCTTTAGGCTTTCCATAATTTCGGCGTCATCATCATTATAAATGGTAAGGCTGATCGGTTTGGATAAATCCAGACTGAAAATCCCCATAATGGATTTGGCGTCAATCACGGACCGGCCGGACATAAGGTCAAACTCGGTATTGAATGTGTTAACGGAATGTACAAATGCCTTTACTTTATCAATGGAATTAAGATTAATTTGAACTGTGTGCATTGGAAAAACCCTCCCTGAAATACAATGCTAGCTTAATTTTTTATATGTATATAATACAATTTATGAATTAAAAAGTCAATACAATTTGACAAATTAATCAAAAATTAACCCACATAAAACTATAATTTTGAAAAATGACGAAAAAAGAAAGAAATATATTCTGAATTGTCAGAAAATATCAAAACTGGAGGAGACAGGATGAAAAGTGTCGCTTTTTGTACGCTTGGATGTAAGGTAAATCAATATGAAACAGATGCCATGGAAGAAATCTTCCAGAAGGGCGGATACGAAATCCGGGATTTTCATGAGAAGGCGGATATCTATGTTATTAATACGTGCACGGTGACAAATATGGCTGACAGAAAATCCAGGCAGATGCTTCATAGGGCCAGAAAGAAAAATCCGGAGGCAATCATTGTGGCCGCCGGGTGCTATGTTCAGGCGGCAAAGGAAGCGGTTGAAGCGGACGAAGCGATTGATCTGATTGTCGGAAATAACTGTAAAGGACAGATTTTATCTTTGGTGGAGCATTTTGCTGAGGAGCGGGAAGCCGGGAAACCGCAGCCGGGGGTAGCCGGAGCGGCTATGGAGCCGGAACCGCAGGCAGTTTCCGCCGGTTGGCTGGATATTAACCAGCCCTGTGAGTATGAGACGTTATCTATTACAAGGGTTTCGGAGCATACAAGGGCTTACATTAAGATTCAGGACGGCTGTAATCAGTTTTGCTCCTACTGTATTATTCCCTATGCGAGAGGCAGAGTGCGAAGCCGCAGGCCGGAAGATATCATTTCGGAGGTTTCGGCATTGGCTTTGGCAGGATATAAAGAAATTGTTTTGACCGGAATTCATATTTCATCTTACGGAAGAGACTTTAATGATGGAAATGATCTGATTTCACTGGTTGAAAAACTGGCAGCCGTTGAAGGGATTGAGCGGATCCGCTTTGGTTCGCTGGAGCCGGGAATTATTACGGAGGATTTTGCTCAGAGGCTGGCAAAATTGCCGCAGATCTGTCCGCATTTTCATTTATCTCTGCAGAGCGGCTGTGAAGATACCCTGCGGCGGATGAATCGCCACTATACGCCGGAGGAGTATGCGGCGCGGTGCGAACTGCTCAGAAAATATTTTGACCGTCCGGCCTTCACAACGGATGTTATCGTCGGATTTCCGGGAGAGACGGAGAAAGAATTTGCGCAGACAGAAGCCTTCCTTGAGCAGATTCATTTCGCAGAGATGCACATATTCAAGTATTCTCCGAGAAAGGGAACCCGGGCGGCGGTTATGCCGGATCAGATAGATGAGCGGGTCAAAACAGAGAGGAGCGGGCGGCTTCTCAGGCTGGCGGAGAAAATGTCGCGGGATTACCGGGAGGACTGTCGGGATAAGGCGCTGGAAGTCCTTATTGAAGAAGCAGTGGAAGTGGATGGCGAAACGGTATGGACTGGGCAGAGTCGGGAATATATAAAATGTGGAGTAAAATCTGACAAAATCAGATCAAAAGACATCGTGAGCTGTCGAATGACTGGGGTAAAGAATGAAGATTTTGTGTTTTGTGAAATAATTGATTGAATTATTTTATGATTTATATTAATATAGTGAGTAAGTGTAAGGAAGTGATTTTATGGAGAACATGGCAAATACACAGTATTTTAAAGTAAGTAATAATGCTGAGATAACTGTAAAGGATATTTTGGAGGCGGTTTATATCGCTTTGACGGAAAAGGGATATAATCCGGTCAGCCAGATCGTCGGCTATATTATGTCCGGGGATCCGACCTATGTGACAAGCTATAAAAACGCCCGGTATCTGATCATGAAGGTGGAGCGGGACGAGCTGCTGGAGGAACTGTTGAAGAGTTATATTGATGTGAATCTCAAGTAAAGCCATGCGTATTTTAGGATTGGATTATGGTTCAAAGACTGTGGGCGCAGCAGTCAGCGATGAACTCGGATGGACGGCCCAGGCGTTGGAAACAATTACCAGAAAAGACGAAAATAAACTGCGGAAAACGCTGGCCAGGATTGAAGAACTTGTAAAAATTTACAATGTGGAAAGGATTGTTCTGGGATATCCAAAACATATGAATAATGATGCGGGAGAGCGCTGTGCGAAAACAGAATCCTTTAAGGAGATGTTGGAACGTCGGACAGGCCTTCCGGTGGTTTTGCAGGATGAACGGATGAGTACTGTTTCTGCAGAACGGATTCTTATGGAGGGCGGCGTCCGCAGAGAAAATCGTAAAGATTATGTGGACAAGATGGCGGCCGCCTTTATTTTGCAGGCATATATGGATCGGATGGCCCATGAACAGAAAAATCAGGTGATTTAAGTGTCGGAGAAACCGGAAAAGATTACATTTTATACGGATACAGAGAAAGTAGAATTTTATGTCATTGAGCAGACATGTATTAATGGCGTTAATTATATATTAGTTGCGGAGTCAATGGAGGATGAAGCGGAAGCTTTTATTTTAAAGGAAACTGTGAACGAAGAAGACGCCGAGGATGTGATTTACAGCGAGATAGAGGACGACGGTGAGCTGGAAGCCATAACCCGGGTGTTTTCGGAAATGTTGGATGATATTGATATTGAAATGTGAACGGATAAATTCTAAAAAACGGTCAGAGGACGATAGGCTTTATTAAGCGTATCGTATTTGTCGTGAGTATCTATCATCCTTTGTGTATGATATCGGAGGTTAAATATTGAAAACAAAAGTAGTAAAGAAAGAAAACGAAGGCGTAAAAGTCATTCCATTGGGCGGATTGGAAAGTATTGGAATGAATATTACCGCTTTTGAGTATGGTGACAGTATTATTGTAGTGGACTGCGGACTCTCATTTCCGGCGGATGATATGTTGGGGATTGATCTGGTTATTCCGGATGTCACCTATCTTGAAAATAATATTGATAAAGTTAAAGGTTTTGTTATTACCCATGGACATGAGGATCATATCGGCGCTTTGCCCTATGTTTTGAAGAAGGTGAATGTCCCGGTGTATGCAACGAAACTTACGATGGGAATTATTGAACATAAGTTAAAAGAACACAATTTGTTAAAGACGACCCGCCGCAAGGTGATCAAACATGGTCAGTCTATTAATCTGGGATGTTTTCGAATTGAATTTATAAAGACGAATCACAGTATTGCCGATGCGACGGCGCTGGCGATCCATACGCCGGAGGGCATTATTGTCCATACCGGTGACTTTAAGATCGATTATACGCCGGTATTTGGCGAGAGTATTGATCTGCAGCGGTTTGCCGAACTTGGCAAAAAAGGTGTGCTGGCTGTTATGATGGATAGTACCAATGCGGAACGTCCGGGATTTACCAATTCGGAGCGGACGGTCGGCCAGTCCATTGACCGTATATTTGACGAGCATCGAAGCGGGCGGATCATTGTGGCGACCTTTGCCTCAAATGTGGACAGGGTGCAGCAGATCATCAATTCGGCCTATAAGTTCGGACGGAAAGTTATCGTGGAAGGCCGGAGTATGGTCAATATTATTTCCATTGCATCGGAATTGGGATATATTCAGATTCCGAGTGAGACATTGATCGATATCGATCATATGAGGAATTATCCGGATGAACAGCTTGTTCTGATCACAACCGGAAGTCAGGGCGAAACGATGGCGGCCCTTTCCCGTATGGCTAATAATACCCACCGTCGGGTATCTATTAAACCGGGAGATACGATCGTCTTCAGCTCCAGCCCGATTCCGGGAAATGAAAAGGCTGTGTCCAATATTATCAATGAATTGTTCCGCAAGGGCGCGGAGGTTATCTTCCAGGATACCCATGTTTCAGGTCATGCCTGTGCGGAGGAGATTAAGTTGATTTATGCGCTGACCCATCCGAAATTTGCCATCCCGGTGCACGGTGAATACCGTCATCTGAAAGCGCATGCCAAACTGGCGGAAAAGATGGGTATTCCGAAGGATCATATATTGATTCTTTCTTCCGGAAATGTGCTGGAATTAAAGGATGAAAAAGCGAAGGTTATCGGCCAGGTGCCTCACGGCGGAATTATGGTCGACGGACTCGGCGTCGGCGATGTGGGAAATATTGTGCTGCGTGACCGCCAGATGTTGTCTCAAAACGGTTTGCTTATCGTTGTGCTTACCCTTTCCAGATATGACAATCGGCTGCTGGCCGGACCGGATATTGTCTCCAGAGGTTTTGTCTATGTCCGTGAGTCTGAGATGCTTATGGAAGATGCCCGCAAAGTGGTTGACGCGGCAGTGCAGAAATGTCTGGACGGGCGGGTCAGCGACTGGAGTAAGATTAAGAGTGTGATTCGGGATACTCTCAGCGATTATGTCTGGAAGCAGACGAAGAGAAATCCGATGATTCTTCCAATTATTATGGAAGTCGATGTTTAGACTTGATAAATTGAAGAGAATTCTTTATAATGGTAATGTTAATGCTAATGGTTAACATTACCATTATAAATATGCAGGAGAAAGGCCCGGTGGAGGATGAAAAATGTAGAATATCAGACCCGGCAGCTAATTCGGGAAATTAAACGCAGTAATGTGTATAATCAATACCGCCGTCTTCAGATAAAAATTGTCAGAGATGAGGCGTTGAACCGAAGAGTGGATGAGTTTCGAAAAGCATGTTTTATGATACAGAATGGGCCGTCAGAGCCGGAGGATATGCGGCGGCTGGAGGCATTGAATGAGGAATACAGGGATATTCTGCAGAATTCAGATGTGATAGAGTTTCTGACAGCGGAACAAAGTCTGGCGATGATGATGAACCGGGTGACGGAGCAGATTTATAACAGCCTGGATTTTGATGTTTCGTTTTTGGATAGCTAGAGGAGGACACAGACATGAAGAAAGTCATTTCTGCCATTTTAGGACTTGGTGTAAATATTATTATCTATGTGGTAGCCATTTTTATTCTCTTTCGTGCCGGGGCGTTTGCCTATGATTTTTCATATGAGGTTTTTGGGGAACCGGTGGTATCTGAATATAATGATGAGGAAGTTCGGATTGAGATTCAGAGCGGCGACGGAAGCAAGACGGTGGCTAAGAAGCTGAAAGATGCAGGCGTGATCAACAGCGAGTGGGCATTTATCTTAAAGTCCAGTTTGAGTAAAGCGAATCTTATGCCGGGTGTTTATGTGGTGAAAGCTAATATGTCTGCCGATGATATGATCGCGTTGATGGGAGATGCGAAAAACTCTGTCGTGCAGCAGCCGACGGCGGAGGAACTGGAATCTCAAACCGGTGAAGAGACCGGGGAGAATACAGAGGGCAGTGATGAAAACGCGGAAGATACGGGTGAAGGAGAGAATGGCCAGTGATAGTTGATGAAAGAATGCTGGACTATATCCTTTCGCTGGATAAGGATGAGAGTCCTCTGGTCCGAACAATTGAACAGGAGGCTGTCAGAGATTATGTGCCGATCATCCGAAAGGAGAGTCGGAATCTTCTGAGAGTTTTGTTGAAAATAAAGAAGCCTGGGGCTGTTCTGGAGGTTGGGACAGCCATAGGCTTTTCCGCTGTTTTGATGGGAGAGTGTCTTCCGGAGGGCAGTCATATAACGACTATTGAAAAATATGAAAAACGAATTCCCATAGCCCGGGAGAATTTTCGCCGGGCCGGCATGGAGAAAAAGATCACTCTGCTGGAAGGGGATGCCGCCGATGTGCTGAAGGGGCTTGAGGGGCCCTATGATTTTATCTTTATGGATGCGGCGAAGGGGCAGTATATCCATTTTTTGCCGGAGGTTTTAAGACTTCTGGCGCCGGGAGGTATTCTTGTGTCGGATAATGTTCTGCAGGACGGCGATGTGGTGGAATCCCGGTATGCGGTCGTGCGCCGGAATCGAACGATTCACAGCCGGATGAGGGAATATCTGTGGACATTGAAGCATATGGACGGACTGGAAACGATTGTTTTGCCGATCGGCGACGGTATGACTGTCAGCGTAAAGGCGTGAAAATACACCGGTGCAGCAGTATATGAGGAGTAGAAATATGAAAAAACCAGAGTTATTAATTCCGGCCAGCAGTCTGGAGGTTTTAAAGACGGCGGTCGTATTTGGCGCGGACGCCGTATATATCGGAGGCGAGGTATTCAGTCTCCGGGCAAAATCAAAAAATTTCTCCATGGAAGACATGAGGGAGGGAATCAACTTTGCCCATGCCCATGGAGCGAAAGTTTATGTGACAGCGAATATTTTGGCGCATAACGGAGATTTGGACGGTGTGGAGGCCTATTTTCATGAATTAAAGGAAATCGGGCCGGATGCCCTTATCATATCCGATCCGGGGGTTTTTCAGATTGCAAAGGAAGTCTGTCCGGAGATTGAAATTCACATCAGTACCCAGGCAAATAATACCAACTATCGGACTTACCGGTTCTGGCACAGCCTGGGCGCTAAGCGTGTCGTTTCTGCCAGAGAATTGTCGATGGAGGAGCTTCGGGAGCTTCGGGCAAATATTCCGGAGGATTTGGAGATTGAGACGTTTATCCATGGCGCCATGTGTATTTCCTATTCGGGGCGCTGCCTTTTGAGCAGCTATTTTACCGGCAGGGATGCGAATCAGGGGGTCTGCACTCACCCATGCCGATGGAAATATGCCATTATGGAGGAAACCCGTCCCGGCGAATATCTGCCGGTTTATGAAAATGAGCGGGGAACCTATATTTTCAATTCTAAAGATTTGTGCATGATCGAGCATATCCCGGAGTTGGTGGAAGCGGGGATTGACAGCTTTAAGATCGAGGGACGGATGAAAACGGCCCTTTATGTGGCGGTGGTGACCCGGACTTACCGGCAGGCCATCGATGATTATCTGAAGGATGAAGCCCTTTATCGAAGCAGGATGGAATATTATAAGGAAGAAATCGCAAAATGTACTTATCGGCAGTTCACAACAGGATTTTTCTTTGGAAAGCCGGATCATGATACGCAGATTTATGACAATAATACCTACATTAAAGCGTATACCTATCTGGGATTGATCGGCGACCGCCGGGATGATGGCTTTTATGGGCTGGAGCAGAGAAACAAATTTTCTGTGGGTGAAACGATAGAGGTTATGAAGCCGGACGGCCGGAATGAGGAAGTGACAGTGCGGGCTATGACGGATGAGGAAGGCCTGCCATTGGAGAGCTGTCCTCATCCGAAACAGAAGATTTATGTGGATCTGGGGATAGAACTTTCACCTTTTGATCTGCTTCGCAGAAAAGATTGAAAACAAAAAGGATTGAGACAGATGAGGGATGGTAGTATGGGCGAGTATTTTAAAGTCTTTCAGTTGGCAGAGAATGTTTATCATATTTATGAGCCGGGAGGCGTGGGCAGCAGTCTGATCGTCGGCCGACGTCAGGCTATGCTGATCGATACCGGCTATGGATTTGCCGATATTTCGGCGGTGGTGCGTAAAATCACAGATTTGCCGCTGCGGGTAGTGAATACCCACGGGCATACGGATCATGCCGGCGGCAATCGTTTTTTCAATAAAGTATGGATGAATCCGGCGGATAAGGCAACCTATAAGGACTATCAAAAGCATCAGAAACCGCTGGTTGCCGCCCTGTTTGAGTCAAAGCGGAAAGCTGCGGGAAAGGGGCCAATCTGGCCGGAGGACTTTGATCGGATGGCATGGTATGAAGCGGGGACGAAGGAGTTTTGCTGGCTGATCAACGGGCAGACCTTTGACCTGGATGCGCCGGAGGAGCGCTGCAATCAGACCTTTGATTTTGAGGAGGCTTCGGAGGAAAATCATTTGATTGAAGCCATTTTTATGCCGGGGCATACCGTCGGCAGCGTGATGTTTTTTGACTGGAAAAATCATATTCTTTTCCCGGGGGATGACCTGGATTACAGCCTCTGGATGCAGTTTGATACAAGCGCACCGTTATACACTTATAAAAAACGTCTGCAGCAGTTGGAGCAGTATCCAATCGAGGCAATTTTGCCGTCTCATAAAAAACAGCTGTTGTCCACCTGGATTTTAAAACGGATGCCGGAAGCTATCGAGCATCTGTCGCTGGAAAAAAGCCGTCGTTTTTTTCATCCGAGAACAGGACAGCCGGGCTGGCTTTATAAAGAACCGTTGAACGGGGAGAGCCCGGACGGCCAGGACACAATTTATATCACCTATCAGATAAATAATATGTAAACTGTCAGGGACAGACACAGCATCCCAAAGCGGCGCATACATTAAAATAAAGGTCGCATAGGGGTGCTTTTTTCTTGCAGTCATTTCCAAAACCGTTGAGCAGCGAAGAAGAAGCCTATTATCT
>NZ_DBGCTU010000033.1:0-67833 GCF_048388605.1 Frisingicoccus sp. | reverse complement strand
ACTCTGAGAAATAGAGATACCCTGAAGAATATGCAAGTGTTGTAATGCACGCATTTCTGCAGGGTATCTCTATTTCTCTTTTTAATGGGTAGAAATCGGCATTAGCCGATTTCCCCTTTGTACTGTATAATTAAATTTGTTTTTCTATGCTACGATTAATACATCTTATTTTCATAATCCTGCAACTCATGAAAAATATTATCCACAAATACTATTTTATCCGCGATGCGATATAACATAAAATATCTGTGATTTAAGAAATTAATGCGACGATATTCTAACTGACGCAGCCTTGGGTTATCACACAGCTTCAAACTTCCGGCCACATGCTTTAGGCTTTCGATTGTTGCATCATAATCATTCAGTACATTTTCTGCCGCCTGTATACTCTCTTTCTCAATCATAAGATATTTAATAAAACGCTCTAAGTCCTCTTCTGCATCCCTTGTGACTACTACTTTATAATCCATACTTTGCCCTCATATCACGAGAAACTTCTGTCGCATCTTTATACATCCCTTGTGCTGCGTGCTCACGCGATTTTTCCAGCTTATCTAATATTTCATGTTCTGTTAATGTTTCATATGAATTTGCAGTTGCCCTTTTTATTTCAAACGGAAAACCATTTACTGCCAGCGCCTGTGTTAAAAATATACGGATTGCAGTTGTGGTATCTGTTCCTAAATCTTTAAACAAAGCATCTGACTTTCTTTTTAAATCATCGTCTACTCTTACTTGAATCGTACTTGCCATTTGTGCCACCTCCTACAGACACTCTATTTCTACTATAAGAATAGCAAACAAACAATGCTAAGTCAATACATTTATAATGATATAGCATTATTATTTATGCCATTTCTATTAATGTACTTTATGTGTCGAATCCTGTCGATGAATGATGATTGATATATACAAATCTGTCATGATAAAATAGAAATATCAGGACAGCAATTCATGTTGACCTAAGTCGATGTCTTTTCTAAAGCTTTATTCAAAGCAATTTATTCAATGAATAAAAATAAGAAAATACAAAACGCTTTGGCAACTGGATGAATCTTTACATTCAGGAAATGACATGCTATACTTTATATAATTATTGAGGAGGCTGGTAATATGTCATTAACCCATGAAGATTTACAAGCAATATCGTTATTATTAAATCCCATTCAGGATGATATCAAACAAATACATATTGATATGCAGCAAATGCAGGAAAATATCGGTTCTTTGTCTGATCGTGTTGATTCTATTGAAACAACCCTCGAAAATGTAACCAACAAAAATATCAGTATCATTGCAGAGGCTCATCTTGATTTAAGCCGCAAGCTTGATGATGCCCTAAAAGTTGAAAACGAAAAGGAATTACTTTTAATTCGAGTTAATATTCTTGAAGATGACATTAAAAAGATAAAAAGTCGTATTGAGCAAATTGCGTGATTCATTTATAAACCTGAATGTAAAGTTCTGCCAAATAATTACGCCGCCTGCTCATGCTATCTTGCTGGCTCAGATTGGTACAATTGGCTATCGTTTTATGTGTATAAAAAAACGCCCATGGTTAGGGCATTTTGCACTCAATCGTTAAATGGTTGATTTGACAAAATCTCCATTGTTTTCTAAACGCATCACCCATTACAATTTCTTTATAATCTCACTTGCGGGACATTTGCGAGTTGCCCAATCTATAAAGAAATCATTAAAGAACTTGCAATATTGAGGTGTTATAAACTTTGAAATTAAATTTCCACCCTCAGTAACAATTAACGTATTACTGTCTCGTTCTTGCTTCATGACCAAAACTTCTCCGCCGCCGCCAAAACCGATTGCAATATACTCAGGGCAATATTTATCCATTTCGTGCAGTTCGCGCATTTCCGGCAGCTCTTCCAATGAGCAAAGGCTTATATCTCCATAATCCTTACAATAATTTTGCGGAGTATTGTCGCACGTAAGTAAAAATTTTATATAGCTTTCTGGCAGTATATAGTGATGCTCCTTTTCAAAATCTTCAATTATTTTTCTATCCATGCGAATCCTCCCTATATGTCAAACCCGGAACTTTTATTTGCGATTTGTTTTTCTTTTAATAGCCAATAGCTTAATATAATCGCTAAATTCAGTAGTATCAGTCGGTTCAAACATTACCCATTTCCCGTCATGATAGGTTTTAGCTTCATCATAATGCTTACAAACAGTATCAGATAGAGTATCTCTTATATTTTCAAGCATTGTGTTCCTTCCTTAAATTTCAATTTGCCTTTTGTTCAATTTGAAGTCAACGAGTAATAACAGGTTTCCTTATCAACGAACATCCGGGCAGGCAGTTTAATTGTCAGCTCCATATTCTTTGGCCATATCGTTTCAGGTATTTCCCGGTCAGGCTGTTCTTATCCCTGCAGATTTCCTGCGGCGTACCTTTTGCAATGATCCTTCCGCCCTGGATACCGCCTCCCGGCCCCATATCAATCACATAATCCGCATTACGAATCACATCCAGATCATGTTCGATCACAATGACAGTCGCTCCATTTTCAATCAATTTCTGAAATACCTGCAGGAGCGTTTCCACATCCAGAGGATGCAGGCCAATGGTTGGTTCATCAAAAACAAATACAGAATCTGACTGCCCCTTTCCCATCTCACTGGCCAGCTTCAGCCTTTGAGCCTCCCCGCCGGACAGACTCGGTGTCGCTTCCCCCAATGTCAGATATCCGAGGCCAAGGTCATGCAGCACCCGGAGTCTCCGTTCCACCTTCGGAAGATCCGCACAGGCATCCAAGGCCTCATCAATACTCATAGCCATCAGTTCAGGAAGAGTATAGGCTTTATTTTCCTTTTTTGAGATCCGCCGGATCAGGCTTGTTTTCTTCGCATACCGCGAACCGCCGCAGTCCGGGCATGTAATCTCCACATCCGGCAAAAACTGCACATCCAGATTGATGGAGCCTGTACCATCGCAGACCGGGCAGCGCAGTTTTCCCGTGTTGTAGGAAAAATCTCCTGCCTTATATCCCTTTTCCTTTGCGTCAGGCGTTCTCGCATATATCTTACGAAGTTCATCATGCACATCGGCATAGGTTGCCACCGTGGAACGGACATTCACCCCGATCGGCGTTGCATCGATCAGCTTAATCTGACGAATGTCGTCTGCCGAGACGGACCGCACATGCTCCGGCAGTTTTTCTCCCCTGATACATGCTTCGAGCGCAGGAATCAGGCTTTCCAGAATCATTGTCGTTTTTCCGGAACCGGAAACTCCTGTCACGGTGATCAGCCGTCCTTTCGGGAAGTCCACTTCCAACGGTTTTACAGTATGGATATCAGAAGTAGACAAATGAATCGTGCCAAGGTCAAACATCTGCTCCGGCAGGATATGCCTCCTCATATCAATCACTGTTTTTCCTGTGAGAAATCCGCCAATCCGGGAATCAGGATTTTTTTCTACATCGCTGAGCTCTCCCTGTGCAATGATCGTGCCTCCGCCCGCGCCGGCTCCCGGCCCCAGCTCTATGAGCCAGTCTGCCTCGGAAAGCACATGGGTATCATGATCCACCAAAATAACCGTATTTCCATCATGAAGGAGATCATGCATCACCCCTGTCAGGCCTTCCATATTGGAAGGATGCAGACCGATGGAAGGCTCATCGAGCACATACAGCACACCGGTAGTGCGATTTCTGACCGCCCTCGCAAGCTGCATTCTCTGCCGTTCCCCTGTGGAAAGTGTGGATGCGGCACGATCCAGGGTGAGATAAGAAAGCCCGAGATCCATTAACCGTTTTGCCGCAGTCTGAAAAGATTCACAGATACTGACTGCCATCGGACGCATTTCCTCCGGCAGAGAATCCGGTACGCCTTCCACCCACACGGATAATTCAGAAAGTGTCATGGTGCAGGCCTCGGCAAGAGAAATTCCGCGAAGCCTCGGCGCGCGGGCAGCCTCTGAAAGCCTGGTTCCGCCGCAATCTGGACAGACACCCTGCCTTAAGAACTTCTCTACCCGTTTCATTCCCTTTTCATCCTTCACTTTAGACAAAGCATTTTCCACGGTATAGGTTGCATTGAAATAAGTAAAATTCATGTCGCCCGCCGCGCCGCTCGTCTTATTCTGATAGATAATATTTTTCTTGACTGCAGGTCCATGGAATACGATATCCCGTTCCTTCTCTGTCAGTTCCTTAAACGGAACATCCGTACGGACGCCCATTTCACGGGCAATATCTTTCATCAGGGACCACATCAACGTCTGCCATGGCGCGACAGCGCCCTCATCGATGGAAAGGGATTCATCCGGCACAAGTGTCGATTCATCTACCGTCCGTACGATTCCTGTTCCATCGCAACGCCTGCATGCCCCCTGACTGTTAAATGCCAGTTCTTCCGCACCCGGCGCAAAAAAATGCTCGCCACATTCTGGACAGACAAGCTCAAGGTCTGCTGCCACATTCAGAGACGGCTTTACATAGTGTCCATTCGGGCAGCGATGCTCTGCAAGTCTCGAATACATTAACCGAAGACTGTTCAGGAGCTCTGTTCCCGTGCCAAAAGTACTGCGTATTCCGGGAATACCGGGCCGCTGCCGGAGTGCCAGAGCGGCAGGCACATACAGCACTTCATCTACCTGTGCTTTTTCCGCCTGTGTCATGCGTCTTCGCGTATAAGTGGAAAGCGCCTCCAGATACCGTCTGGAGCCCTCCGCATATAGAATTCCCAGTGCCAGGGAGGATTTCCCGGAACCGGATACGCCTGCTATCCCGACAATCTTATTTAACGGGATATCTACATCAATATTTTTCAGATTATGTACCCTTGCCCCACGCACCCTGATATGCGTGGGTACCTTGTCTGATTTATGATCCAATTTTTTCACCCCAATTCATCAAGCTTATTGCAGATATATCTCATGAAGTCTAAAAGTAACAAAGTCTCCTTCCTCCAGCGTGTAAGGAGGGTGAGTCTGTTTGAATTGTTCTCTTACAGCAATATATTCATCAATCTCTTCCTTTGTTTGAAAAAGGCCATATTGATTTAATTCAAATTGAGGAAATATAAAAGGGATTACAATACCGTTTACAAACATATTTCATCACCATTCTATCAATAAATTCTCAAAACAACCTCAGCTGCCTGTCAATCCAGCTCTTCTGCTGCGCTTCATGAATAACATTTTCCGGCATACTTTTTCCGATCAAAAAGGGCGACATGGGATCATGTTTTCGCATATTTTCTTTTACAAGCACAGCATTTTCATTTGCATAACAGTATTTGCACAGATGGCCGCAGGTATCATAGGTACCTATGTCCACCCCAAGAAGACACGCGCACTGCCCATTTCTCTGATTATTTTTTCTCTTCGGCACATCAAGATAAGCGTGAAGTGCTGTCTCAAAAGTATTTACTGTCATGCATCCGGAGCAGTCTGCGCCATAGGCGGCCAATTCATCCCCCTCCGCACATGGCTTTATCGTCATCCCATATTTGAATCCAATTCGGATAAACGCTTTTCCTATCGCAATTCGGTCAGCTTTGGATACTTCTCCGACATTTGGAAAATTCCGCTCAACCTTTTTGTAGATATCAATAAAGCTGATCACACAAGATTTCGTATAACCGGATAGATTTTCTGCCATCTTTTCAAATTCAGATATATGCCATTTTACGGAATGTTTTTCATCAATAAATATCGGATCATACCTCCATCCCATGCTGTCCACGCCAACGATGCCGGATAACCTCTTAAAATCTTCCATCACTGTTTCTTTATCAGGCACATTCGGTTCAATATCTTTTCCATATGGCGTGATAGTTATAAACCAATATTGTCCGTATGCCTTCAGCGCATCCATGTACGGCAGCATTGGCGCAGGATTTTTTGTGCAGAATGCAATCAGATCAACCACATCCGGTGTCAGGCGATATCTCGTCACCTGAATGGGATTATAGGGATTACGAACAAGCACAAAACCTTCTTTTATTCTATTTAACAACCATTTTGAATAAAATGCCGGAATATCGGTTCTCATTCCTGTCTGTATGATCATTCTGCTTTCACTTCCTTACATGTTATATCACTGAATATCCGGCATGAACAAGAACATCTAAAGCCTTTTCAAAATTCTCTTTTTTTACAAGAATATAATCTGTGTTATATGTGGAAACCGCAAATATTCCTATCTGATTATCTGCAAGGATCGCCGCGATCGGAGCAAGCACGCCAATCAGAGAAAAGTCCAGGATACCCTGAATCCTGAATGCTTTCCAGCCGTCATCCCGTTCTTCTGTCTCTAATGGCACATGCTCAGTCATGCATACCAGTGAAAGCTCCTCATCCGTTTTCCCAATAAAAAAGAATTCATCTGCCAGTATCTCCGGACATAATTCCCTGACTTTACATACTGACAGTTCATAGGGCATCTTTTTCAATTCCATTATCTTTTTCCTCCTAAATTAATTCATTTAAACATTTTTATCCTCGAAGATATTATTCATTTCAATATACTGTAAATGCACTCCAACAGGGTAAGAGCCAGAATGATGTTTATGATCTTATAATGTCTCAGATAAAAATTCCGGATCAGGATTCCCATGCCGATCCATGTGCTGGTAGCAATACTGCCGATTGTAGCAATCAGCAATTCAGCACCAACCAGCGTGAATAAGGCAGTGCTGTAATCCGTGATATAGCCCGTCAGCGCCGTAATGCCAAACATATATATCTTGACATTCACAAATTGAAGCATAAATCCTTTCCAGAAGGATGCGCCTTCTGCACTTTCATCCGTTGCTGGCTTGCTGATCGCCACATGGATGGCAAGCCAGAAAATATAGGCCGCCCCAATGTACTTCAATATTTTCAGCGCCCCCGGCAAGAATGCGCCAATTCCGCAGACGAACAGTGCACAGATAATCTGAACCGTATAATATCCCGCAAAAATGCCGAAAAATAAAGGCTTTCCCCTTTTCCAGCCATAGCTGTTGACGGTGTTAAGTGCAAGGATATTTCCGGGGCCGGGGGTAAAGGCATTAATCACACAATACACCAGGAAATTCCCGATTACATAAGCAGGCATAATACTCACTCCTTTCGGAATGTATTATACTGCCCTGTCGTTTTTCATAGGTAATTCTTTCTTTTTATGTTTTTACATAGTCTTATACTATGCTTTGCCATATTTAAGTAATTCTTCGACATAGATTGTTCCCAGCTCTGAAAGCTCCTGCTTTTCATTCAAAATATAGCCGATGCGCATGATCTCATCCTCATGCACCGGTACAGCGATAATTTCATCCCCCTGCAGATAACGGGGAAATATTCCGCTGGAAATGGTATAGGCATTCATACCTATCATCAGATTAACTATGGCCCCTCTGTCGCTGATGCGTATATGTTTATCCGTTTCCTGCGAACTGAACAGTTCCTCCGACCAATAAGAGGACTCAAAATTGCCCTGAATAAAATTCAGCCGCGGATATGGTTTAAGATCTTCCAGCGTGACTGAATTTCTCGCTGCGAGAGGATGGGAAGCACTCATGAATGCATGAGGTTTCGCAGTAAACAACTCATAAAATACGAGATTTCGTTCCGCCAACTCTTTTCGTATCACGGCTCCGTTTTCCTTACTTATGAACAGAACACCCAAATCACTGAAGCGGTTTTTCACATCCTCCATAATCTGCCTTGTCTGCGTCTCATTCAAAATGAACTCATAACGTTCCTGCCCGAACCGCTCAATCATTTCAACAAAGGCATTCGATGTAAAGGTATAATGCTGAGTAGAAACGGCGAATCGAATTTTTTCTGAGGAATTTGTTATATATTTATCTTCCAGCAACTCCATCTGCTGCACCACGTTTCTCGCATAACCAAGAAACTCCAGCCCCTCTTTTGTGAGTGCAATACCCTGTCTGCTACGGGTAAAGATTGTCAGTTTGGTTTCTTTTTCAATTTCTCTGATCGCATTGGAAAGGCTCGGCTGAGATATAAAAAGAGCTTTTGCAGCTTCTGTAATAGAGCCGGTTTCCGCAACTTTAATAATGTATTTCAACTGTTGAACCGTCATTTTGTCACCTTGTTAAATACCGATTTGATAGAGCCAGCTTCACCGGTATAGATTTTTAAATTTTCATTTCATTGCCAGTTTTCATTCTACCATATCTGCCTGTAAAAGAAAAGCCGACGCCCCTGCCGCCCCGGTCATACCTTATAAAAAACTCCTCCGGAAAACGTTTCAAGGTTTCCGGGAGGAGTTTTTTAACAATTTATATGTTTTCAATCTGCCAGTCAATCGGCTCAATACCGTGCTCAACTAAGAAGTTGTTTGTCCGGCTGAAAGGACGGCTTCCGAAAAAGCCCCGGTAGGCAGACAGCGGACTTGGATGAGGCGCCTCCAAAATAAGATGTTTCGGATTGTTCAGCATGGATTTTTTCATCTGGGCCGGGCGTCCCCAAAGGATAAATACCATCGGGCGGTCTACCTCATTCAACACACGGATGGCCGCATCGGTGAATTCTTCCCACCCGATGCCCCGATGGGAATTGGCCTGATGAGCCCGCACGGTAAGCACCGTGTTTAAGAGCAGCACACCCTGATTCGCCCATTTTTTTAAATAACCGTTATTTGGTATATAACAGCCCAAATCCTCATGAAGCTCCGTATAAATATTAACCAGTGACGGCGGAATTTCAACATCCGGCTTCACCGAAAAGCAGAGCCCATGTGCCTGTCCGTCGCCATGATACGGGTCCTGCCCGAGAATGACCGCCTTCACCTTAGAGAGCGGCGTAAAACTAAATGCATTAAAAATATCATCTGCCGCCGGATAGATCTGTCGGCTGTTATATTCGCTGAGAACCGTTTTATATAACTTTGCATAATAGGGCTTACGAAACTCCGGTGTCAGCGGTTCCAGCCAGTCATTGCTGATTGCTGCCATAATTCTCCCTCTCTTTCGTATTTTAAATCAGAGGCGCACAGAAACGCCCTTATCACTTAAATAACGTTTTAAATCGTTGATTTCGAGTTCTTTATAATGAAACAGAGATGCGGCCAGGGCGGCGTCTGCCTTTCCTTCGGTCAGCGCATCGTAAAAATGTTCCTTTGTACCCGCTCCCCCGGAAGCAATGACCGGTATTGAAACGATCTCTGCAATCCGGCGGGTCAGCTCAATATCATATCCGGCCTTCGTGCCGTCGCAATCCATACTGGTCAATAAAATTTCCCCCGCGCCAAGCTTATTCACCTTCTCAGCCCACTCGAGAGCATCCAGCCCCGTATCGATCCGACCGCCATTTTTATAGATGTTCCAGCCGCTGCCATCCGCCCGGCGTTTCGCATCAATAGCGACAACCACGCACTGGCTGCCAAATTTATCGGCGGCTTCCGAAATCAGCTCCGGCCTGTTAATTGCCGAGGAATTGATTGAAATCTTATCGGCCCCCTCCCGGAGCAGCGCCCTGAAATCCTCCACCGTGCGGATTCCGCCGCCGACAGTAAAGGGAATAAAGACATTTTCAGCCACCCGGCGCACCAGATCCACCACCGTATTCCGCGCATCCGAGGAAGCGGTGATATCCAAAAATACAACTTCATCAGCTCCGGCCTTGTCATAAGCCGCCGCGATCTCTACAGGGTCTCCCGCATCTTTTAAGTTGACAAAATTAACCCCTTTGACCACCCGGCCGTTATGTACATCCAAACATGGTATGATCCGTTTTGTAAACATTTTCTGCCTCCTATATTTCCGTAAAATTCTTTAATATCTGCAGGCCCGTTCGGCTGCTCTTCTCCGGGTGGAACTGACAGGCAAACACATTGCCGGATTCCACGGATGCGTCAATATCCACGCTGTACCAGGTTTTTGCCGCCACATCGGAAGGCCGTCCGGCTTTTAAATAATAGGAATGAACAAAATAAACATACGGATTGCCCTCAATTCCTTTAAAAAGGCGGGCCCCCGGCGTAATTTCAAGAGAATTCCACCCCATATGCGGAATTTTCAGTCCCGGCGCCGACGGAATGGTTAAAATTTCACCCGGAAGGATACCGAGGCCGCTCACACCCTCACTCTCATCGCTCCGCTCAAATAAAAGCTGCAGGCCGAGACATATTCCAAGAAAAGGTGTTTTCTTCTCCACCACATCATAAATCGTTTGAATCAACTGATATTCCTTTAAATGACGCATCGCATCCCCGAAGGAGCCGACTCCCGGAAGTATGACATGGCTGGCTTCCAAAATCTCATCCCTGTCCCGGGTGATCCGAACCTCCTGACCGAGATACTGAAAAGCCTTTTCCACACTCTTTATGTTGCCCGCGTCATAATCTATCACTGTAAGCACCTGAAAAACCTCCTTTAAACAGGCTTTTTATCCATTTAACGTTTTAAATGTACAGTGTAATCATATCACATTAAAGATTCCTTGTCGATATTATGCTTTCCAAATATCTTAACTCGTGATATACTGTGAGCAGCCGGTGAAATATCTCACAGGCTCAGCTGACAGGTTTATGGACTAGAAAAGGAGGACGCCATGACAGATTTGGAAAAACGTGCACATGATATAGCGGTTAGAATTCTCCCACAGATGATAGAAGAAAACCAAATATCCTACTACGTCAGCAATGACGGCAGGCATGAATTTTTTAATGCCGCCGATATTGTTGATGAATATCAAATGGTTTATGAAGATATTCTGAATGAACTTCAGAATCCAAAGTAAACTGAAAAATTTTCCATTGCCAAATGAGCAAAAATGTACTACTATATTAATCATAACATTTGGATGTATATTTCTAAGGAGGCAATTTATGAAAACATCACTGTTTGTTGAGTATCAGGGCTTACAGGTAAATGAAAAGGACATTATCGCCGGAATTAAAGAAATCTGGATTAATGAAGGGAATAAAATCAAAGATATTAAAGATTTAAAACTCTATGTAAAACCTGAAGAATTTATGGCTTATTATGTTATTAATGACGATATCTCTGGAAAAATTGAGTTAAAGTAAAAAATACATATACAGCGCAATACCCTGCAGCATTTTCGCCGCAGGGTATTTTTCTTATTCATATTATCATTTCCGGCCGGAGTTTTCTTCCACATCTTCCGGCAGTTCCGGCACTTTATTGGAAGCATCCAGAGTAAACCAGAATTCGACGCCTTTTTCCTTGTTTTTCACACCGTAGGACTGTCCGTGTCTTTCCATGGTCGCCTTCACAATGGAAAGGCCCACACCGCTGCCGCCATATTCCCGGGTCCGGGCTTTATCCACTTTGTAGAATTTCACCCAGATCTGATCGATATCATCTTCCGGTATCGGCGCCCCTGTATTAAATACAGATATTTTCGCCGTGTCTCCCTCTTTGACAACCTTAACTTCAATGATCCGTTCCCCATCCACATGATTCAGCGCATTCGACATATAATTCGTAAACGCTTCTTCAACAAGATAGACATCGCCCCAGACATATACCGGCGCATCCGCGTCAAACTTCAGCGTCGCTTCCTTCTGACGGAAAAGAATCTCCGCATTGGATAAAATATTATCGATGGTGGATACAATATCAAAATGTTCCATTGTCAATGTATCCGTACCAAATTCTATCTGGTTCAGATCCAGGAGTTTTTTGACAAGCCCATTCATCTTTGCCGCCTCGTCCATAATAACCTCACAGTAAAAATCTCTGCTTTCCGCATCATCATTAATATTTTCCTGAAGTCCTTCCGCATATCCCTGAATCAGTGCAATCGGCGTTTTTAATTCGTGGGACACATTGGACAAGAATTCTTTCCGCATTTCATCGATCTGAACCTTCTGCTCTAATTCCCGTTTCAACTGAACATTGGCGCTTTTCAGTTCTCCCAGGGTCTTTTCCAGAGTTTCAGACAGGGTATTGATACTTTCACCCAAAACCCCGATCTCATCTTCAGTTTCCACCGGATACTTCTGGGCAAAATCCAGATGAGACATCTTCTGGGCAATTTTTGCCAAAGCGAGAATCTTCTCCGTAAACCGTTTCGATATAAAAAGCATCGCCAAAAAGCTGATGCCGCAGACGCACATCGTCACATAGATAAAAAACTGATTGGAAATCTGAGCGCTCTCCTCGATACTCTCCACCGAAGCCCTGAGCATGATCCGATCCCCATTGTCAATCGTTCCTATCAGATAAATATAATAGGAATCCATTCGTTTGACATACACCTTTTGGAGCGCGTACCGGTCCGTTTCGCTGGAAACCTCTGTCCTGTCTTCCGACTGAATATAATCCCGGTAAATGGCAAAGCTTTCCACATCCTCCGAGGAGGTATTGCTTCCGCTGGAAGAAAATAAAACCTGCATATCGTATACCGCCTGCTGGTTAATGATCCGTTTATTCTGAATACGATACAGAAGAATTCCGATATTATTATTCTGACTGAGCTGTTCCATGGACAACTCCATATCCAGAAAATCACTCAGCTTGAAAATATCTTCCGAATTAAACCATTGGTAAATCTCATTGTTTTCACCTTTTTCGCCTTCAGTCTGTTTTGAAACGCCATAGGTGTTATACATCTGATTGATTTGATTGTAGGCCCCAATCAACGCCTTTTGCTTGCCGGAGATATAATAATCCACCAGGAAAAAATTATTCACCAGTATCGAGACAACCATGGTTAAAAAAACCGTAGCCATCAAAGTGGCCGATAATTTTACCCGCAACGACTTGTTCATAACGATCCTCCGCTATTCCTTTGAAACCTCAAACTTATAACCCATGCCCCATATGGTTTTAATGTATTCGCCCCGTTCGCCCATCTTATTCCGGAGTTTTTTTACATGGGTATCAATTGTCCGGGCATCACCAAAATAATCATAATTCCATACATTATTCAAAATGCGTTCTCTTGATAAGGCGATTCCCTGGTTTTCAATAAAGTAGGCCAACAGTTCAAATTCTTTATAGCTCAACTCAATCGGTTTATCCCCGACAAACACCTCGTGGGCATTTTTATTCATGGTGATATCCCCGGCTTTGACAATGCCGTCATCCGTATTCACGCTGCTCCGGCGCAAAATAGCCTCCACACGCGCTACAAGTATTTTAGGGCTGAAAGGCTTAGTCACATACTCATCCACGCCTAATTCAAAGCCAAGCAGCTCGTCCCGCTCATCGGCCTTGGCCGTCAGCATGATGATCGGTACTTTAGAAGTTTTTCTTACTTCCCGGCACACTTCCCATCCGTCCATCTTAGGCATCATGACATCCAGAATCAGCAGATCGATATCTTTATCTTCATAAAAAATTTCCATGGCTTCCTCACCGTTGGAAGCTTCCAGCACCTCATATCCTTTTTTTGTCAAAAAGTCTTTCACAAGTTTCCGCATACGGCTTTCATCATCAATCACAAGAATTTTACAATTTTTCATAAAGTTTCCCCTTTCGAGCCAAAATTCTTCTTTCCGAACTCAATTTCCTATATTATATATCCAAAATATGACCATAATGTGAAAAAATGTTTTTCTGTATAAAATTATTTAAAAATCTTTCCCAGGCTTCTTTCATGTGATATAATACTTAGAAAATCATAGTATATACAGATGAGGTGAAAAAATTGAAATTACTTAAGGATAGAATTCTGGCGGAAGGCAGAGCTCTCAGTGACTCAGTTTTAAAAGTAGATGGATTTTTAAATCATCAGGTTGATGCGGATTTGATGCAGGCCGTTGGCCAGGACTTTTGCGAACATTTCAAAGATTATGGCATTACACGCGTGCTGACTATTGAAAGTTCCGGCATCGCCCCTGCGGTCTACACAGCTCAGGCGTTAAAAGTACCGATGGTTATTCTTAAAAAACAGACATCTAAAACATTAAACGGTCAGGTTTTTCAGACAAATATCACATCTTTTACAAAGGGGACAAGTTATGAATTGACCCTTTCCCGCGATTATATCCATCGGGATGACCGGGTACTTATTATCGATGATTTTCTTGCCAACGGTGAGGCCGCTACCGGCGCCGCCCGCCTTGTTCAGATGGCAGGAGCCACCGTTGCCGGAATTGGTATTCTTATCGAAAAATCCTTTCAAAAAGGACGCGGCCGCCTGGAACAGGCCGGATTCGACGTTTACTCCCAGGCCCGGATTGCCCGCCTTGGCGAAGGTATTATTGAATTTTTGTAATTATTCCGTTTCTATAAAATAAAAAACTCTGTCCCGATCCCTTTTACAGGTTAAGGACAGAGATTTTTTTATTTTGCTGTCAGTTTATTGATGAATTCTTCCATATATGTGTTATCATAATCTTCAATCGCTCCGGCATCACAAAGGGCTGCTATCTCAGGAATCATCGGCAGGGACGCATAGGCCGGAATATTTAATTCTTTTGCGGTCTCTTCACCGTGGCCTTCGCCGTAAATATAAATCTGTTTTCCGCAGTCCGGGCAGAGAACATAACTCATATTCTGGATAAGACCAAATACAGGAATATTCATCATCTGGGCCATATTATATGCTTTCTTTACGATCATGCCAACCAGTTCCTGAGGCGAGGTAACAACAACGATGCCATCCACAGGCAGTGACTGGAATACAGTCAGCGGTACATCACCGGTTCCCGGAGGCATATCAACGAGAAGATAATCCAGTTCTCCCCATACGACTTCACTCCAGAACTGTTTGACAACGCCTGCGATCACCGGGCCGCGCCATACAACCGGCGCTTCTTCATTATCTAAAATAAGATTAACGGACATTACTTTTATTCCGGTTTTGGATTCAAAAGGAATAATACCGTCATCCGTGCCAAAAGCCTGTCCGTGAAGTCCAAATACCTTTGGAATGGATGGACCGGTAACATCCGCATCCAGAATACCTACTTTATAACCGCGTTTCTGCAAAAGAACAGCAAGCTCAGAAGTAACCAGGGATTTACCCACTCCGCCCTTACCGCTCACAACGCCGATCACATGCTGAATATGACTCTTTGCATTGGCCGGAACGCTGAAGTCTTCCGTCTTTCTTGATGAACATCCCTCTACATTGCATGAACTGCAGCTGGATTCATTACATGATTCGCTCATTTATTTCACTCCTTTAAATTTCGTATCTTTCATTATACTACGCGTCCTCTGAGGAAGTCAAGGAGACCTCTCTTTTCTTTAAAACCTGCATTGATCTTCTCAAAATCACCTCTTTGAATCTGATTCTTAGGGAAGTTTTTCCGCCATTCTTTTACAAGAAAATCTGCCAGCTGCTCTGTGGCCGGCGTTTGAAACCGGGCGATGGCGGGAACAACAAACAGGGCGGTAAATGCGCTGTCTTCCATCATCTGCATTTCTCTTTTTGATTTCTTCGTGATGGCATTGATTTTTTCCATTTCGTGGGCCATGATCTTCAGGGCCACTTCCTGTGCGTAGGCCTCCGGCTGACTGCTCTCATCATAAAGCGCATCATAAGCCCTCAGACCCTGAGTATAAATATCATAAAAGGCCAGAAATTCTTTCTCATAATTTTTTTTATTAAATATCGTCTTAATATCCCTATCGTTATCGACGATATGGATCAAACCATAATTAACGATTTTTTCTTTTTCTTCTCTTCCCTGCATAAAATTCTCCCTTATAAACATAATGCCCTTGGAAGATGAACTCTTCCAAGGGCCTATATATCCTGTCAATTTCAACGATGTACTTATTTCGCGTAATCGGTTACCCGTGATTCGCGAATAACATTTACTTTAATCTGTCCCGGATATTCCAATTCGTCTTCAATCTTCTTGGAAATATCTCTTGCCAGTAATATCATATCATCATCGTTAACCTGTTCTGGAACTACCATGATGCGAATCTCTCGTCCTGCCTGTATAGCAAAAGATTTATCAACGCCTTTAAATTCATTGGCGATATCTTCTAATTGTTTTAATCTGTTAGTATAAGTTTCTAAGGTTTCTCTACGAGCTCCTGGTCTTGCAGCAGAAATCGTATCCGCTGCCTGTACAATACATGCAATCAGTGTTTCTGGTTCTACGTCGCCATGATGGGATTCCACTGCATTGATAACAATGGCGGATTCCTTATACTTACGGCACAAATCCACACCGATGGAAATATGAGAACCTTCCATCTCGTGGTCTACGGATTTACCAATATCATGTAACAGTCCGGCTCTCTTAGCCATCCTTACATCAGCGCCCAACTCACCGGCCAGCAGACCGGATAAATGCGCTACTTCAATAGAATGTTTCAAAGCATTTTGTCCATAGCTTGTCCGATATTTCATCTTACCAAGCAAACGCACCAACTCTGGGTGGATACCGTGTACTCCAACCTCAAGGGTTGCTGCCTCTCCCTCTTCACGAATCATGGTCTCAACCTCTTTCTGAGCTTTTTCAACCATTTCTTCAATTCGTGCCGGATGAATACGGCCGTCTACAATCAGTTTTTCCAGTGCGATCCGTGCGACCTCGCGCCGAATCGGATCAAAGCTGGATAAAATAACTGCTTCCGGTGTGTCGTCAATGATTAAATCAATGCCTGTCATTGTCTCCAAAGTACGGATATTCCGTCCTTCACGTCCGATGATACGGCCTTTCATTTCATCATTTGGCAACGGAACAACTGAAATCGTTGTCTCCGCCACATGGTCGGCCGCACATTTCTGAATAGCGGTCACCACGTATTCCTTCGCTTTTTTATTTGCCTCTTCTTTTGCCTTGTTTTCAAGGTCTTTAACTAACATTGCGGTTTCATGCTTAACGTCATCTTCAACCGTTCTTAAAAGATATTCCTTTGCTTGTTCGGAGGTTAAACCTGAGATTCTTTCGAGTTCCTGTACTCTTTTCTGGTTCAGTTCATTTACTTCGGCCAGCTGCTTGTTCAATCTGTCCTCGCGTGATGCCAGTTGATTTTCTCTGCGTTCAAGAGAATCTGCCTTCCGGTCCACAGCTTCTTCCTTGGAAAGTACACGTTTTTCGTACTTCTGCAATTCGTTTCTGCGTTCCTTATTTTCTTTTTCAAGCTCATTTTTATTCTTTAAAGCTTCTTCCTTGACTTCAAGAAGGCCTTCACGTTTTTTCGCTTCAGCAGTTTTCATAGCTTCGTCGATAATTTCCCGAGCTTTTTCCTCTGCTGAACCAATTTTAGATTCAACGACTTTTTTTCTATAAGAAATCGCTGCATTCCAAACGATAAGGGCAGTAATTAAAACAGCTGCAACAATGGCAATAACTGCAGTAATTAGCGGCACAGGAGCACCTCCTTATTTAGTTTTAATTGTACATAAATACAACACTTAAATTCTATACTTTTTTTATAATTATGTCAAGTGGATTTCATGATTCCACTGACATATTGACTAAATATTCTGTAAAAAATTGTCTTAAATGCCCAAATCCCGATAAACTGACAAAATATCTCCGCCCCGAAAGCCACGCCGCCCTAGGCAGCGCATCATACGCTCTTTCTCCTTTACATCCGGCGCTGCGTCCGCTCCCCATCGTTTCTCAAGAAGTGCCCGAATTGTCTCTCTGTCATCGGGAAGAACTATTCCGTCTTCGCCTTCTGTCAGAGAAGTTATATCAATTCCTTTCTGCGACAGCTCGTATGCAAGCTCCCTGCGGCTTTTCCGGCCCCCTTTATATTCAACATAATTTTTTGCGAACCGAATATCATCCACATAGTGATAGCTGTCCACATAATCCATCGCCTGCCGTATGACCGTCTCCGGATAGCCATCCTGTTTCAGGCGAGAAATCAGTTCTTTATGACTTCTATCCCGCACTTTCAAAAGATTTAACGCCCGAAGCTTCGCCTTCGGCAGAAGATACTCCCGATAAAGCCTTTCAATCAACCCGTCATCCATATCTTCCCCGGCTTCTGCGCCAAAAGCTTTCCAGTCCTTTTCGGAAATAATAAAGCTGTCACCGTCGGCCAGCGTTATTTTCTGTTTTGATCTGCCGTATTTTTCCACGTAAGATATAAGCATTGAATACTCTCCTGACAATCTTAAAAAGCCCTGCTGAATTTCTCTTTTTTCTGAAAATCAGCAGGGACTCTTAAACTTATTATGCCTCTGTTCCTTCGGAAGCGGATAACGCGGCATCGTTTTCCGCCGCAGCTTTCTGATTCACTTCTTCACTGTTCTCTTCCACTGCGCCGCCCAAACCATAGTGAGCGCGGACCTTTGCTGCTACCTCTTCCATGATCTCAGGATTTTCGCGCAAATAGTTTTTGGCATTCTCACGGCCCTGTCCGATCTTAGCGCCATTATAGGAATACCATGCGCCGCTCTTCACAATAATATCTACATTTGCCGCCAGATCCAGGATATCGCCTTCCCGCGAAATACCCTTGCCAAACATAATATCAAATTCCGCCTCTTTAAACGGCGGAGCGATCTTATTCTTGACAACCTTCACACGGGTGCGGTTTCCAACAACCTCCCCATTCATCTTCAGAGACTCAATACGTCGAATATCCATACGCACGGAGGAATAAAATTTCAAAGCACGTCCGCCGGTGGTTGTCTCAGGGCTTCCGAACATAACGCCGACCTTTTCGCGAAGCTGATTGATAAAAATAACGACACAATTCGACTTGCTGATAACTGCGGTAAGCTTACGCAAAGCCTGCGACATCAGCCGTGCCTGCAGGCCCACATGGGCATCTCCCATCTCTCCGTCGATCTCCGCTTTCGGGACAAGCGCCGCAACCGAGTCGATAACGACGATGTCTATGGCGCCGGAGCGAACCATCGTCTCCGCGATCTCCAGGGCCTGCTCGCCGTTATCCGGCTGAGAAATATAAAGATTATCAATATCCACACCGATATTCCGTGCATATGCCGGATCCAGGGCGTGTTCAGCATCGATAAATCCTGCGATACCGCCAAGCTTCTGAACTTCTGCAACCATATGTAACGTTACCGTTGTCTTACCTGAAGATTCAGGCCCATAAATTTCAATAATACGTCCCTTCGGAACACCTCCGAGGCCAAGGGCCAGATCCAGACTCAATGCGCCTGTAGGCACCGTTTCCACATCCATCTTTGCCGTATTATCTCCCAGCTTCATCACTGAGCCCTTTCCATACTGTTTCTCTATATGTGCAATGGCAGCATCCAATGCTTTCATCTTATCTACTTTATCTACCTTATCCGCCTTGTTTCCCATAGATTCATTTCTCCTTATCCCTAATATCTTTCCCGAACATTCGTTCGCATCTGTATCTATCATACAGGATTTTTCTCTTTCTGTCAATAATTATAACGTGATTTTTTCACCGGGTAAATCATAATCTGACGACCATTATTCACCTTCTTCGACAGAAATATCTCCCATCCTGCGTTTTTGCAGAGGAATAACTTTAAATAATTTACTCTGTTTTAACTGATAGAGTCCGAAAAGGCCGATAAGGAAGAACAAAACAATCCCTACCGAATATCCCATGGCGGATAGCGGCCTCAACTGATTCATAGCCAGTGCGGATAAATTGCTGGCAATATGAAAGACAACCGGCGCCAAAAATGTACCGGTGCGCTTATAAGCATAAAGCATAAGCAGCGAGAACACGAAAGCATAAAGCATCTGAATCATTGTGCCATGGTAAACGCCGAATAAAATACTTGTCAAAATAATGCCGGCTTTTTCATTGCCATAGTGACTCAGCCGTTCAAAAATAAGCCCCCGGAACATCATTTCCTCGGCAATCGGCATTAGAAATCCGATAACAAGCAGCTGCATATAGAAAGGCTCCGAATAAATCCCCCGCGCGATCTGGGCATAATCAATGTCATAACGGAACAATTCAAAGGCATTGACCCCCAGATTAAAAGCCGTCGTCATGCCGACAGCCGCCAGGATCACATAAATATAACGGCGGAATACACCGGAAATGGGCAGTATACGATACGGCCGCTTCAACCATTCTTTATTGAGCGCCCGATAAAATATTAAAATAGAAAGCAGCGCCGCAATACCCGACATCAGCAAAACATTATTCACCAGCATATCGGCAGCCGCTTCCTGCAGCTCCCTGACCTGGACATCGCTCAACATCTCCGCCGCATCCACTTTGCTGTTCATAAACGTAAACGCGGCAAAAAAAGAAACCACATGTTCTATGACAAGAAAAATCACCATCGGTGATACAATTCCCCATGCTCTCTTTAATCCATCCATTTCCAACCCTTACCTTCTATATTTTTTCTGTTGTTTTTTGATAATGAAAAAAGACACTGAAAATCAGTATCTTTTTTTCAAGTCTGCCTGTAAGCCGAGTTATGTTAAAAATGGTCATCTATCTCGACTTCCTGTTGCCAGGAAGCTCCAGCGACCTACCCGGGACACGACGGGCCGCCGTATTGTCCCATGTGCGGTCTTGCTTCGGATGGGGTTTACATGGCTTCCTCTGTTACCAGAGGAACGGTGGGCTCTTACCCCGCCTTTCCACCCTTGCCGGCAAAATGCCGGCGGTTTATTTCTGTTGCACTTTCCTTAGAGTCACCTCCACCGGACGTTATCCGGCATCCTGCCCTGTGAAGCTCGGACTTTCCTCACCTGAGGCCTTTCGGCAAATACAGGCGCGACCATTCGGCAGACTTGAAATATTATATTAACACTCTTTTACTTATTTGTAAAGAGGGTTATACATTAAAGTAACTGCCCCCAATGAATTCTCTGAGAATAGAATTCTTCGGGATATTTTCACTTGTCACCCCGACAAAATAATCCAGGAATTTCAACAGTCTCTTTGCCTCCTCATATTCAGGCTGCTCAGGTTGTATGCGGAATAAAAGAGGTTCGGCAAACTGTTTTAATACAGATAATTCATAGATCAAAGCTGAGTTAAACTGAGCGTCGGCATTTTCCTGATAAGGGAAAATATTAAACTCTTCACCACGCCGTACCGAGTTCCACATGGCAATTGTGTGCGCAGCCTGCGTCCCTCTTCGCGCTGCATCCCGGACGATCCGGCGGATCAGCCGTCCATCCGTTGTCGCTATGCGGTTGTGTTCATCCAGATTTAACTGGGTCAAAGCGCTGATATATACCCGGTATTTATCTTCTTTCGGGATGGCGTTTGTCAACGCGTCATTCAGGCAATGAATTCCTTCGATCACAAGGACATCCTCTGCTCCGATCTGCATAAAATTATTTTTTCCGTATTCGGATTTGCCGCTCACAAAATTAAATATCGGCAATTCCACCCGTTCGCCGCTCAAAAGAGCTGTCAGATCTTTATTCAGCTGCTCGATATTCAGAGCTTCTAAACATTCAAAATTATAATTTCCATCTTCGTCTCTCGGCGTCTTTTCCCTGTCCACAAAATAGTTATCAACAGGAATCGGATGAGGCTTTAATCCTTTGGCCCGAAGCTGTACGCTGAGCCGGTGGGAAAAGGTTGTTTTCCCCGAAGAGGATGGGCCGGCGATGAGAACGATGCGTTTGCCGCTGTGGTAAATATCTTCCGCGATATCCGCAATATTTTTCTCCTGAAGCGCCTCGGAAACAAGCATCAGATCCATAAATTCTCCATTGGAGATGCACTCATTCAACTGGCCGGCATTACATATGCCGAGCCGCTCTCCCCATACGGTAGATTTTTTAAGAACATCGAAGATCTTCTCTGACGGTTTAAATTCCTGAACAATCTCCGGTGCTTCGATGGCGGGCATTTGAATAACAAATCCTTCACGATATGGAATAAGCTCAAACCGGGATATATAACCGGTGGATGGTGCCATGTAACCATAATAGTAATCCGAAATGTCTTCCAACTGATACATATTTACTCTTGATGCTCTGCGATATTTTAAAAGCCGTGCCTTTTCATGCATTCCGTTCGCTTCAAATATTTCGGCCGCCTCCCTGGTGGAAACGGTATGCTTAATGATCGGAATATTCTGCGCTGCAAGGTCCTTCATGTGACTGCTGACATTTTTAAGGATATCCACATCGATAGGCATGTGACCCTTAATTTCGCAATAATACCCCTTGTGCATTGAAAACTGGACAACCAGCTTCGCGTCTTTCCCCATCACATCTTTGACTGACTTTGTCAGCATTAATGTCGCCGTACGGCGATAAGCCTGTTCGCCGATCTTATCTCCGGTGGTCATAAATTCCACCAAAGCATCTTCATTCAATGTTTTATGAAGCTCTCTTAATTTTCCGTTGACCCGGGCCATGATGATCTTATGCGGATATCTGGCCTGAAAATCTTCAGCGATTTCCTCTAATGAAACTCCTTTCGGATATTCTCCCGGTTCATCCAGGACAGTTACTTGAATGTCATTAATTTCTCCCATCTTATCACCTTCTCTACACTGTCCGAAACGGACAGACATTTTTCGACTTATATATCTTTATATCCGGACAATGCCCGGCAAAAAAGTCCGCCATATCATCAACAAACAGATGCTCTAATCCATGATGGCCGGCATCGATAACGGAAATATGTTTTTCGAGACAATCCAACCCTTCATGATGGCCGAAATCGCCGCCGATCAGGACCTGGCCGCCCTGGGCCAGCGCAAAATCCTCCATCCCCTTGGCCGAGCCCGGGCACACGGAAACACGGCGGATCACCTGCTGCATATCACCGTAAACCCGCACATCGGGAATCTGAAACCATTCTTTTATCCGGGCAGCACATTCACCAAGCGTCATCGGACTTTTAAAGTCCCCGGTATAACCGATTCCCTCATGTCCATCCGCCGCCGTCGGCTCCAGCACCTGAAGATTATCCAGCCCCATCCTTGAAACAACAATATCCGCCATCCGCTTGACATCATAATTTGTGTGCATGGCGTAACAGCTTATATGATTTTCTATCATGCAAAGCAGCCGTTCCCCGAGATAATCCTTTTCCTCGATCCGCTTGATGGATGAAAAGATAATCGGATGATGAGTCAGAAGCAGATCCGCCCCGACCCGAACAGCCTCGGCGATATCTTCGCCGGTTGCATCCAAAGCCAGATAAACCTTTTGAATCTCCTTATCCATCCGTCCGCACAAAAGTCCCACATTGTCCCATGAAAGCGCGGCTTCATTTGGAAAATGGACCTGAAGGAGACGATATAATTCCTTGCCGTTCATATATGTATCCATCCTTTTATTTATAGTATTCCATCGCCCGGTCCAGCGCTGTCATATAGGCAGTGACTTCCTCACAGCGCGCAGTGCCGGACTGATGATTTTCCGTCAATTGACTCAAAATTCTCAAATAAATTCGTTTTTCTTTTTCTAAAAATTTTTTAAGCACCGGGTGGCGCTGTTCAAGCAGATATTTCCCAAATAAATACTCAACGTCCTCCCACGGTTCTGCCTCCCCCGGAAGGGCTTTCATCGCCATATAGTATTTACCTTCATCGATCAGTATAATTTCATCGACAATATTAAAGCCATGGGTTATCAAATACCGGCGCACGGATGGAATCTCCGACTGGGGCTGCAGTACCCATGCGGAAACTCCCTGACTGTTTTCGCGGCCATCCTCGAGGATCTGAATCATCAGCGGGCCGCCCATACCGGCGATCAGCACCGTATCTGCCTCCCCCGGCCTTAGCTTTTCCAGGCCATTGGAAAGCCGGATTTCCATAACCTTCTGATAGCCATACCTGTCTCTGTTTTCCCTGGCCCGGAGCAGCGGCCCCCGGTTCACATCCATGGCAATGGCCGAAGGAATGACTCCCTTTTCCAAAAGCCATATGGGAACATATCCGTGATCCGTTCCGACATCTGCCAGGCGACTGCCTTCGGGTACCAGTTCAGCCACCCGAATCAGTCTGTCTGATATTTTCTGCATAATATTCTCCTAGTTCGACAAAAAATCAATTAATTTACTGCTTCTTCCCCGACTGCGAAGCTTACGGAGTGCCTTTGCCTCAATCTGACGAATCCGTTCCCGGGTCACATTAAATTCTTTTCCAACTTCTTCAAGGGTTCTCGCCCGACCGTCTTCCAGCCCGAAACGAAGCCGGAGGACCTTTGCTTCCCTGTCTGAAAGCGTTGCCAGTACTTCCTGAAGCTGCTCCCGAAGCACCGAATAGGCAGCGGCTTCCGCCGGCACCGGCACATGGTCATCCTGAATAAAATCGCCGAGATGGCTGTCATCCTCCTCACCGATCGGCGTTTCCAAAGATACCGGCTCCTGGGAAATTTTCATGATTTCCTGAACACGCTCCACCGGCAGATCCATGCGTTTCGCAATTTCCTCCGGCGTTGCTTCCCGTCCCAATTCCTGCAGAAGCTGTCTGGAAGTCCTTCTTAATTTATTGATCGTCTCCACCATATGAACCGGAATACGGATGGTTCGCGCCTGATCCGCAATGGCACGGGTGATCGCCTGACGGATCCACCAGGTCGCATAGGTGCTGAATTTATAGCCTTTTCGGTAATCAAATTTTTCTACGGCCTTCATCAGCCCCAGATTTCCCTCCTGAATCAGATCAAGCAGCGCCATTCCTCTGCCCACATACCGTTTGGCAATGCTGACAACAAGGCGGAGATTTGCTTCGGACAAACGTTTTTTCGCCGCCTCATCCCCCGCTTCGATTCTCTCCGCAAGTTCCTGCTCTTCTTCCGCAGATAAAAGGGGCACTTTGCCGATCTCCTTCAGATACATGCGCACCGGGTCTTCCATACTGACACTTTCCGGAACGGACAGATCGATCTCCGGGACGGTTTCAACTTCCTCACTGTCCAGAAATTCTTCTTCTAAATCGGCATCGTCTATTTTCAGCAGATCCACGTGGGCCTTATCCATGGCTTCATATATTTGTTCTGTCTGTTCTTCCGTCAGATCGATATCCGAAAAATAGTTAATGACTTCCTGGAAAGCCATACTTTCTTTCCGCTGACGGCTGGCTGCCACCAGTTCTTTTAAGCGTTCATCAAACGACATTTTTTCGCCCATATTCTTCCTCCTGGCAATCTGTCTATATTCTTTCCACACTAAAGAGAAATATGCAAATGCTGTAACTCCGATTTCATTCGTATAATTTTCTGTAATTCAGCCAGGTCCTGCGTCCGCCGGCTCAATTCATCCAAATGATATCGTTTAATCCGCACAACAGTTTCCGTAAGCGCTTTTTCTCTGGCGTTTTTATCATCAATACCAGCAATATCCGAATTAAATATACCGGCAACAAGTTTCTGTTCTTCTTTTTCCTGGAACAGATTAATAATCTGTCCCGGAACGATCTGCCCTGTCGTTTCAATGGATTCATACACAGCCCGGCATACCCGCTGATACACCGGATGCACAAAGTCCTCCCATCCCAGCCATGGTTTGATCTTTTTGAACAGGGATATATCATTCACAAGCCAGGTCAGCAGCAATTTCTGAGAAGCAAGTAAAGCCTCCGGATACTCAGTTCCCGCGTTTTCCTTCCGGATGACCGGCCGTTCCTCCCTGCGCACTTCCCTTTCCGGAAGCGTCAACCCATAACGATTGACGAGCTTTTGCAAATTTTCGAAAGAAATGCCATATTTGCGTGCGATGGCCTCGATATAATTATTGCGCTCCAGCTCCTGCTCAAAATTCAAAAGCTGTTTTGCCACTTCATTAAAAAAGCGGGTTTTGCCATCCGGGTCACCCAGATTGTAGGAACGCTCCAAAACAGAAACTTCAAACATAAAGCTGTTTTCCGCCGCATCGATTCTTTCTTTAAAAGCCTCAACTCCCAGATTTTTTATAAATTCATCCGGGTCTTTATACGGATTCATATGGATCACACGAATTCTCAGCCCGGCAGAACGCAAGATCGGTATGGCCCTGAGCGCCGCTTTCACTCCGGCCTCATCACTGTCATAGGCCAGCCGCACCTCCTCCGTATACCGTTTCAGCAAAATGCCGTGCTGTAATGTAAATGCCGTTCCAAGAGAAGCCACCGCATTGGTAAACCCCGCCTGGTGCATGGCAATGACATCCATATAGCCTTCACAGATGATCATAAAGGGCTGTCTGGATGTCCTGGCAAAATTTAAGCCATAAAGATTTCTGCTCTTATCAAACAGAAGGGTTTCCGGGGAATTCAGATATTTCGGCGTTCCATCCCCAAGTACCCTGCCGCCGAAGCCGATAACTTTATTATTTACATCCATGATCGGAAACATAACCCGATTCCAGAATTTATCGTGAGCGCCGTATTTTTCATCCATCGTTACCAGCCCGGAAGCCTTCAAAATCCCGTCGTCATAACCTTTACTCTTTAAAAACTGATATAGATCATCCCGATAGGGATTCGAAAATCCCAACCCGAAATGGGCAATGGTTTCCTTTGAAAGACATCGGTTTTCAAAGTAGGCCAGCGCATTGGCGCCGTTTTTGCTTTTTAACTGATAATAAAAATACCGGGCAGCCATTTTATGTATATCCAGCAGACGCTGTCTCTGGCTTTGAATCCGTTTCTGCTCTTCGGAAACCTCCACCTCGGGAAGACTGATACCGGCCCGTTCCGCCAGATATTTCACGGCCTCCACAAAGGTATAATTTTCATATTCCATCACAAAGGTGAAAACGTTGCCGCCGGCGCCGCAGCCGAAACAATAATACATCTGCTTGTCCCGGCTTACCGAAAATGAGGGCGATTTCTCATTATGAAACGGGCATAATCCAAAATAAGAGCTCCCCTTCTTTGTCAGCTTTATGTAATTTCCAATCAAATCCACCACATCATTGCGCGAGCGAACCTCTTCGATGACATCATCGGAATAAAACATTTAAACCACCTTCCAAACAAATGGTACATACAGATTTTCGTATACATGAATTGAATACTGATCCGTCATACCCGCAATATAATCGCACACCACGGATTCTTTCTTTTCACCCCGTTCACTCACAAGGCGCACATACTCCTCCGGAAGCTCATGGAAATTATTCATAAAATGGTGATACAGGGCCTCCAGCATATTCTGCGCCTTTTTCTCCTGCCCTTTGGCGATTGGATTCGTATACACATTCTCAAACATATAACTCCGGAGTCCGAGCATGGCTTTTTCAATCTCTTCGCCCATGAGAATATCCGGCCGTCCCATGCTCTCATTAATAACGCTGTGGATCAGCGAATTCAGACGCTGTTTCGGCGAATATCCGAGAACATCCCTGTATTCGATCGGCAGATCCTCTTCGCTGATAATATGAGCTCGCATCGCATCATCAATATCATGATTGATATAGGCGATCTTATCTGAGAAACGAACGATCTTCCCTTCCATCGTCATAGGCATCCGCGATGTTGAATGGTTCATCATACCATCCCTGACTTCTTTTGTCAAATTCAGTCCCTGACAATTTTTCTCAAGTAGTTCAACCACCCGGACACTCTGATAATAATGCTTAAAGCCATCCGGATGGAGTTTATTCAAAATATCTTCCCCTGCATGTCCAAAGGGAGTATGCCCCAGATCGTGGCCCAAAGCGATAGCTTCCGTCAGATCTTCATTCATCCGCAAAGCTCTGGCAATGGTACGGGCAATCTGAGATACTTCCAGTGTATGGGTCAGACGAGTTCGATAATGATCGCCGGTCGGAGCTAAAAATACCTGGGTTTTATGTTTCATTCTCCGAAAAGACTTCGAATGCAGTATTCTGTCCCTGTCCCTCTGATATAGCGGACGCACGTCGCATTGAGGCTCTTCCCTGTCCCGTCCGAGGGAATTCTGACTCAATGAAGCATAGGGACTTAAATATTCTTTTTCCCATATTTCCTGTTTTTCCCGAATATTCATGTAAATCCCTCCTTATTATATATATTCGCCGTCAAATCGAAAAATCCTTCCCGAAATATAGAAAAATCCAGAAAAATATGTTACACTTTGCCTATGTGTCATTTAATGAATATAGAAATTTTCCAAAAAAACTTAATCGAATGGTATAAAAAAGAAGGCCGGGATCTGCCCTGGCGGCACACCCGCGACCCTTATGCCATCTGGGTCAGCGAAATCATGCTTCAGCAGACACAGGTGGACACGGTAAAAAACTATTATATCCGTTTTCTTAAAACCCTGCCGGACGTTCAATCTCTGGCCGAAGCCGATGAAGATTTAATTTTTAAACTGTGGGAAGGTCTCGGCTATTACCGCCGCGTCCGCCATATGCAGGAAGCCGCACGCCGGATCATGGATGAATATGACGGTCATTTCCCGGATAATTATGACGATATTATCCGTCTGAAAGGCATCGGTGCATACACAGCCAGCGCCATTTCCAGCATCGCCTTCGGGCAGGAAAAGGGTGTCATTGACGGCAACACGCTGCGTATTCTTTCACGGATATACAACCGTCAGGACAACATTGCCCTGGATAAGACAAAGAAAGCCTGGCAGTTCCTTATGGATGACCTTATTCACGGCTCGGACCCGTCCATGTTCAATCAGGGAATGATGGATCTGGGGGCCGGTATATGCACGCCAAAGCATCCGGATTGTAAAAGTTGCCCGGTTTCCGATTTCTGTGAGGCCCATGCATCGGGAACAGAAAGCCTGCTTCCGGTGAACATTAAAAACACATCCAAAACGGATCTATATTATATTACTGCCATCTTAAAAAAAGACGATAAATATTTTCTCATTAAAAACAAGGAGGGACTTCTGGAAAATCTCTACGGCTTTGTTCAATATGAGGTGGAATCACCCGTCAGCTTTGAAGAGACATTTTATGAAAACTACGGTTTTTCTGTCCGGCTTTATGAATACTGCAAAGAGATTAAACACGTTTTCTCTCATCGCATATGGCATATGAACGTTTATCTGGGTGAAATTCCGGATGAGCCGGGAACTTCCGGCCGGCTTTCCGGGCATCTTTATACCGAAGCGGAAATGGCGGAGCTTCCCATATCGACGGCCCACCGGAAAATCTGTACGCAAATTTCCTAGCACAGCATGATTTAAACGGCATACATCAAAAGGGCGTATCCCCGGATACGCCCTCGTTTATTATATCTTTGATTTTTCTATCTTTGATTTTTCTTTTTTATCCCCGGCACTGCATGTACATCCGCAGTCACAGCAGCTTCCGCCGCAATATTTTCCTTCACGGAACTGCCGGACTTTCCGCCGGATAACCCAAAGTATATAAATTACCAGTAATATTCCTATAATGATCGACCAAAACATTTTATGATCATCCTCCCATCAGCATAGACCCCACCTGGAATACAAGTACCGCCATTCCCCAGGCGATAAGCAGCTGCATCAGCATCATTCCTATCGTCCAGCGCCAGGAATTTGTCTCTTTATGGATGGTTGCAATGGCAGCCATACACGGTATGTACAACAGACAGAAAATCATAAGTGCATAGGCGTTGACGGTTCCAAAACCCATACCTTCCAGTACATAATGGAAATTCTCAACGCCGATGTCCGAATTGATATTCATTCCAAACAGGACACTGCAGCTCGAAACGACCAGCTCTTTCGCGGCCACGCCGGAAATGAGCGCAACGCCGATCTGCCACAATCCAAGCCCCGCCGGAGCCAGTACCGGCACAAGAAAACGTCCGATCGAAGCGGCAAAGCTGTCCGAGATATCCGTCACCATTCCTGCAGCTCCAAAATTCATGATCACCCACAAAAGCACGGATCCGACAAAAATCGTGGTTCCCGCTTTTGTCAGATAATCTTTTACCTTTTCCCATACATAGATGATAATTGTCCGGGCATTCGGCGATTTATATTCCGGAAGTTCAATTAAAAGACAGTTTTTTTCTTCCTTCCGGCACACAATCTTGCTGTAGATCAACGCAACGATGATCGCCATAACCAGGCCGACCACATACATGGAAAATGCTGCAGCCATGGCAAATTTTCCGAAAAACATTTTTGAAAACAATACATATACCGGAAGTCTCGCACTGCAGGACATAAACGGTGTAACCATGATCGTTCTCAGCCGGTCCCGCGTATCTTCCAGCGTTCTTGCACTCATGATCGCCGGCACGGTACAGCCGAATCCGAGAAGCATCGGGATAAATGCCCGGCCGGACAACCCCATTTTTCCCATCAGCCCGTCCATTACATAGGCCACCCGGGACATATAACCGCTGTCCTCTAAAAAGGCCAGCGCCAAAAACAGCATAAAGATATTCGGCAAAAAGGTCAGGATGCCGCCAACGCCGCTGATAATACCATCGCAGACAAGCGATATCAGCGTCGGGCTCAAATGAAGCAATTCCATGCCATACTGGATACCGTTGGCCACGCCGGAAATAAAAATTTCAAATCCTCCGGCAATCCAGTCGCCGACGGCAAAGGTCAAAAGGAAAACTAAAGCCATGATCCCGAAAAAAATCGGCATTCCCCACACCGGATGGGTCATCCACTGGTCGATCTTTTCCGTGCGGGCTTCCTTCTGAGCCCTGTTCATCAGAACTTCATCAATGACCTCCTCAATGAAATCGTATTTCTGATTGATGATCTCATGTTCATAATTTTTATCCACAATATCGTCAATCCGAATCGGATAATTTTTCATGATCTCCGGATCTTTTTCAAGCATTTTAATGGCATGCCATCTTGGATTGACAATGTCCGGGAAGTTCGCCAGCAGTCGTTCCTCAATATCATCAATCTTATCCTCAATATCATCCGAATAAACCATGGCAAACTCTTTATGATGATTATGCCGATGAACGCTCTGGCATACCAAATCGTGATGATGTTCCACAGGCACACTGTTGGCCTTTCCCTGATGATGGGCCACCGCATGCATAAGCACCTCAAGGCCTGTCCGCTTTCTGGCTGAAACAGGTACCACCGGAATACCGAGCATTTCCGGGAGGCGGTGAATATCCAATTCCATGCCCCGTTCCTCAACAATATCCATCATATTTAAAGCGAGAACAACCGGCTTTCCCAGTTCGATCAACTGCAGTGTCAAATAGAGATTCCGCTCAAGATTTGACGCATCGGCCACATCCACGACAACATCCACCTCATCCCCAAGCAGGTATTGACGGGATAAAATCTCCTCTGTGGAATAACAGGTCAGGCTATAGATTCCCGGAAGGTCTACCAGCTTATACTGATATTCATGAAACTTAAAGGCGCCTTCTTTTTTTTCCACGGTAACTCCCGGCCAGTTGGCAACTTTTAGCCGCGCCCCTGTATAGGCATTGAAAAGCGTTGTCTTGCCGCAGTTGGGATTCCCCGCGAAAGCAACATTAATAACCTGTCCGCTCATAAGGCACCCTCCTTCACATAAATACCCATGGATATCTCCTTTCCGATCGCCATCCGTGTACCTCTGGCTTTAAAAATCATTGTTCCGTTTTTCTTTCTATTTAAAACTTCGAGCTTTGTTCCATAAATCAGGCCAAGCGCCTCAAGCCTTCGCCCAACCTTTTCATTCAACTGAGTTGACTCAACAACATATTCCTTTCCCGGAATGCCTTCAGATAAAGTCATTTGCAATTCCTCCGCCTGTCAATTGATAATATATTCTCATTTACCTCATACATATTACCCTGAATAGAATTAGTTGTCAATAACTTCGTAAAATAAAAACATCCCCCTGACTATTTTATATCCGTCAAAGGGGATGTTTGCCCGTTAAACTCTATTTAATTAAAATAAACCATATCCTCTTCCGGCTTAATGGCCTTTTCAATCCGCCGCGCATAAAGTACCGGGCCGATCCCATGATATTCATCCCGATGTTCCAAACGGACTTCCGCCGTCACTCTGACCCATTGCTTGTTTTTCAGCTGACCGGCAAACTTACTCTTACATAAAAATCCGAGAAACGTAATATCATCCGCGCAGCATGTCATCGCCATACGGCCCGGGACAAAATATCCTTCGTCAAAATTTTTTGAACGGAATACCATGCCCTTGATAATCACCTGTTTGCCCTCATAGCGTTCACCATGGTCCAAAGCATCCAGATACCATATACCGTAATTATCATCATCAATTTCAATAATATCCTGATTCACATCATACGGCAGAATATCTTCTCCCGGATCAAGGATATCTCCGTTTTCCGCTTCAAAAATAAGCTCTGCCCTGCTGTTAAGCACCTTCACATTGCGAATCAGATAAGATATATCTGTTGTTTCTTCATTACAGCGATTAAAAATTGCCATCTGAGTGCAAGTCAGAATATCTGCCATTAAAGAACGCATATTATTCATATACAACTGGAAGGTGGAAGCGTCAACAGTCGTAACGACCTGAAACAGTTCCCATCGATACGGCAGCTGCATACGGATAAATTCGCTGACCGGCCACATACCGTTATATTCGATAATAACCTGCTGAGGGCGATGCTCGCGGCGGCATTTTTTCAGAAAATCCACCGTAAAATCTTCTTTCTCATCGACGGTCACCACATCCACATTGTACTGTTCAAGCAGTTTTGGATTGATCTCCGCTTCGCCTTCCTCCGTGAGAATCAACAGCGTCTTTTCATCCTCAACAAAATTTCCTTCCAAAATAACCTGTTCAATGAATGTTGTTTTACCGCTTTCAAGAAAGCCGGTAATTAAATAAACAGGAACCTGCATTTATCTTTCCTCCGTTCTAATTCAGACCGAATAATTCTGCCAGCTTATCCTCTTTCAAATCGGATCCGATAACGCAGAGGCGCCCTGTGACATCCGGTTCTCCATCACGCAGCTCAAATTCACCAGGCACAAGGTCAAAATATATCCAGCCTCCTTTTGTATCCGGAACCATACCTTTTGCTCTGAGGATCATACCATAGTCTTCCGAATGTGCCAGCACATCCAATGTCATCTGCATCTGTTCACGATCAAACTTTTTAGCGGTTTCCTGTCCCCAGCTTGTAAATATATCATCCGCATGGTGATGGCCATGTTCGTGATCATGATCGTGACAGCCGCATGTGCAGTCCGGACCATGTTCATGATGATGCTCATGTTCGTGTTCATGCTCATGTTCGTGTTCATGTTCATGTTCATGATGGTGATGTTCATGCTCGTGTTCATGATGATGGTGCTCATGCTCTTCCTCGAGAAGTTTCAGGACAAAATCATTTTCCTTTTCCATAGCGCCCAGAATCTTCATACCGTCAATATCATCCCACGGTGTGGTGACGATCGTTGCATCCGGATTATGCTCTTTAATCATTTCAAGACACTTTGCCAGTTTGTCCTCAGACATCTTCTGCGTGCGGCTTAAAACAATGGTTTTCGCATGCTCAATCTGATTATTAAAGAACTCTCCGAAGTTCTTCATATACATTTTACATTTCTGCCCGTCAACAACCGCTGTATAACTGTTCAATACAATATCTACTTTCTCTCCGACGCCTTCTACCGCACGGATCACATCAGACAGTTTGCCGACACCCGAAGGTTCAATGATAACCCGGTCCGGCGCATAATCGTGAATAACTTTTTCAAGGGCTGTACCAAAATCGCCGACCAGAGAACAGCAGATACACCCGGAATTCATCTCTGTGATTTCAACGCCGGCATCCTTCAAAAATCCTCCGTCAATGCCAATCTCACCAAACTCATTTTCAATAAGAACAACCTTTTCATCTTTAAAAGCCTCGGATAACAGCTTTTTAATCAATGTGGTTTTTCCGGCACCTAAAAATCCAGAAATAATATCAATCTTAGCCACTATAGTCACTACCTTTCCAGTTTTAAAAACACATTGTAAAAAATTCCGTCTGACTAAAACTGACGGAATTACTATCATTTAGTGTACCACACCAAAAATGGTTTATCAAGTTTTAAATCCAATCTTTTGTTTTCAGGAAAGCCTCATAGCATTTTTCGGCCTCATAAATGTCGGACTTGCTTGTAATTTCCCATGGTGCATGCATGCTGAGTACCGGGACACCGCAGTCAATGACATCCATATCATAAGCTGCCGGAATCCAGGCGATGGTGTTGCCGCCGCCGGCGTCCACCCGTCCCATCTCAGACATCTGATAAGCCACCTTGTCTTCATCCATCACCCGTCGGATCCGTGCGACATATTCTGCGCCGGCATCGTTGGAGCCGGATTTGCCGCGGGCGCCGGTATACTTATTAAATACCACTCCGTGTCCGAAATAAGCCGTATTATTTTTTTCGAATACGGAAGAATATGCCGGATCGTAGGCCGCGCTCACATCCGAGGACAGCATTTTCGAGTTTGCCAGAGTCCGGCGAAGGGTAATATCATTTAATTTGCCCATGGCATTCAGAATCTCCGCAATGGTATTCTCAAAGAATTTAGAACCCATACTTGATGCGCCCACGCTGCCGATCTCTTCCTTATCCACAAATATGGAAACGCTGGTCCGCACCACATCATCCACCGCCAGCATGGCCATCAGAGATGTATAAGCGCACACCCGGTCATCCTGCCCGTAGGACATCACCATACTCCGGTCCAGACCGAAATCTCTGGCCTTTCCGGCCGGCACGACTTCAATTTCGCCGGAAATAAAATCCTCTTCCTCAATGTCATATTTATCCTTTAAAAGTTTTAAAATATTTGCTTTAACTTTATCTTTTTCATCGGAATCTTTCAGCGGACGGCTTCCCACAAGAATATCCAGATTTTCCCCCTCAACAACAACGGCCGCCTTCTTTTCAAGCTGTTTTGCCGAGAGATGTACAAGAAGATCGGACACTCCGAATACCGGGTCATTTTCATCCTCACCGATATTAATTTCCACATGGCTTCCGTCCTTTTTGACAATTGTGCCGTGAAGGGCCAGCGGCAATGCCACCCACTGATATTTTTTAATGCCGCCGTAATAATGGGTATCCATATAGGCCAGCTCCGTATCTTCATAGAGCGGATTCTGTTTCAGATCCAAACGCGGCGAATCGATGTGGGCACCAAGGATATTCATTCCTTCTTCCATTGGGAAAAGTCCGATATTGACAAACATCACCGCTTTGCCCTTTGTCTGGGCATAAATCTTACTGCCGTGCTTCAACAAATGTCCGCCGTGAACAACCTCTTCCAGCGAAACATAGCCGTACTGCCGTGCCGTTGAGATCATCTGACGCACACATTCTCTTTCCGTTTTGCCGTTGTCCAGAAAAAATTTATATCCCTGGATCAACGCGTCGATCATCTCCATATCTTCATCATTATACGTATTCCAAACATTTTCCTTCATTTGTATAATCCTCCTGTTAACCTAAAAATGAAAGCTCCTTTTCAATTCCACGAATATCCGCCATGATCGCGCTTTGGCGCTCTCCGAGCAATAATCCCTGATTGTACTGATAATACTTTTCACAGCCGTTCTCTCCGATAAACCAGAGGGCGTAATGACTTGAATTCAACTCGGTGATAAAGACGACCATCTCCTGACTTTCGCCGAAAGCCGCCTCCACAAAAGCAAAGGAATTGTCAAAAGCATTCTTCCACTGCTCAAGCATCGACTGGCGTTCATCGACCGCTTCGTTAAATTTTGCTCTGACCGCGTCGAAATCGGCGCCTTCGCGGACGGCCTTCAGATAATCTTCCAATGTATTCATCAAGCGGATGCACATTCGCACTTCTGATTTTTCCATCGTCTTTCCATGCTCGCTTCTTTCCCATTTGTCTCTCTCCTGCTCCAGAGCTTCCGAAAGACCTCCGGTCAAATCCGCCTGTCCTTTGACAAATTTTAAGACGGCAAAGAGACGCTCCACATAAATATCCCATTCATAACACTCTCTGGCCCCATCGCTCAACGCGCTGACTAAAAGTCCGAGCACACTCAGCTTTTCATCAAACGGCGCCGAAGAAATCCGTTCTTCAGCTCCCGGATGGATTTTTCCATGTAAAATATCTTCCACATTGTAATCGGCCGCATATTTTTTGTATAAATCCATATAGGCCGAAAATTCTTTGGCGATTCGCGGGTGCTGCAGATACTGGCCGATCACGCCCTCCGTCACCGGAATATCCAGCTTCTCATAGGCCCGGATCATCTGGGACAAATCTTCCCAGCCGCGGGCGGTCACAAACCGTTTGCCCTCGACCGTCGTCTCCACCGTATAAAAATTTTCTTTTTTGACATCCAGATAGGAAATAATACTTCCGTGAATTCCGGCCTTATAGGCATATTCCTTCCAAACCGGAAGATTTTCCGTCACATCGATCCGCTTCACCCGGTCCAAAGTGACAATATCAAATTCCTTCACTGATTTGTTATATTCCGGCGGATTTCCGGCGGCAACGATGATCCATCCCTCCGGTACCTGATGATTTCCGAAGGTTTTTCCCTGCAAAAACTGGAGCATGGTCGGCGCCAGTGTCTCGGAAACACAATTGATCTCATCAATAAATAAAATACCCTCTTTTAATCCGGTCCGCCGCATCTGATCGTAAACCGCCCCGATGATCTCACTCATCGTATACTCGGTAACAGGATATTCCTTTCCGCCAAACTCCCTATGTTCGATTATCGGCAGTCCGATGGCCGACTGGCGGGTATGATGGGTGATCGTATAGGCCACCAGTCCGATGCCGCATTCTCTGGCGACCTGTTCCATGATTGCCGTTTTCCCGATCCCTGGAGGACCGATCAAAAGTACCGGCCTCTGATGGGTTCTTCCGATCACATAATTGCCGAGCTCATCCTTCGCGGTATACGCCCGCACCGTATGAATTATTTCTTCCTTTGCTTCTTTAATGTTCATTTTACTCACTCCATGTTAATATATCGTCCGGCTCAAGAATCACTTTCATCGCCCACGGCGGAACCTTGATATCCGTATAATCCTCTTTGACAAAAATAAAGGCCGTCTCAAAGCACGGTTTCTTCGGCGGAAATTCGCCGTAACCATCGGTAAAATAAAGAACTCCTTTTAGATTTCGAAATTCTCCGTCCCGCACAAGTTTTTCCACATAGGCAATGCCTTCCTTAAAGTTCGTGCCGCCTCTTCCCCGAATGACGAGGTGCTTCATGCACTCCTTCAGTTCTTCTTCATTTTGAATCTTCATATCCATCTGAACCTTCGCGTCACACTGGATGATATGAAGATTCATATTTTTGAAAAAGCTGTCCATACTGTGCAGAATCTGAAACGTCTCATGGAAAAAACGCCTGAGGATCTCATCACCGCAGGATTCAGATGTATCCACGATGATCGCCAATTCCTGTATTTTTTCCGACTCTTTATACTCCAAAGGTTCCACCAGCGGCACATTGCCGTAGGTATTCAGGCCATAAGTATAAAATATATAATCAAAGCTGTCCAGATCCAGCTTAATTTCCTCATTCATTACCGTAAACTTTCTTAAAAACTTCCGGTAATCATAGGTTTCATGCAGACTGATCTCCATTTGAAGCAACAGATCACCTGCTTTCTCACCCATACTTTTGGAAAATGTGGAAAGATTCGTTTTCATTTTTTCACTGATATCCTTCCATTTATTATCATTTTCCTGCTGCTTCTGCTTTCCCTCCGGCGTGTCTTCCTGTCCCTGCCAGAAAGAATGATCATCCATCGTAAAAATCCGCTCCGCCGCCATCAGTTCCCGGGGAGACAGAGGATGATTCATCATCCATCGATAAATCGACTGGGCATTTAAGACCTTTGTCTCCTGCCCGATCCGATAATACCAGGCTTCCCGCTCATCGCTGACTACCCGCTTCACACACACTGCATCAAACCGGTCTACCAGCGATTCGGCCGCAATATCGCAGGCCAGGTTCCAAAGCCGTTCATCCCGCTCCATTCTTCCCGTCATATGGCGAAAAATATTGTGCATCAGCATATGTACGTAAACCCGGTTGACGTCCTGGGGCCATTCCTTATAAGCCGACGTCAGCCAGGAAGGATTAAACAGAATTTTAAAACCATCCGTCCCAATTGTTTTAGTACTCAGATTCAGTTCATAATCCAGCGCGCTTAAAGCAATGTCAAAATAGCGCATCGACATATAGATTTCATTACGGGAGGCTGCCAGTATCTGAAGGCCGACCCGGTTGATTCTCTCTCTTATTTCATTCATTTTCAGCAATCCTATAAATCAAAAGTTTTCTTCATTGAAGAATAATGAGTATTTTTATACTGCATCAGCATGCTGACAAACTCCGGCACCTGATTTTTCCGGCCAAATTCGATCCCGGCATCGAGCATGTCCTTTGGCAGCGGTTCACCTTCCGTGAGCAGCGGAAACATGTGCCATCGCTTTGTCTCAACCAGATAAAAAAGTACCCGGGCCCCCATCGATCTCAAATGATCAATATAAAATTTTCGGGCCTGCGAAGCCAGTTCATAGGGATAACTCAGCCGTTTCAAAGCCAGATCCATCACCGTTTCCGGTTCATCCCGATGAATGGTCAACTCAAAAATCTCATCATATTTCATATAATCCAGCCCCACACTGCTGATACAGTTTCTGTACAGGCTGCCGGAACCATAGGTTATATGATTAAACTGGCGGGCCTCCTCATTGGCCGTCTCTTCATAAAAGAAATCCGTAAAAACGAGCTGGGATACATTGCCGTCCGCATAGTGAAAGGTGACCGTCAACTCAAAATTCGTATCGCTTAAGATCGTATTGATCTGACTCTCCATCCCCTGTACCGTATATAAATGAATGTCTCTCAGATCCGAATCATTTCGAAATGCTCCGTAACCCATATGCTCAAGGGTCCCGGGCAAAACAGCACGGGTCAGCCGTGTACAGTTATAAAAGGCATAATCATCGATCCGCTCAGTTCCCTCCGGAAATTCAATCTGCTCCAGAAAACGGCACTCGGCGAAGGCATGATCTTCAATTTTCTTCAGTGTTTCCGGCAAATGAATCCGTGTCATCTCCCGCTGCTCATAAAAGGCATATTCACCGATGTCCGTCACCGGATGCCCCTGCCATAAATCCGGCACGGAAACAACCTTATCCGCCCCTTCTGCTTTCAGAAGACGGGCTCCGCCATCTGCCATTATTTCAAATGTGAACTCCATCTTTCTTTCCCTCACTTATTATCCGGCATCTCAGCCAGCAAATCCTGTATAACAACCGAAGCGATCAACAGGCCCGCGCTCCCCGGCACAAAAGACATGCTTCCCGGCGTCCGATGATTTGCCACCGGCTCCTCCGTTGAATACACCACTTTCTGATGTCTGATACCCCGGCTTTTCAGTTCCCGGCGCATCACCCGTGCCAAAGGACAAACACTGGTCTTATAAATGTCTGCCGTCCGGAGCTTTGACGGGTCCATTTTATTTCCTGTTCCCATGGAACTGATGATTGGAATTCCCAACTCCTGACACTTTACAATAAGCTCTATTTTTGCGGTGACTGTATCCACCGCATCTACCACATAATCAAAACTTTCAAAAGGAAAAGTGCGGCTGTTATCCGGCAGGAAAAAGGTCTCCCGCGTATGAACCAGCGCATTTGGATTGATCTCTTCGATTCGTTCTTTCATCACCCTGGTCTTCATCCGCCCGACCGTTGACTCTAAAGCAATGATCTGACGGTTCAGATTCGACATGCTGACCACATCTTTATCAACCAATGTGAATTCTCCGATACCGCAGCGGACCAGCGCTTCCACAACATATCCGCCCACACCGCCGATTCCGAAAACCGCCACATGGCATCCGGATAACCTCTTTAAACCATTCTCACCAATCAGCATCCCTGTTCTCTGAAATCTTTCTTCCAATAGCTTTTCCTCCTTAAATTACACCGTTCCTATCATATCATATTTGAAATCAAAAATAAAGGGACACAGTCCGACTGCATCCCTTATAATACCTTAAATTAATGATGGAAAAGGCGAATACCTGTAAAGGCCATAGCCATGCCGTATTTATTACAGGTTTCAATAACATTATCATCACGGATGGAACCGCCCGGCTGAGCAACATATTTCACACCGCTCTTATGAGCCCGCTCGATATTGTCCCCAAACGGGAAGAAAGCGTCGGAGCCGAGGGCCACATCCTGCATGCCGTCCAGCCACGCCCGTTTTTCTTCTTTTGTGAAAACTTCCGGTTTTACTTTGAAGATTTTCTCCCATGCGCCGTCTGCCAAAACGTCCATATAATCTTCACCGATATATAGATCAATGGCGTTATCTCTGTCTGCCCGGCCGATCTTATCGACAAATTCCAGATTCAATACCTTCGGACACTGGCGAAGATACCAGTTATCCGCCTTACTTCCGGCCAGACGGGTACAATGAATTCTGGACTGCTGTCCGGCGCCGATACCGATCGCCTGACCGCCTTTGGCAAAGCATACGGAATTGGACTGAGTATATTTTAATGTGATCAGAGAAATGATCAGATCGATCTTTGCCAGTTCAGGAATCTCTTTATTTTCTGTCACCACATTGGCAAGAAGGTCATCATCCACCTTGAGTTCATTGCGTCCCTGCTCAAAAGTAATGCCGAAAACTTCTTTATGCTCCACCGGGGCCGGCACATAATCCGCATCAATCTGAATAATATTGTAATTGCCTTTTTTCTTGGCCTTTAAAATCTCCAGAGCTTCCGGTTCATATCCCGGTGCGATCACACCATCAGACACTTCTCTTTTAATAATCTTTGCGGTGGAAACATCACAAACATCGGAGAGAGAAATAAAATCACCAAAGGAAGACATACGGTCTGCTCCCCTGGCTCTCGCATAAGCGCAGGCCAGCGGTGAAAGTTCACCCAGATCATCCACCCAGTAAATTTTCTTCAGCACGTCATCCATCGGCAGACCTACAGCGGCGCCGGCCGGAGACACATGTTTAAAAGAAGTTGCCGCCGGAAGACCGGTAGCTTTTTTCAGCTCGCTGACAAGCTGCCAGCCGTTAAAAGCATCCAGAAAATTAATATAACCCGGTTTACCGTTTAAAACCGTAATCGGCAGTTCGCCTTCATTCATATAAATACGGGATGGTTTCTGATTTGGATTACAACCATATTTTAACTCCAGTTCTTTCATGATGTTCCTCCTATTTATTTTTATTTACGATTCGTGTTTCCCATGTTCCATTTTCGAGGTTGATATAACGGACAAACAAAGAAACTTTATTTTCTTCATTCAGACTGTTCCATATCTTATCGGTAAATGTATCGATATCGCCTTCAATATCTACCCATTCCGGTTCGCCCTCAAAGCTTGGCAGCGGATTTCCGTCACCCATATATGTATGGATAAAATGTCCCTCTCCGTTAAATGGATTATTATAGGCAAATGTATAACGGTTGCACCCCTCCGGGCGGCCGTTATTGCTCTTTAAGATGGATAAAGCATAATTAAAGCTGCCTCTATCCTGATGAATAATACCGGAGATCCGAGGCGTAAAGTTCGGCCCATCCGGCTCAAACTCCCTTGTTCGCAGGGACTGTTCAAATGTCTGCTGTTTGTCCATCAGATCATAAATCGTATCTGTCTGATCGCCATTGGTTACAATAGTCTTATTGCCGAGAACGCGCACCGGCGCATAGATGATCAAACTTGGGTCGACCAGTTTCGATGGATCAAATGCCTCTGTGCGGATTCCATCCCCGTCTTCCACAAAAACACGATTACGGCTGTTTTCGCTTCGGCCCATAATAAAATAAGCCGTCACGGCACATGTACCGTCAGCGGACTTACCAATAATAATCCCTCTTCCCGGATAAGCATTCTCTTTCAACTGTTTTTCGATTGATAACTTTTCCATCAGTATTCCTCCTTATTAATCACCTGAATTATATCATCGATACTTATATTTGGCAACTCATTTTATTGACACTAAAAAACTTATTTGCTAGAATGTAGCTAATCTTTTTTTACATAAAAACCATGCCTACAGAAAGGAATGACACAATGCCAAAATTAAATGAAAACTATCAAAATCTGAAAGAAAGCTATCTTTTTGTTGAAATTGCCCATCGTGTATCAAAATATGCGGAAGCCAATCCGGATAAAAAAATCATCCGTCTCGGCATCGGCGATGTCACTCTTCCGTTGGAACCGTTGGCTGTGGAAGGGCTTCATGAGGGCGTGAATGCCATGACTTCCACCGAAACTTTCAAAGGTTACGGGCCGGAACAGGGGTATGATTTTCTCCGTCAGGCTGTTGTCGATTATTATGCAGAGAACGGCGTAACCATTCAGGCCGACGATGTATTTATCTCCGACGGCGCCAAAAGCGATACAGGAAATATCGGCGATTTATTTGCCAAAGACAATGTTGTCCTCATCCCTGATCCGGTTTACCCGGTTTATGTGGATACGAATGTGATGACAGGCCGCGAAATTCTCTATATTGACGCCAATGCGGAAAACAACTTCCTTCCTATGCCGAATCCGGAGATTCACGCTGATTTAATCTATATCTGTTCACCAAATAATCCGACCGGCGCTGCTTATAATAAAGACCAGTTAAAAGCGTGGGTGGACTATGCCCTTGCAAATGAGGCTGTTATTTTATACGATTCCGCCTATGAAGCTTTTATCACGGATCCGGAATTGCCGCGCAGTATTTTTGCCGTTGAGGGTGCAAAGAAATGTGCCATCGAGTTCTGCTCTCTTTCCAAAACCGCCGGATTTACCGGTACACGCTGCGGTTATACGATCGTCCCTCAGGAGCTCGTTTTCAAAGCGTCCAATGGCGAGGAGATGTCTGTCAACGCCATGTGGAAACGCCGCCAGACAACAAAATTTAACGGCACTTCTTATATCGTGCAAAAAGGCGCCGCTGCCATCTTCACAAAAGAAGGTATGGCGCAGTGCCATGAAAATATTGCTTACTATCAGGAAAATGCGAAGATTATCTCTGATGTTCTCGCTAAAAAAGGCATCCGCTTCTTCGGCGGCAAAAATTCTCCGTATATCTGGTTTGAATGTCCGAAGGGCATGGATTCCTGGGACTTCTTTGATTATCTCCTGAACAATGCCCAGGTTGTGGGAACACCGGGGGCCGGCTTCGGCAAAAACGGTCAGAACTTCTTCCGTCTGACTTCCTTCGGCACCCATGAAAATACCCGGGAAGCCATGGAACGTTTTGAAAAATTATTTTAATTGATATATGTTTTCCAATATGCGATCAGCCGCTCCAGGTTCCAGGCCGCATTGGCCGGACTCGTGGATGGAAGTTTCACCGCTTCCATCCCGGCGGCTGTTTTTGTATATTTCTCATAAAGCCTCCAGGCCGTTGCCCCGTTAGCGCAGATACGTTCGATTTTTGCGCCGGAAAGTATTTTCCCCAGATCGTTCGGCACCACATCCTTAATACTGCTGTCGCTGGAACCGATGATCCGGCAGGAGGCGATCACATCCCATACCGCAATACGATGTGCCAACAACATTTCCTTTTTCTCTTCAATCGTTACCGGCACAGGCACATTAAATATTCCCGCCAAAACCTTCCAAAACCGATTTTGCGGATGACCGTAAAAAAAACCGACTTCCCTGGATTTTACAGAAGGAAAACTGCCCAAGATCAAAATTCTTGAATCTTTATCATAAACCGGCGCTATCTCATGAAACACCGGCTGTGCATCTGAAATTTTTTCTGCTTTCATCTTACATCATTCCTCTCCCACTGCTGAAAGCAGTATATCATAAATCCGCATGAATTTTTGGTAAAAATTATTAAATCTTTATGAAAAAATATCTTTTTCTTGAACTTTTTGCCATAAACTGTTAAGCTTTTAAAAGGAAATACTTTTATATTGACAGGAGAATACATATGGATATAACAACTAAAGAAGAAGCAACACCTTTTTTATTTGAGGATATTAAAAGCTCGGAACGGCCGGAAGTTGTTCTCGCCAATGCTCCGAAATTCAGAGAATTGATCATGCAGTACGAATGTGCCATCATGGAAGTCAACACAAAACTTCATGTTTTAAATAATGAGTTTTCTCATATGTACCAGAGGAACCCGATTGAATCCATCAAAACACGGATTAAAACTCCGGCCAGTATCCTCGAAAAATTAAATCGCCGGAATCTCCCGCTTTGTGTCGAGTCCCTGGAAAATGATCTGACGGATATTGCCGGCGTGAGAGTCATCTGTCCTTTCCCGGATGATATTTATAATGTGGCTGAATTATTGACCAGCCAGGATGACGTCATTCTTGTTGCGCGCAAGGATTATATTAAAAACCCAAAGGTCAACGGCTACCGCAGTCTTCATTTAATTATCGAAATTCCCATCTTTCTTGCCAGCGGCAAGAAAAACATGAAAGTGGAAGTTCAGCTTCGAACGATCGCCATGGATTTCTGGGCCAGTCTGGATCACAAGCTGCGCTATAAGCAAAACCTGAAAAATTCTGAGGAAATCGCTCTCGAGCTGAGAGAATGTGCCGATATCATTGCCGGCGTTGATCTGAAGATGCAGAATATCCGAAAAAAAATCCAATAAAATTCAATCCCCTGCTCCATATACTGAAACAGGGGATTTTTTTCGCTCTTTTGCTTCTAAAACACCTCGGCATCATCCTTCCGGATTTATCATTCAAGAAAGGCGTCGACAATAACTGCTTCCGCTTCCTCTTCCGTCATACCAAGGGTTCTGAGCTTGATCAGCTGCTCATTATTGATCCTGCCGATCGCCGCTTCATGAATAATAGAGGCATCGATATGCCGCGCATTGATTTCCGGAATGGAGCATACCTCCGCCTGGTCCATAATGATCGAATCACACTGGACATGGGCATGACAGGCCGCATTTCCTATGGCCTTCGGATGAAAAGTCTGGGAGGATTTCCCTTTGGCAACGGAACGGGAAGCAATTTTAGCCGAACTTCCGGCACCATTCATCTGAATCTCCATATTCGACACCGCCGTCTGCATATCATGAGTCATCAACCGCTCCGTCACAAAAAGCTTTGCTCCGGCTTCCATGGCTATCTCTGTCTCACGGATACTGGAATCCACCCCTTTGATCTGGGCTGTATCCAGAGTAAATACAGAATTTTCATCCATATAAATCTTGGTTACCGGATTTAAAATACGGTCGCCCGTTCCCTCACCCTCGCCATAATGTTTTTCTTCATAACGGACATTAGCGCCTTTTCCCACATGGAAACTGTGAATTCCATCATGGCGGGTGCTGTCACAACCGGCATTGTGAATACCGCAGCCGGCCACGATCACAACCTCTGCGCCATCGGCTATGTAGAAATCATTATAAACCACATCCGTCATGCCGGAAGCCGTCACAACCACCGGGATATGCACCTGCTCTGCTTTTGTATTCCCGTCAATATAGACATCAATTCCATTTTTATCGGTTTTACTCTTTATTTTAATATGTTCGCTGTCTCCATGACAAAGGGGCTGACCATTGTAACGGAGATTGTAAGCGCCTTCCTGTTTAAAGGTTCCATTATCGATAACATTGAGCACGCCCTGCGTCACCTTATCAATTTCCATTTTCAAAATCTCCCTTCTTAATGTTTCATATATTTACATCCGGCCTCGCCGTCATCTTCAAGCAGCAAAGGCATTACTTCTTCTTTTGTTCCGAGCTGCTGAACCCGGCCGTCCCGGATCACCATAATGCGGTCCGCCATCTGAATGATTCTCTCCTGATGAGAAATAATAATAATGCTCTCCTTTTTCTTTTCATGAATCTCCTCAAACTGTTTTACCAACATGGAAAAACTCCAGAGGTCAATCCCCGCCTCCGGCTCGTCAAAAATACAAAGCTTATGAGGTTTCGAGAAGGCTGTGGCGATCTCAATACGCTTCATCTCCCCGCCGGACAGAGAAGCGTCCACCTGGCGGTCCAAATACTCTCTGGCGCAAAGGCCCACATTACTTAAAAGCTGACAGCTTTCATCCTCGGACAACTCACCGCCGGAAGAAAGTTTTAACAAATGGCTGACTGTCATGCCCTTAAAACGCGGCGGCTGCTGAAAAGCAAATCCCAGTCCGGCTTTTGCCCTGTGGTCAATATCATAAGCCGTAATATCCTCACCATCTAAAATAATCTGACCGGCTGTCTGCGGCTTGATTCCCATAAGGAGCGACGCCATGGTTGATTTGCCGCCGCCATTCGGGCCGGTGATCACAAGCAGTTCACCATCCGCCACATCGAAACTGATATCATCTATAATCTTTAATTTCTGTCCGTTCTCAATAACCTCATAAGACAGATTTTTTACCTGAAGCATGCTATCAATCCTTTCCTTTTTGCATATTCTTTAGATATACATATGTTTAAGTATTCATATGTAAATATATTCTTAGAGTATTATTATAACACCAATACTGGATTTCTCAATAGTTTTTTTCAGATTGTCACTTTTCTGAAAATCAAGTATAATATATGAGCGTGGCTACGGCCATAAATTCAAAACAAAGGCGGCAATACATAATGAATAAAAAAGAGATCAGTGAAATAAAAAAACAGTTTACCCCTTCCCGCTGCGCTGTCACCCGAATCTGTGGCTGCTATGTGGACGGTGAAAAAGAGAAAAAAGCCCAGATGAAAGAAATGTTTCTCTCTCTTCCTGAAGAGGAAATGTTTAAGTACTTTGATATATTCCGAAAAACTCTCTCCGGCACTCTCGGAAAAAATCTCGTCAATATGGAGTTTCCTGTTGAAGCCGAGGATTTCGGCGGCACCCAGGCTTTTTTAATGTCCCTTCGGGAAAGTCAGTTAAACGACCCAAATCTCCTGAATGAATTTTACGACAAAGTCATCGAATCCTATGACTATGGAGAGAATTATTTAATTCTGCTCATTCATTCCGTCTATGATGTTCCCGGAAAAACAACGGACGGCCTGGAAATGGAAGATGCCTCCGACGAAGTCTATGACCACATTTTATGTGCCATCTGCCCGGTAAAGCTGTCTAAACCCGGCCTCTCCTATCAGGCCGAAACGAACAGTTTTCATGACAGGATTCGGGATTGGATCGTAGAGCTTCCTGAAGTCGGTTTTCTTTTTCCGGCTTTTAACGACCGCAGCACGGATATTCACAATCTGCTGTACTACACAAAAAATCCGGAGGAACTGCGTTCCGGCCTGGTTGATGAGCTCCTCGGATGTGTCCTTCCGCTGACAGCCAAAACCCAGAAAGAAACTTTCCAGGCAATGATCGAAGATACCCTCGGTTTGGACTGCGATTATGAAACCATCCGAAACATTCATGATAACCTCCATGAAATGATCGAAGAAAAAAAGGAAGAGCCGGAACCCCTTGTTCTTGACAAAACGGATATCAAAAATCTTCTTGCCGGAAGCGGCGTTCAGCCGGAAAAACTGGAAGATTTTGAGAAACATTATGAGGCTTCCACCCCGGAATCCGTACCATTTATGGCATCCAATATCGCCAACACACGAAAATTCGAGGTGAAAACCCCGGATGTCATTGTCCAGGTCAACCCGGCCCGCTCCGACCTGGTGGACACCCGGATCATCGACGGCCGTCAATGCATTGTGATCGAAATTAATGACGCCGTGGAGGTCAACGGAATCCCTGTTCGGTTTCCAGCAAAAAAGACGGAAGAAACTCTCGATACTCCGGAAGAAACTTTTGATTGAAAATATTCAAAAACAGGAGATGTCGTCCTTATAGGAATGCGTCTCCTGTTTATATATCCGATTTATTAATTCTCAAATGCCCATTCTGCTTCCTTAAAGCCGACAAGCACCCTGTTATCCTCCACAACAATCGGACGCTTTACAAGCATGCCGTCACTGGCGAGCAGTGCAATCTGTTCTTCTTCACTCATCTCAGGCAGTTTGTTTTTCAGCTCCATATCTTTATACTTTTTACCGCTTGTATTAAAAAACTTTTTTACCGGAAGTCCGCTGCGAGCAATCCAATCTTTTAATTCTTCCTCAGTCGGATTGTTTTCAACGATGTGCCGGTCTTCAAAATCAACCTGGTGTTCTTCCAGATATTTTTTTGCCTTTCTGCATGTAGAACATTTTGGATACTCAACAAATAAACGATTCATCTTCTTCCTCCTGCTAAATAATAATATTATTACCCTATGATACCATTCATTTCGACACTTGCAAAGCCCGAACTTATCCGATATAATAAACTCCGTAATTTTGCGAAGGAAAAGGTGTTTCTATGATTTTGAATGTAAAAAATCTAAGCCATGGTTTTGGGGACCGGGCTATATTTAATAATGTATCTTTCCGTTTGCTGAAGGGGGAACATATCGGACTCATCGGCGCCAACGGCGAGGGCAAATCCACATTTATGAATATTATCACAGGAAAACTTATGCCGGATGAGGGAACGGTCGAATGGGCAAAAAATGTGCGGGTTGGATATTTAGACCAGCATGCTGTCCTCGAAAAGGGAATGACGATCCGGGATGTTCTCCAGTCCGCCTTTCAATTTTTATATGAGATGGAAGAAAATATGAATCAGATGTTTGAAAGTATGGCTGAAGCCTCTCCCGAAGAAATGGAAAAACTTCTCGAGGAAACAGGGACTATTCAGGACCTGCTGGAACAGCATGATTTTTATCAAATTGATACGAAAGTGGAGGAAATCGGACGTGCTCTCGGCCTGACGGAAATCGGCCTTGACCGGGATGTCACAGAGTTATCCGGCGGTCAGAGAACGAAAGTTCTTCTCGCTAAACTGCTTCTTGAAAAACCGGATATTCTCCTTCTGGATGAGCCGACCAACTATCTGGATGAGCAGCATATTGAATGGCTGAAACGCTATCTCAATGATTACGACAATGCCTTTATTTTAATCTCCCATGATATCCCGTTCTTAAACAGTGTGATCAATCTCATATATCATATGGAAAATCAAAATCTCGACCGCTATCCCGGAGATTATGATAAATTTCAGGAAGTCTATGCCATGAAAAAGGCTCAACTGGAAGCAGCCTATAATCGGCAACAGCAGGAAATCAGTGCATTGAAGGATTTTGTCGCCCGTAATAAGGCCCGTGTTTCCACACGAAATATGGCCATGTCCCGTCAGAAAAAACTGGATAATATGGAAATCATTGAATTGTCCAAAGAAAAACCGAAACCGGAATTTCATTTTAAAACCGCCCGTGCTTCGGGAAAAATGATCTTTGAAACGGATGATCTGGTCATCGGCTATGACGAACCGCTGACCCGCCCTCTAAATATACGCATGGAGCGGGGCGATAAGATTGCTCTCACCGGGGCTAACGGCATCGGAAAAACGACTCTTTTAAAAAGTATCCTCGGGTTGATTCCTCCCTACTCCGGAAAAGTTCACCTCGGCGACTATCAATATATCGGCTATTTTGAACAGGAAGGTGAAAAAGACAATCGGACAACCTGTATTGAAGAACTGTGGAAAGATTTTCCCTCCTACACCCAGTATGAAATCCGGTCCGCTCTCGCCAAATGCGGCCTGACAACCAAACACATCGAAAGTCAGATCCGTGTTCTGAGCGGCGGAGAGCAGGCAAAAGTCCGCCTCTGCAAAATTATCAACAGAGAAACCAACATCCTGCTTTTGGATGAGCCGACCAATCATTTGGATGTGGATGCAAAGGATGAATTAAAACGGGCCCTTCAAGAATATAAGGGCAGTATTTTATTAATCTGCCACGAACCGGAATTTTATCAGGATGTGGTTACCCAGATATGGGATTGCCAGGAATGGTCCACAAAAATTTTCTAAAAAGCAAAGACGAAATCTGAACATTCATTAGATTTCGTCTTTTTATCTTTCGTATATTCATAAATCTAATTCTCCTCTGAAGGGTAAATCAAACTGTAGAGTTCTTCATCGTCTGCTTCCGGATGGCTCTTTATCACAGCAGCGATCTTTTCAATACTGTCTTCCGACTCATCCATGAATTTTGCAATATCCGACACAGACACGCCCTTAGACAGATTGCTTTTTACAAGAGAAATTGCGTGAATATACATTCCTTCCTCTCTAGCCTCTTCCTTTTCGTAAATTCTTTCTTCCCAGGCCTGCATATATCTCACCCCGACTTGCTCATTTGTTCGAACCTTACATACCCGCTGATGTATCCGATGAATACGGTCGCTCTTAATAGAAGCCACGGTCTCATCTGTTGAACTTTCCACATAACGCAGAAAATCAACCAGTTCCTCCGAAACTTCATCCCTGTTCTTTCCCTTTGTATTCAAAAATATCCGCGTCGCTCCATCTTTCAGCAGATATTCCTGGGCCTCCTGGCACTGGGCTTTAAATGTGTATACATATTTTTTAAGGCCCAGAAGGTCAGACGTCATAATTAAAATGATATAACTTTCTTTCAACAGATTGTAATCTGTAATTCCCGGTTCTAAAAGAGATGTGTCCATCAAAGACTGATAATATCGACTTCGTTTTTGAATATCATTCCGTTTTTTTGGCTGCATCTCCGTATTATATGCCGTATCATTTTCATCTATGGCAAAAACATCCATTCGAACAGAACGGGCCAGCGGCGAAACCCGATGCTCCTTCTCACTTTCATTTTGTTCCAGCAGAGGAATATCATACCCCAAAATAATACTGAGGACATCCTGATGGGTTTGGGCATCATCCATGACTTCATCGAATAAAAACCGATTTGTCAGATTCAATTGTGTTAACGGTATCATTGGCTGCTTCATAGGCATTTCCTCCTTTATTTTATCATATTACAGTTAAAAATCAATTGTTGAAAATCACTCAGAATCAAGTACTTGAATATAAATATGTGGCCGGACAGGCCAAAAGATTTTTACAGGTCAGCCGGAATGGCTTTCCAGATATGCCTACATCTTATCATCAAAAAAATCAAATTGCAATCATCATCCATCGACAAATTTTGCGTCAAAAGCAGGGATATTGAAAAGTTCAATATCCCTGCCAAATATTTTTCTATATGTAATTACAGTGTCAAAGACGGTGCAGAATATACACGGGCGCCAAGTTCGGAATTCAGCATGTACAAGCCTTTGGCATCCGAACCGAAAAGTTCCATTTTTGTGATCATATCGCTGGCATTTTTCTCTTCTTCACCCTGCTCTTTAACGAACCAGTCAAGAAGCTGCATTGTACGGAAATCCTTTACTTCATGAGCTGCTTCGTAAATATTGTTGATCAGAGAAGTTACATATTTTTCATGCTCGAGACCTGCTTCCAGCGGAGCCATATGGCTGTCAAGAACTTTATCCGGTTTTGCAATGGCTTCTAAAGTAATCTTTTCTCCGTTGTTCTCTAAATACTGGAAGAAAAGCATTGCATGGTCGCGCTCTTCCTGAGCCTGAATTTTGTACCAGTTTGCAAATCCATCCAATCCAACGGAACCGTAATAGTTTGCAAAATCAAGGTAAAGATAAGCGGAGTAAAGTTCCTTATTGATCTGATCATTAATTAATTCTGCTACTTTTTTATCCATTTTATATTTCCTCCTGTAATTTAAATTTATCGGTTATGATTATAGCCCTTCGATGCTGTTTTTGTCAATATAACAACCTTAACGGATATTTAATTTTCTGTACCGGTTAAAGCAGGCAAATATCTCCTGTTTTCTCGGCATCGCGAGTCCGGCCGGAAGGTAACTGCCCTCGCAGACAGCTTTAAGATTGCCTGATTCAAGAACATGTATCAATTCCTCTACGATCTGCACCATTGTGCGCTGCCCGTTCATATAATGTTTCTGCGCATAATTCAGCAGATACCCCAAGGCCATGAGCTGTTCACTGTCCACCAGCTGCTCCACATAGCGCATATCGATCGTTTCCCGGTTAAGCTGAACACTGTCCTTTCCGAAAACTTTAATTTTTGTACGATCTCCCGGTCTTTCCGGAAATTTTCCATGCCTTCCGCCGTCAGAGGAGCCGCTTTTAAAGCCGACCGTCTTTTCTCCAGATCCACGCGGTTTTCTGTCAAAGGACGGCGCTTCACATGCCGGCGCTTTTTCCAATGTAAGGGGGAATTCTGCCGCTTTCGACTTTGCGAAATCGGTAATCTCATCCGGCACATATTGACGCATCTGAAGGATATGGTCCGCCTTATGAAAATAAGAACCTGAACTTCCGGCAACGATGATCGAAGATATGCCGTAAATTTCATATAATTCCCTCAATCGATCAATATAGGGAGTAATCGGTTCTGAATCTCTGCTGACGACAGATTGCATCAATTCATCCCGGATCATAAAGTTTGTTGCGCTGGTATCCTCATCGATCAAAAGCACTTTGCTGCCCGCCTCCATAGCCTCAATAACATTAGCCGCCTGGGAGGTACTGCCGCTGGCATCCTCCGTATCAAAATGTTTCGTATCTTTTCCGTTTGGCAGGCCGTTGATGAACATGGAAATATCGACGCTCCGGATGCTCCGTCCATCCTCGGCACGGATTTTCACAGCCGTATGATCGGTAATCACATATTCCCGTCCATCACCAATGATATGATTATAAACGCCCCGTTCCAGGGCTTCAAGAAGTGTCGATTTACCATGATAACCGCCGCCGACAATCAATGTCACCCCTTTTGGAATTCCCATACCGCGAATTTCTCCGCCATAAGGCAGATTCATCCTTATCGCCAGAGATTCCGGCGCTTTAAAGGCAACGGCTCCCTTCATCGGCTTTTGAGATATCCCTGATTCTCTCGGAAGGACGGCGCCGTCGGCAACAAAAGCACATAAATCTTTTTCTGACAGCATCCGGCGGATATAGCTTTGATCATCAGCCAATTCTGCAATTTTATCTAAACGTGCGCTGTCCAAAGACTGATAATATAAAGCTTTCTGCACGCAGGCCGGAATCAGTTCAAAAAATATTTTTATCGCCTCTCTCCCATTGATAGTCCGCCCGTTGGCCGGAAGACCCACCTCCATCCGGAGCAAAATATCCCCGGTTGCCGGATGGATCTCACAGCCGCTCCGCTCAAGAATCTCCTGTCCCGGACGACTGACGGAGATCAATCCGCTCTTCCCCGACCCTTTCGCCTTAAAAGCCGCCTTCTCAGCCTGATAACCAAACTGCCGAAGAAGCTCATCCTGCAAAGCGATACGCCGCGCCGGATTCTCATATAAAGCTTTCGGAAAACCGGAAACTCTCCCCTGAACCGACACGCTCACCTTTGAAGGCGCGGCGAAGGGATCTCCCTGAACATGATCTATCGAAAGCATATATCCCCGAAACTGATAGCTTCCCCGGATATCTTTATAGGCCGGATATCCCCGATGGTCGATACGCTCTAATAATTGACTTAAATCTGCTGCTGATTTCATATCATTACGCCTTTCTTATATTTTTATTTATTAAGTATAACATATTATCATTTTTATGCTATGATATTTTTACAAGAGGTTTCTATGAATCGAACACTGACATACATCCTACGGCCGGAGGACAATGCCGTTACCCATTATGAAGTTTTAAAACGCGAAAAGGGGCACAGCCTTGTTTCCTTCCATCCGGAAACCGGCCGTACCCATCAGATTCGTATTCCTATGAAACATATCGGATATCCCCTGATCGGAGACTATCTGTATAACCCGGACATGCGGCTGATCCACCGTCAGGCACTTCACTCATATCAAAAAGAAACGATTAACTGCATTTTAAACCGTTCCTCTCCAAACACGGCATGGGGTACATCCTTTGGCATGATCAATGTTTCTCCTTCTTTAAGGATAAACACTTCGCCGCCGACGGTAAATCTTCCCGTGCCGTCCAGCACCGTCACCATCGCATCACCACCGGCTGCATGAGTAGAAATTTCTTCTCCCTTGTCAAAGGAGAAAATAGTCATACTGACATGTTCATTTTGAACCAGAGTTTTACTTACTACCTGCCCCTCCTGATAATCTACTAAATCTTTCAACCTTAAACATGTCTGCTTTTCAATATTTTTATACATTTCTTACCTCCGCCTGAAAAATCAGTTTTTAATTCTATATTTTAAATTATACCCCATTTCGGCAGCACTGCCAAGTCAGGAATAATCCGCCAATAACTTCCTCTGATTTTTTCTGTATAAAATAAATGTCAGCACGGACAACACTGCCAGCATCAACAAAAATATCATTTCCGATGAAAGCTGTGGAAAAGCAAGCACTATTCCTGTCGGTATGAGCCATACCGCAAAAGCCGCAAGCATCGAAATTAAAGCGGCGCCGCTCTGCTTAACGACCTGTACCTCGCTCTCCCATTGGAGCAGAGGCAGCGCCATATTAGCGGATAAACCGGCCACCGCCGAAAACAGAATATATGCAGCCGGCACACAAAGGATAAACAGTCCGTCAATCAGACCGGGATGCAGGGCAATGATGCTCAAAATAACAGCCAAAATATAAAAGGGGGCCGCCAGTGATAAATTCAGGAGTATTTTGGCATCATAAATTTTCCTGTCGTCCAAAGGCAACGACTGCAGCCGCCACAGATTTTTCCCCTCCATGGAAATGCTGCAGGCAGTTGTCGGCATCATAGCCGGCATAAATCCAAGTATCAAAGGCCATACCCGGTTTACCAGTCCCGACATTCCTATCATTGTCTCAAATTTCCCCGGAGTATAGATCAACAGGGCGGCCGAAGCAATAACCATAAAAATATATCCAAACATCGTATTGCTGATGTAAATGCCGGATGCAAAATATCTTCGCAATTCCCGCTGCCATAAGGCTTTCATCACCGAATTTTTCCTTTGACTTTCCAGTTTATAATTATTTTTTGCCGATGCCGTATTCAACAAACCGCATATATCTATAAAATATTTTTTCAGGATAAAAACAAATCCGGCAAGAATCGCCGCCGAAACAGCGCACAAGCCAATCATTCCTGAAAACTCGCCTTTTACAACCGCCCTTCCGTAAATCCAGGCCGGCGGATACATTTTTTTCAGAGTGTCCGTCACAAGAAGGGCCATATTTTCAAGCTGCCTCATATCCATCGATTCCGCATTCCATGAAAAAAACATACTGACGCCCATAAGGGCGATGCCGAAGATCAATGTCAATAGGGCAATTCCAACACCCTTATGTTTCATCCGCGCTCCTATAGCCTGAATCACCGCACCGAAGATCAAGGCGATGCAAAGTGGAAGTATGGGCAAAAACAGCAGTCCCAAAACACCATAAATATAAAAAGAAATTGCCGGACGCATAACCCATCCATAAATTCCCATTCCCGGAAGCATTACAACGAAACTGAACAAAAGATTTGTCAAATACATAAGAACAAATCTGCTGACAATGATCGCAGCCGCAGACACGGGCCAGGAGGCCTGAATTTCATAAGTCTTTATCGAAAACATCGTATCTCCCACTTTAAATAAGGAGAAAAATAAAATAATCATACTTGCCGCCGTATAAAAATACATGGGCAGCACATCTTCCAGGCCGATCCTGATATAAGAAAATGACAATACAGCCATATAAAATATAAGGAGTAAGGCTAAGATCATCCATACAACTCCCATTAAAATAAATCGTTGTTTCTTCTTTTTATCCTTTGTATAACGCAGCTCATTGATGTGAAAAAGGGAATACAGCCCCAGCCGGGTCAACTGACATATCTGTTTAAACACCGCTGACCACCTCCATAAACAGGGATTCCAAAGACTCTCCCTGCGTCAGTTCCTCCATCGTACCGCCGGCGACCAGACGACCGTCTTTAATGATTGCCGCCTTATTACATAATTTCTCCGCTACTTCTAACACATGCGTCGAGAAAAAAATGGCCGCTCCCTCCCCGCACATCTTTCGCATTTTATTTTTCAAAGTCAGCGCAGCCTTCGGGTCCAATCCGACAAAGGGTTCATCCAGTATCAGTAATTTCGGCCGATGAATCAAAGCACCGATAATGACAAGTTTCTGCCGCATGCCATGGGAATAGGACGAAATCAAATCGCCGAGCGCTTCCGTAATTTCAAAATCCGCCGCCTCTTCTCTGATTCTTTTCACCCTCTCTTCGGCCGATACCCCAAAAACATCCGCAATAAAATTCAAATACTGAATTCCCGTCAAATATTCATAGATGTCCGGATTATCCGGAATATAAGCCATCTTTGCTTTGCACTGAACCGGCTTCTCCAGAATAGACATGCCGTCAATCCGAATTTCTCCTGCATCAAACTTCTGAATACCTGCAATGCACTTGATTGTCGTTGTTTTTCCGGCGCCGTTGTGACCGATAAAGGCGTAAATATCACCGCTTTGAATATGAAGACTCAGATTCGATACGGCCGTTTTCCCTCCGTGATAGGTTTTGGTTAAATTTTTTATTTCCAGCATTTTTCCTACCTCCTATGGACACAGAGTACACCTTCCCCTCAATGGAAAGTCAATAGCTTATTGACATTCTTTATTGACAAAGTTATACTGTTTTTATACTACATATGTAAGATTTGGAGGGAATTATTATGAACAATCTGCCTCAGATATCCGAAGCGGAATACGAAGTGATGAAAGTGGTATGGCGAGAAGCTCCGATCAATACCAATGCTGTCACTGAAATATTGACTCATAAAACAAGCTGGAGTCCGAAAACCATTCAGACCTTATTAAAACGGCTTGTAAACAAAAAGGCGCTGACCTATGAAAAGCAGGGCCGAGTGTTCGTTTACACACCTCTGATTGAAGAAAAATCCTATGTCAGACAGCAAAGCCGTTCCTTTTTGAAGCGCTATTTCGACGGGGACATGTCCCGCATGCTGTCGGCCTGCCTGGATGAAGAAGCTTTAAGCCAAAGTGAAATCGATTCCCTGCGGGCAATTCTGACAAACCACGAAAAATAGAAAGGAAGATTGTGATGACATCCTTTACGCTGCATTTCATCCTGTGTAACCTTTTTATTTCACTCTCTATTTTGATAGTTCTAGGGATAAAATATTTATTCAAAAACTATGCAGGAATTTTTCCATCCCGTAATTCCGGCGTTTCTCCCGTCTGCATCCGATAAATGTCCATAAAAACCAGTGTATTCAAAAAGGCGGCCGCCTGCTCTTCCTTCCACTCATTCAAAAGCAGATCATAATCTACATAACTCAGGCCGGAAATATATTTTTCTGTCAATTCCCGGCATTGCTTCGGCAGGGGCTTTAATCGAATGTACTCTCTCAGACTTCCGTGCATGGCGGTAAATTCCCTCATATAGATGAAATATCCCTTTTTTGTCAGATTCAGATCAACAATATTGCCGCTGCCAGTCTGATAGATTTCCGGGATTCCTTCTTTATTCCAGTGTATGCCTATATAATAGCTTTGAACTCTCCCTTCGCGGCAGATAAAAGTCAAAACCCCGAAGATTCCGTTTTTATAAGCCTGATATAAAGTCACCTGCCCATTTTCTCCCTCTTTATATGCATTATAAAACTGAACAGCCGCCTCATAATTATCTCTGTTCATTGCATCGATCTCAGCGCATATATCTCTGTTCGCTGACGCCAGAGATAAAGCCGCATCCTTCAGAGTATTTTCTTCCTCTTCAGTTAATATACTGATGGCTTCCCTCTCTGTATACCAATTTAAATCCACTGAATTTTCCAGAGAGAGCACCTGATTGGATACATATTGAAAAGAGCCGTCCGGCATTGGCCGGATCACAACTTTATGAGAAAATGCTTTATCCATCATCCTTTTCGGCCAAATGGCGTCCACTGTCAAGGTGAGCGTGCCGTCACTGTTCTGGCTGCAGTCCACCACCTCCGGATAGGGAATATTCGTAATCCGGGCTACATCATGAATTCCCCTTGGGCGATACTGATAAACATGATTCTCATCCTGATAAACCGTCCGTTTGCGAAGTGTCTCCCCGTCCATCTGAAAATATTTAAAAAACAACTTTTCAAACTCTTCTTCCGGAATCTCATACCGGTCATTTTCCGTATGTACACCGTAGGGCGATTCACAACCATAATCCATCCGATACAGCGGCTCAAATAAATCATAGAAATTCAACTGTTTAAAATTCTTCTCATTCCAATCGCACAGAAACATATTATTGAGATAATAATTAATGGGTGCTACGTAAGTTCTGCATGCTTCCCGGCACCGGCTATCCAGTGGTTTTACCCGGATAGCCCTGTAACCCATGTCTTTTTCATAGCCCTCCGGTAAAGACCGCTCAAAAAACAGATACCCTTTATCCGTATACACCCAGGATGCGGCCTGAAATTCTTCCTTAAATCCGGCTTTCGGCTCATTATTTTCCCAATTAACCATACATTGGCCGATCTCCACTTGTTTTCCATCGAAAGAAAAATGACAGCAGCACAGCTGGCCTTCGGACATAACAATCATCAGCACTGCCTCTCCCGCTATTTCCTTTTGTACATTTTCACAAAATTCTTCCATCTTCTCCGGACAGGTCATATTCCTTTGATTATCCGCATCCACAGCGCTGTAACCTGCTTCCCCCAAACGTTTAAGAAACTTTTCAGTTGTATCGGCGCCGGCCAGGGTTCCGGAGGCCGACGCCTCTTTATAAATATCCTGAACACATACTCCGGCCTCCTGCCCGACAGTCAATATATCTTTTGAAGCGGGGCCCTCCTCTTTTCTTCTGCATCCACTCCATATCACTCCGGCCAACAACGCCCATATAATTATAAAAAACCATCGAATATATTTTTGTTTCATAGCTGCTCCTCTTTATCTTACAAATGTAGGATTTATAATATTACACTTGTAAGATTGAGAAGTCAACACATTTTTATTCCGTTTCTCTGAGCCGTTCCACAAAAAACAGAAACAAAAAGAACGGTATCTATACTAAATGATAAATACCGTTCGCCTTTTTGATTGAATTCTAAATAAATGGTAATATGCTTTTTCGAGGCCTGGGTGTATATCACCCCGAATCCGCTGTCACAACTTCATAGCCATCCTGAGAAAGGGCAAATTCCACTCCCCGGTTCAGACCTGTGTCATCTTCTATAATTAAAACTTTCATTTTATTATACGGATTTATTTTTCCGCCAGCTCGCAGATAATATCCACGCATGTGTCCACACCCAATGTGGATGAACAGAGACAGATATCATAAAAATCTGCCACGCCGAATTCCGTGTTGGTGTAATAGGAACAATATTTTCTTCGCGTTTTATCCACAGCGCGCATCCGCTCAACAATCTTTGTCTCAGAAGAGTCCGGCATTTTTTCTTTCAAATGCATCATGCGGAAATATGGTTCCGCATGGACAAACACATGAAGGGCATTATCATATTCTCGCAGAATGGCATTCGCATTTCTTCCGACAATCACACAACGGCCTTTCTCTCCGATATCCCGGATGACTTTTTTCTGGGCCGAAAAAAGTTTTTCATTTAACGGCTTATTATAAAAATCAAAGAGGCTTTGGGCAAAACCAAAATTCATCGGCACCTTTTCATCCCATTTCTGCAGGCTTTCAACATCGATATTTGAATGTTGGGCCGCACGGAGAATAATCTCTTTATTATAAAACTCATAACCCAGTCTCTCTGCCACCGCAAGACCGATCGTACCGCCGTAAGCGCCAAATTCACGGCTGATCGTAATAATTTTCTTCATAATCCCTATCCTCCGGTTTATAAAACTTTGTTCAGGAAATCAATGGTTCTTGCCTCTTTTGGATGTTTGAGAACCTCTTCCGGAGTTCCCTGCTCCACAATATAACCGCCGTCCATAAAAACGATCCGATTTGCAACCTCTCTGGCAAAACCAATCTCATGGGTAACAACCACCATCGTCATACCGCCTCTGGCCAGCTCCTTCATAACCTCCAGAACTTCGCCAACCATCTCCGGGTCCAGCGCGGAAGTCGGCTCGTCAAAAAGCATGATATCCGGATTCATCGCCAATGCCCGGGCAATGGCCACACGCTGCTTCTGACCGCCGGAAAGCTGCGGCGGATAGACATCGGCCTTTGCTTCCATGCCGACACGGCGGAGCAGCTTCATCCCCGCTTCTTTCGCTTCTTCTTTATTCATCTTCTTTAATTCCACCGGCGCCAGCATAATATTTTCCAGCACCGTCATATGCGGAAACAGATTAAAATGCTGGAACACCATGCCGATATTCTCGCGGACTTTATTGATATCCACATGCTTATCCGTCACATTAAAACCGTCTATGATAATCGTACCCCCGGTTGCCACCTCCAGCTGATTCAGGCAGCGCAGAAAGGTGGATTTACCGCTTCCGGAAGGCCCAAGGAGAACGACAACCTCTCCTTCCGTGATATCAATACTGATATCCTTCAAAACTTCCAGCTTGCCGAAGCTTTTTTTCAGATTAGACACATGTACTTTAGTATTGTTCTGTTCCACGTTTTATCCTCCTCTCCATATATTTTGCCAGTTTGCTGAGTAACGTAATAACAACCAGATAGAATACCGCGATAATAGCCCATGTTTGCAACAGCGCCATCGTATTGCTGGCCACCGTCTTACCTGTATTCGTAAGTTCCGGGAATCCGATTGAAGACAGAATGGATGTATCTTTCAATGTGATGATAAACTGGTTAATGATCGAAGGAATCATGGTCCGAATCGCCTGAGGAAGAACGACCCGGCGCATACTCGTCCCATAAGGAAGTCCGAGACTTCGGGCAGCCTCCATCTGTCCCTTATCCACACTCTCAATACCGGCACGGATAATCTCCGCCATATAGGCACCGCAGTTCATGGCCAATGCGATCACGCCGGCCTGCAGAGCTGACAATCTGAAATTTGCAAATCCCAAGGATTTGATTCCCTGCGGCACACCAAAATAAATAAAAAATGCCAAAACAATCAATGGCACACCCCGCACCGCATCGACATAAATCGTACCAAGCAAATTAAAAAAACGGTTTTTGCCCACATTCATCAAGGCAAAAATCAAACCGATGATCAGGGCAAACACGAGTGACAGCAAAGTCAGCAGCATTGTATTGCCGAGAGATTTCAACAGCATGTTGAAATAAGTGTTAAGTATCGCGCCCATTCACACAACCCCTTCTGTATGTATTTTTGAATATTTATACTATTTTATCATATTGATAATAAAAAAACAAGGACGTCGGAAATTCTTTCGGAATCTCCGGCGTCCCATAAATATCAGCTATGTAATTATCTTATATTTATTCACCTAAATATTTAGCGATAATTTCATCATATTTGCCGTTTTCCTGGATGTTTTTAAGGCCTGCATTGAACATGTCAAGCAATTCCTGATTCTTTTCATCCATGATCGCAAAACCATAAGGTGCGCCTTCACTCTCCATGCCTTCCGGAATTTCAAGTTCAAGACCGCCTTCTTTAATATTGGCAGCCATGATCGGGGTGTCTTCAACGCAGGCAACGCTGTTACCGGTTATAACATCCTGATACATAGATGGTGAATCTTCAAATACAGTAACTGTAAATCCGTATTCATCCTTCAGGCTGTCTGCGAAATCCTTACCTGCCGTACCCTGTTTAACCGCAACATTCTTACCGCTTAAATCTTCAAAGCTCTTAATATCGCTGCCCTTTGCAACGGCAAATGTCTGGGTTGCATTGTAGTAACCGTCAGAGAACATCCATCCCGCATCGATACGTTCCTGCTTGATCGTTGCGCCTGCGATGATTCCATCAGCCTGACCGGCCTGAACAGCCATCGCTGCCGCATCAAAGCCAAGACTACTCAATTCATACTTGAAGCCCTGATCCTCTGAAATCGCCTGCAAAATATCCACGTCAATACCTACAAAGTCGCCGTTCTCATCGGTGTATTCGAAAGGTTTAAAAACTGTATCTGTGGCGATAAGCCATGTTTTTTCACCGTCTGCAGCTTCCTTGCTTTCTCCGGTCTCACCGGCTGTCTCTGCAGTTGTCTCTGCCGCCTTTGTTTCTGCTTCTTTGGAACCGCATCCGACAAGGGCGCCGACAACCATCGCGGAACATAATAATAATGCTAAAGGTTTCTTCATTTTATAATTCCTCCTCAATATAATTTAAAAAAGCGGAATACAAGGCACACCAAACGTATCTTTTGACGCCATCGTCTTCCGCTGATTTCACTCTACTATTATATTAAATCACAGCGCTGTTGTCAAGGTCTCTATTCCAATACCTGATTTCTCTGATCCTGAAGAACCTATCGATAAAAAATCCGCATCAGCCAAAACCGATGCGGATTTAAATTTTATCTACCAATTAAATTCGTTTTATGAAAACGGCTTAAAAGGAGCTTTCCATTCTGCTCAGGCAAAGGAAGTTCTCTTTTCTTTACGGTTTCACCGTTGCCTTCATCCAGAAGATAAGTCAACGGGTCAACAGCCACACCATTCTCTTCCACCTGGAAATGCAGATGATTGCCGGTGGAATAGCCGGTTGTACCGCTCACACCGATCTGCTGTCCTTTGGCGACTTCCTGTCCGACCTCAACATAAATTTCTGAATGGTGCATATATTTCGTAACAAGTCCATTGCCATGGTCAATAACAACCCAGTTTCCGGCGGATTCACTGTATCCTGCCACCGTCACAACTCCGGCCTCTGCGGCATAAGTTGGAATATTCTCACTGCCGGTAGCCAGATCAACGCCCTTATGGAACTGCATGTCGAAATTTCTGAAACCAAAGGTACTGGAAATCGTTGAACCCGGGCACGGATTTGCAAAACGTCCAATCATATTCGAAAAATCCATGAGCGTTAAATCATCCAGGCGATACAGATCATAAGTCGTCATAATCTTAATGAGGCTTTGTCCATAATTCACATCGGTTGCCCACCGGCCGCCGATACGCATGGCGAAAGTATTTGCATCATTCACATCTTTAATTAAATCTGCGTAATTTTCTTCAATCAGCTTCTGACGGTCCTCAATAGCCTCCGTATAGGTGTGATATGCTCTGAACGCTGCGTTTGCCGAATACAGCCTGCCTTCCGCATCCATCTCTATCGTGCCCATATTGACACTGCCTGCTGTGCCTGTACCTTTGATACCGAACAGGTTGCAATACTGAAATGCCAGATAAGAAAGTCCGCTGCCTTCATCGCCGCCCGGTCCATAAGAACCATAACCGGATTCCTGAATGATCTGTGCAATTGTCACAGATGCAGGATAACCGCTTTCATCCTGACATTTCAATGCGCCGACAACCATCTCCTGAGTAATGAATGAAGGCAGTCCCTCGATCGGCACCGTCACATTATACTGGATACGGTCCTGCACCTTTGAAAACTGCTCAGAGGATAAAAAGCTTCCGGGATTAAAATTTCCTTCAACCACAGGGGTTTCCGGCTTTTCTTCCGGCTTCTCACTTTCTGTCTCTGCAGCGCTTTCAGTTTCCTCTGTGCTTTCTGTTTCCCCGGCACTCTCAGTTTCTTCTGTGCTTTCTGTCTCTACAGCACTCTCGGTTTCCTCTGTGCTTTCCGTTTCCTCGCCGCTTTCGGTTTCTTCTGTGCTTTCCGTTTCTACAGCGCTCTCAGTTTCCCCTGTGCTTTCTGTCTCTGCAACACTTTCAGTCTCCGGAGCGCTTTCCGTCTCTTTAATTTCCTCGGTTTCCGGCGGCGCTTCTGTCTCTGCCGGAATCTCCGCTTCTGCCGGAGGCTCCGTTTCTACAAAATCAGCCTCGATAACCGGAGTCTCATCACTCCACAAAATAACACAATTGTTTTCCAATATGTAATGCCAGCCGGCAGGCAGTTGATAACCGGTCCGCGCCTGAAAAGCCTCCGGTGTTTCCCCGGTGACCACGGTGCCCTCCGGTGCCGCAAGAACCTGTCCCGGCATCGCCAGCGATAAAGCCAACGACACGGCCGCTACTCGAATCGCTTTTGAATACTTCATCTGCATCCTTCCTTTTTCTTTTTTCCCATATTTTGGCCTCTTAAGCAAAATATCATTTTCATTCTGAAATCAGAATAACACACCGAAATCTTAATCTAATCTCATTTTGCATCTCTTCTGGTTTTTTTTATTTCTTTTTAAAATCCAAAATGATTGTATATTGGATACCCCAACAGACATCCATATAGAATATATTATAATGCACTGAAAAAATATTTCAACTATTTTGCATGAATTGATTTATTTTTTAAAAATAAATTGACTCTTTGAATATAATGTTATATAATGTTATATAATAAATAATAACAAATATACCATAAGGAGGATTCCCATGAACGTAAAAGAAATTGTTTCTGCAATCAAAGCAGACAAACCTGAAATCGCTTCTGTTTACTTTGTCGGCTGCGGCGCTTCCCAGGCAGATTTATATCCTGGAAAATATTTCCTTGATGCCAATGCAAAAAAACTTCGCGCCAGCCTCCACACGGCTAATGAATTTTATTATTCCACACCAGCCGGTGTCGGTCCTGATGCTATTGTTATCACATGTTCTTTGAGCGGCGGTACTCCGGAAACAGTTGCCGCCACAAAAAAAGCAATGGAACTTGGCGCTGAGGTTATCTCCGTAACGATTGACGCCGATTCTCCACTGGCTAAGGCCGGAAAATATCAGATCATCCATGGTTTTGCAAAAGATTATGCAGCTAAAATGGAAAAAATGACGAATGTCCTTGCCCTTGCATGTGAAATCTTAAATACATATGAAGGCTATGAACATTATGACGATATGCAGGACGGTTTTTCCAAAATCTATGATTTGATCAATAATTCCGTTAAAACACTGATGCCTCGGGCACAGGCTTTCGGCAAAGAATATAAAGACATGCCGATGCTGTATGTCATGAGTTCCGGCGCAACAGCTATGGTCGCCTACTCCTTCTCCATGTTCTTGATGATGGAAATGCAGTGGGTAGCTTCCAGCTCCTACAACTGCGGCGAATTCTTCCACGGTCCATTCGAAATGGCTGAAAAGGATGTTCCTTACCTTCTTCTGATGAATGACGGCCCTACACGCCCAATGGATGCAAGAGCCATGACTTTCCTGCAGAGATTCGATACAAAATTGACGGTTGTTGACGCTAAAGACTTTGGTCTCTCTTCCGTCATCAAATCCTCTGTGGTTGAATACTTCAACCCGATATTACTGTCCGGCGTACTCCGCATGTATGCGGAACAGCTTGCTCAGGAAAGAAATCATCCGCTGACAATGAGAAGATATATGTGGAAACTTGAGTACTAATTGATAATTTCTCTTCTTTAACCAAAAAATGGTCCGCCTCGGAAAGTATTTAAAACACTTCCGAGGCGGACCATTTTTTCACCCATAATTACTTTTTACATAATAATTGTCAGCGTATACCGCTCCGCATTGATGAGCAGTTTACTGCATAGAACCTCATTTCCCTTTTCGTCCAAAGCGACATCATAATGAAGCAGGAGCGGATGCTTCGCTGCTACATCCAGAAGTTCCGCCTCATGCTCCGTGGCATAGCAGATTCCGACCTCTTTTGTCGCATGGGCGATTTCCGTGCCATGACTCCGCAAAATCGAATATATGGAACCGTTCAAATTTTCTTCCGCAACATAAGCATACCGGTTTGACAAACAGGTTTCTTCCAGCATAACGGGTACATCGTCACTCTTTCGGATTCTGACAATCCGAAGAACAACGTCATCCTTGCCAACCTTCAGTCGTTTACATATTTTCGGATCAGCCTTTTTCCATTCCACTGCCAGAATCTCTGATGAAGCCTTCTTCCCGTCCGCCTCACACATTTCAGTAAAACTGAGAACTTTATTTTTCAGTACACGGTTCAGCTTATTGGTTGTGACAAAAGTGCCGATTCCCTGTTTCTTCATCACATACCCGTCTTCCGACAAAATATTGATGGCCTTACGCACAGTAATACGACTTACATGATACTTTTCTCCCAATTCGGCCTCTGTCATAAGCTTATCTGAATCCTGTAATTCTCCGCTCAATATTTGTTCTTTAATTGTATCCGCCAATTGCTGATACATCGGGATTATTGAATTTTTATTCATTTTTACCCTTCCCTCTATAATTTTTACCTCCTCCTCTTCCGTTTTAAAAAAGCAGGACGCATATAATGATATTATATCATCTTATGCGTCCTAAATCTACCAGATTTCTTCTAACTTTTAATTACTGCTTATTATTCTACGATGAAGTTAGCAAGTGCTTCTTCGTCAAGCTGTGCTGCTGCATCAGACTGCATCTGAGCCCAAAGGCCTTCTTCAGTGATATCAGCGAAGAACTGGCTTGCCCATTCTGCAAAGTCTTCATTGCCGTATGCCATGCAAAGACCGCAGCCTTTATCAAATTCATCGGTTGGTTCCCATGTCAGACTGTCAACAACTGCCAGATCCGGGTTCGCTGCAACGGACATTGCTGCAGATACAGCGTTCATACATGCCAGATCAGATTTTCCATTTTTTACGGAAAGAAGAAGGTCAGAAACAAGGCCTAATTCCTGGATTTCGGCATCCGGATAGAGATGCTGTGTCATTGTGATATCGATGGAACCCATCTGTCCGCAAACGCTGACGCCTTCAAGTGTGCCTGTGAATTTTTCATTATCCACATTGTCCTTTAAAGCTACGTAACATTCATTGGATTTGTGATATACATCTGTGAATAACCATGTTTCTTTACGTTCATCTGTAGGACTCAGACGTGTAACAAAGAATACCTGATTAGCTTCCAATGCGGACATACATCCGGTGAAATCACTTTCATAGAATTCTACTGTAACTTCGCGGTCAAGATACTCGCTGAGACGGTCTGCCATCTCATACATACCGGCAACTTCAAAACCGGCCAATACATCTTTTCCATCCTGTACTGTGTGGAAGCAGAATGTCGGGTCATTACCGATGATACCAACTTTTAAAACGCCGTTTTCTTTCAAATCCTTAAAAATTGGTCCCATTTCGCCTTCAGCTACTGTTTCTCCGGCCTCTGTTTCTGCTGTTGTCTCTGTTGTTTCTTCCGCAGCTGCTGTTGTTGTTGTTGTGTCTGATTTACTGGAGCAGGCAGCTAAAGACATTACCATAGTACCAGCCAGCAATAAAGCTGCAACTTTTGTCATTTTTTTCATGGTTTCTCTTCTCCTTTTTAATTATATTTATAAGCCTTCCGACTTACAGTTCATTATGAATTTCTATTTACAGCATCTTACTCAGGAAATCCTTTGTCCGCTGATGCTGAGGATTGGTGATGACGTCTCTCGGATTGCCCTCTTCAACCACATAGCCGCCGTCCATAAATACAACCCGGTCGCCAACCTCACGGGCAAAGCCCATTTCATGGGTAACAACCACCATGGTCATTCCCTGTTCCGCCAGCTGACGCATGATCTGAAGAACCTCGCCTACCATTTCCGGGTCCAGGGCTGAAGTTGCCTCGTCAAACAAAATAACTTCCGGATCCATCGCCAGAGTTCTGGCTATAGCCACACGCTGTTTCTGTCCGCCGGACAACTGGGACGGATAAGAATCGGCCTTATCTGCCAGTCCAACCTGTTTTAAAAGCTCCATTGCCCGTTTTTCAGCCTCCGCCTTCGGCGTCTTTTTTACTCTTCTCGGGCCAACGGTCACATTATCCAAAACACTTAAGTTTTCAAAGAGGTTAAAAAGCTGGAATACCATCCCGAATTTTTCACGGTATTTATCAAGCTTCATATCCTTTCTCAAAATAGATTTTCCATGGAAAAGAATATCTCCATCCGTAGGTTTTTCCAAAAGATTCAGACATCTTAAAAATGTTGACTTCCCGGAGCCGGACGGGCCGATAACAACGACAACCTCACCGCGGGCAATCTCCATGTCCACCCCTTTTAAAACTTCCAGGCTGCCAAAATTCTTTTTTAATTGCTTTACCTGAATAACAATATCTTTCTCATCAATCATGTGCATGCAGCCTCCTCTCCAGAATACCGATCAGCTTTTTCAGTATATATGTAATAATGAAATAAATAACTGCCGTAACGATCAACGGCTCAAAAGCCAGGAATGTATTTGCCCGGACTGAATTTGATGTATAAGTCAACTCATGAAGGGCGATAACGTATACGGTAAATCATGGGTACCGTTGATTTTATAGGCCGCCATTGCTGGCGACCAAATAACCATATTTATTTTACCCGGCATATTTCCGGCAGCTTTGCAGACCACGGCAGAAGTT
>NZ_DBGCTU010000032.1:0-1485 GCF_048388605.1 Frisingicoccus sp. | reverse complement strand
AAGTGGCCGGTCCTATCCGTCACGGACAAGACCGGCTGCTTATTATAGCAGGTAAATGAAAACAAAACTATAATTGTATGGTAAATGGAAAATTGTCGTAATATTTTTAATATCTCTGTCCGGCATGGGTGGAGCGTTTCTATGGAAAATATGGCTGGAATCCGATTTCTCAATTTCAGGAGGAAGACTTCGAGCGGTGTACCGTTCTGCTTTACAATTGAAGCCGGTGACGGTACAGCCGGCTGCATAGCAAAAGAAATATTCTCTTTCGTCAGTGCCGCTGTTCCTGAACAATGTGCAAGGGAATGGATGATTCAGTCAGGAGCAATGGAGCCGTCGGAGTTCCTTCAGGCCGTGGCTGACATGGAGGATGTCAGGCTAAAGGCAAGGCTGCTGGCTCTTGAACTTGCAGCTATGAATGCTAAATGTAATCTTTTGGATACCATTCCATGGGACAGACTGAACTAACGGTGTTTCTTACGCTTGCGGCCACGTTTGGGCAGACCGGTTTCCTTGTAGGCTATCAGGTCAGTTCCTCTGAACACCCTTTTTGCCTTATCAGGAATCTTCAGGAAAGCCAGCGGCTTTTCCAGATAACGGATATAGGCATAGATGGTACAGCGGTGAACACCCAGGTAGCGTGCTGCCTCCTTTACTGAATATGTCTTTTCCGGAACGACTTTCATTATATCTCATGCTGGTTAATCTTTTCGTTTATTGGATACCGTAAAGGTAAACAACTGATTATTAGCTGTCAATACGTCAAATATGGGATTATTCCGGAGATTGTGGGATTTGTATGGATTATGTGTTACCTGTCATATTCAATACGGCTGGGGTAAGGCGATTGATAACGAATCTGTTTTACGGAAATCAGGAAGGCATATATTTGATGGTTGACAGCGTTGACAGCAAATCCAATGAAAATCCGGTATAAAGTCTGTCTGGGAAGTTTCTGTAATACAGTATGTTATATTCTTTCTTATTTTACTTATAAAAAATAGGGTATTATAATGTGTCAACGTTTGGCTATGGATTTTTAGCTGACTGAAAATTATGGCTACGCCTGTCAACGTTTGTCAACGCATGATTTCTATATGAAGTATCTGATACACTGACAGATACTTTCTGTCAACACTGTCACCCCTGAAACGGGTGCATTTTATTATCTGAAAATATCTGATGCGAAAGGGATACAGGTTATCCTAATGTACCATTACATCCACAGGTTTGTTCAGCATGCCTCTGCAGATATTTTTTTGCAAAGGTATCTCCGGCATTGCAAACGTCAAACACAGGGCTGAAAATCTTCCTCAAACGGGGTTAAGCGTATTTTCAGCTTTCCTTGAAGTTTGCCTTATTGAATACCTGCGCTTCTGAGAACTGCAAAAAATATCCTTCGGGCAAGCTGAAAAACTTGCTGACAGAAGGGAAAAAATCAGAGCGTATGGTACAGATGGACGAAAGCATCAGAAAGCAGTTGGA
>NZ_DBGCTU010000031.1:0-58400 GCF_048388605.1 Frisingicoccus sp. | reverse complement strand
GAGATGGTTGTCGTTAGCCATCTTTTTCTCTTTTTATAGAAAAATTTCAGGGAGGTATGTGACTCGGACGAGGCACATACCTCCCTGTTTAGAACTGTCTATTAACCGACAGCCCCCTTGTGTATATACTTTCTGATTGACTTAGATGCCGTCGGCCAGATTTTTATTGGCTGTGGCCAGCATCAATTTAATTCGGTTGACCTGGTTGACTTCGCTGGCGCCCGGGTCATAATCGATGGCTACGATATTGGAGCCCGGATATGTATTTCGCAGTTCTTTGATAACGCCTTTGCCGACGATGTGATTCGGCAAGCATCCGAATGGCTGTGTGCATACGATGTTTCCCGCTCCCTGATGAATCAGCTCGATCATTTCTCCGGTTAAGAACCAGCCTTCGCCGGTCTGATTGCCGATAGAAACGATTGGTTCGGCATATTTGGCAAGTTCTTCAATCTTTGCCTGCGGATGGAAGTGGCGGCTCTTTTCAAGCTCTTTGCGGGCGGTCTTGCGAACCGTTTCCAAGGCTTTGATCACCGCATTGCCCATCATAGCGCCTTTCTTGCTTTTTCCAAGTTTTTCATATTTAAAATTACTGTTATAAGCGCTGTATAAGAAGAAGTCCAAAAGGTCCGGCATAACGGCCTCGGCGCCTTCTTTTTCAAGCAGTTCCACCAGATAGTTGTTGGCGGAAGGGGAGAATTTTACAAGAATCTCTCCGACAATGCCGACTCTCGGTTTTTTCAGGTTTTCATCAATCGGAAGCTGGTCGAAATCCCGGATGATTCCCTGAATATTTTTCTTAAAGCTGTTCCGGTTCTTGCCCGTGATGGAATCGATGCAAACCTGCTGCCAGTACTTGTGAAGCCGGTCTGCGGAGCCCGGATAAATTTCATAAGGGCGCATCCGATAAAGGACTCTCATAAAGACATCGCCGTAAACGATCGCCTGCATGGCGCCGATGAGAAGCTTCGGCGTAAATTTAAGTCCCGGGTTGGATTCCAGACCGGCAGCATTAATGGATACCACCGGAATCTGATGCATGCCCGCATTCTGGAGAGCACGCCGGATGAATCCGATATAGTTGGTTGCACGGCAGCCGCCGCCGGTTTGAGTCATGGCGATGGCAACCTTATTTAAGTCATATTTGCCCGACAGCAGCGCCTTCATGATCTGCCCGATAACACAGATTGAAGGGTAGCAGGCGTCGTTATTTACATATTTCAATCCGATATCAATGGCTTCTTTATCGCAGTCCGGCAGTAAGTCTACTTTCAGTCCGTTATACCGCAGGGCTTCAATTAAGATGTCAAAATGGATTGGTGACATATTCGGCGCGAGAATCGTATAATCCTTTGCCATTTCCTCGGTGAAGATAATCCGGTCATGGGCGCTTGTGTGAACTTCTCCGTGAATGTGTTTCTGTTCACGCAGGCGGATGGCTGCAATGAGGGAACGGATACGGATCCGCGCCGCACCCAGATTGCTGACCTCATCGATCTTCAAACAGGTATAAAGACGGCCGGAACCGGTAAGGATATCCTTAACCTGATCCGTTGTCACCGCATCCAGGCCGCAGCCGAAGGAGTTGAGCTGAATGAGTTCCAGATTCTCCTGGGTTTTGACAAACTGGGCGGCTTTATACAGCCGGGAATGATACATCCACTGGTCGGAAACGATGAGAGGACGTTCAATCTCCGCCAGATGGGACACACTGTCCTCTGTCAGCACGGCGATACCATAAGAGGTGATCAATTCCGGAATACCATGGTTGATCTCCTTATCGATATGATATGGGCGTCCGGCCAGAACAATGCCCTTCATATGATTATCACGCAGATATTTAATGGTTTCTTCACCTTTGTCCTTCATATCCTGGCGGGCTTTGGCCAGCTCTGCCCAGGCAGCGGCGACAGCGGCTTTGATTTCCTGCGGACGGATATCTGTGGTTTTGCAGAATTCCTCCGTCATTCGCTGAACGATATGTTCTTCATTGTCCAGAGAAAGGAACGGATTCATGAACTGGATATGTTCTGAAGCCAGTTCTTCCACGTTATTTTTAATATTTTCCGAATAAGAAGTAACGATCGGACAGTTGTAATGATTATTGGCGCCTTTCACCTCATCCCGCTCATAAGGAATACTTGGATAGAAGATAAAGTCCACACCGTTTTTAATGAGCCACATGATATGCCCATGGACCAGCTTGGCCGGATAGCATACCGATTCACTCGGAATAGATTCAATACCCAGAGTATAAATATTTGCGGAAGACTGAGGGCTCAATACGACCTGATAGCCCAATTCCGTGAAAAATGTAAACCAAAATGGGTAATTTTCGTACATATTCAGGACACGCGGAATACCCACTTTGCCCCGGCGCGCCTTATCCTCAGTCAAAGGTTCATATTGGAAAATACGTTTGTATTTATAATCAAATAAGTTCGGAATCTTACTGTCCGCCTTGGCCTTTCCGATGCCGACTTCACAGCGGTTGCCCGTGATAAACTGGCGGCCGCCGCTGAAACGGTTGATGGTCAAATGACAATTATTGGTACAGCCCTTGCAGCGTCCCATGGAAGTTGTATATTTCAGCGCGATCATTTTATCCAGAGAGAGCATGGTGGATTCGCTGCCGTCATAACGCTCTCTGGCAATGAGGGCGGCGCCGAAGGCTCCCATGATTCCGGCGATATCCGGGCGGACGGCGTCACGGCCCGCAATGCGCTCAAAGCTTCGGAGAACGGCGTCATTATAGAATGTACCGCCCTGCACAACGATCTTTTCGCCCAAATCTTTCGGATCCGTCAGCTTGATGACCTTCAAAAGAGCATTTTTGATAACGGAGTAGGCCAGCCCGGCGGAGATATCGCCGACTTCTGCGCCTTCTTTCTGGGCCTGCTTGACATTGGAGTTCATAAACACCGTACAGCGGGAACCCAGATCGATCGGATTTTTGGCAAATAAAGCAACTTTCGCGAAATCACTGATCTCATAATTCAGAGACTTGGCAAAGGTTTCAATAAAGGAACCGCAGCCGGAAGAGCATGCCTCATTTAAAAGAACGCTGTCTACCGTGTTATTTTTAATTTTAATACATTTCATATCCTGGCCGCCGATATCCAGAATACAGTCGACTTCCGGTTCAAAGAAGGCGGCGGCATAGTAGTGGGCAACCGTCTCAACCTCACCCTCATCCAGCAAAAAGGCGGCTTTCATCAGAGCTTCACCGTAACCGGTGGAGCAGCCCCTGACGATACGGGCGCTGTCGGGAAGTTGTTCCTTGATTTCTTTAATGGCGCGGATCGTCGTATTCAGAGGACTTCCGTTATTATTGCTGTAGAAAGAGTAGAGAAGGGTTCCGTCCTCGCCGACAATGGCAACCTTTGTTGTGGTGGAGCCGGCATCAATCCCGAGAAAACAGTCGCCCTCATAGTCTTTCAGACTGCCCTTTTTGACCGCATGTTTATTATGACGCGCCGTAAAAGCGTCATAATCGGCCTGATTCTTAAAAAGCGGCTCCATACGCTTGGACTCGGCTTCGATTTTAATATCCGAAGAGAGCAGTTCGATCAGCCCATCCAATGTCTGACCTTCCGTGTTGCTGTCATTCATGGCAGCGCCCATGGCGGCGAACAGATGGGAATTTTCAGGCGCAATAATATATTCCCCGGACAAATGGAGCGTGCGGATAAAAGCTTCCTTTAACTCAGATAAGAAATGAAGCGGTCCGCCGAGGAAAGCCACATGTCCCCGGATCGGTTTACCGCAGGCCAGACCACTGATGGTCTGATTCACTACCGCCTGAAAAATGGAAGCCGATAGATCGGCTTTTGTGGCGCCTTCATTGATCAAAGGCTGAATATCCGATTTGGCAAAAACACCGCAGCGGGCGGCAATCGGATAAATTGCCTGATAATCTTTCGCATATTCGTTCAGACCGGAGGCATCCGTCTGGAGCAGTGAGGCCATCTGGTCAATAAAAGAACCTGTACCGCCGGCACAGATACCATTCATACGCTGTTCAATATTTCCCTGAGAAAAATAAATTATTTTTGCATCCTCACCGCCAAGCTCGATGGCGACATCCGTTTTCGGTTCAAAATACTGAAGTGCGGTGGATACAGAAATAACTTCCTGAACAAAAGGAATGTTCAGCGGTTTCGAGATGGACATGCCGCCGGAGCCGGTGATCATTCCGTGAATGTTTACATTTCCAAGTTCATTTTTTGCTTTGACGATCAAATCCAGAAGCGTTTCCCGGATGTTGGCAAAATGCCGTTCATAATCTGAGAAAACGACCCTGTTTTCATCATCCAGGCAAGCTATCTTTACGGTTGTTGAACCGATATCAATTCCTAATCTATATGTAGTAATCATGCAATTCCTCCTAAGAGTTTCTGTATAAAAATATATATTCTTTGTCGAATGTATTATAGTACAACCGGGCAAAAAACTCAATACTCACTTTCACCGGTTCCCATACACCTTTTTCTGGAAACGGGCATAAAATAAATAAAAAACAGGTGGGCTTATGAATTATTTTGTGCGGCGGCAGGACAATGAATACGGGAGATGCGACGGTATGTTGCATGAAATCCGGGAGAGGGACACTTTATATAAGGTATCCCGTCTTTACGGCGTTACCCTGGAAGAACTGATGGAAAAAAATCCCACGGTCGATGTTTATAATCTGACGATTGGTGATAAACTATGTATACCGGTAAAACATATTCCTTACATTGTGCAGAGCGGCGATACTCTGGACTGGCTTCTGGAGCATTTCAATCTGGATTATGAAACATTCAGAAATGCCAACCCTCAGATGAAACCGATCATGTTGACAGAAAACGATGTGGTTTATATTCCTGAGACAGACGGCTAGATCAGCCGGGTAGGAAACCGGCGGTCAGCACAAGTGTCGGTTGACAAAAAACAAGGCTTTTACTATAATAAAACTGATTGCAAAACATGGAAAGAAGGGGGCAGCTTTTATGCGGCAGCCCCTTTCATATTCACAGAAAGGGTTTTATATGTCATTATTAGATAAGTTGGAACGTAAATTCGGAAAATACGCGATTCCGAATCTCATGCAGTACATTATTATACTTTATGTTCTCGGAATGATTCTTCGCATTGCGACACCGGGAGTATATGAAACATATTTTATGCTGGATGCAAGTCAGATCCTGCGCGGACAGGTCTGGCGGATCTTTACATTTCTGCTTCAGTCGCCGTCAACGAATATTCTGTTCTTTTTAATTACTTTATATTTTTATTATATGATCGGCACTGTGTTGGAGAAAACATGGGGGAGTTTCCGGTTTAATGTCTATTATTTTACCGGGGTCATCGGGACAGTTCTCGCCGCGATCATCATTTATCTTGTGACCGGCCGGGTGTATTATCTGGATACAACATACATCAATGCATCGCTGTTTCTGGCTTTTGCCTTTGAATATCCGGATATGGAAGTGCTGCTTATGTTTATCCTTCCAATTAAAATGAAATGGCTGGCCTATATTGATATGGCGCTTTATGCCTACAGCCTTGTCGTTGGAAACTGGGGGACACGCATAGCAATCATTGTATCCCTTTTGAACTTTATTTTGTTCTTTTCCTCCATTATCCGGCGAAAAGGCTATTCGCCGAAACAGGTTCACCGGAAGATGGTTTACACAAAGGCGGTCAAACAGGCAAAGAAAGCGTCGACCCATCATAAATGTGCGGTCTGCGGCCGTACGGAGGAGGATGATGAAACTCTGGAGTTTCGTTATTGTTCCAGATGCAACGGCAATTATGAATATTGTCAGGATCACTTATTTACCCATCAGCATGTCAAATAATTCAGGTGATTTTATGAAATGGTATAAAAAGCTATATTTGGGGGAATCCATTAAACAGGCGAAATGGGTCCGTTTTCAGATCACTTTTGGGAAAAAACCGAAGGGATATTATTGTATTTCCCTTTCAAATTGTCCGGAAAATCTCCTGGATATTTATCCGAGTCAGTTTTTAAGAACGCCCGATATGGATACAGATCATATTTATATCGTGGGACTGGCTTCGGACAGGGCAGAGGCCTTTGATGTGGTCAGAGATATTATTGAGGATGTGTATATCCATACGCATGGATTTGATTTGCGGAACTATTTAGGCATTACAGTATAGAGGTGTTGAAGTGATACATATCATTTTATTGATTTTAAAAATACTCGGATGTATCATTCTGGGAATTCTGGCATTGATTCTGGCCACGGTTCTGATCGTCCTCTTTGTTCCTTTTAAATATGAACTTTCGGCGGCTTATGACGGGGCGCCGGAGGCCGGTGGAAAGCTATCATGGTTGTTTGGGGCTTTGAAGGTCCGGGGAAGCTTTAAGGACAAAAAAATACGTGCCAGGGCTTCGATTCTCTGGTTTCGGATTTTCAGTATGGGAGAAGATGAAGAGAAAGCGACGGATACAGTCCAAGAGGCAGCCGCGGATGCTGAAGAGGCGGTAAAGGCGGAGACAGAGGATATTCTGTCGGCCCCGGAAGATATTTTTGAGGAAGAGACGATCGGCAGCAGAGAAGCTGTCCCGCCTGAAGAAGAGGCCGCAGAGTCGTCTTCAGCCGGTGAGCTTCCGGCGGCGGATGCCGAACCGGAGGAAGAAAAGAAGCCCGAGATCAAACCGGAGGCATTGCCGGAGCCGGATAAAACGCCGGAAAAGGTGAAGAAGGTAAAACAAAAGAAAAAAACCAAACAAAAAAAAGAAGGAAAACTTTCAGCCCTTCGTAAACAGTATGATAAGCTGGTTCACACAAAGGATATGGCCGAACGGTTTTGGAATGCCGATTTTACCCAGGGCAGCATTGCTTTCGCGAAAAAAGCTGCAGCCTCCCTTTTAAGGCACGTACTGCCGAAAAAAGCTGCGGGCCACATCCGTTTTGGATTTGACAAGCCTGCGGATACGGGGAAAATTCTTGGCTATGCCAGTATGCTGTATGCCTGGTATGGCGATTCTCTGACATTGCAGCCGGATTTCGACAGGGCTGTTCTGGAGGGCAATATCGATATACGTGGTTCCATTCGGTTATACATTTTCCTGTATTGGGGACTTCGGGGACTTTTAAACAAAGATTTGAGAAAATTAATAAAATTTATAAAGCATTTTAAAGGTAAGGAGGAAACCTTATGGCAGTAAATACATTCAGCACATCCGTTCAGTCTCTCTTTGATGGTATGAACGGCGTACTTTCAACAAAATCGGTTGTCGGTGAACCGATCACAGTCAATGATACGATCATTATTCCATTAGTGGACGTCAGCTTTGGTATGGGAACCGGCTCGACAGCTTCGGATTCAAAGAAAAAAGATGCTTCTGCGGGCGGACTTGGCTGCAGTATGGACCCATGTGCGGTGATCGTTATCCGTGGGGATGTCGTAAGGATCATCCCGGTGGAAAGTCACCAGTCACCGTTTATGAAATTGATCGATATGGTTCCGGACATCATGAACCGATTTACAAAGGGAGATCCGATGAATGACGCTGAAGTCGCGGAGCAGGTCAATACGATTGTTGAAGATAATTAGCACTTTCCATGCATTCGACGCATAAACTATAAAGAGTAAAACTATGGGGAGATGCTTATGAAACGCATTATAGGGTTTATAATGTTCTGGGTGGCTGTCGGCATGACAATTATGTTATTTATTGATTCAGCCCTTTTGAGCATCTGTCTCATTCTGTTTTTTCTGGTTTTGAGCTATAATTTTTTCTGCTGCAAATAATAAAATACGATAAAAGACAAGGTGAAAATATGAGTGTATCAAAAATAAATTTTAATGACAGCAATGAAGCGTATATTGTTGTTGAACCTATAAGCGATATTGATAGAGAAGCATTCAAAACTTATTTGGAATTGGACAGCCCGTCCTTTTTAAAATGTGAATTTGAAAACGGAAAAGCGTTTACTCTGTATTATAGTTATGGGAAACGTATGACCCTGAAACAGTTTTTATCCCATATCGTGGATAAAAAAGAGGCTGTTCAGTTTTTAAAATCGCTGACTATGGCTTTTATTGAAGCAGAGCGGCACGGCATGAATACAGATCATATTCTTCTCGGTATCAACAGTATTTTTTATAATGAAGAAAACGGCCAGGTATCCTGTATTTATGTGCCTGTCAATGAGGGCGTTCTTCCGGCCAGACCGTTGCGCCTTTTCCTGAAAGAAATGCTTGTAAATATTGTATACAGCGAAGAAGATGATATGACCTGGCTTGGCAATACCATTCGCTATATCAGTTGGAACAGACAGCTTTCATACAAAGATTTTTATGAATTTTTGCAGACTCAGGAAGAATTGGTAAAAGAACCGGCGGCAGAGACAGAGGAAGAACCGATGATGCCGGAAACAGCCGAAAAAGCGGAGCCGGAGAAAGTGCCGGAAGAAATATCAGAAAAAGCAGAAGAAGCGCCGGAAGAGGATCTGGCAGATTTAAAATCTGTTCTTGAGAGTATCCCGGCGGCAGAGAGTGTAAATGCATTAAAATTCGATACAAAATTTGACACAAAGGAAACGGCGGAACCTGCTGTTGAAGCGGAACCGGTTATTGAGGAAGAAGCAGAGGAACCGGAAATACCGGCGCCGGAATCGGTGCCTTTCCATCCGGAAGAAAACGGGCCTGAAGAGGATGCAGAGAAAATCGTCGGAGTGCTTGTACGGCGCATTAATCAGATGTCCTACCTTTTGGAACAGCCGGAGATCCGAATCGGAAAATCCGCATCCAATGATATCTGTATCAGCGATAATCCGGCCATCAGCCGGGTACATGCAATCATCACCCGATTTGATGGAAACTATCAAATCCAGGACAACGGCTCAACGAATCATACCTTTGTAAACGGCATTGTGCTCAGGGGCGCTCAGGAAAAGCCGCTGTCAGCGGGAGACCGGATTTTGCTTGGAAACGAAGAATTCATTTTCAAGCTTCAGGAAATGTAGAGTATAGGAAAATAAAAGGATATCTTTCGGCCCGGAGCAGAAGATATCCTTTTTAAAAAAATCAAAGAAAAAAGGCAGCATTGCATCAATGCTGCCCTCATACTTTCATTAAGCTCTCTCAACTAAACCAGAACGTAAACAGGAAGTACATACGTATATTTTCTTCGGTGTTCCGTTATCGTTTACCTTTACTTTCTTAATGTTAGATTTCCACATTTTATTGCTTCTTTTATGTGAATGAGACACTTTGATTCCAAAGTGTGCTGCTTTTTCACAAACTGCACATTTTGCCATCGCCTGCCACCTCCTTAAAAGATGATATTAACCCTACAGGTTTACAACAAATCAATTCTAACAGATATTTCTATGAAATGCAAGTGAAGATTTATAAATAATGTCAAAATAAATATTTTCTTTTTTATGGAAAACGGTTATAATAAAACATATGAATATAGAATTGGAGGTTCTCGTTATGAAAGGGCACTTAAATAAAGAGGGTGGCACTGTTGACATTGATTTAGATGTTATTTCAAGATATGCCGGCTTGACAGCTATCGAATGTTTTGGTATCGTTGGCATGGGAATGATTAGCATGAAAGATGGTCTGACCAGGCTTCTTAAGCGGGAAAGCCTTACCAAAGGCGTTGAGGTGACCATCGAAGATAATCAGATCAATATCCGTTTCCATGTGATTATTGCTTACGGCGTGAGCATTGCAACCGTTGCTGATAACTTAATGAACAGTGTGAAATACAAAGTGGAGCAGTTTACTGGAATGGAAGTTGGCCGAATCGACATTTTTGTCGAAGGCGTTCGAGTGATTGATTGACATTAAGGAGGAACCAACGGTGGTTATGAATACAATTGATGCGAACATGCTGAAAAAAATGTTCTTATCAGGAGCACAGCGATTAGACTCAAAAAAAGAATGGATCAATGAATTAAATGTATTTCCTGTTCCGGATGGAGACACCGGTACAAATATGACGATGACAATTATGTCTGCGGCCAGAGAGGTGCAGGCAATTGAAACTCCAACGATGGAAAATCTTGCAAAAGCAATTTCCCAGGGCGCGCTGAGAGGCGCCCGAGGTAATTCCGGCGTTATCCTTTCTCAGCTTTTCCGAGGCTTTTCGAAGGAAATCAAAGAAGTTGAAATTATCGATGCCCGGGTTCTTGCCTCGGCTTTGGAACGGGCGGCTGAGACGGCCTATAAGGCAGTTATGAAGCCGAAGGAAGGTACGATCCTTACTGTAGCAAAGGGAATGTCCACAAAAGCTATGGAAGTGTTTGAAGAGACGGATGATCTGAGCGAGGGTATTGCAAAGATTCTGGAATATGGCGATTATGTTCTCAGTCAGACGCCGGAGATGCTTCCGGTATTGAAGCAGGCAGGCGTAGTCGATTCGGGCGGTCAGGGCCTGATGGAGGTGCTGAAAGGCGCATATGACGGTTTTCTCGGCAAAGAGGTGGATCTGGCCGCAGACTTTAAACCGGCTGCTAAAGTTTCCGTTCCGGACAGTGATATTGACACGGCAGATATCAAATTCGGCTATTGTACGGAATTTATCGTTATGCTGGAAAAGCCGTATACCCAGGAGACAGAACATGAGTTTAAGTCTTTCCTTTCTTCGATTGGCGACAGTATTGTATGTGTTAACGATGAAGATATCGTTAAAGTTCACGTACATACCAATGATCCTGGTTTGGCCATTCAGAAAGGTTTATCCTACGGCTCTTTAACCAGTATGAAAATTGATAATATGCGTGAAGAACACCATGAAAAAGTAATTAAAGATGCGGAACGCAAGGCGGCCGAACAGAAAGCGGCCGAAACGGCAGCGCCGAGAAAAGAAGTCGGCTTTATCGCCGTGTCCATCGGCGAAGGCATGAATGAGATCTTTAAGGGCCTCGGCGTTGATCATATTATCGAAGGCGGCCAGACAATGAATCCGAGTACGGAGGATATTATGAATGCCGTGGATAAGGTCAATGCGGATACGATTTATGTTCTGCCGAATAATAAAAACATCATTCTTGCGGCAGAGCAGGCAAAATCCTTAGTCGAAGATAAAAATCTGATGGTTATTCCGTCCAAAACAGTGCCGCAGGGAATCACGGCGGTTGTGAATTATATTGACGGCGAGACAGCGGAAGCAAACGCGGAGCATATGATTCAGGAAATGGAACGGGTGAAATCCGGCCAGGTAACTTACGCTGTCCGGGATACGGTGATTGATGATAAGACCATCTCGGAAGGGGACATCATGGGTATCGGAGATACGGGGATTCTCTCAGTGGCAAAAGATATTGAATCGGCAACGGCGGCATTGATCGACGCTTTAGTGGATGAAGATTCCGAGTTGATCAGTATCTACTATGGTGAAGACATTGCCGGGGAAGATGCGGAAGCCCTTGCTGCTCAGATTGAAGAAAAATACCCGGATGTGGACGTGGAAATTCAGGATGGCGGACAGCCGATTTATTACTACGTACTTTCTGTGGAATAATACAAATAAAGATTAAAGGAATGCTTCCGGAAGGCGGCATTCCTTTTTTTGAGGTGATACAGTGAAAATTACGGATCCCATTCGAAATCTCAGGGGCGTCGGAGATAAAATTGAAAAAAACTTAAATAAACTGGGGATTTTTACGGTGGAGGATTTACTCGAATACTATCCGAGGGCCTATCAAACCTATGATGAACCGGTCGATGTGAGCGAGATCACACCGGGAAAACGGCTGGCTGTCCGGGGATATCTGCATCGGAGTCTGGCCCGGATCCCCGGCGGACGAGTGGAGAAAACCGCCGGCGTTCTCACGGAAGGCAATTCGCGGCTGCAGCTTATATGGTATCGGATGCCCTATCTGAAAAAACAGATCATTTCAGGAAAAACTTATATTTTTTATGGCGCCGTTAAAAATAAGAATGGGCAGTGGACCATGGAGCAGGCGGAAATTTTTGAGCCGGAAGCTTATGAGAAAATTCGTTCCTCCATACAGCCCATCTATTCTCTGACCGAAGGCGTCCATCAGAAATTGATCGGCAGGCTGGTCCGGCAGGTGCTGGATGAAGAGCAGTTGTTTGAAGATTACCTGCCTGAGGAGCTTCGAATGGAATTTCATCTGGCCGAATATAATTATGCCCTGAATAATATTCATTATCCAAAGGACAGGGAATCGCTGACATCAGCCCGGCGGCGCCTGGGATTTGATGAATTCTTTTTATTTGCCCTGGCCATTCGGCGAATGAAGGCCTCCAGAGACCGCTCGGAAAATATTCATCCGGCAGACAGCAGCGCATGGGCAGAGAAGTTTATCGGCTGCCTGGACTATTCATTGACCGCCGCTCAGCAGAGGGTATGGAAAGAAATTTTTGCGGATTTTTCGGGCAGGCATGTGATGAACCGGCTGCTTCAGGGCGATGTGGGCTCCGGCAAAACCGTCATTGCCCAGCTGGCTCTTTTGACCGCGGCGGAGGCCGGATATCAGGGCTGCCTGATGGCGCCGACGGAGGTGCTTGCAAGACAGCACTATGAGAGTTTTCAACAGGATTTTGAAAAATTTTATAAAGTTTCGGGAATCCGGATCCGCTGCAGACTTCTAACCGGTTCCATGCGAGCCGGAGAAAAACGGGATGTTTACGAGGCGCTTGAAAATAATGAGATTGATATTCTTATAGGAACTCATGCCGTCATTCAGGAGAAAGTACACTTTCATAACCTCGGTATGGTTATCACCGATGAACAGCACCGCTTTGGCGTAAATCAGAGGGAATGGCTGTTTGGCAAAGGAAATCTGCCCCATGTGCTTGTTATGAGCGCCACGCCGATCCCGAGAACACTGGCCATTATTCTTTACGGTGATCTGGATATATCGGTGATCGATGAACTTCCGGCCCGGCGGAAACCGATTAAAAACTGCGTTGTTGACACGGGATATCGCCCGGCGGCCTATCGGTTTATTGAAAAGCAGGTGTCCGAAGGACATCAGGTCTATATTATATGTCCGATGGTAGAAGAGAGCGAGTTTATGGATTTGGAAAATGTTCTGGATTATACCGACAAAATACGGAAAATTTTACCGCCTTCGATCAGGGTTGATTATCTGCATGGCAAAATGACCGGCGCCCAAAAGGATGAAATTATGGAGCGGTTTCACCGAAAAGAAATTCAGGTGCTTGTCTCGACAACGGTTATTGAAGTCGGCATTAATGTGCCAAATGCTACAGTAATGATGGTTGAAAATGCCGAACGTTTCGGACTGGCCCAGCTCCATCAGCTTCGGGGCCGTGTCGGCCGCGGTGATGCCCAATCTTATTGTATCTTTATCCAATCAGGCAAAAGTGGCAGCGCAAAAGAACGGCTTGAGATCCTTGTTAAATCCAACGATGGTTTTTATATTGCCGCTGAGGATCTGAAACTCCGCGGACCGGGCGATATGTTCGGCCTGAGGCAAAGCGGTCTGATGGATTTCCATATTGCCGATTTATTTCAGGACAGCGATCTGCTTCAGATTGCCGGCGACTGCGCAAAAAAATATGAAAATGAAATTCCTGAAAATCTGGAACGCCGCATGGAGAGATATATGCGTCTTGCAGGCAGTGACGTGATTCTCTAAAAACTTCCAGAGTATTTATCGCTGCCGGAGACATACTAGAGTTGTAGCTACAAAAGGAAACCAATGAACTAAGAATTTGAAACGGAGGAATTTGCTATGAGCAGAAGAAGTTCGAATACTCCTGAAGTACCACAGGCAAAAGATGCACTCGACCGATTTAAATTTGAGGTAGCCAACGAAATCGGCGTTCCTTTAAAACAGGGCTATAACGGTGACCTCACTTCCCGTGAAAACGGTTCTGTCGGCGGCGAAATGGTTCGCCAGATGATTCGCAGACAGGAAGAGGAAATGGCAAATCACCGGTAATTGAAAATCCGTGAACAGAGCGGAAATCATGAAGATAAGTGGTCGTATTTTTGCGGCCACTTTCCTCTGTATGGAAAATAAGAAGAAAAATTTACAAAAATCTGGGGGTTTCCCTTGACAAATTGTAGAAACATACTAAAATTATAAACAGTTAAGTAAGAAGGATGGTTATCTTATGCGAGTCATTGCTGGAAAGGCCCGGCGCATACAATTAAAAACTGTTCCCGGGATGGAAACGCGGCCCACAACTGACCGGATTAAAGAGACACTGTTCAACGTACTTCAAACGGAGCTATATAGTGCTCGCTTTTTAGATTTGTTCAGCGGAAGTGGGGCCATCGGCATCGAAGCGTTAAGCAGAGGATGTGAGATGGCTGTTTTTGTTGAAAATAACCGGAATGCAGCAGAATGTATCCGTGAAAACCTAAAAGCTACAAAACTGTCCGAAGCTGCCGTTGTCATGCAAAAGGACGTGCTTATGGCGCTGCAGCAGCTGGAACAGGAAGGAAAATGTTTTGATCTTATCTTTATGGACCCTCCGTACAATCACTTTCATGAGAAGAAAGTGCTGAATCGGTTATCCGGTTCACCGCTGGTGCACACGGATACGTTGATCATTGTTGAGGCGAGTCTTGAAACTGACTTTTCATACATAGAGGGCTATGGTTATACTGTTGTCAGAGAGAAGCATTATAAAACAAACAAACATATTTTCCTTAAAATAAAATAATATAACCGAGGATACAAAAATGAAAAGAGCAATTTATACCGGAAGCTTTGACCCGGTAACTTATGGACATCTGGATGTAATCGGCCGTTCATCCCGCATGGTGGATGAGCTTATTGTTGCGGTACTGAAAAACAGTGCAAAAACTCCATTGTTTTCTGTAGAAGAACGTGTTAAAATGTTAGAAGAAGTCACGAAGGATATTCCGAATGTATCGGTTACTTCTTTTGAAGGGCTTACCATTGATTTTGCGGATGCAATGGATGCCCGTATTATTGTGCGCGGACTTCGAGCAATCACGGATTTCGAATACGAACTCCAGATGGCACAGACAAATCGAATTGTAAATCCGAAGGTGGATACCATGTTTTTGGTGACCAGCGAGGAATATTCATATTTGAGCTCCACGATCTTAAAGGAAATCGCCAGATATGGGGGAGCTTTGGACCGTTTTGCTCCGCCATGTATTATTGAAAAAGTCAAGTCAAAATACAATTTAAAAGGAGAATAATCATGAGTAGAATCGAGCAGTTAATTGATGAAATCGAAGAATTTGTAGAGAGCTGTAAACCACAGCCTTTTTCCCAGACAAAAATTATCGTACCAAAAGATGAATTATTTGAATTATTAACGGAATTAAGATTAAAAACTCCGGATGAGATAAAGAGATATCAGAAGATCATTGCCAATAAGGATAAGATCATTAATGATGCCCAGGCCCAGGCTGAACGTATGCTGGAAGAAACGACGGCTTATACCAATCAGCTTGTCGAGGAGCATCAGATCATGCTGAAAGCTTATGAGCGTGCGGAGGAAGTACTGAATGCCGCCAATGCCCAGGCCGAGGCAACGATTAATGAAGCCAATGCCAATGCGGAGGAAATTCGTTTGAATGCCCTTCAGTATACAAAAGAACTGGTGGATAATCTGGAAAATATTGTCAGCGGTGCGCTGAGTATTTCTCAGGAACACTCCAAGGGCCTGATCAATGGCCTTTCCTCCAGTCTTGCGGTTTTGAAAGAGAATCAGGAAGCTCTGTCCAGCCAGTTAAACGGGCCGGTAACTTCTGCGGAACCGCCGGTATACGCACCGGAAGATTCAGATTTTGATTCGGATGATTACGAAGAGGATGAAGACCTCTATGAATCCGATGATTACGAAGAAGATGAAGCTGAAGAAGATGCAGACGATGATGATTTCGATTATGATGACATCGACTAGGGTTTTCCAAAGAGCTTTTCTTGATTTACAGGCATAGAGTTATATAAATATACATGACAGAAACAGCTATAGTAGCAGCTATGGCTTTTTCTGTTGTGTATTTTTTTATGCTCAAAGAACTTTTGCCGGTCATACCGGCTGTTTGGGCTATGACGGATAAGCCGCCGAAGGAGATGAGCCATGTGGTTATAAGGATCTTTGAGGTTGCGGAAACGGCAGACTGGGAGGCAAGCATCTGGATCCCGGTTGTCATTTCGAGAAGGCCGGCCAGAAGAGCCTGAGCCGCGGGCGGCAAAAAGACAAGGTGCCGGATAAAGGCGGCGGCTGTGGAAAAGATAAGAACGTAGCCGGATATACTGACAATAATTGAGAAAGTATCATGGATGACCATGTCTAATAAATTATTTTCCGGGATACCTTTCGCGGAAAACTTTTTGGGCTGCAGACAGGATGTGAAATGAGGAAGGTCCACATTCTTTTTTCGATGAAAAGGATTAAATATAAGCCCCGCTGCCAGATTTCCGCCAAGAATCGCCATATACATGGAAAGCCCGAGACGAGGGTCGTCAAAACAGTGAAGGCCGATAAAGCTGATCATATAGGCCGGGCTTGGGTTATTGCAGATCAAGAGCAGGGACTGAGAAGTTATCCGGTTTTTGGAGGACTTAAAGTCGGCCGCCGCCCTGGCCCCAAGGGGATAGCCAGAGAGAAAACCGATAAAAATCGACAGATAGCGGCCCGCATCAGAGCGTTCGGCCAGATATCTGAAAAGCGTTGTCAGGAGGATAAAGGGATATAAGGCGGGCAGAACCTGGCCGAACACGAGCAGCAGGCCGTCTTTCATTCCCCCGCCGGAGATAGCGGGAAAGCAGAGACATAATAAAAAAAAGAGGAGACATAAAAGCATGGATAACACCTTTTTGTTATTATGCTATGTCTCCTTGTTTTATAATATGATGATTTCCTGATTAAACTCATTTTTTAATGTCTGTCCATACTTCACTTGAAGCGCTGTGCGATAATAATCGGCAGCCCGGATATCCGCCTCCAAAAGCCTCCGGCCATTGCCGGACAAAGTTTCCGGATAGGAAGACATTTTTGTCAATATGGGGATGGCCGTATTCTTTTTCATATATCCCAGAAGCGGCGCAGCGTCCTTCCTGAATCCGAGAACACGGGCATAATAGGCATAATCATCCGCCTGCGCCCGCACAAAGGTTTCTTTATCCAATTCAAGAAGAATGTGGGCGGCGCAGCGGCAGAGACGACTGTAGGTAAAGGCCCTGTTCTTTATTTTCATGAGAAAGTCCGGCAGCGATCGATAGTTTTTAAAGAAGTACAGCATGCGGTTTGCGATTTCTTCGGTCACATCCATATACCGGGACAGATCCGAAGCAGAGCGAAGAAAGGAAGCCGCAAACATGGATGATAGATCTTCCGGCCGCATCGGAAGCTCCCTTTGAAAACCGGCATCGATTATCTTCCGGGATGTTTCCGGAAGTCCTTCCTGTAGATCGATATCATTTTCACACTGAATCGCCCGGCGGATAGCGGAAGCAGAAGCGAAAAAGCAGTCTGAATCCGGATCGTGATAACCGTTTCCCTTTCTGGCGACAGGAATCGGCTGAATAGATGAACAACTCTTTTTCAGTGCCGTGATATACTCTAAGGCAAGAATATTGTTCGGCGCCGCCAGCAGTTCCGGCATTTCGATAAGTTCCGAAAGAGCTCCGGCTCTGGCCGCCGGATAGGAAAGGCCGCATTTCAGAGAACGGGAAAGACTTTCTTTATACCGCTCCGGCTCATCCATGAGAATATTTGAAATTCTTTCAAGCCATTCCAGATGCTCTGCTTCGGCGTCAAAGCCTTCGCAGCCAAAGCTGAGAGCCTCCACGCAATTTAAAGCGTTTAAATGGGCGACGGCCCCCTCGGCAAACACGGCCGCGCTTCCGGTGGCATAGTAGACAGGCAGTTCAAGCACCAGATCGGCGCCGCCCATAATGGCAGTTTTGGCCCGAAGATGTTTTGGCATCCATGCCGGTTCCCCGCGCTGAGTAAAATCGCCGCTCATAATGACGATAATATAATCGATATCCTGTTCCCTGCGGAATTTTTCAATTTGATATTTATGACCGTTGTGAAACGGATTATATTCAGCGATGATCGCTCCAACTTTCATAATTCCCTCCAAAGTTGTATTGATTGTATTATAGCATCTATATATAGAATATGCTCCAAAAAAAATACAAAAATTCAATGTTTTGCCCAATAAAATCTCTTGTTTTGCACTTTTAACTAGTATATAATAGTAATGGTTGAAGAGAAAAATAAATATTTTTTATATGAAAGGGGTATTCATCATGGGATTTATTGATGGAATCAAAGCACGCGCAAAAGCGGACCTTAAGACAATCGTTCTTCCGGAGTCTTATGACTTGCGTGTCATTGAAGCAGCAAGCAAAATTGAAAAAGAAGGCGTAGCCAAAGTTATTTTGATCGGTGACCCGGAAGATATCGCGAAATCCGCAGCAAGCTTCGATTTATCAGGGGTTGAAATTGTAAACCCGGAAACATATGCCGGATTGGATGACTTTATCGTTCATTTCTATGAACTCCGTAAAAGAAAAGGTATGACATTAAATGATGCAAGACGTATTCTTACATCCAACTTCTTATTCTTCGGTGTTATGATGGTTAAGATGGGACTTGCTGACGGTATGGTCGGCGGATGTACAACACCTACGGCTAACTTACTTCGTCCATCTCTGCAGATTCTTAAAACTGCTCCGGACAGTAAACTTGTATCCGCATTCTTCGTACTGGATGTTCCAAACTGTGAATTCGGCGCTGACGGCGTATTCATTTTCTCCGATGCCGGTTTGAATCAGAATCCAACTTCCGAAGAATTAGCTCATATCGCTTATGATTCTTCCAAAACATTTGAAACATTAATCGGCAAAAAACCGATCACGGCAATGCTTTCTCACTCCACAATGGGTAGTGCAAGCCATCCGGATGTAGATAAAGTACGTAATGCGGTTGAATTCGCTCATAAAGAATACCCGGATCTTCTGGTTGATGGTGAATTCCAGCTGGATGCAGCGATCGTTCCTGAGGTTGGACAGCAGAAAGCTCCTGGCAATGAGATTGCCGGACATGCAAATGTACTTATCTTCCCTGATCTGGATGCAGGCAACATCGGTTACAAACTGGTTCAGAGACTTGCAAAAGCAGAAGCTTACGGCCCGATCACACAGGGTCTTGCGGGTCCGGTTAACGATCTGTCCCGTGGATGCTCCGCGGACGATATCGTTGGCGTTGCTGCAATTACAGCGGTACAGGCTCAGATGGAAAAATAATCAATATATGATCATTGAGGACCGGCAGAAAATTGCCGGTCCTTTTTGCGGCTGTTCAGTCGGAAGAGGGCGCAAAGGGCGTAAAGGGAAAATACTTTACATCTCCGAAAAATAATTATTGACAAAATATTCTGACCTATGTATAATGAATGAGGTATGGAGTTAGGAGACGTCTATGTTTATTAATATTTCAGAGCTTATTTCTACACCGTCAAAAACAGAGAATTTTACTGTTCCTGTGAATATGGAAGTTTATGAATGGCAGGGTGAACATTTTCCTTTTCGTGAAAAGGGTGAACTCGTTCTTAACTTATCAAATGCGGGAGTCCGGAAAGTTCATCTGGAAGGCCATTGGAAAGGAAGTCTTGGTATTCCCTGTGACCGATGCCTGAAGGAAGTTCTTGTTCCCTTCCATGTCGATTTGGATGAGATGATCGATCTGTCATCGGAACGGCAGGAAGATCTGGCGGATGACAGCTATGTGGTGGAAAACAGTATTGATACGGACGCTCTGATCAATCATGAAATTTTAATTCGATTCCCAATGAAGATATTATGCCGTGAAGATTGTAAAGGCATATGTCCGAAATGCGGAAAGGATTTAAACCATGGAGAGTGCGGCTGCGACAGGGTTTCGCCAGATCCCCGGATGGCTGCCATTCAGGATATTTTTAAGAATTTTAAGGAGGTGTGATCCATGTCCATTTGTCCAAAGAATAAATCATCCAAAGCAAGAAGAGACAGCCGTAGAGCTAATTGGAAGATGAGTGCTCCGGCTTTAGTTAAATGCAGTCATTGCGGCGAACTTATGATGCCTCATAGAGTATGCAAAGCTTGTGGATATTACGATAAAAAATCTATCGTTGAAGTTCAGTAGTTATATCTGAAAAGAAATTAACAGAAGGCGGGAAGAAATTCCTGCCTTTCTTTTTTCTTTTGAATTCGGTAAAAAGAGGTTGATTTAATGTATATTATCTAGTATATTTATAGATGATTACAGACATTGTAATTGGAGGCACGAAATATGGAAGAATTAGTAACTGTCGCTCTGGATGCCATGGGCGGTGATAATTCACCGTCGGAGATCGTCAAAGGCGGCGTGGATGCAGTCAATGCCAGCAAAGAAGTTAAGGTGTTGATGGTAGGCGATAGGGAAAAAATTCAGGCTGAACTGGAAAAATACACCTATGATAAAGAACGAATCGAGATCATCCCGGCAACAGAGATCATCAGCAATAATGAATCGCCGGTCAAAGCGATTCGGAACAAACCGGATTCTTCAATTGTCCGCTGTCAGAGACTGGTGAAGAATGGTGAGGCAGACGCAATGGTGTCCGCCGGTTCAACAGGGGCAGTCCTTGCCGGAGGTCAGTTGATCGTCGGCCGTATCAAGGGAGTCCAGAGGCCGCCGCTTGCACCGCTGATTCCAACCGAAAAAGGTTTTTCGCTTTTGATCGACTGCGGCGCCAATGTCGATGCCCGGGCGCAGCATCTGCTGCAGTTTGCCCAGATCGGTTCGATATATATGAAACACATTATGGGCGTTGAAAAACCAAAGGTGGCGATCGTCAACATCGGTGCGGAAGAGGAGAAGGGCAACCAGCTGGTCAAAGAGGCATACCCGCTGTTAAAAGAGTGTCCGTCGATTCATTTTATCGGCAGTATTGAAGCCAGAGATATTCCGTCAGGGAAGGCAGATGTTATTGTCTGCGAAGCTTTTGTTGGAAATGTTATTTTAAAACTGTATGAAGGCGTGGGTATGACGCTGATTAAAAAAATGAAGACAGCGATGATGTCTTCGTTTCAAACCAAGATAGGTGGTTTCCTCGTAAAACCTGCTTTGAAGGGGGTTGCCAAAGAATTCGATTCCAGTGAATATGGCGGCGCACCGTTGCTTGGACTGAAAGGGCTGGTCGTGAAAGCCCATGGAAGTTCCGGCGCATATGACATCAAGAATTCGATTCTTCGATGTATATCCTTTAAAAAGCAGAATATCAATGTACGGATAGAGGAAATTTTAAATCAGTGATTTCCCAATCTCATAAAATAATTTTATTTTTGAAAGGACGTTAGATTATGGAATTAGAAAGATTAAAAGAGATTATTGCAGATATCATGGGGCTTGATGCCGGTGAAATTACAATGGATTCTTCTTTTGCGGAAGACCTTGGCTGTGACTCTCTGGATACGGTAGAGATCGTTATGGCCATTGAAGATGAACTTGACATTAAAATTCCTGATGACTCCGCAGAAAGTATTGTTACTGTCGGTGATGCTATGGAAGCGATCAAAAACATTTTAAATTAATTGCAGTGTAATAGAGCACATAAAACAGGGGTCTCCGGTTACAAGAAGAGGCTCCTTTTTTAAATCAAAAACAGAAAGGGGAAAATAATGGATTTAAATAGAATCTCTGCTTTCCAGAAAAAAATAGGTTATCAGTATTCTGATGTATCCCTGCTTGAGACGGCTTTGATCCACAGTTCCTATGCCAATGAACATAAGCTGAAAAAATGCCAGAATAATGAACGTCTGGAATTTCTCGGCGATGCGGTGCTGGAACTGGTTTCCAGCGATGTTCTTTTTAAACGATATCCTGAAAAGCTGGAAGGCACATTAAGTAAGACGCGGGCAAGCCTTGTCTGCGAACCGGCATTGGCCTACTGCGCCAGAGAGCTTGGACTTGGAGATTTCCTGCAGCTTGGCAGAGGCGAGGATATGACCGGCGGAAGAGAACGGGATTCCATATTATCCGATGCGCTGGAAGCAGTTATCGGAAGCCTGTATCTGGATGGCGGGCTGGAATCCGCACGGCGTTTTATCATGAATTTTGTTCTGAATGATATGGAAAATACCCGTCTTTTTTATGACAGCAAGACGACGCTTCAGGAGAACATACAGAGTTGGTCTAAGGATACGCCGGTTTACGAGCTGGTGGATGAATTCGGGCCGGAACATAATCGGACATTTGTCATGCAGATCCGTCTTGGGGACCGGATTCTCGGAAAGGGAAGCGGACGCACAAAGCAGGCTGCCGGGCAAAATGCTGCCTATGAGTCTTTATTGACTTTAAGAGCTGAAGGAAAATTTAGAGATAAGGACGAAGATTTATGTATTTAAAGAGTATTGAGCTGCAGGGATTTAAGTCCTTCGCAAATAAGACGATACTGAAATTTAACAAAGGGATCACCGGCATTGTAGGACCTAACGGCAGCGGAAAGAGTAATGTGGCTGACGCAGTACGGTGGGTACTTGGAGAGCAGAGTGCCAAACAGCTTCGCGGCAGCAAGATGGAGGACGTTATTTTTTCCGGTACCGAGAACAGAAAACCATTAGGTTTTGCCTATGTCGCCATCACGATCGACAATTCGGATCATAAGCTGCCCATCGATTATGAAGAACTGACAGTTGCCAGGCGTGTCTACCGTTCCGGGGAGAGCGAATATCTTATTAACGGGCATACAAGCCGTTTGAAAGATGTGCAGGAACTTTTCTTTGATACGGGTATCGGCAAGGAAGGCTATTCCATCATCGGACAGGGGCAGATCGATAAAATATTGAGCGGTAAGCCGGAAGAGCGCCGGGAGCTTTTTGATGAAGCCGTCGGCATCGTCAAATATAAAAAGCGAAAGGCTCTGGCGGAAAAAAATCTGAATATTGAAAAACAGAATTTATACCGGGTGACGGATATTCTGGCAGAACTGGAAAAGCAGGTAGGGCCTTTGGCCCGCCAGTCGGAAAAAGCCAGAGAATATCTGAAACTGAGGGACGGACTGAAAGCTCTGGATGTCCGAATGTATCTTTCGGAATATACACGGCTCAAAGAAGCGGCTTCGGATTATACGGAAAAATACAAGATTGCGAAGGACGATCTGAAAGAAAGCCAGGAAAAACTGGAAAAGGCCCGGCTTGAATATTCTCAGATGGAAAGAACGCTTGAAAATTGCAACGGAGAAATTGACACATTAAAAAAGAAGATTTCGGATATCCACCTTGAGAGGGAAAAACGTGAAAGTGAGATCCGCCTTTTGCAGGAGCAGATGCGAAGCGAAGCGGCGGCGGCCGGACATTATGAGGAACGCCGCACCCAGGTTTCTGAGAGCATGAACAGCAAAAAGCAGGAGGCGGAACAGTGGGAAGAAGAGCTGAAAAAGTTGGCAGAAAAAACCGCTTCTCTTGAGAATACAAAAAAAGAGGCGGAAAATCGGCTGGATTCCATGAATGGTATGATCGAGCAGCTGCGTCAGGCCATCGAGGAAAAAAACGGCGATGTCATTGAGTCTTTGAATCGGATCGGCGGTGTCAGAGCAAAGCTTCAGCGCTACGACGCCATGCTGGAACAGATTCAGATTCGAAAATCAGAGTTGAATCAACGTCTGCTGACAATCCAAAGCGAAGCGGCCAGCCGGGAGGAGACACTGGAAAAGTACGGCAAAGAACAGAAGGGTTTAAACGAACGCCGTGAAACCCTTCAGAAAAAGCAGGAAGCTCTTCAGGCAAAGGGGCAGGCCATTCAAAAACAGATTGATGCCTTCCATGAAGAATTAAACCGAAAAGAGCAGGAATACCATCGCCTCAGCTCCAGATATCAGACACTCCAGGGGATCACCGAAAGGTATGAAGGCTATGGAAACAGCATCCGGCGGATCATGGAACAAAAAAAGCAGGTGCCGGGAATCGTCGGCGTTGTGGCGGATATCATAAAGGTGGATAAAACCTATGAAACGGCCGTGGAGACAGCCCTTGGCGGCAGTATTCAAAATGTGGTCACCAGGGATGAAAAAACAGCCAAACTCATGATTGAATATTTAAAACGAAACCGATTTGGCCGCGCCACCTTTCTGCCGTTAACCAGTATTGTGGCCCGGACGCTGCCGGAGAGAGAAAGAATCTTAAAAGAAAAAGGTGTTATCGGTATCGCCAGTGAACTTGTATCCTATGATGACGGATTTGACAGGCTGGCAGATTACCTGTTAGGGCGGGTCGTCATTGCGGATACAATGGACAACGCGTTAAAACTGGCAAGAAAATACCACTATTCTTTGCGGATCGTTACCCTCGAAGGCGAATCCCTAAGTCCCGGCGGTTCCATTTCCGGCGGTACATTTAAAAATACGGGCAGCCTGCTCGGACGCCACCGGGAAATGGAGGAAATGAGCTTTCAAATGGAAAGGCTGAAACAGGAGTTGGCGCTTTTGAACCGGCAGACAGATGAGGCCCATGACGCGAAACGGGAGAACAAACGGCAGCTGGCGGGAATTCAGGAAAATCTGCAGGAGATCGGTCTGAAATCCAATACATTGTATGTGCATGTCAATCAATTGAAATCTTCGGCGGCATCTCAGACAACAGCTTATGAAGAACTTTCCGGAGAAGCCGAAGAACTGAAACGCCAAACTTCGGAAATCGACAGTTTTAAAAGCGACCTCTTAAAAGAGCAATCCGGTTATGAACAAATGAAGGCGGAAGCAGAGGGCGCTATTGAAACGCTGAATGAAAAACTGGAGCAGGAAATCCGCGTACAGCAGGAATTCTCCGGCAGGGCTTCCGAGATCAACATTGACTTTTCCGGTTACATACAAAAGCAGAATTTCCTTGAGGAAAATCGAAAAAGAATTTTAGAAGAAATTAAAACACTGGAAGAAGAATACGGCGATTTAAACCGTAAATCCGATGAGTGTCAGGCCGTCATCCGGGAAAAGAGTCGGAAAGTTGATGAAATGCGGAAATCGGCCGAAACGGCGGTTTCCGGCGATGCTTCTCTGGATGAGGCGCTGAAAAAGCTTATAGAGGACAGGGAACAGATGACGGCGGTTCAAAAACGGTTTTTCGAGAACCGGGAGAGCCTCTCCGACAGGTGCAGTCTTCTCGATAAAGAAATTTTCCGCCTGGAGCATTTGATTTCCAGGTGCGAAGAGGACCGGAGTAAACTGAGCAATTATATGTGGGAAGAATATGAACTCACCTTTAATTCGGCGCTGGAATTGCAGAACGGTTACGGCGAAAAACTTTCTATGGAAGATATCCGGCAAAAAATCGGCGAATTGAAAAAAGCGATCAAGGGACTGGGAAACATCAACCTCAATGCAATTGAAGAATATAAAGAAGTATCAGAAAGGTATCGGACGCTGAAAGCCCAGCACGATGATTTGGTGGATGCCGAAGGAAAGCTTTCGGGGATCATCCAGGATCTGGATAAGGCCATGAGAGAACAATTCCGTGAAAACTTCGTGAAGATCCAGGCGAATTTCGGCCGGGTATTCGCCGAACTTTTCGGCGGCGGCAAAGGGACGCTGGAACTGATGGAGGATGCGGATGTTCTGGATGCGGGAATTCGTATTACCGCCCAGCCTCCGGGAAAGAAACTCCAGAATATGATGCAGCTTTCCGGCGGCGAAAAGGCATTGACGGCCATCGCCCTGCTCTTTGCGATCCAGCGGTTAAAACCGTCGCCTTTCTGCCTGTTGGACGAAATTGAGGCGGCGCTGGATGATGCCAATGTGAAGCGCTATGCCCGGTATCTGAATAATCTGACGGAGGATACCCAGTTTATCATCATTACCCACCGGCGCGGGACAATGAATGCGGCGGATGTTCTCTATGGCGTAACGATGCAGGAAAAGGGCGTATCTGCGCTTGTATCCGTTAATTTAATAGAAAATGAACTGACAAAGTAGGAGGAAGAAAGATGTCGGAAGAGAAAAAGGGGTTTTTCAGCCGCCTGGTTGAAGGGCTGACCAAAACCCGAAACAGTATTGCTTCGGTATTTGACGATATTTTCAGTGGATTTTCTTCCATTGATGACGACTTTTATGAAGAGTTGGAAGAAGTTCTCGTTATGGCTGATATCGGTATCCACACAACGGAGAGGATCATCGGGGATTTAAAAATAAAGGTGAAAGAAAATCATCTGAAAGAACCGTCGGAGTGCCGGGATTATCTGATTAAATCCATTAAAGAACAGATGGCTGTGGCGGAGGACGCCTATGATTTTGAAAATCAAAAGACAGTGATGCTGATCATCGGCGTCAACGGCGTCGGCAAGACGACCTCCGTCGGCAAACTGGCCGGGCAGTATAAAAACGCCGGAAAAAAGGTATTGCTGGCAGCGGCGGATACCTTCAGGGCCGGCGCGATCGAACAGCTGACAGAATGGTCCCATCGGGCCGGCGTGGACATCATTGCCGGACAGGAGGGTTCCGACCCGGCATCGGTTGTCTTTGACGCCGTCGCCGCAGCAAAGGCCAGAAATACGGATATTTTGATCTGCGATACGGCGGGACGCCTTCATAATAAGAAGAATCTCATGGAGGAACTAAAAAAGATCAACCGCATCATTGACAGGGAATATCCGGATGCCTGCCGTGAAACAATGATCGTCCTGGACGGCACAACGGGACAGAATGCCCTGGTACAGGCAAAACAGTTTAAGGAAGCCGCCGATATTACCGGGATTATTCTGACAAAGCTGGACGGCACGGCCAAGGGCGGCATTGCCATCGCCATTCAGGCGGAACTGGGAGTCCCGGTGAAATATATCGGAATTGGCGAGAAGATTGAAGACCTGCAGAAATTTGACAGTGATTCCTTTGTGGACGCGCTGTTCCAATCATAAGAAAAGAGGAAAAATATCATGCTGACATTAGAAAAATTTGAAGAAGCTTCCGAACGGCTGAGCCGGGTATTACTTGAAACAAAACTGGTATACAGCGATTACTTTTCAGAGCAGACCGGCGCAAAGGTTTATTTCAAGCCGGAGAATATGCAGTTTACGGGTGCTTATAAACTGCGCGGCGCCTATTATAAAATCAGTACGCTGACAGATGAAGAGCGAGCGCGGGGCATTATTTCCGCCTCCGCGGGAAACCATGCCCAGGGTGTGGCCTACGCGGCAAAACTTATGGGGGCAAAGGCAGTTATTGTTATGCCGACAACCACGCCGCTCATCAAAGTCAATCGAACAAAGGGTTATGGGGCGGAAGTCATTCTTCACGGAGATGTTTATGACGACGCCTGCGCCTATGCGCTGGAGCTGGCTGAGGAAAAGGGCTATACCTTCATTCATCCGTTTAATGACGAGATCGTTGCCACGGGGCAGGGAACCATCGCTATGGAGATCATTAAGGAACTTCCGACAGTGGATTATATTCTTGTGCCGATCGGCGGCGGCGGTTTGTGCTGCGGTGTTTCCACACTGGCTAAAATGCTCAATCCAAAGATTAAGGTGATTGGGGTGGAACCGGCCGGGGCAGCCTGCATGAAGGCATCTCTGGCAGCGGGCCATGTGGTGACCCTGCCGAAGGTGACGACCATTGCCGACGGTACCGCCGTAAAGACGCCGGGCGACATTGTTTTTCCATATATTCAGGAAAACGTGGATGATATTATCACCGTTGAGGATGATGATTTGATCGGGGCTTTCCTCGATATGATGGAAAATCATAAAATGATCGTGGAGAATTCGGGCCTTCTTACCGTGGCCGCCCTGAAACAGATGGATATTCGGGGTAAAAAAGTCGTTTCAATTTTGAGCGGCGGAAATATGGACGTGATCACCATAGCCTCTGTGGTTCAGAATGGTTTGATCCAGCGCGACCGTATTTTTACCGTTTCCGTACTTTTGCCGGATAAGCCGGGCGAGCTCTACAGGGTTGCAGGAATTCTTGCCGAGCTTCAGGGCAATGTCATCAAGCTGGAGCATAACCAGTTTATCAGCGTTAATCGAAGCAATGAAGTAGAGCTTCGGATCACGCTGGAAGCTTTCGGAACAGAGCATAAAGAACGGATTTTAAAAGAATTGGAACGCCGGGGATACCGCCCGGTTTTAAAGGGACCGAAACAAATTTATTAATTTCATGAAAAATTCGAAAAAATCGGTTGACATCCGAATAAAGATAAGGTAGAATACCACCTGTAAAGTAAAAACACTTTACAGGTGGTGCTTTTATGGATAAGATGTTAAAGCAGGCATTGCTTTATGATTTTTATGGCGAGCTGCTGACGGCTCATCAGAAATCTATTTATGAGGATTTTGTTCTGAATGATTTTTCTCTGAGTGAGATCGGGGAAGACCGGCAGATCAGCCGTCAGGGAGTTTATGATATTGTTAAGCGTTGTGAGAAACTTTTAAACAGTTATGAAGAGAAACTTCATCTCGTACAAAAGTTTTTGACGGCCAAGGAACAGGTTGAAAAGATTCATGAATTGGCCGGAGAGATTCTCAGAACCGAAGGCGTTCCCGAAGCATCCGCCGAATATCTGCGGCAGATTGAAAATATTTCCAACGGGATATTGGAAGAGATGTGATCTTCAACGGTCCCGCGGGGATGCATGAAGCCGGAAGGGAGGTTTTCCATGGCATTTGAAAGTTTATCTGAAAAATTGCAGAACGTCTTTAAAAATCTTCGGAATAAAGGACGTTTGACTGAGGCCGATGTGAAAGCCGCTTTAAAAGAAGTTAAGATGGCTCTGCTGGAAGCAGACGTTAACTTTAAGGTTGTTAAGCAGTTCATTAAATCCGTTCAGGAACGGGCGATCGGCCAGGATGTCTTAACCAGTCTGACGCCCGGACAGATGGTTATAAAAATCGTTAATGAAGAGATGGTTTCCCTGATGGGAAGTGAGACGACGGAGATTCCGTTAAAGCCTTCCAATGAGGTGACCATTATTCTGATGGCAGGTCTCCAGGGCGCCGGAAAAACGACGACATGTGCCAAAATCGCCGGGAAGATGAAGCAAAAAGGGCGAAGCCCGCTGCTTGTCGCCTGTGATGTTTACCGTCCCGCGGCGATCAAACAGCTTCAGGTCAACGGGGAAAAACAGGGTGTTCCGGTTTTTGCCATGGGTGAAAATCAAAATCCGGTGAATATTGCCAAAGCGGCCGTGGAACACGCGGCAAAGAATAATTTTAATGTGGTGATCCTGGATACGGCCGGACGGCTTCATGTGGATGAAGAGATGATGGCGGAGCTGCAGAATATCAAAGCGGCGCTGGACATCGATGAGACCATTCTTGTTGTCGACGCCATGACAGGGCAGGACGCAGTCAATGTGGCCAAATCCTTTGATGAAACGATCGGCCTGGACGGCGTTATTCTGACAAAGCTGGACGGCGACACCCGGGGTGGCGCGGCTCTCTCTATCCGGGCCGTTATCGGCAAGCCGATCCTTTATGTCGGCATGGGCGAAAAGCTTTCGGATCTGGAGCAGTTTTATCCGGACCGCATGGCTTCAAGAATCCTCGGTATGGGCGATGTTCTCACATTGATTGAGAAGGCGGAAGCCCAGATCGATGCGGATAAGGCCAAAGAGATGACCCGTAAGTTTAAAAAAGCAGAATTTACTTATGAGGATTATCTTGAGAATATGAGCCAGGTGAAAAACATGGGGAATATTCAGGATCTGATCGCCATGATTCCGGGAATGGGAAGTCAGTTGAAAAATGTGGATCTGAGCGGCAGTGAAGCCCAGATGAAACGAACCGAATCCATTATTTTATCGATGACGCCGGAGGAACGGGCCAATCCGGATCTGATGAATATGAGCCGTAAAAAGCGGATCGCTGCCGGCGCAGGCGTTTCCATCAACGAGGTCAATGCCCTTGTCAAGCAGTTCGATATGATGAAAAAGATGATGAAACAGTTTTCGGGACAGTTATCCGGAAAGAAACGGAGTAAATTCCGTATGCCGTTTGGTTTCTAAACGGTTTGAAACTGATAATCAGGAATGTGATTTCCTTTTTATATACAAAAGTTGATTCAGGAGGTGAAAAAGATGGCAGTAAAAATTCGTTTAAGAAGAATGGGTCAGAAAAAGGCTCCTTTCTATAGAATTATCGTTGCAGATTCCCGTTCTCCAAGAGACGGCCGTTTCATTGAAGAGATTGGTACTTACAATCCAAATGTGGAACCAAGCGAAGTTAAGATCAATGAAGAACTGGCACAGAAATGGTTATCCACAGGTGCTCAGCCAACAGAAGTTGTAAGCAAATTATTCAAAAATGCAGGAATTACAAAATAATTGCTGATGGAGGTGCGAGGGATGAAAGAATTAGTTGAAGTTATCGCTAAGGCTCTTGTTGACCATCCGGAAGGTGTTGTTGTTACGGAGACTGTTCACCCGAAATCCATTGTTCTGGAGCTTAAAGTTGACCCGGAGGACATGGGCAAAGTCATCGGCAAACAGGGGAGAATCGCGAGAGCGATCCGTACCGTTGTAAAATCCGCTGCATCAAAGGATGACAAAAAAGTAATTGTTGAAATTCTTCAGTAATTCAGCATTTGAAAAGACCTCAATCCGTTATGGACTGGGGTCTTTTCGGGATAAGGGACGAAAGGAATATATAATATATATGGAAGAATATTTACGTGTCGGGGTGATCTCGAACACCCACGGCGTCCGCGGCGAGGTCAAAATATTTCCGACAACCGATGATATCAGCCGTTTTAAAAAACTGAAGCAGTGCGTTATTGATACCGGCCGGGAACAGGTGGCCGTGGAGGTTGAGAGCTGCAAATTTTTTAAGCAGACGCCGATTTTAAAATTCAGATCAATAGATACACTGAATGATGTGGAGCGGTACAAGGGAAAAGATCTGCTTGTAAACCGGGAACACGCGGTAAAGCTGAAAAAAAATGAATTCTTTATTGTTGATCTGATCGGCCTTCAGGTGGTGAGCGACGAAGGGCAGGAGATCGGCGTTTTGACGGATGTCCTTCAGACAGGGGCCAACGATGTTTTTGTTGTGAAAACCGATGAGGGCGATGAAGTGCTGATCCCTTATATCGAACAATGTGTGCCGGAGATCCATCCGGAGACAGGAAAGGTGACGGTTCATTTACTTCCGGGGCTGTTGGATTTAAATCGCCGGTAAATGACCGAAGGAGTAAAGGATGCGGTTTCATGTTATGACGCTTTTTCCGGATATGATATCCGCCGGACTTGGAACAAGTATCACGGGAAGAGCTATCGAAAATCATATATTTGAATTGAATATTGTCAATATCCGGGATTATTCAAAGGATAAGCATAAGCATGTGGATGATTACCCTTACGGGGGCGGCGCCGGCATGGTCATGCAGCCGGGACCGGTATACGACTGTTATCAGGATATTGTTAAAGATATGAAAAAAAAGCCCAGGGTGATCTATATGACGCCCCAGGGGAAGGTGTTCAGTCAGGCCATTGCGGAGGAACTTTCCAAAGAGGAGGAGTTGATCTTTCTCTGCGGTCACTATGAGGGCATTGACGAGCGGGTGCTGGAGGAAATTGTCACCGATGAATTATCCATCGGCGATTATGTTCTCACCGGCGGCGAGCTCCCGGCCATGGTAATGATCGATTCGATCTCCAGGCTCATTCCCGGCGTTTTGAATAATGACGATTCAGCGGAGTACGAGTCTTTTCAGGATGGACTTTTAGAATATCCCCAGTATACCCGCCCGGAAACATTCATGGATAAAAAAGTCCCGCCGGTTCTTTTATCCGGCCATCACGGAAATATTGAAAAATGGCGGAGGGAACAGTCTTTAAAGCGAACCCTTCTTCGGCGGCCCGAATTGCTGGAAAAGGCCGAATTGACAAAAGATGACAAAAAAATACTGGAAAACCTCAGGAAAAATCTTGATTTCTCAGAGTGAATGTGATATAGTATTTTGGTATGAAAAAAGACGGTCCTCTGTTACCTCTTAAAATGTATTAAGAACGTCGGATTTATAAATTTAAGGGAGGTTCATTGAGATGAACGACATTATTAAGAATATTGAAGCTGCTCAGTTAAAAGCTGAAGTACCTCAGTTCAATGTGGGCGATACAGTTCGTGTATCCGCAAAAGTAAAAGAAGGAAACCGTGAAAGAATTCAGGTTTTCGAGGGCACTGTGATCAAACGTCAGAACGGCAGCAACCGTGAAACATTCACAGTAAGAAAGAGTTCCAACGGTGTCGGCGTAGAAAAAACATGGCCGTTACATTCCCCGATCGTAGAAAAGGTTGAGGTTGTAAGAAGAGGTAAAGTAAGAAGAGCTAAATTGTTCTACTTAAGAGACAGAGTAGGTAAGAGAGCAAAAGTTAAAGAATTAGTTAAATAATTCGTCAAAATCTATGGGACAAGTACTTAGGTAGTTGTCCCATTTTTATAATGATAAAGGAGCAGTCCATGACTCAGGGAAAACGCAAAACGAAAGTAAAACGAAAATGGAAACGTTCCATCAATAAAGTAAAAAAGCTTCGGATCGGCACCCATGCAGCGAATCTCGGTATGTTTATCATCGGATGGTTTCTTGTGGTCGGCATCGCCGTGATGTATGTCCGGGGATTTGGCATGAAAACCATTATTTCCAACGATGCTATGGCCCCTACCTTTGAGGAAGAGGAAGTGCTGAAGATCAATCAGTTCATCTATAAGATCACCTCGCCGAAGCGGATGGATACAGTGGCGGTGAAGATGGGTGAGACAAAATCCAATGTCTATTATGTACTTCGTATTATCGGTCTTCCGGGAGAAAAAGTCCAGATTCAAAACGGAAAGATATATGTGGACGATAAGGAAATTGCCTATCCGGTGGGCAGCGAACCGATTGAGGATGCGGGTATTGCCAATGATGTCGTTGTTTTGCAGGATGATGAATATTTCATGCTGTGCGATAATTACAATAACAGCAGCTATGACAGCCGTTCATCGAGCATCGGAGTGATCAATAAATCCCAGATTGAAGGCAGAGTGAAGTAGGAGGACGGAATTTATGAACATTCAATGGTATCCGGGGCATATGACGAAAGCCCGTCGGATGATGCAGGAAGATATAAAGCTGATCGACATTGTGATAGAACTGGTGGATGCGCGGATTCCCCTGTCCAGCAAAAATCCGGATATTGACCATCTGGCCGGGCAGAAGTCCCGCATGATCTTATTAAATAAATATGATCTGGCGGATGCGGAACGGACAGCCGAATGGGAGCGGTGGTTTAAAAAACAGGGGTATTATGTGTATAAGCTGGACGCGCGCAAAGGCGGACAGATAAAAAATATAACCAATATGATCCAAGAGGCCTGCAAGGAAAAGATAGAGCGGGACAGAAAGCGGGGCATCATCAATCGCCCGGTGCGCGCAATGATCGTTGGTATTCCGAATGTGGGAAAATCCACATTTATTAATACCTATGCCGGAAAAGCCTGCGCGAAGACGGGAAATAAGCCGGGAGTGACAAAGGGAAAGCAGTGGATCCGGCTCAATAAAAATGTGGAACTGCTGGACACTCCGGGAATTTTGTGGCCGAAATTTGACGATCCGGCAGTCGGCGAGCGTCTGGCGCTGATCGGCTCCATTAAAGACGAAATTTTAAATATCAGTGAATTATCTATCCGTCTTATTGAGTTTTTAAAAGAATTTTATCCGGGAATTTTGGAAGAAAGATATGCAGTTGATGAAAATTGTGATAAAATAGCTGTATTGGAGGGCATTGCCGAGGCAAGGAACTGCCGCCAAAAAGGAAATACTCTGGATCTGGATAAGGCTTCAAAGCTTTTGATCGACGATTTCCGTTCCGGCAAGCTCGGCCGACTGACATTGGAATTTCCACAGGAGTAGAACAAATGAGTAAAAAAGTTTATTCAGACAGAAAGACAAAACCGGAAAAAATAGAACAAAGTAAAGCAAAAGAGATTATTGGATTGATTATTTACTGCATTATTGTTGTTGCCATCATGTTTTGTGTCATCAAATTTGTCGGGCAGCGGACCATTGTGATCGGCGATTCCATGAATCCGACACTCGAGGATGGAGAAAATCTGATCACGGATAAGATCACCTATCGGTTTAAAGATCCGAAACGATTTGACATTATTGTATTTCCTCAGAAAGCGAATACTTCCAAGCTGCTGATCAAACGAATTATCGGTATGCCGGGCGAAACTGTCGAGATTAAGGACGGCCGAGTATATATCAACGGCTATGAGCTGAATGAGACTTATGGCAATGAGGTGATGAATGACGGGGGACTGGCGGCCGATGCGATCACTCTGGGGCCGGATGAATATTTTGTCCTCGGAGATAATCGGAATAACAGCCAGGACAGCCGCTTTGCATCAGTGGGCAATATTCAGCGTTCAGATATTATCGGCCGGGCGTGGGTGAGAATATGGCCGCTGGATAAGGTGACCTTGTTGAAACATCAGTAGATATAAAATAATCGTTCTCCTGCTTTATGAGCAGGAGAATTTTTTCAATCGACGCGCAGATCAATATACGATCGGAAGAGGTGTACTATGGCAACCATCAGTGAGATCCGCCGGGAACTTTCGGAGATCCGGCCGGAAGAGAGACAATTATTTATAGAAAAATATCGATCGGATACCCGCTCGGGAGTCGTAAAGCTTGTGGAGAGCTGCAGGAATCAGATCAACCGGGAAGAAAAAGAGGCGGAACGCCTGGAAAACATGCTCTTTTATGAAAAAAAGTATTATGAGAGCTGTGAGTATATCTGCGGAATTGACGAGGCGGGGCGGGGGCCGCTGGCAGGACCGGTGGTGGCCGGAGCCGTCATACTTCCAAAAGGACTGAAGATTCCCTATCTCAATGATTCAAAACAGCTCAGCGAGAAACGCCGGGAGGAATTGTTCGATATCATTATGAACCGGGCTTTGGCCGTGGGAACGGGAATCGTATCGCCGGAGCGGATCGATGAGATCAATATACTGCAGGCAACCTATGAAGCGATGCGCCAGGCTGTCGGGCATTTGAAATTCCGCCCGGATATTTTATTAAACGATGCGGTCATCATTCCCGGGCTGGATGTTCCTCAGGAAAAGATTATAAAAGGGGACGCCAAAAGCCTTTCCATTGCGGCAGCCAGTGTCATTGCCAAAGTGACCAGGGACAGGATGATGAAAGCTTATCATGAAATTTTCCCGGAATACGGTTTCGATAAGCACAAAGGCTACGGTTCAAAAGAACACATTGAAAAGATACAGGCTATCGGCCCGTGCCCGATTCACCGGCGAAGCTTTATCACCCATTTTATTTAATATTTCAAAGGGAGGACGGCCCGTGAATAAGCGTCTGTTCGGAAAAGAATATGAAACTCAAGCCGCCGAATATCTGTGCCGGAATGGGTATAAAATATTAGAAAAAAACTACGCCTGCCGTTATGGCGAGATCGATCTGATCGGGGAATCGCCGGAGAAGACGATCGTTTTTATCGAAGTAAAGGCCCGGAGCAGTGACGCCTTCGGCAGCGCGGGAACGGCGGTAACGAAAGAAAAGCAACAAAAAATACGCCGCACCGCCCGCCGGTATATTTGCGAACACCGGCTTGCGTGGGAAAGGGATTACCGTTTTGATGTGATCTTATTCGAGAATCACCGTCTGGAACATATTGAAAATGCTTTTTGACGGCGCCGGTTTCGCCGTAATAAATAATCAGGAGACTTATATGAATTCAGAATATACATCGGAATATGTGGACTGGAAAGCGGAGGTGCCGGTGATACGGTATCGGGCGCTGGATGCCCTCGGATGTGTGGAACACGGTTTTTCCACCCGGTTGGGCGGCGTCAGCAAGGGTATATATAAATCAATGAATCTGTCCTATACCCGCGGAGATAACAAAGCCCATGTGGATGAAAATTTCCGGCGTTTCTGCAGCGCCGTCCATATGGATAAAAACAAAATTGTGTCAACGGATCAAACCCATACGACCAATGTCCGGGTTGTGACGGAGGCGGATGCGGGACACGGTATCCTCCGGCCTAAAACTCATTTTAATGTGGACGGCCAGGTGACTAATGTGCCGGGGTTGCCGCTGATTTCTTATCATGCGGATTGTGTTCCCCTGTTTTTTGTTGACCCGGTGAAAAAGGCAATCGGCCTTACCCATTCGGGATGGCGGGGAACCGCCGGGCGCATCGGCGCGCGCACCGTGGAAGTCATGGCCAAAAATTACGGCTCCGAGCCGAGGGATATTGTGGGCGTTATCGGGCCGTCCATCTGCCAGTCCTGCTATGAAGTCAGCCGGGAAGTGGCGGAAGTTTTTGAAAAAGAATTTCAAATGAGTGACATGTTAATGTACGCTAAGGGAAATGATAAATATCAGCTGAACCTGTGGGAGGCCAACCGGCAGGTCATGCTGGACGCGGGGATGCTCCCGGAAAATATCACGATAACTCATTGGTGTACGGGCTGCCACCCGGAACTTCTCTGGTCCCATCGGAAAACAGGTAATGAACGGGGAAGTCTGGCGGCATTTTTATGTCTGAAATAAAAGAAATCCGTTGAAAGAGAAATCATATGAAAGAAGAATCGATAATGGAAGAAGGGCACGTAATAAAAACGGTGCTTCCGGGCAGTATCGGCGAAGAGCTTGAATTAGAGCCGGGAGACCGGGTCCTTGCGGTAAATGACCAGAAAATTGAAGATGTTTTTGATTACCGGTATCTGATCGAGGATGAATATATTGAGCTGGCTGTACAGAAAATTGACGGTGAGGAGTGGATTCTGGAAATTGAAAAGGATGCCGATGAGGATTTGGGCATCACCTTTGAATCCAGCCTGATGGATGATTATCATTCCTGCAGCAATAAATGTATTTTCTGTTTTATCGACCAGCTTCCGAAGGGCATGCGCTCCACCATGTATTTTAAAGATGATGATTCCAGACTGTCTTTCCTTCAGGGCAATTATATTACCCTGACAAATATGAAGGATAAGGATTTGGACCGCATTATCAAATACAAATTATCGCCGATCAACATTTCGGTGCATACGACCAACCCGGAACTGCGCTGCATGATGCTTCACAACCGGTTTGCCGGGAAGATCATGGAACAGATGGGGAAACTCTATGAGGCCGGCGTTTTAATGAACGGTCAGATTGTTTTGTGCAAGGGCGTAAATGACGGCGATGAACTGAGAAAGACCATTGGCGATCTGGGAAGTTTTCTTCCCTATATGGAAAGCCTGTCGGTGGTGCCTGTCGGGTTGTCGGACCATCGGGAGGGACTTTATCCTCTGGAGGCCTTTACACCGGAGGATGCCAGAGAAGTGATCGATATTATCCATGGTTATCAGGAAAAGTTTATGGAAGAGTATGACACTCACTTTGTCCATGCCAGTGATGAATGGTATATTCTTGCGGGAGAACCCCTTCCGCCGGAAGAAAACTATGACGGCTATGTTCAGCTGGAAAACGGCGTCGGCATGCTCCGCCTGCAGGAACGGGAGTTCCATGAGGCGTTAAACGAAGATGTGGCTGCAGGAACAGAGGCATCGGAAAGCCGCTTTGAAAAAAGCCGCATGAAAAAAAGCCGGTGTACCATTGCCACCGGAAAGCTGGCCGGACCTTTTCTGAGAGAACTCATTAAGGATTTGAACGAAGTTTACCCGAATATCCGGGCAGAAGTCGTTGAGGTGACAAACTATTTCTTCGGTTCCCGCATCACCGTGTCCGGACTGCTCACAGGGCAGGACATTATTGGGGCATTAAAGGGCCGGGACCTTGGAGAAAAGCTGCTGCTTCCCGTCAATGTACTTCGCAGCGGTGAAGATGTGCTTCTGGATGATGTGCATATCTCAGAAATTGAAAAAACTTTACAAGTTCCGATTCGTATTGTACAATCAAACGGAAAAGATTTGTATGATGCGCTGATCGAAGAAGGAGATTAATATATATGAGCAAACCAATCGTGGCCGTGGTCGGACGGCCAAATGTGGGAAAATCCACATTATTTAATGTGCTGGCCGGACGCAAGATATCTATTGTAAAAGACACGCCGGGGGTAACCAGAGATCGGATCTATGCGGAAGTCACCTGGCTGGACAAGCAATTTACCATGGTGGATACAGGCGGTATCGAACCGGAGAGCAAAGATCTGATCTTATCCAGCATGCGGGAGCAGGCGGAGATCGCCATTGCCACCGCAGATGTTATTATTTTTGTCACCGATGTTCAGCAGGGCGTTATTGATGCGGACTACAGGGTCGCGGATATGCTCAGAAAATCGGGGAAACCGATCGTTCTGGCCGTCAATAAGGTGGACAGTTTTCAGAAATATGAGGCGGATATTTACGAATTTTATAACCTGGGCATTGGCGATCCCTTTGGTATCTCCGCCGCTTCCCAGCTTGGCCTGGGGGATATGCTGGACGAAGTCGTGAAGCATTTTCCGGATAACTCCGTCGAGGAAGAAGAGGATGAACGCCCTCGGATCGCCATTATCGGGAAACCGAATGTGGGCAAGTCCTCATTGATCAATAAGCTGTGCGGGAGCCAGCGTTCCATTGTTTCAAATATTGCCGGAACAACCCGGGACGCCATCGACACGGTGGTCAAATTTAACGGGCAGGAATATGTCTTTATCGATACGGCCGGAATCCGCCGAAAGAGCAAGATTAAGGAGGATTTGGAGCGTTACAGCATTATCCGGGCCGTGTCTGCCGTGGAGCGGGCAAACATCGTTATTTTGATGATCGACGCCACAGAAGGCGTGACGGAGCAGGATGCAAAGATTGCGGGAATCGCCCATGAACGGGGCAAGGGCGTGATCATCGCCGTGAACAAATGGGACGCGGTCGTTAAAAATGATAAGACCATCTATGATTATACAAAGAAAATCCGCGATACTCTGGCTTACATGCCTTATGCGGAGCTGATCTTCATTTCGGCCATGACCGGGCAGCGGATCACAAAGCTTTATGAACTCATAGATATGGTGATTCAAAATCATTCGATGAGGATCGGCACGGGAGTCCTGAATGAGATCATGGCGGAAGCCGTCGCGTTAAAGCAGCCGCCGTCGGATAAGGGCCGCCGCCTGAAATTATACTATATTACCCAGGTGGCCGTAAAACCGCCGACTTTTGTTATCTTTGTCAACGATAAGGAATTAACCCATTTTTCCTATACACGCTATATTGAAAATAAAATCCGCGAGGCCTTCGGTTTCCGCGGTACACCGCTCAAATTTATTATTCGAGAGAGAAAGGATAAGGATAAATAGAGATGCTGAGAGATATCATTCTTTGCCTTTTCATTGGATATATTTTCGGGTGCTTTCAGACAGGTTATATTTACGGAAAGTGCCACGGAATTGATATCCGTCAGTACGGCAGCGGAAATGCCGGAACAACAAACACCCTGAGGGTCCTCGGGAAGAAAGCCGGTTATATTACCTATCTTGGCGACGCGCTGAAAGCGATCATTGCCATAGTGCTGGTTGAACACCTTGTTTATGGCCGGTTTCTTGTTCCGTCCATGAGTTTTCAGCTTTTGCTGGCTTACACGGGGCTTGGTGTGGCTTTCGGTCATAATTATCCCTTTTACCTGAAATTTAAAGGCGGCAAGGGAATCGCCGTGACTTCCGGTGTGATGCTGGCGCTTGACCTGCGGATCGGCCTGATTGGTATTATCGGCTTCTTTATCATCTTTTTTGCAACCCGATATGTTTCAGTCGGCTCCCTCTATATGAGCCTGGCCTTTCCTGTCTGCGTTCTGATCTTTTATCCGGGGCAGTGGCATCTGTTTGCTGTCAGCGTCGTATTCTGGCTTATGGCCTGGATGCGTCACCGCGAAAATATCAAACGACTGCTGAATGGCAATGAAAACCGCTTTGAGCGTAAGAAAAAAGGCTAAAAGAATTGACTTTTTCACATAAATCATTTATCATTATATAGAAGCGTTGCTTCAACGCTTTTATGTATTGAAGTATGAAAAGGAAAGAGGATGAAAACATGAAAAAATCACTTGCAATTTTACTGGCAGGTGCCATGGTTGTTGCTTCCCTGACAGCATGTGGTTCAGAGAAAAAAGAAACAACCGCTGAGACAACAGCAGAAACTACTGCAGAGACAACTGCAGAAACCACCGGCGAATCCAAAGCCGCCGCTGACGGCGAAACTTATAAGATCGGCGTTCTTCAGTTGACAGAGCATGCCGCTCTGGATGCTGCCAATGAAGGTTTTGTTGCCGCATTGGATGATTCCGGCATTTCTTATGAAATCGACCAGCAGAATGCTCAGAATGACCAGTCCGCATGTCAGACGATCGCTGAAAAATTAGTAAATGACGGCGATGATCTGATTCTTGCCATCGCAACACCGGCTGCTCAGGCTGTCGCAGGCGTTACAACCGAAATTCCGATCGTTGGTACAGCCATCACAGATTTCGCAGATTCCGGTTTGGTTGAAGACAATGCCGCACCGGGCGGAAACGTTACAGGTTCCTCCGATTTAACTCCGATTGAAGCTCAGATCGAACTGCTTCAGCAGGTTCTTCCGGATGCAAAGAAGATCGGTATTCTTTACTGCTCCGCAGAAAGCAACTCCGAGATCCAGCTTCAGATGACAAAAGATGCATGTGACGCAGCAAACCTTGAATATGAAGAGTTCTCCGTTGCAAGCTCCAATGAGATCCAGTCCGTTGTTGAATCCGCAGTCGGCAAAGTTGATTGTATCTATGCTTTTACAGATAACACTATTGCAGCAGGTATGAACACTGTATCCATGGTAGCTAACGAGAATAAACTTCCTGTTATCTGCGGTGAAGAGGGTATGGTTGAAGCCGGCGGACTTTGTACATACACCATCAGCTACTACGAATTGGGATATCTGGCAGGCCAGATGGCTGTTAAGATCCTTACCGAGGGCGCTGATCCGGCAACAATGCCGATTGAATATTATCCGGCAGAAAAATGTACATTTGTAGGTAATGACGATACAGCTGAAATATTGGGAATTGATATTTCCGGTCTTGAATAAATTTAATCGTTTAAAAGATACTCCGGCAAATATGATTTGATATTTGCCGGGGCTATTTTTTTAATTTACTTACACTAAATAAAAAAGGAGAGAAATGCTCATGAATATTGGCGGTATACTGCTGGCATTACAGGGCGCTGCATCCCAGGGGATACTCTGGGGCGTTTTGGTGCTTGGCGTATATATCACATATAAGATTCTTGATATCGCGGATCTGACCGTTGACGGCAGTTTTGCCCTCGGCGGCTGTGTCTGCGCTACCCTGGTCGTAGCTCATGGAATGAATCCTGTGCTTGCCCTGGTTCTTGCGACGCTGGCCGGAATGATCGCGGGCGCAGTGACAGGTCTTTTGCATACGGCCTTTGATATTCCGGCAATCCTGGCAGGTATTTTAACCCAGATTGCCCTCTGGTCCATCAACCTTCGGATCATGGGAAAGAGTAACATTCCGCTGTTAAAGACAAAAACAATTTTTTCCGGTTTTGTTGAGTTGACAGGTTTGAAATCTTCCCAGGCCTCCGGCCTGATCGGCCTTATCATAGCGATTGTCATTATCGCTGTATTATACTGGTTTTTCGGCACAGAGATCGGTTCGGCCCTCCGGGCAACCGGTAATAACGAAGATATGATCCGCGCCCTCGGCGTCAATACAAAAATGACAAAAATGATCGCTCTGATGCTGAGCAACGGCCTTGTCGGTCTTTCCGGCGGCCTTGTCTGCCAGAGTCAGAAATATGCGGATATCGGTATGGGCACCGGCGCCATCGTTATCGGTCTGGCGGCCATTGTCATCGGCGATGTGCTGATGGGAAAACTCCGTTCCTTTGGAAGCCGCCTGGCTTCGGCCATTATCGGTTCCGTTGTTTATTTCCTTATTCGTGCCGTTGTACTCCAGCTTGGTATGGATGCCAACGATATGAAATTGTTGTCAGCAATCATTGTTGCTCTTGCCCTCTGTATTCCTGTTTCTTTAGATAAATATCGCGCAAAACGTGCTTACTCGGAAGGAGGAGAGAAAAATGCTTAAAATCTCCAATGTCAGCAAGACGTTTAATACTGGAACTATCAACGAAAAAAAGGCGCTTCGAAATATCAGCCTGCATCTTGAGCCGGAAGACTTCGTTACCATTATCGGAGGCAACGGCGCCGGAAAATCCACCATGCTGAATATGATCGCCGGCGTTTATCCGATTGATTCCGGAGTGATCACTCTGGATGGGGTAAATATTTCCCGGCTTCCGGAGTATGCCCGCGCGAAATATCTCGGACGGGTATTCCAGGATCCGATGCGGGGTACGGCCGCCGACATGGAAATTCAGGAAAATCTTGCCCTGGCGTTACGGCGGGGTCAGAGCCGCGGACTTCGCTGGGGTATTTCCGGCGAAGAAAAAGAGCAGTATAAAAAGCTGCTCACCCGGCTGGATCTGGGCCTCGAGAACCGTCTTTCATCCAAAGTCGGCCTTCTTTCCGGCGGGCAGCGTCAGGCATTGACCCTTTTGATGGCCACACTGAAAAAACCGAAACTTCTTCTTTTAGATGAACATACGGCAGCTTTGGACCCGAAAACGGCGAAAAAAGTGCTTGATCTGACCGAAGAAATTGTGACAGAAAATCATTTGACCGCTTTGATGGTCACCCATAATATGAAAGACGCGATTCGTCTCGGCAATCGTCTGATCATGATGCACGAAGGTGAGATCATTTATGATGTCCGCGGCGAAGAAAAACGCAATCTGGAAGTCAGCGACCTTCTTGAGAAATTCGAGCAGGCCAGCGGCGGCGAATTTGCCAACGACCGTATGCTGCTTTCCTGATCAGGAATATTTTGTAAATACCGTCGATATAATTTCAATAAGATTATGTCGGCGGTGTTTTTATATGGATATGAATACTCGGCGTGAAATTCAGAATATGCGTATGCGGAGCGGAAGAATGACCAGAGATTACAGCGACATCTCCGGAATCAGTCCGGGGATCTGCTGCCTGTTTCGCTGTTTTCTGGCGCTGGCCTTTTTTGTGGCCGGGATCACCTTCCCCCAGATATCTTCAGAGCAGATTCCAAAGGAACTGACCCAGATTCCCGAATATGTATCGGCCAGCTACACGGTGGAGGAGGTTTCAGCCTTCATCGATGGACTGGCCAAATAGAACTATCAACTTCAAAACTACCATTCATGGCCTGAAATGGGACGATTCATGGCCACTGCAGTACAGAAACTAAAAAACATGCTATAATAAACGAGAAATGAGGGTACTTATGATAAACGTGGCAATTGTTGATGATGATGAAAAAACATTGGAACAGACACGGGCCTGCATTGAACATCTTGAGGATCTGCCGGAGGAGGTTGAGGTGAAGACCTTTTCCAGCGGAGAAGACTTTCTTGAAAAATTAAAGCCCGGAGAGAAATATGACGTTCTTTTTACCGATATCCAGATGACCGGCATGAATGGCCTGGAATTGGGCGCTGCCGCTCACGAGAGGTTTCCGCATATTTACTTAATCTTTCTGACATCCTTCACCCATTATGCGGTGGATAGTTACATTGTGGACGCCTATCAATATATTTTAAAACAGCAGATGGGCGAGCGCATCCCGCCGGTCATGCGGAAGATCATTTTGGAAATCCAGAGAGAACGGAAAAAATTTCGGATCATCGAAGCTGTGAATGACACCCAGAAGATTTTCTACCAGGATATTATCTACATAAAGAAAGTCAAGGGTTCCAAATATGTCGAATATATGACGCTCCATGGCAATTATCGGGAACGGATTCCTATTGACCAGTTGATGAAGGAACTCAATTCCATGGAATTTATCTTTGTTGAACGGAGTTTTATCGTGAATATCGAGCATATTATCCGGCTGAAAGGGAATATTGTCTACATGGAAAACGGGGATGAAATTACCATCAGCCGGGGGCGGCTGACCGATGTTAAAATGACGCTCAGCAAACATTGGGGGAATCTGTGATGACCAACATTCTATTCCAGATTATTCAGATCATCCTGTCCATGGGGGAAGTCTGGCTGTGCTACCAACTGCTGTACAGCACCCTTCTGGAAAAAGAATATTTGAACAGGAAAGAAAAGGCTGTCATATGGGCGAATATCCTTTTATGGGGAATATTGATTTCTTATAATCGAAATATTATCTTCTTCTCCCACAGTGCGTTTCTATTTGGACTGACCGCCACAAGCATATGTGCCATAGCCGTTTTTAAAAGCCGCAAACTGCTGACAGTCAGCCTTGTTGTCACCGGTTATTCCCTGACAGCCCTGTTGGATTTTTTCTTTATGTTTTTGAGCATGATGTTTTTAGATTATCCAACTGCACAGGATATATATCACGGAATATCCTGGATTAAAGTTCCGATCCTCCTGCTGTCGAGACTGACAATCATGGGATGTTTCTTCCTCTTAAAGAAAAAGGGGAGATTGTTTTTAAAAAACGTTTCAGAATATCAAAAAATTTTATATATAAGCAGTATCATTTTCATTATTCTGCTGCGCAGATATCAGGTAATTATGTGTGCTATGGTATATGGCCGAATTCCATATGATGGAGTAAACAGCGGTATATCCTTGTTGTCATTGCTGCTGATTATTCTTTTCGGATTGGGACTTTATATAAAAAGTCTGCTGCTGAAGAAGGAGAATCAGTTGCTGGCCTCAAAGGATGCGCTGATGCTTCAGAATTACCAGGATTTGATGCGGAACATGGAAGCGAATAAAGAAAAACTTCATGATTTAAAGCACCAGTTTCTGGTTCTTCAGGGCTATATCCAGGAAAAAGAGTATGAGAAATTTGGCCAGTACCTGTCAGAAATCAATGAAAATATTTTTGGACTTGAAAATAAAATATGGACAGGGCACAAGATACTTGATTTTATATTAAATCAAAAAAAGGACATCGCTGAAAAGAAGGGAATTGACTTTGACATCTGTGTTACAGCGCTTATGGAAATACCTTTATCTGATGGGGATCTCAGCGTGCTGGCGGGCAATTTGCTGGATAATGCCATTGAAGCCTGTGACAAAATAGAAACCGGGAAACGATGGATTTTATTTAAGCTGAGAAAACAACGAGGCATGTTGTTGATTGAAATATCCAACAGCATCGGCGAACGGCCAATCATAAAAAACGGCGAGCTGCTGACATCAAAGGAGCACGCCTGGATGCACGGCTACGGGCTCAAAAGTGTCCGGCGCATTGTGGAAAAAAATGAGGGCGTTTTTTCGTTTTCAATTGAGGAAAACGTATTTAAAATACAGGTTTCCTTTATGAAATAGAAAAATTTGTTTTTTTACGAAAGAATCGCTTAAAAGGGTGGAATTATTTGGTAAATCAATTTAAATACAAGTTGTTTTATAGTGTGATATGTCTATGGTTATGGATGTTGGTTATTTTTTTTCAACCATTTTATGACTGTATTCGTAATAAAATAGTTATTTCTTATCAGACAGAGTATGCGTATTTCATTTATTTATATGAGATTTGTATTGCCATCAGTTTTTGCTTATATAATTTTTTTTCAAAAAGAATCAATTTAAAAATACTTATGATTACTAAATCAGTTACGCTTTTAATCTTAATAGGATTAACAGTAACAAATTGGTGGCATGGCACATGGGATATCTTCGTTTTTATTTTGGCTCTGCATATAGCTGGAATTATATTACAATTAATTGATGTTAGAAAAAATGAAGAAGAGAAATAAAGAAAAAAATATTGCTTATCGGGTAGATTTGAGAAAAATGTATTTCAAATACAGATTTCTTTTATAAAATAAAAACAGACAAGGAGGGGGATTCATTGACTGAAAAAAATTTTTTATACGCGGGCGATTTGGAGGCAGAGATGTTGGAAATCTCTGAATTGGATAGAAATAATGATGAGTTAGAACAGCAAAGCTCTTTTAGTATAGAATGTGGTTCTTTTTTTACTATATTTTGTTGTTAATTTTATATTTTTGTGGAAAGCAGAGTGTGTTTACATTCTGCTTTCGCTATTTTAAAACATAGATCAGATAAACGGAGAAAAAATCGATGGATAATATGGTGTTTGAAACATTTTATAAAAGTTTTTGCGAAAAGGCTGCGGCTGAGTTAAAGAAAAATATCTATGAAAAATCGAAATATTTTTCGGAAACAATCTATGAGGATTTTTCAGAATATCTGGCCGGACAGTTACAATCGGTTTGCCTGCGAACATTGATTGCCAAAATGCACAGTGACAAAGAGGCTGGAAAGTTGAAAGGTGATAACCCTGAGGCGGAGTATAACTTTTTTTGCCGGGATATTGCCGGAAAAGACGATTTTGCAAAGGAATTGTTTGACACTTTTCCGGTGTTAAAAGACTGTATTGAAAAAAAGATGGATTATGCCATAACCTACTACACGGAAGTCGTGAATGATTTTTATAAGGACAGAGAAGAAATCAAAAAAAGGTTGTGCCCCGGCGCGAACCGAATCACCAAGATATCCGGCGGTTTTTCCGATGTTCACAATCATGGAAGACAGGTTTTGCGGATTTGGCTGGATAATGATTGTGAGATTTTATACAAGCCCCATTCGATGGAAAATGAAAAAATCTATTCGAAGCTGCTAAAATGGCTGAGTGTAAAAACGGGTATTTCCCAGTTAAATTACGCCTTTTTGTCTTATCCAAAACATAGCTGGTGCAGGATTGTTAAGGATGATGTCTGCCATAGCCAGGATGAACTAAAAAATTATTACAGGCGTTTGGGGGTTCAGATATTTTTAACCTATTTCCTCGGTACAAAGGATTTGCACTATGAAAATATCATTGCCGCCGGGGAATATCCGGCGCTGATCGATTTGGAAACATTGGTTCATATCCGGCATACTCAGAAACCGAAAACAGCGAGAGAAGAAATCCTTTATGAACTGTCTCAATCCGCGCTGTATTCGGGCCTACTCCCTGTTTATCACTGGAATAAAGACGGAAAGGGCGTGGACAGCAGCGGCATCAGCGGGAACAGCGGCCAAAAATATCCCTTTAAAATAGCGGTCGTCGCCAAGGCCCGGACATCCGAGATGCACATTGAATATCGATATCCGGTATCAAAAAAGGCCCGGAATCTGGCAACCTTAGAAGGTGAATTTTATCCGCCTTATCTATATAAATCGCAAATCCTTCACGGCTTCACCGATGCTTACCACCGGGTAATGGCAGATAAAGAAGTGTTCCGGGACTTATTAAAAGACCTCTATTCAACGGAAAGCCGTTACCTGATTGCTGATACACAGCGCTACAGCATGCTCCTTTCCGGTTCCTATCATCCGAGTTTACTTATGAAGAGCGGGAAGCGGGAGAAGTTTTTGGACTTGCTGCGGCAGGGACGGAAGCCGTCAGAGGAAGAAATTATACAAAGTGAAATCGACAGCCTGATAAATGGCGATATTCCTTATTTCAGCTATGTTTTGAATGAAACCGGGCTGCTTACCGCACAGGGAAATAAAATAAGGGATTATTTTCCATGCCCTGCCATGGATATTTTAAATGAAAGACTGGATAAAATGTGCGAATCGGATATGGAACAGCAAAGCACATTGATCGGCGTATCTTTGGACTTAATGTCCGGCGGAGAGCCGAGATACATCAACCGGGTATATCCGGTTCAAAAAGCGGATTGGAAAAACGACATCAACAAAACAAATCTACAAGAGTTTATTCATGAGAATATAGAGAAATATAAAGAACGGCTGATGAATTATGCGGTATGGAATGAAAGGAAAACAGAAGTTGGCTGGTATGCTCTGGAACTTTCTTCCTATGGCAGCGGCGTCTGGAATATTCGTCCAATGAATATGTATCTTTATGATGGGCTGGCAGGAATATGGTTGATTTTATATGCTCTGGAGCTTTATGACGGGGATAAGGCCGTTTCACATATGCGCCGTGCATTAGAACAGACATTTTTTCAATACACGGATACTGCATCCGTTGACCCGGAAAAACTGCAAACAAGAAGCACCGGGGTCTATAATGGCGAAAGTTCCATCGTATATACCTATATGGCCTTATATCAATTGAGCGGAGAAAATATTTATCTGGATTATGCCAAAAAGCACGCCCATTTATTAAATCAATTGATTGATGAGGATAAAAGCTATGATATGCTATCCGGCAATGCGGGGACGGCGCAGGTATTGCTGAAAATGTACAGTGTGCTTAAGGATAATCAGTACCTCAATATGGCTATGAAAGCGGTTGATGTTTTAGAAAAATCGGCTGTTCGGCAGGAAAAAGGCATCGGATGGCCTGTTGAAAAAAATATGCCGCCGATGGCCGGAATGGCCCATGGAAACAGCGGAATCCTTATGCCGGTAACGGCATTATGGAAAATCACCGGAGATGAAAAATACGAAAAGTTGGCGGAGCAGATCTGGCAATATGAAGAATACTTATATGATAGCCGGATAAATAACTGGACAGATGTGCGGTCAAAAGAGGAAAAAATTGATGATATCGGAACAGTAGCCTGGTGTCATGGGGCCGGAGGCATATTGCTCTCAAGATTAAAATGCTATAACAAGCTGAAAAATGAACTATGGCGAGGCCGATTCGAAAAAGATATTCTCAGGGCTGCGGAAAAACTGAACGAATACTGGAAGAGAGATAGCTGGAGCCTGTGCCACGGCATCTGCGGCAATCTGATGATACTGGAAAAGGCAATGGGAAAGCAACTGTGGCCCGATGGAGAAATCCGGCTTTTACCCCAGGAACAGATAAATCCAGGGCTAATGAACGGTTATGGCGGCATCCTGTACTATCTGCTAAAACAGAAAATTCCGGCTCTGCCGGATGTATTGGGACTGGAATAGAATAATTCTGAAATAGATAAGCAGTTCATGGCCTAAAAAGAGACGTTCATGGCCACCCGATTGTTTTTAAAATCTTAGATGATATGATGGAAGTATCAAAGCTTTGGTATATAGAATATTAAAGGGAGGAATTAAAGATGTTAAAATCAAAAAAAGTATCAAAAGGTTTTAAAGGATTCTGTATTGCGTATGTAGCAACTTTCATTGTAGGAGTTCTTTTTTCAAATATTTCTCTGTTTGGCTATGCCGATGGGAATTGGTCTGACACCTTGTATGAGTATACCAATAATAGTCCATTCGTTGAGATTACTGATGCAGTAACTGAGTATAGAGAAAAACGAGATGATTCATCTGCTTATGCCTATAATGACGCCTCAAATACAGACATAGAAAGAGTTTTTGTTTTGGGCCCTGGATATGTAGATAGAACGTATAAGCCATATAAAAATCTGCCAATTGGTCAGGCCTATTATTTTCCTAATTTGGTCAATGAATGTGGTGAAAAAAATGCTGCATTAAAATTTTGGCCATATTATGGTAAGCAAGGTATGCATTTACATATTTGGTGGAGTCCTGACAGCATTTAGTATAAGCAGAATAGGAACCTATTAGTTAAGTGAAAATGATGCCAGTCTGGCATAAAGTTAGGCTGACGTTTTTCATTATTGAAAGTATGGCGAAAGGTGGAGAGCTTTACAATGAAAAAAAGCAGAAATATAGGAATAGTTTTTGGCTTAATTATGATTGTTATAATTATTTTGGGAAGTATGTATAAAAAGCGGTTTGGCCCTATTGATAATAATAGTACGCTTAAGGAATCTGTTGTTCCTGAAAATGAAAGCTTGCAGGAAACAACGTATCAGAAAACAGTGGAAAGTGATGGTTCGGCAAAGGCTAGTCTTAGAAATTATGATTTTGAAGTAAAAGAAGTAAGCTTTCACCAAAATGAAAATGAGTCTAATTATCTGGAGATTTGGTTGATTATTACGAATCATGCTTCGGTGGAAGAAGTGATGGCTTTGAATAGCATAAGCTTGATAAAAGAAGATTCTGAAGGAAATGAACTAGAACAATTCCAATTGAATAATATAAATGATATTAATGCTGAGAAAACGGAGGGTGACTATTTTCATTATTCGATTTTGCCGAATGAATCATCAGAAGTTAAGCTGTTTTATCAAATAAATAGCGATGGTTCCCAGCAGGAAAATGAATGGTTTCTACATTTTAATCCGTTTGGTACAGAAGGAGCTATTATGCATGGAAAAAATGAAAAAGGTGAAATTGTTGAAATCACAGATACGGATAATGTTACGAATATTTATCTTAACCCATTAATAGAGGTGGACGAATAAATTATGAAGAATATATATAAGCTGGAATTAGCAAGAGGATTTGAAAGTTGGGGAATTAAGTTTTCCCTGTTTTTGGGCTGCTGCATTACTATCTTTCACTGGATATTCAGCGTGCTTCCGATGGCATTTTACCAAGATACTTATATGGGCACAGAATATAGTATGAAATATCCATTCAATGTATTTAATAACTGGATTGGTGCACAGACTTACACCTTTTCTTATTTATATTTTTTTCTCATTCCGTTGCTTGTGACCTTACCTCATGCAGGTTCTTTTTTCCAGGATATCCGTTATCGTATGATTCAGCAATTATGTATCCGTGTAGAGCGAAAATATTATTATAGGGCAAAATATGTGGCGACCTTTATATCAGGCGGAACAGTGGCAATAGTACCTTTGATTTTAAATTTTATTTTAACCTCAGCTGTATTGCCAATGATCAGTCCCCAGGCTGCAGACTATACTACATTAATTGGGATGAAAAGTACCTTGGGGGATTTTTATTTTAAGCACCCAATATTATATATATGTATATTTTTAATGATTATTTTTGTCTTTAGCGGGATTTTGGCAACGATTGCTTTTATTGCCGCTTATTATACAAATCATATGTTTATTGTCTTAACTGCGCCATTTGTTTTCAGTATGTTTTTAAATTCCTTATTTTCAATGTTTGGTTTAACAGATTGGCAAATGGTCTTTTTTTTAAATCCTGCTTATAACGGGGATAGAATATTACCAATAATAATAGAGGGGGTCATAATTATGGCAACAACGTTTTTTATATTTGTTATTAACGGAAGTAAGGATGATATATGTTAAGTACTGAAACTTCAATATGCTTGTTAGATTTGTTTGTTATGGATTCCTATTTTCAGACATCTTATCCATATTGGATGATTGTTTATTTATGTGCAGTTATGTTAATCATAAAGAATGATTTTTCAAATTGCATTATATTACGATATACAAACCGCAGAAAACTATGGCGAAAACAAATAATCAGCGCATTATTGGCTTCGAGCATAATATCTTTTGGCAAAATCTTATTTATAATTATATATTCATCAATTTGTGGCATGTCAAAATATAATTGGGATCTAATTGAAAGTGCCTTTTTCTTAAATGTGCATCAAACAATAAATATAAACTGGTATTTCTGTTTATGTATATATATACTTTTGGGATTCCTTTTATGTTTTCTTAGTATGGTTGTTTATATTATTAATCGCTGGATTTTTAATATTCCTATAATGAGTTGGTTTTTTCTTCTTATTTTATTTTATTTTGAATACTATAGTAAATGTGGAATTTTTTTTCAAAACATCTATTTGAAACATGAAGATTGGATTGACGGAGTGATTTGGAAAAAATCATTGCTGGTTTTTCTGCTAACGATTTTTTTATTAGCATTAGGAGAATGGGTTAGTCAAAAGAAGGAGTTTTATGTTGAATAATAAAAGAAGGCAGTTTTTTAAATTTATAAAATATGATTTATATTATGGTATATTATTGGAGTGGAAAAAATATGCCGTTTTTTCTATAATTATTTTTCTTTTTTGTTTTAAATTAATTTTGAAACACAGAAACATAATTATTTTTGAGAACCTGGCAGAAAATTTGTCAATAGGTGATTTGTTTATATATATTTTGAAAGGGATGAGACCGTATCACCTTTCACTGACAGAAATATATGTTCCTGAATTTACATGGATTTTTATGTACATATATATTGCATTTTCATTAAGCTTTTATCCGCTAAAAGATTTGCATGGATATGGTCAGCTAATGTTATTGCAATCAAAGCAGCGAAAGTATTGGTGGTTCAGCAAATGTATGTGGAATATACTAAGTATTATTTTATTTTATTTCATTATTATCATATGCGTTTGTACATGCAGTATTTTCACTGGTAATATGAATATTATGCCACAGGCTAATATACAGACTTTCTATAATCAAATGACTGTTACATCCATAAATGAATTTCAATTTATTTTAATTGCTTTTTTAGCCCTTCCATTCGTAACGATAGCTATTTCATTATTTCAAATGATGTGGGCTGTACTGATTCATCCGCTGATTGGATTGATTGTATCTGCTTCAATATATATATTATCTATATTTATTTCAAAGCCATGGATGTTAGGAAACTATTTAATGTTAATGCGAAATCATACATTTATTTCATCTTCGGAAATAATTTTAAAAAATGGGATTTTGTATTCGATGGCAGTTATATGCATTTCTGTAATTATTGGATATATAGGATTTAGAAGGAAAGATATATTAACGAATTATAACGAATAGAGGAGAAAGTGGAATGTATCTGCAATTGAAGAATGTATCTAAAAAAATTGGGAAAGTCAATATTATAAAAAATGTTAATTTAAATTTGGAGAAGGGCCATATTTACGGGCTTTGGGGTAAAAATGGTTGTGGAAAAACAATGTTGATGCGCTTGATTAGCGGTCTTGTTTTTTTATCAGATGGTGAAATCATTATAGGTGGAGAAACTTTAGGCCAGGATATTTCTTTTCCGAGAAGTATAGGAGCATTAATTGAAAATCCTGGTTTTATACCGATTTACAGCGGTTTTAAAAATCTGAAACTATTAGCTTCCATACAAAATAACATATCTGATGAAGAAATTGAAAAAACAATGCAAGTTCTTGGGTTAAATCCACACGAAAAGAAAAAAGTTAAAAAATATTCATTGGGGATGCAGCAAAAACTGGGAATTGCAGCAGCGCTTATGGAAGAGCCAGATTTAATTTTACTGGATGAGCCGACAAATGCACTGGATGAGCAAAGCACCAAAATCTTAAAGGGGTTACTCTTTGAACATAAGAAAAGAGGAGCTTTAATTATTGTATCTTGTCATATACGAGAGGATTTAGAGTTTTTATCTGATGAAATTTTTTGTATGCAGGATGGAGAGATAATAAATCACTATATACCGGAAGGAAAACAAAAAGAGGGCGCCTTGTAATGAAAAAAAGAAAATCGTTAATAAAAATGCTTATAATTATTTTTCTAATTGTTTATGGAATTTGTGTTATTCAAGTCAATATGAAATATCCTCAAACTAAAATAAGGATTGTTGAACCAAAACAATGTATTGAATACCAAGGTACAACCGTATCTATTGAAAATTTTTATATCATGAACAAAGCGGATATCAATCAATATTTCTCCTGGGAGAGAGATAATTATGGAGACTGTATTGGTATCATGTCAGAAATTTCGATTAAGAATGATTCTGCTACAGAAAAAAAAGTCGACCTTACTTCTTTGATATTTGAATCCGGCGGATGGAAAAATGCGATTCATTACATGGCATTTACTAAATTAAATGAAGGTAAAAATATGAGTTTAAATCCGGTTTTACATCCAGGTGAAACTATCAAATTGAAATTACCGACATTTGCAGCACCAATTCATATGCGGAAATCTCAGTGGAAGAATTTTTTAATGAGAGATGTATATTTGACATTCTCATTATATCCGGAAAAATGTATGGCAAAACTATTATAAATATTTAATTTTAAAAAAACAAGCAATTCATGGCCTAAAAGGGGACGTTCATGGCCACCTGATTGTTTTTTGAAAAATACAAGTTTATAATTGAATTATCAAATTTGATAAATTATATGGATGTCGATATCTAACTAGAAAGAGGTTTCACTATGAAACGGTTTATCGCATTATTCTTAAGCATCGTTACATTTATTTCCTGTATGATGCCATCAAGTGCTTTTGCTATGGGATTTTCAGATAACACAGGGAATGAACAACGCGATTTAGTCACCATTGTAGAGGAAATACAGGAAACAAGGGCAAACATTTCTTCTGCTAATCACAATTCTAACATAGAAATTATCGAAAACAATGATAAGTTTCAGATTGTAAAATTTACGGAAGGCTCAAAAGAAAATATATTGATGTACAATGTTTTGACAGGTCAATTATATGCTGATGGAAATGAAATCACAGTTCACGATATGCCTGTACCTGAAAATGAAATTGAACCTAACAAATTAATGTCTTCATTTGATCATCAATATAAAAACGTTGAATAGTAAAGCTTGCTATGCATTTATGTTTAAACAGTTAGATGACAGCTATACATTTTATGTTCAGTCTTGGAGTATGTATTGGGATCCTGGATACTATTATCATTTGGAAACCTTCAGACAAACAATATATCAATAAATAATAGATATATCTTGTTCTTATGCGGGGAGGATTTATGACTATGGCTGATGAACAAATTTTAAGAATTTCTCCGAATTGTTTTATTTAGTTTTCTTCCAGAAAAAATATGCGAAAATGGGATACTAACTCGAAATGGGTTCATTACATGGAAGATGATTCGGAAAATCATACCTCATGAAAATAATGCTAATGAACTTGAATTAATTTTCAAAAAGCAGCGACTTAATGGTACAAACAGATATACTTTATACAGCTCATCTCCTATTTCGCATGTGGAACATCTAATAAACAGCAACTTAGCAAATTAATGTTGGTATTTCAAGTATTTTGATGCCAAAGAATTAAGCGAGGAGGAACCTTATGAAAAAAAGAACTTTGACAATGCTTTTAGTATTAGCTTGCGTATTAGGACTGGGGGCTTTTGCTTCAGCCTCGACGATTCCTTTTGACATAACAGTTACTGCCTATGGCCCATCAAACCCTGACCCATATTCATATCGTGAAATCAAAGATGATGATGAACAGAACTTTTATGTCAGAGTTACTGGTATGAGTCATAAAAGAGGACTATTTAGTTTTAAATCTCGTGCTATTGACGGCAGTGTAGAATCACGTGGTAAAAGTTATCATTATAGAAATTTAAATACAACATTTCCATATGCGTATGATAATGGATATGCACCTGGAGGTAAGTACTACTATTTACATGGCATTACAGGGCTATATGAAGCTGCACCATATAATTATTTGAATGTTGTTGGATATTATTGTCCGTAGATATTTGCCAGCAGAGTTTTCTGTCGGCAAATTAATTAAAGAAAGAGGTGAGTGGATTGTGAAAAAATATGTACTTGTGGTGGTTTTTTCTCTACTTTCTGCTGTATGTATGTCAACCGGCTGCAACTCGAATCCGAATCCGATAAAGGATAAAAAAGAATCGGTTACAAATAACGATATCGTAAGTGCTACGAATGTTCCCGAGCGAGATAATGGAGCCTCCGCAGTAGATACTCTGGATTTCCCAAAACATTTTGAGGCAGATTATTCCAAATTGCATTTTAACACAGATATTGTTGTCGAAGAAGGAGCAGATATCAATAATTTATATCGTTTTTCCGGGAAAAGAGCAACTTATGATATGCAAAAGGCTTATGAAAAATTAACTTCAAATGTTCATTTTGAAAAGACGTACGAAGGGGAAGGAATAGGAGAAGAAGGAGTTCCAATTCCAAATATGGCTTATGAGGGTACAAATAAAGAAAAGATGTTTTTGAATGGAGAAACATTAACATTTTTAACCCCCTGGTCAAATTACATTTTACGATGCGTCCACCCTGACTCAAGGGATCCCAGATATAATATGGACAAATATGCATTAAATGGTGAATTGGAGTTTATGAATAAAGAAAATGGCTATGAACAAATTCTTTTACTGTTAAACGATATAGGTTTTAAGCCGGAAATTGATTTTCAAACTGTTACATACGCTTTAAATTATAGTATGCTCGAACAAGAAGAGTATAACATAAATATGGATGGGATTGAAGATACGAGTAAATATAAGGAATCCTGGAGTGAAGAAGATAATTGCTATTACTATTTTATACGGCAAAAAGTAAACGGTTTACCTCTATATTATGTTTATGGAAACGTAATTAAAGAATTGGATATATGCAACAGCCCAGTTCAGGTTCTTTATTCAAAAAATGGAATTCAACGTTTAGATATTGATAAATTATTTGAAATAGATGATACAGCAGATCAAAAGCTTGTTTCTCCTTTGCCTCTGGAAGATTTGACACAATTGATGGAAAATCAATATGAAATGTTAATTTCGGATGCAACTTTTGATGTATACAAAATGGAACTTTATATGATGGCTCAAAAAAATTTACAAAATACATATGATTTTTTCCCTGTTTGGATTATATCTATGGAGCAAATACAGACAGAGAATGGCCAGAGTGTAAAAACACCTATGCAAGCGATAATTGATGCGGAAACAGGCACCATTATTTCGTGAGAAAAGGGGAACAGGATTGAAAAAGTATATATGTTTAGATATGGAAAGAGTGCTGCGATCATGGCGTTTTTTAATATCTATAATTGGAGTGGCTGCAATATTTTACATATTCGGTGCCAAACCCTATGAGGGCTATTCATTAATTGAAATGTATCAATTCAATATTTATCAAATACAAACATTATTAGTATATATATTTTGCATTTTACCTTATGGTGACGGAATATGCCAGGATATGGAATGTCGTTTTTATCAATTAATGATTATTCGTGGAAAAGTTTTCAATTATGGATTGTCTAAGGCTTTCGCAATTTTTTTATCCTCGGCATTAACCATGATATTGGGAACAGCATTATATATTTTAATAGTAAAAATTCAATATAACGAATTGATTTGGGTATCTGAAAATTATATTCGGGGTGCTTTTAGCAGTTTTATTTCAAACGAAATGTATATTCCTTATTTTATTTTGTGCAGTATTCAAATGGGACTTTTAACAGGGATTCTTGCGTTACTTTGTGCAGTGGCTTCTTTATATATAGTAAATAAATTATTTTTATATTCATTGCCTATAATAAGCTATTATACTCTATGCTATTTATCGGAAATTATTTTTGGAGATTATGGTTTTCACTGGATATATAGTCCGCTATACACGATACACAGTAATGAATTTCTATCATTTATGATAACGCTTATAATATCGTGTATTTTATTTGCAATACTCGTTTGTATCTTAGATAGGAAACTTAAAAGGAGATTGAACAATGGATAAAGCGTGGTTATATATTTATTTTCCCCTTGCAGAAGTTAAGAGAAAAATTTTAAGTATAAAATATTTATCCGTAATGATGATAATTGTATTTTTAAATGTCTTATATACCATAACGTTAAGAAAATTTTCTTATTTAACCGGATATGCAATAACACCTTACTTTTTCCCTTTCCTAGTGTCGATAAGTTTTTATAATATGATTTTTTTTGCATTATATATTTATTTTTTTTCAGATGCGCCTTTTGTTCAACGAAATACAATATATCAAATGATACGCTGTGGAAGGACAAGATGGGGAATTATACAATTAGAAAAAATATTCTTAAGCAGCTTTATATTTAATTTAGGCAGCTTCTTTTTAAGCATTATGGTCTTACTGCCGTATATTTCATTTGAAAAAGGGTGGGGAAAAGTTATATATACTCTATCGAGAACAAATATGGGAGAAGCCTATAAAATCTCAATAAGTTTTATGTATGATATCATAGGAAAATATACACCTTTGCAATTTATGGCCTTAACAATGATTATATTATGGTTAGCCGGCAGCGCTATTGGCATTATGATGTTTTCATTAAGTTTGTTTGTGGGGAGAATAACAACTTTAATTTGTGTTAGTATATTCGTTGTTTTACCAATTGTTTTAGATGATTTTCCGATTGTGTTAAGACCTTTGGCAATATATTTTTCTCCCATATCATGGACCCGTATTACAGAAATCGGGCAATTTAAGTATGGAATACCGAGACTGCCGTCGTTAATTTTTATTTTATCGGCTTACATAATCATGTGTATCCTGTTTAGCGCAGCCGCGCTGATCAGACTGAGGACAATTGATTTAAAATGGAGTAGTGAAGAAGAATGAGAACGATTGAAGTAAAAAATGGTGTGAAACAATTTGGCGAACAGTGTGTACTGAAAAACGTATCCATTCAATGCGAATCCGGCCATATTTATGGAATTGTGGGACATAACGGTTCGGGAAAAACGGTACTCTTTAAGTGTATTTGTGGATTTATGAATCTGGATGACGGAGAGATTATCATTGACGGCGTTCAGAGAAGCAAAAAAGGAGCCATTCTGACCGGAGCCGGAATTATCATAGAGGAGCCTGCATTTTTAAAAAATGCCAGCGGATTAAAAAATCTGGATATATTATATCGGATAAAGCATCGTAAAAATAAAGCCTATTTAAAAAAGATACTGGA
>NZ_DBGCTU010000030.1:0-150962 GCF_048388605.1 Frisingicoccus sp. | reverse complement strand
TTTCACCAAAACAAGTAACATTTATCAGAATATTTGATGTAATATACAAAGAAACGCCAGATCCGGCATTTACCGGAACTGGCGTTTCTTAATTAAGGACTTTTTTTACAGCCCCTTTTTTCATTCTCAAAGAAATCCTCGCAGTTATAAACGACATATGATATAATAAGAAAGAATGTATCGTAGAGAGTGAGACAGTGGATTATGGAATATGTTGTCGTGGATTTTGAATGGAATCAATCTCCATATGGTAAAAATGCTTCAAATAAATATCTTCCTTTTGAAATTATTGAAATCGGAGCGGTAAAGCTGAATGAAGAGGGAGAGGAAATAGACCGGTTTGAGGAAGTTATAAAACCAAAGGTTTATAGGAAAATGCACCATGTGACAAGAAATCTGACGGGAATTACAGAAAAGGATCTGAATCGGGGGCGAATTTTTCCGAAAGCACTGGTAGATTTTATGTGCTGGTGCGGAGATGATTTTATGTTTTGCACGTGGGGCAATCTGGATTTGCTGGAGCTTCAGCGGAATATGAAATTTTATCATCTGGAAGATTTGCTGATCGGTCCAATCAGATATTATAATGTACAAAAGCTGTTTCGCATACTTTATGATAATGAAAACAGCGCGGCTTCATTGGAATATGCGGTGGATTTTTTAAAGATCGGCCGGAGAGGAAGTTTTCACCGGGCAATTAATGATGCAGAATATACGGCGGAAATTTTTGCTTTGATGGATAAGCAGGAAATAGAAAAATGGTATACAGTAGATTATTATCAGAATCCCAAAACGCGCAAAGAGGAACTTAAACTTGTTTATGAGACTTATTTTAAGTATATATCGAAGGAATTTGCCAGTAAGGAAGCTGCGATGGCGGATAGGGAAGTGCGTACGACCCGGTGTTATAAATGCGGCCGACCGGCGCTTAAACGTATTCGCTGGTTTTCAGGAAAAAGCAGGTGTTATTATTGTCTGGCGGAATGTGCGGAACATGGTTATATACGGGGGAAAATCCGTTTAAAGAAGACGGATGAAGATAAAGTATATGTAGTAAAAACGCTGCGCCAGATTGATGAAGAAGGTGCGCAAAGGATTGTAGCCATGAAAGAAGAGGTCCGCCAGAAGCGCCAGGAAAAACGACACAGGGAGGAAGACCATGAAGGCTAAGTTTATTATAAATCCTTCATCCGGGAAACAGAATTTTTTAAAGAGTATCGAGAGTGTGGTAGGCTGCCTTGTGTTAAATCAGGTGTTAAATCAGGTGGATGTGGTTTATACAAAACAGCAGGGAGATGCGCTTGAGGAAGCAAGGAAGATAAAAAAGGGTGAGTATGATTTTGTTGTATCTGTCGGCGGCGATGGAACTCTGAATGATGTTGTCAACGGATTGATGGAAGGCGGCAGCGAAACGCCTCTGGCGGTTATTTCCGTGGGAACAGCCAATGATTTTGCCCAGTATGTCAAGCCGCCTCAGACGCCGGAGGCCTTCTGTAAGATGATCATGGAATTTAAAACACGCTGCATCGATGTCGGGAAGATTAATGACCGCTATTTTATCAACCGGGTCAGCGGAGGATTTGGAGCCAATGTGGGCGATAAGGTTTCCCAGGAGTCGAAGGCCGTGCTTGGGAAATTGGCTTATTATATGGAGGGCGCTCTGGATTTTTCGAAAAAGGGAATGGAAACCATAAAGATACGTTTGGATTCGGTTCAGTTTCGGGGAGAAAGAGAAGTTATCAGTTTTATGGTATTAAATACCTGTGTCGGATTTGGAATGTATCGGGGATTGCCTGAAAAAAATCCGGATGATGGGACATTTGATGTTATGATCGTGAAAAAGATGGATTTGGGGCAGGTGCCGGGATTGGGGATCCAGGCGCTGACAAAAAAGATGGTAAAGCATCCGAAGGTGCGTCATTTTCGAACGGAGAGAATTCGTATTGAATCCGCAGACAACGCGGATATTGTGGTTGATTATGACGGGCAGGTTTTCGGAAAGCTTCCGGTAGAACTTTCGTTGATCCCAAAAGCGATAAAATTGATTGTACCTTAAAGTGCCGCATACAGCGGCACTTTTTATGATATGGGATTTATATATTAGCAGTCTTTTTTTCGCCCGATGTTTGAGATAAAATGGCAGACCTCTTTCCATGATTTATGACATTGAATACAACATTGGTCCAAGGTTTTATGATCATAGCAAAGAACAGAAAGCTTTCTGTTTAAACTTTTTTGATTTTTCATAATAATCCGCCTTAAAGGAATTATTAATTAATATATTCACGATTTGTTTTGAGTGTGTTTTTAATAATGGGCTATCAGGCGATGGATCGGATTTCCAAGGGCAGAAAATTTGGCTTCATATTCGGTCATAACGTTGCCTTCTGCGTAAGGACTGTGGTGCAGATCATAGGTTACATTGTCCAGCGTCCATCCGGCGGCCGCGGATTCTTCCAGAGAAAAATCAAACAGAGGACGGTTATCTGTTTTAAAGACAACTTTTCCCGTCGGAGCCAGAATCTGATGGTAACGATTCCAGAAATCGCGGTAAGTCAGACGCCGTTTAGCGTGACGGTCCTTCGGCCAGGGGTCGGAAAAGTTCAGATAAATACCGTCAACTTCATTTGCGGCAAAAACTTCCGTGATCTCTTCGGCATCCATGCGAATAAAACGAAGGTTGTCACCTTCGAAGGTTTCGCATTTTTCCAGAGCACGAACAAGAACGCTGGAATATTTTTCAATTCCGATAAAATTTCTGTCCGGATTTCTCCGGGCCATTTCGAGAATAAACTGTCCTTTTCCCATGCCAATTTCTATATAGAGGGGATTATTGTTTCCAAAAACTTTGTTCCACTGTCCCTTTTTTTCGGTGATATTCTGAATAACGAGAGGATTCGCGGCAATTGTTTCGCGGGAACCTTTCACATTTCTCAAACGCATGTACGTATCAACTCCTTCTTCGTAAGAATATATCATAAAATTGACTTTTTTTCTACTTTCGTTTACTATCGAAATAGGTAAAAATAATTGTTTGGGTAAAGGAGAATTTGATGAAACGATTATTAACGCTGCTTATGGCCTGGATTTTATGTCTTGGGCCAATACTTTCGGTTTATGCGGAGGAAGATGTGTATCAGGAGACGGAATCGGCGGAAATTATGGAATCAGAATCTGAGACGGAAACGGAAGCGCCGCCGGAAATCAAACCGGATGATGAAGTTTCCACTGAGGATATAGTTTTGTATTCTGAAGGCGTTGTTGTTCTTGATATGGATACGGGGGCCGTTCTTTACAGTAAAAATAAGGATCGGAGATTGTATCCGGCCAGCATAACAAAAATTCTGACGGGTTATCTGGCATGTACCTATCTGGATTTAAACGGGGAAATTGTTTTCACAAAGGAAGCTTTGGACGGCATTGACATCTGGATGGATATGAATATAGGAATGGAAGAGGGCGAGATCCTTTCTGTGGATCAGGCGCTGCACGGACTTATGATGGTTTCGGCCAATGAGGTAGCCTGCGGGCTGGCGGAGGCCGTTTCCGGCTCACTCGCAGCCTTTGTTGATTTGATGAATCAGACGGCGGCATCGGTGGGATGTACCAATACTCATTTTACCAATCCAAACGGTCTTCATGATGATGATCATTATACAACAGCCTATGACATGGCGAGGATTGCCCGTTTGGCCTATACGAACGAGAAGTTCCGTTCTCTGATCCAGGAGCCGACCTATGTTATTGAAAAGACGAATAAAAAAGAAGAACCGATTGAAATGATCCAGCAGCATAAAATGTATATGGATTCGGAATATACCTATGAAGGATGCCGGGGAGGTAAGACCGGATTTACTTCGGAAGCGCAGAGTACACTGGTTACTTATGCGGAGAGAAATGGTTTGCGGCTTGTCTGTGTGACAATGAAGGCTGAAAACTGGCACCATTATACGGATACGATTCAGGCATTGGATTATTGTTTTAATACATACACAAAAACAGCGGTGACAGATCTGACGGATCTGCCGCTGCGCCTGAAAGCCGCCAGTGCGGAAATGGATAGGTTGTGGAATTTTAATCATCCTTTTAAAGAGGTAAATTACTTTCTGAATTCTGAAGCGCTGGTTGATGTGAGAATCAACGGTTCTCTGGCTGACTGGACAGAAAAATTTGTTCCATCGGAATTTTTGGAGATGGGAGCGGCGCCCTATGATTTCCACACGAGGAAATGCGGTTGTCTGGAATACTATGATGGGGAGCAGTATATGGGAAGTGTTCCGGTATACGTGGTTTTGCAGGGGCTGACATCGAAGGATACGTTTTCCATGGAGGCAAAAATGTCAAATGTCCGTCTTATTAAAATGCTGGAGGAAAAGCAGAAAGAATTTGAGAAGTAGGTAAACGGAAGATAGAAAAATCGAGAGATAGAAAAATGGACACTTCGGAAATTGATTTCCGAGGCGTCCATTTTTTATGAAACTTTGCAGAGGGTTAAACTTCCGGCGGAAAGTCATCATCTTCGAGATTCAAGTCCCTGAATTCATCGACAAATTGTTCATCCACAGGAATCGGATTAGCCTGGTATTCTTTGGTGTTGCTCAAATCCGGCTCAATATGTTTTTTCTTGAGCAGGAAATTAATCAGCTTACTGATGAGATAAGTCAGTACTGCGACAATCGGAACACCGAGAAACATTCCGAGGGGTCCGGCCAGAGCGCCGCCCACGGTAATCGCAAAAATAATGGAAATCGGCTGAAGGCCGGTGGATTTTCCGAGAATTTTTGGACCGATGACGGAGCCGTCAAGCTGCTGGATCGCCAGAATGAGGACGGCAAAAATCAATGCGGATTTCGGGCTGATGATCAATAAAATCAGTATACCCGGGATAGCCCCGATAAACGGCCCGAAATAAGGGATCATATTAGTAATTCCGACAATCAGACTGATGATCAATGCATAAGGCAGTTTTAAAACGGTCATGCAGAAGAGGCAGAGAAAACCGATAATTGTGGAATCCAGGGTTTTTCCGATGATGTACTGGCTGAAAATCTGGTTGCAGTCTTTTAAAGTAGTAAACAGGGTGATGCAAATATCTTCCGGAAAGACAGCATAGGCCACCCGTTTTAAAGACTTGATCAGCCGTTGCTTGCCAAAGAGCAAATAGCAGGAAATAACGAAGGCCAGTATGATATTAATAAACCAGCTGATGATCGAAAGTCCGGCACTGTATAAAAAAGGAAGAACAGTGTCCGACATAAAAGAGCGGAAAAAGTTAAACAAATCCGGCATAACATCTTCGGCAGCTTCGTAGATAAAGGATAAATCCAGAGTTGGAAAATATTCATCCAGGGAGTACAGCATATCCAGCGCATTTTCATAAAGGGACGGAGAGATACGCACAAGCTGACTGATACTGTTTATGATTTGAGGCACAATAAAAATAAATACAAGGATGATCGCACCGATGGCAATAACATAAGCCAGAATCATGGAAAGCAGAAGGTGCCCCCGTTCAAATTTATGCTTCAGTGTTTTTTTAAAAAGAAAATTGTCGATATGTTTCACCATTGGATTGATAAAATAAGCAATTAAAAATGCGATCAAAAAAGGTGAAAAAACGGACAGTATACTTCCGATCTGACTTTTTGTATTCTGCCAGTTATTCGTAAATCGAAAGATCAGAAGACAGACGGCAAAAGTGGCGATTGCGTATATACTGATGGTAAAATAAGTATTATTTGACTGAAAACGTCTTTGGCGTTTTGGTTGTTTTTTGGGTTCATCCATTATTCTCGTCTCCTATCATGTGAATATTCATATGCGGGTAATCCATGGCAATATGATGCCGGTCAAAAGATTTTTTAATTTCTTCCATTAATGTATAATAAGCGTCCCAATACAACTCTGTGGGTACCCAGGCGTGAATAACATATTGAATCGAACTGTCCTGATAATCCCGCACGTGAACCGCCGGCAGCGGCTCCTGGATTAAATCGGGGAAAGAACGAATGGCTTCGTGGAGCGCTTCTTTAACCTCTTCCACAGGTGCATTGTAGGAAGCGCCGACAAAAATTTCAATCCGCCGTTGGGTTTGGGACGTATAATTAATGATTCGTCCTTCGGAAACCTGACTGTTTGGCAGGAAAACGGTTTTGTTTTCCGGTGTCAAAAGCTGGGTGTATATTAATCCGGTTTGAGTTACCTTTCCGGACAGGCTGTCCAGTTCAATATAATCGCCGATACTGAAAGGCCGCGTAAAAAGAATGGTCATTCCTCCGGCGACATTGGATAAAAGTCCCTGGATAGACAGAGAAATTGCCAGGCTGACGATGCTCAGCAGTGCCACGAGAGAGGTGGTTGGTATACCCAGATACTCCGTAATTATAATAATGGAAATAAAAATAAGCAGGACTTTCAGGCCGCCAGTCAGGAATACCTGAATGGAACGGTCTAAAGAGAACCGCTGAATGATTCTTTTTACGATTTTCAGAATAATTTTGCTCACAATATAGCATAAAAGTGTCAGGAGCAAAATGTAAAAAACCTTCTCTACGGTAAGAGAACCTATGGATAATTTTAAAATTTGAGAAATTGCATCTGTATTCATACGAGGGGTTATCCGGCCAAACCGGATTTTCCTTTCTATTATTAATTTAACAGCTATTTTTATTATAGTACAAAATAACGACAGGGGATACAATTAAATCTTAAATATTTCAAAAAAAATTCTGTTGAAATTGTAAAAAGTACTTGCATAATTTTATAAACGAGTATATAATTCTATTTGCACTGAAAAATATGCGCTTTTAGCTCAGCTGGTAGAGCACCTGACTCTTAATCAGGGTGTCCAGGGTTCGAGCCCCTGAAGGCGCATACAAAGCACTGTTTTTGCAGACATAAGAGCTGTGGGGACGGTGCTTTTTTCTTGCCCTGAAAAGCCGCTAAGGTGTAGACTTTGTTAAAATTTCAGTCCTTTTTATTTTACAAAACAGAGAAATAGCGTATAATATTAAAATGTGATGATAAGGGGGAGAAGGATGTCTCAGAAAAAATCGACGGATATGCTGGAAGGCTCGCCGCTTTGGTCGATGCTCTTTTTTGCTATGCCGATGATCATTGGAAATTTATTTCAGCAATTTTATAATATGGCTGATTCTGCGATCGTGGGGAAGTTTGTCAGTGAGAATGCTCTGGCAGCTGTTGGAGCTAGTTATTCTTTGACAAATGTATTCATTTGTATTGCCATTGGCGGCGGCGTAGGCGCGTCGGTTTTGACCAGTCAGTATCTTGGCAGCAGGGAATATCGTTTGATGAAAACCTCTGTGTATACGGCGCTGATCAGCTTTTTTGTGCTGAGCGTGCTCCTTGCCCTTTTCGGGGCGGTTGCCAGCCCGGCTATTATGGTATGGCTGAAAACACCGGAAAATATTTTTTCTGAAGCTGTACTGTATTTGCGGATTTATTTTGTGGGACTGCCGTTTTTATTTATGTATAATGTGCTCGCCAGTGTGTTTAATGCCCTGGGAAAATCAAAGATTCCTCTCTATTTTTTGATTTTTTCTTCTATATTAAATGTTATTATGGACCTTTTTATGGTTATCGTTTTACATATGGGCGTTGCGGGTGTTGCATTGGCAACGATTATTGCGCAGGGAATTTCTGCGGTGATTTCATTTTCTGTTCTTATTCGATACTTAAAGAGGCAGCCGGAACGGGGCATATTGTTTGACGGTGAAATGCTGGGGCGGATGGTGAAAATTGCGCTGCCGTCCATCTTGCAGCAGTCCATTGTGTCCATAGGTATGATGCTTGTGCAGAGTGTTGTCAACAGCTTCGGTTCGGCGGCTTTGGCGGGATATTCGGCGGGCATGCGTATTGAAGGAATTTGTGTTGTACCGATGGCGGCAATGGGAAATGCGGTTTCTACATTTACAGCCCAGAATATCGGAGCCGATCAGAAGGACCGGGTGGTACAGGGATACCATGCGGCTTACGGCATTGTTGCTTTTTTCGGAGTGCTGATCCTGGTGATTTTGGAGACCTGCAACCGGGGAATTATCGGGGCTTTTCTCGGCGCGGATTCTACGGCGATTGCTTTGTCCACCGGGGTATCTTATTTGAGATTTATGGGGCTTTTCTTTACAATGATTGGTCTGAAAATGATAACGGACGGTCTGCTTCGCGGCGCCGGGGATATGACGGTATTTACTATTTCTAACCTGGTGAATCTTGGGATTCGAGTGACCTTTGCTTTTGCCATGTCGCCGATTTTGGGAATGCCTGCCATCTGGTATGCGGTGCCGATTGGGTGGACGGCCAATTATCTGATTTCATTTTGTGAATACCGCACGGGAAAGTGGCGTCAGAAACATATTCGATGAAAAACGAAATACAGGAATAAATATATGGAGGAGAAAAAATTATGGTATGCAGAAGATGTGGAAAAGAAGTTGATCCTAATGATCGTTTTTGCCGGTCTTGCGGGACGCCTGTAAGGAAAGAAGGGCCGAAATCCGGAGAGAAACAGCCGGGGTATAAAGATGATATTGAAAGTACAATGGGTCGTTTTGACGGAAAATATATGCTGATTGCCGGAATTATTCTGGGTGTCTGTATTATTCTTGCGGGAATACGGCAAGTTACCTATTCACAGCGGGCGGCAACGGAATCGGCAGCGGCATCAGCTGCCGTGGAAACAATGACAGAGGAAACGGAAGCTCAGGAGACAACAAATGAGTAATAAACGCAGAAAATCCGGAAAGGGAGGGCATATGCCTTCAGGATTTCGGAAAATTGCCGCTGTCCTTGCGTTGATCGGAGCGCTGGCGGCGGGATATGGCTCTTATCAGGGTTTATATCCAAGTCCTTTTGCGGCGGCTCGGCAGGTGGAGAGTCTGGAAGAGCTTCCGGAATATGACGGACATCCCTATGTAATTGTCAATGAAAATGTGCCGTCTTTCAGTGATGAAGATAAAAACGGCCCGGCTTATGAATATTACAGTGAATTGGACGTTTTGGGGCGGTGCGGTTTTGCGGAGGCAAAAATCAGCCGGGAGCTTATGCCGACGGAGGAGAGAGGCGCTATCGGATCGATAAAACCTTCCGGATGGCAGACGGTGAAGTACGACAGCATTGATGGAAAATACCTGTATAATCGCTGTCATTTGATTGGCTATCAGCTGACCGGAGAAAATGCGAATGAAAAAAATCTGATTACCGGTACACGATATTTGAATGTGGAAGGGATGCTGCCCTGGGAAAATGAAGTGGCAGAATATATTGAGCGGACCGGAGATGCAGTGATGTATCGGGTAACGCCTGTTTTTGAGGGAGTGAACCTGGTTGCAAGCGGCGTTCAAATAGAAGCGGAATCTGTCGGCAGTGATGAAATAGAATTTAATGTGTATGTATTTAATATACAGCCGGGAATAGAGATTGATTATACGACGGGAGAAAGCAGAGAAAGTAAATGAAGGCAAGACGTTGGCTTGGAGGAATTTTGATTCTTCTGATGTTTATTATTCCTATAGGAGCTTATGCGGAGATTGCGGGGCCGGAGGCCTTTGATGGACTGAGCTGGGAGCTGGTTCATGAGGAAGAGCTTCACGGCGGAGTTATCCAGTCGATGTGTGTGACGGATAATTATATCATCTGTATCGAGAATATGGCGGATAACGCGGAAACATTAGATATTGTTTCCGCTTATTATCGTTATGATAAAGATGCCGATGGCAATCCTGTGGAGCAGTACTCTCTGGCAAATCGTGTTCAGGAACGGGAATGGGAACATGGGAATGGTATGACCTATAATCGCAGGACAAATGAAATTTATGTTTCCCTGTACACGAACACTATTGAAGAGAACAGAGGCTGTCTTTATGTCATGGACCCGGATACTTTAGGATATAAACGAACGATTAAAGTGGCTGATGACTATAATATTCTTGGGATTGATTATATAGAGAAGACGGATCAGTATATCATTCAAACCAATGTGGACGGAGGGTACAGCTTTAAGATCCTTGACAGAAATTTTCAGGTTATTGATGATTTGGGGGAATTTAAAGATTCAACTGTCGGCACCAATTTTCAGGATTGTATTGTGAGCGAAGATTATATTATTACTTTTCCGTTGACTTTGGATATGGGGATCGGCGACTATTTCAGTATTTATTCCATAGAGGGACGGTGTCTGGTCAATGAGACCCGTCTGGATTTCGGTTTGGAGGAAGGCATATCAGATGAGCCGGAATCTCTGTGTGAAATCGGAACCGGGGAATTTTTGGCGGTCGTTAATATTTATACGGGAAATGCAAATCATGTCGCCCGTTTTTATAAAACCAGAGTGCCTTACTACCATTATGTCACGGTGGAAAGTGAAAACGGGCAGGTCAGCGGAACGAAGCTTCAGGTTCTGCGGGGAGAAAACTGCTCCGTTGATTTTACGCCGGATGAAGGATACGAATTTTCAGAATTGACGCTGGACGGCGTTCCGCAGGAATTGGCGGAAGACGCAGGAAGCTTTTCTTTAAGTAATGTTCAGGCGGATCACGCGGTGAAGGTGACTTTTACAAAAATACCTTTCCCTATTGTCAAAGCAGTGATAATCATAGCGGCCACAGTGGCGGCCATACTTGTGGTATTTCTGATTTTCCATCGGATCGAGCAGGATCTGAAACGCAAACGCCGGAGAGAAATGCTGGCAAAACGCCGGGAGCGGAACCGTCGGCGTGAAAAATTGCTTGAAAAAGAGATGGATCAGCTGGAAGAATTGGAAGAACTTATTGACAGGCCATCCTATCCAAGCCGGAGACCGGAAAGGAAGCAGCCGGATAGAAAGAAACCAGATATGAAGGGAACGGATAGGAGACAGCCGGGTAAAAAGCGCCCAGATAAGAAACGGCCGGAAAAAGGTGAAAGAGCTAAGTAGGGATTCAGTCCATGATAGAAAAAGAATTGGAGAGTCCTTTGATTTTGGGGCAGATGCAAAAAAGAAGAAAGTCAACAGAAAGGGTTCGACAAGATTATTTTTGCAGGTGAGTATGATTGGAAAATACTTCATAGATGTGAAAAATAATGCAATTTAGTTGTAAAATTGGAAATCCGATGTATAATATAAGTACAATAAAAGTTGTTTAGAGAGATGGAGGTGGTTCTATGGCCACAAAGAGTATTATGAAAAATATTGAGATTAAGGACAGAAAAATTGGAGAAAGATTTGCAGAAGCGATTGAAGCGGCTAGGACTACCACCGGAAAAGACGTAGAATATACCAGGCCTTGCAAAGAAGTAAAAGGAAAGGATGTCAAAGCTCTTTTTGATTAGTAAACGATAATGTCAGAGTTCTTACGAATTAATTTAAACGAGTTGATTGAGAATGTGGGAGAGGATAGAACGAAAAATATTCTCTCCTCTTTTGTGAATCCATATAATAAAGATGTAGAAGACTTTTTACATAGTAAAGCAGTACTTTTTTCCAAAATGGGACGAGCAAAAACGCATCTTGTATTTTGGAAAGAGAATAGAGAGCTGGAACTGGTGGGGTATTTTGCCATTGCATCAAAGTATTTTATGGTTACTAAAGATGCTGTGAGTAAGACCGTTATGAAAAAACTGAGGCAGCATGGTGAATGGGATGAGCATCAAAACAAGTGTGTGATACCTGCCCCTTTGATAGGACAACTGGGAAAGAATTACAGAGAAGGTAATGATTGTTTGATATCCGGGGATGAATTGCTAAAAATGGCAGTTGAAAAAGTCAAAGAAGTGCAGAACGAAATCGGTGGTCGTTATGTGTATTTAGAATGTGAGGATGTAAAATATCTTAAAAAATTTTATACATCAAATGGTTTTGTTGAATTTGGAAAAAGATCTTTAGATAAGGATGAAACGAATATCAAAGGAAGTTACTTACTGCAATATCTAAAATATATACATTGATAATTTGATTTAGAGAATAATAAATGTAGTAATATATGGCTCTTGGGGTTCCGAGGGCCTTACTTTTTAAAGAAAAAGAGTTTGATAGGGTTCAGCAGCATTAAGATAATCTATGACAAAATCTGTGACAAAAAAATTTAAAATATTTTTTGGGGTTACAAAAATATTTAGTAAAAATAACCACAAAAAATTAAAAAAATAGCGTATTTATAAGGCTTTACAAGACATTTTTGTAAAATCTGATAAATACGCTTTCATGCAGTTGATGGGAGTTGAACCCACACGAGTATTACCTCACTAGAACCTGAATCTAGCGCGTCTGCCATTCCGCCACAACTGCATTCGCTACATTATTATGTTTGCGACTTTTTTATATTATCAAATAATTGAAAAATAATCAAGTGTTTTTTATAAAAAACTTTTGACCATTTTTAACATTTTTCCGGTTCCGGATAGGTTTCACCGAAAAGTTCTACGGTCATAGACTGGATTTTCTGAGGAACCTTCGGAGCATCCATGCGATTTGTCGCCACAGTGGCGATTTTATCAACCACGTTCATTCCCTCGATGATTTTGCCGAAGGCAGCGTAAGCGCCGTCAAGGTGCGGAGCGGCCTTGTGCATAATGAAGAACTGGGAACCTGCGGAATTCGGCATCATCGTGCGGGCCATGGATAATACGCCCGGGTCATGCTTCAGATTGTTTGCGAAACCGTTCTGAGCAAATTCGCCGCGGATGGAGTAGCCAGGGCCGCCCATACCTGTTCCGTCCGGGCATCCGCCCTGAATCATAAAGCCTTTAATGACACGGTGAAAAATGAGACCGTTGTAGAAGCCTTTCTGCACGAGGGAGATAAAGTTGTTTACTGTATTCGGAGCGATTTCCGGATAAAGTTCGGCCTTCATCACATCGCCGTTTTCCATAGTAATTGTAACAATAGGATTTGCCATGATAAATCCACCTTTCTTTTATAATTTCCACTCCATATTGTAGCCGAAATTCCATAGGAAGTAAAGGCTTTTCATTGAATAAACCTATAAAATGTTCTATAATATGAACATATCAGATTCTTGAGAGGAGACTTGAAAATGGCCATTCTTGCAGTAAAAATCGATGATCGGGCGACACTTCGGATGAATGAGTTTTTTGACTATGCGGGGCACTGCTGGGCGCTCAGCCGAAGCAGGGAGAAAGAGGATGCGGTGGGAGCCGAGCTGGAAGATTTTTATGAGGCGACGGTGCGGAGCGGCCATATCGACGGGGTCCCGGTTGTGTTTATCTGTGAAGATCAGGTGGTTGGCTGGTATATTTCGGCCACGGTTTATCGTTATATCCGGCATCCAGCCCTGTTTTTGGAGGGAAATGTCTGTGCGGATACACGGAATGTCCGACTGCTGAAACATCCGTCGGCCATTGAGGGGATGGAGTTTCCGAAGAAAAAAAATTATCTGGTGATTGAAAGCGGAGATGCGCGGTATTTGACCTTAAAAACCTTGATCAGTGAGGGCCGGGGGCCTTTTGAGGCTGTGGATTATGCAAAAACGGCGATAGACAGCCGGGCAAGAAACATCGGGCGAAAGGACAGGATAAAAGTCCTTCTGCAGAAATGTGAAACCTTTGCCGGGGAGATCATGGAGGACCGGTGCCAGGGAATAGGGACGGTAAAAGGGCTGGCGGAGCTGGCGTTGGAGGTCACCCGGATGGCGGCGGATAATGTGAACGGCTGGTATTATCTGGCGATGGCCTATTATCAGCTTGGCATTGTGCGAAAGGGGTTAAAGGCTATTGATAAGGCGATCCGGCTGGAGCCGGACGGGGATGATCTGCTGGTGATGAAAGGCAATCTTTTAGTGAGCAACGGTTGTTTTGAGGAAGCGCTGCGATATTATGAGGAAGCCTGTGCCATAAATCCGGAGGACAGTTATTTTATAACCGCAGGAAAGGCCTGCGCCTGCATGGGCAATCCGGTGGCGGCAGACAGTTACTATCGGAAGGTAAAAGATCCGGAAGTTTTGAAGGCCTTTGAAGTTCGATTGAGCAAAAAGAAATTTATATAGAAAAGAGACAGGGGGCAGTGACATGGAAAAGTATATGATGGCGTTAGATCAGGGGACAACCAGTTCCCGGTGTATTTTGTTTAATAAGGCCGGGGAGATTGTCAGTGTGGCACAGCAGGAGTTTTCCCAGATATATCCGAAAGCCGGGTGGGTGGAGCACGACCCGCTGGAGATATGGACAACCCAGATGAGCGTAGCCATTGCGGCGATGGGGAAGGCCGGCGTGACTGCGGAGAATATTGCCGGTATCGGGATTACCAATCAGAGGGAGACAACGGTCGTATGGGATAAAAACACGGGGCTGCCGGTATATAATGCGATTGTCTGGCAGTGCCGCAGAACGTCCGAGTACATAGATTCATTAAAAACAAAGGGATACGACCAGGATATTCTGGAAAAAACCGGATTGATCGCGGACGCCTATTTTTCGGGAAGCAAGATCAAATGGATCCTGGAAAATGTGGAGGGCGCCAGGGAGGCGGCCGAAAAGGGAGATCTGCTTTTTGGGACGATTGATACGTGGTTGATCTGGAAGCTGACTGCCGGGGAAGTTTTTGTGACGGATTATACAAATGCATCCCGGACAATGCTTTATAATATTCATGATCTTTGCTGGGATGATGAGATTTTGGCGGTGATGAATATTCCGAAGAGTATGCTGCCGGAAGTCAAACCTTCCAGCTGTTTATACGGCTATACCAATGAGGGTATTCTCGGAGGAAGGATTCCGATCAGCGGCATTGCCGGAGATCAGCAGGCGGCTTTGTTCGGGCAATGCTGTTTTGAGCCGGGAGAAGCTAAAAATACTTATGGCACAGGGTGCTTTCTTCTTATGAATACGGGAAAAGAAGCGGTGACCTCGAAGAGAGGTTTGTTGACAACAATTGCGGCCAGCGCTGACGGAAGTGTGAATTATGCGTTGGAAGGAAGTATTTTTATGGCCGGAGCGGCGATTCAGTGGCTTCGGGATGAAATGCGGATGATCAAATCGGCAAAGGATTCGGAGGAATATGCTCTGGCGGTGGAGGATTCGAACGGCGTTTATGTTGTTCCGGCTTTTACGGGGCTCGGGGCTCCTTATTGGGATCAGTATGCCCGGGGAACGGTTGTCGGTCTGACACGGGGTGTGAAAAAGGAGCATTTTATTCGTGCCACTCTGGAATCTTTGGCCTATCAGACTTACGATGTGCTGAAGGCGATGGAAGCGGATTCGGGAATTACCCTGTCCGCGCTGAAAGTGGACGGCGGCGCCTGTGCCAATAACTTTTTAATGCAGTTTCAGGCGGATGTTTTGAATACATCTGTGCATCGGCCGGAATGTGTGGAAACGACCGCGTTAGGCGCAGCTTATCTGGCCGGCATTGCCGTGGGATACTGGAAGGATACAAATGATGTGAAGGAAAACTGGAAGCTGGCCAGGACTTTTACCCCGGATATGGAGGAGATCCGCAGAGAGGCGGCAATTTTTGGCTGGCATGAGGCGGTAAAACGTTCCTATGGATGGGCGAGATAAGAAAGGGGAGATTTGAAATGACGTTAAAAGAGATGATTCAGCAGTCTGATAATATTGTATTTTTCGGCGGAGCCGGAGTGTCTACAGAAAGCGGTATCCCGGATTTTCGAAGCGAGACCGGAATTTATAATACGATCAAACGGTATAACCGGTCGCCGGAGGAGATATTGTCCCACTCCTTTTTTGTAGCCCATCCGGATATATTCTATGATTTTTATAAAAGTACGATGCTGTATCTGGATGCAAAACCGAATGCCGCCCATCTGGCGCTGGCAAAACTGGAAGCCATGGGTAAGCTGAAGGCGGTCGTTACCCAGAATATTGACGGCCTTCATCAGATGGCCGGGAGTAAACGGGTATACGAAGTTCACGGCACGGTACATAGAAATTACTGTATGCGCTGCCATGAGTTTTATGATACGGAATATATTTTAAATGCGGATGGAATTCCGAGATGTAAAAAATGCGGCGGCATTGTTAAGCCGGATGTCGTTTTGTATGAAGAAGGGTTGGATGAAATGACGATCACCGCCAGTATCCATGCGATTCAGAAGGCGGATGTATTGATCATTGGGGGAACTTCTTTAAATGTTTACCCGGCGGCGGGCTTTATTCAGTATTACAGAGGCAATAAGCTGGTGCTGATCAATAAAAGCGAGACGCCGTATGACAGAAAAGCAAATTTGTTGATCCATGACAGTATTGGAAAAGTGTTGGGAGAGGTGCTTAGTGATTAAAAAACAGAATTTTTATTTTAAATCGAGTAATAAAGAGACAAAGGTCCACGGTATATGCTGGATTCCTGAAGCTGTGGAGGTGCGGGCAGTGCTTCAGATCGTCCATGGCATGGTGGAATTTGTGGACCGGTATGATGATTTCGCGCGATTTTTATGCGCACAGGGAATAGTTGTTGTCGGCGATGACCATCTGGGGCACGGCGATTCGGTGGCTTCCCGGGAGGACTGGGGCTATTTGGGAGACAATGGCTTTGAGTGTATTGTCAATGATGTTCATAAAATACAGAAACAGTTTAAAAAGCGTTTTCCGGGAGTTCCGTATTATATTCTCGGCCATAGTATGGGTTCCTTTTTAACAAGGTATTTTCTTATTAAATATGGCAGAGAAGTGGACGGAGCAATCATCATGGGAACCGGTTACCATTCTGTTCCGGTTGCCGTTTTCGGAAAAACGCTGACACGGGTACTTGCGGTTGTGAAAGGCTGGAAGTATCGAAGTGTCCTGGTAAATAAAATGGCTTTCGGTTCTTATAATAAGGGATTTGCCCCGGCGAGAACGGATTTTGACTGGATCAGCCGGGATGAGGCGACGGTCGATGCCTATATTGCGGAACCGAGGTGTCAGTTTGTTTTCACACTGAATGCTTATCATGAAATGTTTAAGGGGTTGGAATTTATCGCTAAAAAAGCAAATCTCAAAAAAATGCCGAAACAGCTTCCGGTTCTTTTTGTTTCCGGCGGTGCGGACCCGGTGGGAGACAAGGGACAGGGTGTTCAGAAGGTTTACGATATGTTTGTACTGTCGGGAATGGATAATATGGACATTATTTTTTATGAAGGCGCAAGACATGAAATTCTGAATGAAACAAACCGGCAGGAGGTTTATGACGACCTGTATGACTGGCTGAATAAGGAAATTTCGTTAAAACATTGAAAATACATAAGAATTAGTGTAAAATAAGATGGATATAGTGCGAAGAAAAAAGGCAGTTAGTATACAGGAGGATAGAAGATGGGCTTATTTGGCAAAAAGAAGGATTTTTGGGATGAAGTCGACGATTCATCTGTCAAAGAGTCTGGATATCAGACCTTATCAGAAGAAGAAGAGGCGGATATTCAGAGGGAACTGGATGAATTAGAGGAGGATGGCTGGCATCCTACCCGAAGTACACCGTTGAAAGCCGCGGCCCGGATTTTCTTATTCATAGCGGCGGCTGTGATGATTATTTCGGGATATACGGTATATACATATTTCAGCAATGGCGGCAGTATGTCTGCAGAGCCGGATTATTACAGCAGCAATTATTTTGGCGAAGAATATCAGAAAAATGTGGTTCAATTGCTTCATATGGTCCAGGCGATCGAAAACCGGGGGGCGATATCTGAGGATGGACTGGCCCAGGCGAATCAGGATCTGATTAAAAATTATATGGGAGAGAACGGAAGTTTCTCCTTTGCCGTATATGATGCGGAGGACAATGAAGTGATCCTCAGCAGTGAGGATGCGGTAAAGCGGATTGAAGCCAGCAATTATTTTGTCAAACTGGATTCCACCGGCGGACAGTTTGATATAAGTGCAGGGATGAGCAATTCTGCGCTGAATGAAGCTGTATGGAAGGAAGAATTGACGGCCTGCAGCGGAACCTACACCATTTATATGGCTGTAGATAATGAGCTGACGTCAACAACCGATGGTTTTTATAAAAGCTATGAGGAATTTAAGGATTTAAATTCTGTTTTTGGAATTGCTAAAATTGCAGTTATCGCAGCGGCGGTCATTTTCCTGATTTTGTTGATCTTCTCTATTATTGCAACGGGAAATGTCAGCGGTTATCCGGGAATCAAATTAACCTGGTTTGATAAGATTTTTACAGAGATTGCAATTATTCTTATCATTGCATTCGGCGGCGGAAGTATTTATGGAGCCTGGTATTTACTGGGGTCATCCTTTAGTTTCCGGCTGATCGGAGCAGGCGCCGCACTGGTACTTGCTTATATTTTCCTGGTACGGGGATATTTCAGCATTGTCCGCCGGATAAAGGCGGGAACCTTTATCAACAATATGTTGATCTATCGAATCTTTGAGGCGCTTGGAAATCTTCCGGTGGTGCCGAGGATTTTATTGATCATTTTGGTGCTTGTTTTGTTAAACGGCGCGCTGGTACTCGCATTGTTTAAGCTGGATGCCTATGAATTATTCGGTATTCCGGTGGTATATGTGCTTGTGCCGATTGTATTTGTTATGGAGAACATTTGCTTTATCAGCTGGGTGATCCGTAAAGGAAACTCAGAGTATGATGATGATGACGACGATGAGGAGGAAGAGGAAGAAGACGAAGCTGAAGAAGAAGTAAAGGCAGAAGAGATTCCTGCGCCGGCGGGCCTCGGCGGAGACACGCGTCCGGCTACGGAACTGGAGGCTGATCTGGCAAAGGCGGCCGCACTGGCCAAAGCTTCTCAGGCGCCTGCACCGGCGGATGACTGGGAGCATATGGACCTTGGGGCTTCTGTGGATATGGCGATCAACGCGGAAAAAACTTCCGGGGCAGAGCCGGAGGCGAAAGAGGCGGAAAATGACCGCACAGTCATGCTTCCAAAGGATGAGATCGACAGCCTTCTCGGCGGAACTTCGATGGTCAGAGATTCAGCAACGTCCTTTGATTTTATCCAATTGAATAAGGATATACGAAAACTTCATCGGGGAATTTTGAAGGAAAATGGAATTGCGGTGACGCTCAGAGCACCGGATAAGCCGATTGTCCTTGAGATGAATAAAGAAGATATGTGGAAGGCCATTTCGATGATTTATGATAATCTGGAGCAGTATGCCGAACCGGATTCCAGAATATATGCGGAAATGTATACTCAGGAAGGAAAGCTGATTTACATCGTTAAAAATGCGGTGAGGGCGGAAGCTGCGGAAGCCGCAAAAGCCATTACGGCTCCGGGAAGTGAATTGACCGGCGGTTTAAAGACGGCAAAACAAATTATCGAAAAGAATCATGGAAAATTTGTTGTGGCAATGGACGGCAATATTTTCAAGACAGGTATTCTGATAAATATGGTACAGGAATAGCAGGAAGGGCGCTGGTTTGAATCATTTCACAGGAAGGATTCGGACAGCGCCTTTGTTTTATTGTGGTGAAAGGGGAAAAGGATGATATTACATTATACATGCCCGGACTGCGGTGCAGAGATGGTCTATGATATTAAACGTCGAAAACTGCATTGTGATCATTGTTCAAAAGAAATGGAATTAAGCCAGGTATCTTCATTGGGCACGGAGGATCTATCAGCGGCAAAAACCTCGGACAAAATGGAGGGGGACATACTGGCGGGACAGGAATATCACTGCCCGAACTGCGGCGGCCTGATGGTCACTAAGGATAAAGAGACATCGGCAAATTGTGCTTTCTGCGGGGCGCCGATGATCTTGGCGGACCGTTTAAGCGGGAAGCGCCGCCCGGCAAAGCTTCTTCCTTTTCAGATGGACCGGCAGGATGCGGAAAAGGCCTTCCGCAAATGGTGCCGGAATGGGCGGTTTTCGCCGAGAGGTTTTACTTCCGCCGAGAATATTCAAAGATTAAGGGGGATGTATATTCCGTATTGGCTGTTTCAGTTTGATACCAGGGTGGATATATCGGCCCAGGCCACCCGGGTGCGGGTTTTTCGCCAGGGGGATTATCAGATAACCGAGACAGAATTTTATGATATTCAGAGAGCTTATAAGCTGCAGTATAAAGATATTCCGCTGGACGCGTCACAACAGTTGGAGGACAGTGAAATGGCCAAGCTGGAACCCTTTAACTTCAGCGAATTAAAAGCCTTTAATATGCCTTATCTGGCCGGATTTGATTCATCCAGTTATGATTTTGATGAAACAGAAATGGCGCCGTCGGCGAAGAGCAAAGTGGAGAAATATGCCAGGGATTATGCTCAGGGAGCTGTTTCGGGATATTCAATGGTTCACTTAAACAGTCATACGATAAATTTTGAGAGGGAAGAAGAAGCTTTTATTTTTGTCCCGATTTGGTTTGTGGACTATAATTACCATGGTAAGGTTTATAAGTTTATGATGAATGGGCAGAATGGCCGTATTGCGGGAACGCCGCCGACCAGCCGGGGAAAGATAGCTGTTTGGTGGGCAGGAATTTCTGCTGTCCTGTTTATTATATCTTTGATCATTTCACTTATTTAAAATTCAGGGTTTGGAGGAAAACGGCATGAGAAAAATATATACCTGTTTATTAATGGCATTCATGTGGTCTTTGGCCCTGTTTGGATGGGTAAATGTGCGGGCGGCGGCAGAGGAGACGGACACAGGAATTTTTGATGATGCGAATCTTTTGTCAGAGGCGGAGGAATCCGAACTTTCTGCGTCAATGAAGACAATTGAGGCGGAGCATCAGATTCATTTGCTGATCGTTACAACGGAGGATACGCAGGAGAAAGCGGCGCGGGACTATGCGGATGATTTTTTTGAGGAGCATAACGGCGATGGCGCGTCCGGGAGCGGGCTGCTTTTGCTCATTGATATGCAGCACAGCGAATTATATATTTCGACCAGCGGCGAGGAGATCATACATACATTTACGGATGCCCGTTTGGACAGTATTTTGGATGGCGTGTATGATGAAGTGGTCAATAATAACTTTTTTGGAGGCTGCCAGCAGTTTCTAAATGATGTCGGAAGTAATCTCGGGATGAATCTGTCGGAGACGGTTTCCGGTGAACTTGGTGATAATCCTGTGCAGGGAGTTGAATCAGAGGAAACAGCGGCCGGACTCAATGGCACAAAAGGGCCTCTTGTGCAGAAGCATGTTTTTGATGAAGCGGCATTATTTGACGGAGATGAAGTTGAGAAGTTGGAGAAGAGGATCGGAGAACTGGAATCGAAAGCCGGTTTTCTTGTATTAATTACGACAACAAACAGCAGCGGCGGAAAAACCAGCCGGGATTATGCGGAGAATTTCTTCCTGAATCATAATAACAGCGGACGCATAAGTGACGGAATCGTATATCTGATCAATATGGAAGCACGGGAAATTTATGTTTATGCTTCGGGAAATTCGGTGATAGAATCTTTTTCTGAAGCGAATATTGATAAGATGCTTGACCGTATCTATAAAAAAGTCAGTGACGGCAAATATTATAAGAGCTGCGGCGTATTCCTGGATAATGTGACCAGGTATGGCGTTAAAGGCGGCGGTAGATTAAGTCCTTTCCGGGTTATCTGCCAGTTGCTTATATGTATGCTCATTGGCGCAGTGATCGTATTTTTTATGGCCCGAAACCGGGGTGGAAGAGTGGATGCCGGAGTGAATAATTATTTTGTGGCCGGCGGCGCCAATGAAATTCTGCACCGGGATAAATTTATAAATCGGACGGTAAGCCGTCAGCGAATCAAACGGGATGATGGCGGCAAAGGCGGTCGGAGCGGCGGCAGTTCTGTTCATCGGAGCAGCAGTGGAACGATGCACGGAGGCGGCGGCAGAAGTTTCGGCGGCGGAAGCAGAGGCGGCGGCAGAAAGTTTTGATAATAATTTTCTCTTTGAAGGAAAATGTTTTAATTTGAGCAGTAATGAGTTATACTATGAAGTAACACAAATTTAAAATTAATAGGAGGGAAGTAGGATGAACATAACAAATGACATCAGATATGTAGGCGTGAACGATCATCAGATTGATTTATTTGAGAGTCAGTATGTTGTTGAGAATGGAATGGCTTACAATTCTTATGTGATTATGGATAAAAAAATAGCGGTGCTGGATTCGGTGGATGCGCATTTTACCCATGAGTGGCTGGACAATATTCAGAATGCAACAGGCAGAAAGGCCCCGGATTATCTGATCGTACAGCATATGGAGCCGGATCATTCGGCGAATATTGGGAATTTTATGAAACTTTATCCAAATGCTAAGGTTGTATCCAGTGCCAAAGCTTTCGCAATGATGAAACAGTTCTATGGGACGGATTTTGCGGACAGGCAGATCATTATTAAAGAAGGGGATACCCTTTCTCTTGGAAAGCATGAGCTTTCTTTTGTGGCAGCGCCGATGGTGCATTGGCCGGAGGTTATGATGACTTATGACGCCTGTGATAAAGTGTTTTTCTCTGCCGATGCTTTCGGTAAATTCGGAGCGTTGGATGTGGAAGAGGACTGGGCCTGCGAAGCACGCCGGTATTATTTTGGCATTGTGGGCAAATACGGAACTCAGGTTCAGAATCTGCTCAAGAAAGCGGCGAAGCTGGATATTCAGACGATATGTCCGCTGCATGGACCGGTACTTTCTGAAAATCTTGAATATTATCTGAAGCTTTATAATACATGGTCTTCCTATGGTATTGAGACAGAGGGCATTATGATCGCCTATACTTCAGTTTATGGGAATACGAAAAAGGCGGTCGAGCTTTTGGCGGAAAAGCTTCGGGCAAAGGGCTGCCCTAAAGTTGTTGTGAACGATCTGGCCCGCTGCGATATGGCTGAGGCCGTGGAAGATGCTTTCCGATACGGCAAAATTATTCTTGCCACAACAACATATAATGCAGATATTTTCCCGTTTATGAAGGAATTTATTGAACATTTGCTGGAAAGAAATTTCCAGAATCGCAAAATCGGCATTATTGAAAATGGTTCCTGGGCGCCGATGGCCGCCAAGGTCATCAAAAAAATGTTGGAGGGATGTAAAAATACGACCTTTGCGAACACGACTGTTTCCATAAAGTCTGCTTTGAATGAAGACAGCAGTGCCCAGTTGGAGGCCCTGGCGGAAGAATTTTGCAAGGATTATCTGGCACAGAAAGATGAGACGGCCAACAAAAATGATATGACGGCGCTGTTTAAGATTGGCTATGGATTGTATGTTGTCACATCCAATGATGGGACAAAGGATAATGGACTTATCGTGAACACCGTATCTCAGGTTACGGATAATCCAAACCGGGTTGCAGTCTGCATCAATAAGGCCAACTATTCCCATCACATTATTAAGCAGACCGGTATTATGAATGTGAACTGCCTGTCCACAGAGGCACCGTTCCGGGTATTCCAGAATTTTGGGTTCCAGAGCGGCCGGACGGCAGATAAGTTTGCGGATATTGAGGTGCTTCGTTCAGATAACGGACTGGCATTTTTGCCGAGATATATTAATGCCTTTATGTCGCTGAAGGTGGAACAGTATGTGGATTTTGATACCCACGGAATGTTTATCTGCACGGTGACAGAAGCCCGCGTTATTTCGGATGTGGAAACGATGACTTATAATTATTATCAGAGTCATGTGAAGCCAAAGCCGGAGACAGAGGGCAAAAAAGGGTTTGTCTGCAAGATATGCGGTTACATTTATGAGGGCGATGTCCTTCCGGATGATTTTATCTGTCCGCTGTGTAAGCACGGGGCGGCAGATTTTGAGCCGATCGGATAAAATGAGAATGGCTGTGGAGAATTGCTGAGGTTAGCAGTTCTTCACAGCCTTTTGTTTTTAGAAATTAATTATCTTTAAAGTTATGCACATGGTCGAGCAGATCATTTTTCAGTTTCCAAAGCGGTTCCGAGAGGTCCACATAAACTTCCTGCGGGTTGACCAGCCGCCGGGACTCATCCCAGAGAGTGTTTAATTCAGCCGTGCAGTAATCCCGGATGTCCATGACAGCCGGAGAGGTGTAGACACATTTACCCTCTTTGAAAACCGGAACAAGCAGTTCCCGGACGGTATAGGTGCCGCCGCGGAGACAGGTCTTTTTCCAGGTGGAGATCGGATCAAAAATCATCAGCGAATTTTGTGCATCATAATGTTCATCAGCCAGGGCAATTAAATCGGCGCGAATCTTTCCGGTCTTTTTATCGTAAAGCCGGAAAACCGTTTTATTGCCGGGATTGGTGACTTTTTCAATGTTTTCGGAAACCTTAATTTTAGGAATGAAGTTTCCGTTTTCATCGGCAACGGCTGCCAGTTTGTAAACGCCGCCGAAGGCCGGACAGTCTTTGGATGTAATCAGATTCGTTCCCACACCCCAGGAGGTGATCTGGGCTCCCTGAGTGTGAAGGCTGTCAATTAAATGTTCATCCAGATCGCTGGATGCAGAGATAATTGCATCTTTATGTCCCGCCTCATCAAGCATTTTCCGGGCCTGCTTGGACAAATAAGCCAGATCGCCGCTGTCCAGCCGAATACCGTAAAGCTTAGATTGAATACCCTGGGCTTTCATTTCATCGAAAACCTGGATCGCATGGGGTACGCCGGATTTTAAGGTGTCATAAGTGTCTACCAAAAGCAGGCAGTTATCCGGATAGAGACTGGCATAATTGCGGAAAGCCTCAAGTTCTGTCCGAAAGCTCATGATCCAGCTGTGGGCGTGAGTTCCCTTGACAGGGATGTCAAACATCTGACCGGCCAGAACATTGGAGGTTCCGACACAACCGCCGATCACCGCTGCGCGGGCGCCATAAGTTCCGGCATCCGGGCCCTGAGCCCGACGGAGTCCGAATTCCATAACGCCGCCGCCGGCCGCATAGACAACTCGGGCCGCCTTTGTACAGATCAGACTCTGATGGTTGATTATATTTAAGATGGCCGTTTCTACGATCTGGGCTTCCATAATCGGCGCTATGACCTTTACAAGCGGCTCCTTTGGAAATACCACTGTACCTTCAGGAATGGCGTATATATCCCCGGTAAAACGGAAATCTTTTAAGTATTCGAGAAAGTCTTCATGGAAGAAACCGGTGGAACGCAGATAGTCAATATCTTCGGCGTCAAAATGAAGTCCCTCAATGTATTCGATCACCTGTGCCAGCCCTGCAGTGATCGAGTAGGCGGCACCCTCCGGGTTGGAGCGGTAAAAGACGTCAAAAATGACTCTTTCATTTGTCTGATTTTTAAAGTATCCCTGCATCATTGTTAATTCATATAAATCTGTTAAAAGTGTTAAATGCGATGTATTCATAATTAAAATACCTTTCCGTTATATAGTTTTACCAAATTATACCGCGCTATAAGAAAAAAAGCAAATTTTTTAGAAAAGTGTTGACAAACCGGTAAACGACTGTTATATTACAAATAGAACAAACATAGCAATAAACATTGTACCCGAAAAGGAGGTATGTTTTATGGATTTTAATAAATTTACGCAGAAATCCCTGGAGGCAGTTCAGTCCTGCCAGAGTCTGGCTGTAGAGTATGGGAATCAGGAGATAGACCAGATTCATTTGCTCTATGCTCTGCTGAATAAGGAGGACAGTCTGATCGTTAAGTTGATGGATAAGATGAACATCAATACAGCCGGTTTTGTTTTCCAGGTGGAGAAGGCGCTGGCCGGACATGTAAAGGTTCAGGGCGGACAGCAGTATATGAGCCAGGATCTGAGCCGGACATTTACCCAGGCGGCTCAGGAGGCAAAACAGATGGGAGATGAATATGTCTCTGTTGAGCATCTGTTTTTGGCCCTGCTTGAAACTGCAAATAAAGAATTGAAAACTTTATTTAAAAATTTTCAGATTCAGAGAGATGGTTTTTTAAGGGCCCTGATGGAGGTTCGCGGAAACCAGCGAGTGACCAGTGATAATCCGGAGGATACGTATGACAGCCTGAGCAAATATGGAGAGAATCTTGTTGAAAAGGCCAGAAATCAGAAGTTGGACCCGGTTATTGGCCGGGACAGCGAGATCCGGAATATCATTCGTATTCTTTCCCGTAAGACAAAAAATAATCCGGTGCTCATCGGTGAACCGGGTGTTGGTAAGACGGCCGTTATTGAAGGGCTGGCCCAGCGTATTGTCCGCGGGGATGTTCCGGACGGCCTGAAGGATAAGCAGATTTTTTCGCTCGATATGGGCGCCCTTGTTGCCGGAGCAAAATACAGGGGTGAATTTGAGGAACGTTTGAAAGCGGTACTGGAAGAGGTTCGAAAGAGTGAAGGCAAGATCATCCTCTTTGTGGATGAACTTCATCTGATCGTAGGCGCCGGAAAAACTGATGGCGCGATGGATGCGGGCAATATGCTGAAACCGATGCTGGCCCGCGGCGAGCTGCATTGTATCGGCGCCACCACCTTGGATGAATACCGTCAGTATATTGAAAAGGATAAGGCGCTGGAGCGTCGTTTCCAGCCGGTGATGGTGGATGAACCGACAGTGGAGGATACCATTTCAATTTTGAGGGGTCTGAAAGAGCGGTATGAAGTTTTCCATGGCGTAAAGATTACCGATGGTTCCCTTGTGGCCGCGGCCATTTTGTCGAACCGTTATATATCTGACCGTTTTCTGCCGGATAAAGCCATCGATTTGGTGGATGAGGCCTGCGCTTTGATCAAGACGGAGTTGGATTCCATGCCGGCGGAACTGGATGAGGTTTCCAGAAAGATTATGCAGCTTGAGATTGAGGAAGCAGCTCTTAAAAAAGAGGATGACCATTTGAGCCAGGAGCGGCTGGCGGCGATTCAAAAAGAGATTGCCCAGTTCCGTGAAGATTTTCAGATGAAAAAGGCCCAGTGGGAAGCGGATAAAAAAGATGTGGATCAGGTTCGGATCCTTCGGGAGCAGATTGAAAATGTCAATAAAGAGATTGAAAAGGCTCAGCGGGAGTATGATCTGAACCGTGCGGCGGAACTCCAATACGGTAAATTGCCGGAACTTCGCCGTCAGCTTGAAGAACAGGAGCAGAAGATTCATGGCGCCGAAGGCTCTCTTGTCCGGGAGCAGGTGACAGAGGATGAAATTGGGCGGATTGTGTCCCGTTGGACAGGAATTCCGGTGGCAAAACTGACGGAAAGTGAGCGCCAGAAAACTCTGAATCTGGATAAAGAGCTTCATAAACGGGTCATCGGCCAGAATGAAGGTATTGATAAAGTGACAGAGGCGATCATTCGTTCCAGGGCAGGCATTAAGGATGAGACAAAGCCGATTGGTTCCTTTATGTTCCTCGGCCCAACCGGTGTCGGCAAGACGGAGCTTGCCAAAGCGTTGGCGGAAAGTCTGTTTGATGATGAATCGAATATTGTCCGTATTGATATGAGTGAATATATGGAGAAATTCTCCGTATCCCGTTTGATCGGGGCGCCTCCGGGATATGTGGGTTATGAGGAGGGCGGCCAGCTGACGGAGGCGGTGCGCCGGAAACCTTACTCGGTTGTTTTATTTGATGAAATTGAAAAGGCCCACCCGGATGTATTTAATGTGCTTTTGCAGGTGTTGGATGATGGCCGGATCACCGATTCTCAGGGCCGCACGGTGGACTTTAAAAATACTATTTTAATTATGACATCCAACATCGGCTCGGAATACCTGCTGAACGGTATCAATGCGAATGGTGATATTGAAGCCTCCGCAGAGGAAATGGTGATGAATGAACTTCGTACCCATTTCCGTCCGGAGTTTTTGAATCGACTGGATGAGATTATTATGTTCAAACCGCTCAGCAAAGAGGATATTCACAGTATTATTGATATATTGATGAAGAATCTCAATAAACGGCTGGTGAACCGGGAGATTTCCATTGAATTGGATGCTGAGGCAAAGGATTATATCATCGAACAGGGTTACGACCCGGTTTATGGCGCGCGGCCTCTGAAGCGATTCCTTCAGAAGCATGTGGAGACGCTGGCCGGACGGTTGATTCTTTCCGATGCGGTTTTGCCGGGCGATGTGATTCAGATTCATTACGATGGTGAAAAACTGACGGCGGCAGTGAAAGGCAGAAATTAATATTTCAGAAAAAGGGTAGCTGCCATATAGGGTGCAACAGGAAAGACGGGTGAACGGTATTTGCCGTTTGCCCGCCTTTCCTGTTTTGTTATGCAATAGAACGTCATTTTCGGGGGTCAGAGTATACCTTATCGCGCGGAGCTTGACGTAGCGCGTCCATGCGTAGCATCTGACATACGGGATGCCCGAATGGGTATAATTTTCCCTTACCCTTGCCGTTTTTATTTCCTTTTGAACGGAAAGTAACAAGTATACTGAATACCAGTGTCTGTAGTACTATTTCAAGCAATCCTCCAATTTGCAAGCTTAACGGCGCGCTGGTAGGAAGTAAGTATATAAAGCCCTCAATAGAACCGGGTGCGGTTCCCGGAGTGTTGAAAATTCCCAATATGACAAGAATTATCCACACTTTTAACCAGCCGTACCGTTTACCCAGAAAAACATCTCTGATCAGCCATAAAACGATGGCAAACAATAGCCCCCTGACAATTTGGAATAGAGGCGCAAGACCTACTATAAGACTATTCATATCCCGCATACCTGCACTGCTTAATGAATTTTGATAGCTGAATATCTGCGAAAAAATCATGCCAAATATGATATATGTCACTGTATGAGCGACCGTTACCCTTATGAAAAACTTCCTTTTTTCCTTGCGGCGGTTGTCTTCGATTTCTTTACTCATCTTGCACCTCCTCAAAAGGGTTTATGCCAACCTTTGAAAAATAGATTTCTAAAGCCTGCCCCAGATATTCTTTGATAGCAGCCTGTTTCTCTTCCCATTCGTTTGTTGCGTTTTCAATATCGCCAATTTTCATCAGTTTTGGAAGCATACTCATATCTCCGTTCGTGAACTCTACGATTAAGTCCCAGTAATGTTTCACCAATTTCTGACATTCCTCGGTTTCTGGCGGAATATTTTCCTTTTGGAGTTGTAAGATTTTTTCACTTAGCTGATTAAACCTTTCCATAAAAGCTATGCCGGTTTCCTGGTCAAAACGGGAACGAATATGGTCAAGCGTATCATCATCGAATTTTTTGATCAGATAATAGTATTCGTTGTTCATCCGGAGATTCGCAATGATGTCTGCATATTTCTTAAAATCTACTGTTTTCATTTGCAGCACTTCAATACGAAGCCGCTTTATCTCTGTTAAACATGTTGATAGGTGTTCAATTTTGCTGTGAATATCGTTCGCCTGTTCCGCCAGTGCATGTGCAACCTCTGCTGGCGTAGACAGATAAATCAATCGGTCTTTAATATCACTCAGGGAAAAGCCCAGTGATTTTAGCGATAGGATTTGATGCAGAATAATCAAATCTCTGTCCGTGTATAGTCTGCGTCCGCCTTCACTTTCCGCGGAAGGCGCAAGTAATCCCTCTTTATCATAATATTGCAGGGTACGGACAGTCACTCCCATTTTCTTTGGTGTTTTCCACCTTTTAAGCGTAGTAGGAAGTAAGCGGGTACAGGAGCAGGCAGCAACAGAATTTGAGACCATAAGGCAGCAGATGGCGCAGCGTATTGCTGAATTGGAAGAAAAATTGCTGGAGAAATAAAAAGATGAAATACAAAAGATAAAATGGCGGAACTGATTTTTAATAAATCAGAGCCGCTTTTCTTTTGCTCGTTAATGTGCTATAATTGGGGCAAACTCAGGCAAAAGGATTGATGACAGGATGGCAACTATTTTATTGGCGGAGCGGTCAATACCTTCAGATTTGAGGATTGAAGACTGTTTGGCCGGGATGGGTTACCGGGTTGTTTCAGTTGCTGATGCGGAGTTGGTGTGTATGGTGAAAAGTCATCCCTTTGATATGATTATCTGGGCTGTAGGCTGTTTTGATGGGAATGTCCTAAAGGTTTTCGAACAGATTCGAAAGTTTTCGGATGTTCCCGTGTTGGGAATCTGGCCAAAGGAAGCGGAAACGAAGGATGGAGAGAGCGGTGTTTTCATTGATGGACAGGAAAGTCCGCTGGACGTGATGCTTGGATTGCCGCTGGACAGAGAGATACTGGAAGAAACGATTTCCGGCTGCCTGCGGGATGCCTATAAACGGTCTCATGATATGAGACTGTATCAATATAAGGGATTGAGAATGAGCAGCAGTTCGATTAAAAAGGTAGAGATGAATCATAAGGGCTTGGATTTGACGGTGAAGGAATATATGATTCTCAGCCTTTTAATGCGTCATCGAAACCGAATTTATACAAAAGCCAGTTTGTATGAGGAAGTTTGGAGACAGCCATATATGGGAGATGACAATGCAGTAAAGATACATATCAGCAATCTGCGAGGCAAGCTGAAAAAAGCTGACCCAGATACAACGTATATTGAAACGGTCTGGGGACAGGGATATCGGTTGAGTCAAAGTTAAAAAAGATGAGGTATCACACAAATGACAGAAATCATAAGTGCGGATACCTCATCTTTTTTAATTCTGGCTGTCAATATAAGGTTTAACAACCGTTGTAAATTCATTTTTGCGCGGCCACCACCAGTCTGCTTCCACAGAATTTTTAATAAATTCTCCGTTTGGCGTGTAAATCGGCAGTTCCCCGGTCGGAGATTTTACCCATTGACAGAATTCATCGTATTTTACTTTAAAAAGCATTTCGGCGTCATGAATTTCAAATTCCGGTATCGGCAATCTGAGACATTTGACATAAATCTGGCAAAAAGCATTGTCATGATAGTTATCGCTGTCGATAATCTGACGGATATTTCCCACATGTTTTAAATATTCCGGAAGAAGTTTTAAGCCGAGACGTTCCTGCGTGAGCGTCACAACGGCATGGGAAAAGGTTTCATCCGGGTCAATATGGCCGCTGACAGGAAGGTCATAAAGCCCGGGAAAAACATCGAGGTCTTTGGACCGCTGAATAAAGTACAGCCATCGACCGCTTGGCTCGTCTCCATACATCCAGAGGTGAACAACCTGGTGAAGCAGCCCCCGTTCGTGGACGATCGACCATTTTTCTGCGCCGATCAAATTAAACATATCATCATATATTTTAACAATATCATCTTTCTTATGCATGTTGGACTCCTTTATGTTAAATGTATACCCATTCGGGCATCCCGTATGTCAGATGCTGCGCATGGGCGCGCTACGTCAAGCTTCGCGCGATAAGGTATCCCCATTCGGGCATCCCGTATGTCAGATGCTGCGCATGGGCGCGCTGCGTCAAGCTTCGCGCGATAAGGTTTATTATTGAAAAAATTCGGATACAAGTGCATTTACGACTTTTCCGTCGGATTTTCCTTTGACAAGCGGCATGAGCTCCTTCATAATTTTGCCCTTATCTTTGGCTGTTGGCGCCGTGAGTTCAAGTTTGTCAAGTACCTGCCGGATCGTTGCCCTGATTTCTTCTTCTGTCATGAATTTCGGCGCGAATTCCTCATAAACCTGAATACGGAAATTACACTGGTCAATAATATCGGTGCGATTCGCCGGTGCAGAGTCCAGAGTTTCCTTTAATTGTTTTATTTCCTTTAATACAATTTCATTTTCTTCCGCTTCGGTTAAGTCACTGCGTTTATCGATGGCTTTGTTTTTTAAAGCGCCGAGAAGCATGGAAAGCGCATCTTTTCGTTCCTTATTTTTAGCCTTCATTGCGGTAACCATTTCGCTGCGAATCTGTTCGATTTTACTCATTAAAAATCCTCCCATCCTAATGTCATAGCTACATTTTTATTATAGCACTTTAATGATTTTTGGGAAGGGAGGAAATCTGCTCTTTTTTCAGTTCAGCGATCAAATCAACAATTAGCTGTAGTTGTTTATCTGAAAGACCATGGATGCTTAATTTCATTTCATATTCCAGGCCGAGGAGGTAATCTGTCGTACAGCAAAATATATCAGATAGTTTTATAAGCATGTCCACCGAGGGATATCGTTCGGACTTTTCGTAGGAACTGATAAGACTGGTAGACACGCCGGCACGTTTGGCCAGTTGGCTTTGGTTCCAATAATATTTTAAACGAAGTTCGCGAAGGCGGCTTGCAAAATCAGACATAATATATCTCCTTTTTGTAAATGCTGAGAAGAATAAAGTTCAGACAATATATGTATAAATAAATTACACAATAAGTGTAACGAACAACTGAAAACTTTAGGTGGATTATATTTTCACTTATGGTGTAAAATGAATGTATGTTTGAGAAAAGAGAATTTATGATGAAAAAAATTAAAAAAAATCTTTCAAAAAAAGAATATCGTTTTTCTGGATCATATTATCGGAGAAAAAAGGCGCTGCTGAAACATATGTTTGGGCGGAGAAAGCGTCGAAAAAATGGCATTATTCATGGGCCAAAAAGCGATGATATACTATTATAATGATAAAAATGACCAGGGAAGTAGTATGAACGGCAATGAGCAGAGAAAATAGCAGGAAACTGCGGCTTCAACAGAAAAAATTTATGGAGGAGCTGATAGATGAAACTGAACAGGCCGTTGCAAGAATGTTATTTAAAATGACAAATGATAGAACTCTGGTAGAGGACGTGATGATAGCCACATGGACAACCGCATGTCAGAAGATCGATGTCCTGGAGAAGCATGAAAATCCCCATGGATGGATCATGAGGGCGGCCAAGTTCCATATGCTGCGTGAGTTGGAGAAGCGCCGTCATATTCACAGTCATGAGATGCTTATATTGGAAGAACTGGAAGTTTATATTGAACAGGAAACTCAGAATGAACTGGAATTATCGGAAGCATTAAAGCCTTATTTAAATGAGGATGAACGCCGGGCCGTCATTCTGAGATATTTTTATGAGGTATCTTATTCCGATCTGGCAGATTATTTTCATATCAGTGAGAGCAATGCGAGAAAACGGGTGAGCCGCGCCATCGGCAAGCTGAGGAGGGCCGCGCCGGATTTGTGGCATGAATGCGGAAATGAGGGCATATAGTGTAGCAATAATAAAATTTGCGGGGAAACCTATGAAACGAGTAATGGCGGTAATGGTATTGGCGGGCTTTTTAGCCCTGTCTGTTGTTTTTTACAGTCGTACATATTCACGGGTGGCGGCGGCCGTTTCCAATGCCTCCGGTGGGGAGACAAAGCCGAGGGTAGTTATAGACCCCGGTCACGGGGGAAATGACCCGGGAGGAATTGGTGTAACAGGGGTACTGGAGAAGGATGTAAACCTTTCAGTATCCCTGTTTTTGAAAGCAAATCTGGAAGCACAGGGATTTGAAGTAATTATGACAAGGGATACGGACAAAGCGCTGTACAGCAGTGAAAGTTCCAAAAGTAAAAAGAAAGAAGATCTGGCAAAGCGAATAGAGATTATTACCGAGGCAAAGCCGGATTTTGTTTTATGTATACACCAGAATATCTTTACGGATGCAAAATACAGCGGCGCCCAGGTATTTTATTATCAGGATTCGGAGGAGGGGGCCCGCCTGGCGGAGTGTATTCAAAATCAGTTGATCGCGGGGGTTGATCCGGAAAATACCCGTGTGCCTAAATCCAATATGAATTATTATATGCTGAAAAATTCTCCGGCGCCGATCGTCATTGTGGAGTGCGGCTTCCTGACAAATGCGGAAGAGGAGGCGAAGCTCGGAACGGTGGAATATCAGCGGAAACTGGCCTGGAATATATATCTGGGAACAATGCATTATATTAATGGCGGGGGACTGACAGCAGAGTAATTTGAGGATTTCTTCGGAAGGGGTGGAAAAAAGCCGGAATAAAGCTTATAATAAAACAAAATACCGTTGAAAAATTGGAGATGGACTGGATGAAAACCATTGTTTATAAAATAAGTGAGACAGAAGAAAGGGTTTGGCTGAAGGCGGCGGGCGACGTCCTTGCGGCCGGCGGCCTGGTGGGTATTCCAACGGAGACTGTGTACGGCCTGGCGGCAAATGCGCTGGATGCGGAGGCTGCGGCGAAAATCTATGCGGCAAAGGGAAGACCGTCAGATAATCCTTTGATCGTTCATATTTCAGATATAGCTATGCTTGACGGGCTTGTGACAGAAATTCCGGATACCGCGCGGAAACTGGCGGAAAGATTCTGGCCGGGCCCATTGACGATGATTTTTCCTAAAAGAGATGCAGTTCCTTACGGAACAACCGGCGGATTAGACACAGTGGCCGTTCGTATGCCGTCCCATCCGGTGGCAAGGAAATTGATCGGGACAACGGGAATTGTGCTGGCGGCGCCGAGTGCAAATACATCGGGGCGGCCGAGTCCGACCCGGGCCGAGCATGTTTATGAGGATCTGAACGGAAAAATCGATATGATACTGGATGACGGCCCGGTGGGAATCGGTATCGAATCCACGGTGGTTGATATGACAGGCAGCGTACCGATGATTTTGAGGCCGGGCTATATTACCCGGGAGATGATGGAAGCGGTTGCCGGGGAAGTCCGGGTGGATCCGGCAATTTTAGGGGAAAATAAAGATAAGAATTTTCAGCCGAAAGCGCCGGGAATGAAATATAAACACTATGCGCCGAAGGGCGATCTGACCCTTGTCTCCGGTTTGGACGAAAAGGTTGTAGAGAAAATCCGGGAACTGGCCTCCGAAAAACTGGCTGCCGGTTTTCGGGTCGGGATCATTGCAACTGAGGAGACAAAGGATCTTTATAAGATGATGGTACAGAGGAACAGTCGGCTTATTGTGATGAGCATAGGTACCCGGAAGGATGAGGATACTATTATACATAATCTTTTTGATGTTCTGCGCCGGATGGACGGGGAAAAGGTTTCCTATATTTATTCGGAAAGCTTTGAAGAGGGCAGCAGAGGCAAGGCCATTATGAATCGTATGCTGAAAGCGGCAGGCCATCAGCAGATTTATGTTTAGATCAGGGGAAGAGCAAAGGAGGAGTAAAAATGGGCGGAAAGCGAAAAGACTATATTACCTGGGATGAATATTTTATGGCGGTGGCCCGCTTGGCCGGACTGAGGTCAAAGGACCCAAACAGCCAGGTTGGTTCCTGCATTGTGAGTCCGGATAATAAAATACTTTCGATGGGATATAACGGTTTTCCGTTGGGATGCTCGGATGATGAATATCCGTGGGACAGGGAAGGGGAACCGCTGGACACGAAATATGTCTATGTGACCCACAGCGAGTTGAATGCCATTTTAAATTATCGGGGCGGCAATCTGGAGGGAGCCAAGATTTATGTATCTCTTTTTCCGTGTAATGAATGTGCAAAAGCAATCATCCAGAGTGGTATAAAGGAGATCATATATGGGGAAGATAAGTATCCGGACACCCCGGCAGTCATTGCCTCTAAGCGGATGCTGAAATCGGCAGGAGTTGTATATCGAAAATACATTTCATCAGGAAGGAAAATTGAATTGGAGATTTAATTTAAGTAAACTGTCGTGCAATCTGTGACGAATTCTGAAATTAGTCCGAGGTCGCATGACAGTTTTTATTTTTTGTCTGGAAATTTGTCTGAATTTTTGATTGAAGATAAACAATAGCTGTGATATAATTTTTTAAATAGTCAATAATGGTTGTAGCGTGTATATTTTGCAAGGAGGTGACAAAGTGTTAGAAGATATTCTGAAATCAGTCAATAAGGCGGAGGCGGAAGCCGATGAAATCCTGAAAACGGCAGAAGCTCAGGCCGTTTCTATTTTAGAGGAGGCCAAAGCCCAGGCTAAGGCCATGACGTCGGATACATCTCAAAAAATCAGATCAATGAATCAGGAGATGACCGAGAAAATGCAGTCTGATGGTCAGGGCCAATTGGCTGCCGCCGCAGCGGAGGCCGAAAAAGAAACGGAGGCACTCCGGGAATTCATTGCCCCGAAGAGAGCAGAGGCAGTGGAGGCGGTGATTTCTTCGCTGGTATGAATGAAATAAGGGAATCAAGGGAAAAGGAGGGATGTGGATATGGCAGTATTGCAGATGCAGCGGATTAATCTATGTGCGCTGAAGAAAAACAGGAAAGCCATCCTGGAGCGTCTGCAGGAGCTTGGAGCTATGGAAATAGATATCCGGCTGGAAGATGACAGCGGATATACGACCATGGATGTCAGCAATTCCAAAGCCACATTTGAGAAAAAAGCGCAGACAGCGGACAGAGCATTGGAGATTCTTCAAAAGTATGCCCCGGAGAAAGCGGGAATGTTGGCGTCTCTGGCCGGGAAGCCGCTGATCGATAAGTCATTATTTGATAATGCTGCGCAAAATCAGGAGAGTTACATCAATACGGCAGAAAGGATCGTCACCCTGGATAAACAGGTTGCGGAGGAAAAGGCCCGGGCACAAAAGTATAGAGACCAGATGGAAGCATTAGTTCCATGGATGGGGCTGACTGTGCCGGTAAGTTATTCGGGAACCCGCAGAACTGCGGTTTTAATTGGGACGATTGCCGGGGCGATGAACCTGGAAAGTATTTATGAACTGATTGGGAAATTTGCTCCGGATGTGGAAGCAGTGGACGTGGAAATTATTTCTGCGGACAAGGATTTTACTTATCTGGCCGTAGTCTGTCTGGCTGAGGAAGTTCAGGCGGTTGAGGATGCCCTGCGGGCAGGCGGTTTTGCGAAACCGGCTCAGGCGGTGGATAAAATTCCGGCCCGGTATCGGGAAGAACTCCAGTCGGAGATGGAAGCTTCTTTAGAGAAGGCGAGACAGCTTCAGGAAGAAATTATCGGTCTTGCCGGAGAACGTCAGAACCTTCGGTTTGTATCGGATTACTATCGGATCCGCGCCGAAAAATATGAAGTGCTCGGCCGACTGCCTCAGACGGCAAATACCTTTGCGATGAGCGGTTACGTGCCGGCAAAGGACGCGGATCAGATCGTTCGGCAGTTGTCGGAAGATTTCGACGCGGCGGTTGAGCTGGAGCAGATTCATGAGGACGAGGAAGCGCCGGTACTTTTGAAAAATAATCATTTCGCCGAATCCGGGGAAGGCGTTTTAGCATCCTTCGGTCTGCCGGGAAAAGGCGAAGTGGATCCGACAATGATCATGACTGTCTTTTATGTATTTCTGTTTGGTCTTATGCTGTCGGATGCGGCTTACGGCCTGATCGTGGCTGTGGCCTGCGGCGTGCTTCTGATGAAGTTCCCGCGGATGTCCCTGAATATGAAGAAATCGATCCGATTATTCTTCTGGTGCGGTTTGTCCACCCTGTTCTGGGGCGTTATGTTCGGCGGTTATTTTGGCGATGCGGTAAATGTCATTTCCCGAACATTTTTCGGCAAAGAAGTAAGTATACCGCCGTTATGGTTTGCACCGCTGGATGAGCCGATGCGAATGCTTGTATGGTCACTGTTTTTTGGCCTGATCCATTTATATACAGGCTTATTTGTGAAAGCCTATATGTATATTCGGGACGGCAAGATTCTGGATGCGGTTTGCGACGTGGGATTTTGGCTGCTTCTTCTTACCGGTTTGGTATTGATCTTAATGCCGACGGAGATTTTTGCATCCATTTCCCAGATGACATTTGTATTCCCTGAACCGTTAAATATGCTGGCGAAGGGTATGGCGATCGTCGGGGCCGTGGGTATTCTGCTGATGTCCGGCCGGGATAAAAAGAATAAATGGGGACTTCGTATTGCTTTGGGCGCATATGATCTGTACGGCATTACAAGCTGGCTCAGCGATATTTTATCTTATTCCCGTTTGCTGGCCCTGGGTCTTGCAACCGGTGTTATCGCTTCCGTATTTAATCAGATGGGAAGTATGTTTGGCAGCGGAATTATAGGTGCGATTCTGTTTGCTGTTGTATTTGTTATCGGACACGTGTTTAATATTGCGATCAATTTGTTGGGCGCTTATGTGCATACATGTCGTCTCCAATATGTAGAGTTTTTTGGAAAATTTTATGAAGGCGGCGGAAGGGAATTCAATCCTTTCCGGTCAAATACGAAATATGTTGATATTAAGGAGGAAACAAGAGTATGAGTGAATTATTTACAAATGGACAAGTATGGGCTCTTTTAGGAGTAGCACTTGCAGTTATTTTATCCGGATGCGGTTCTGCCTACGGTGTTGGTGTTGCCGGTCAGGCGGCAGCGGGAGTTGTCACAGAAGATCCGAGCAAATTCGCAAAGGTTTTGATCTTACAGCTTTTACCGGGTACACAGGGTATTTATGGTCTGCTGGTTGCTTTCGTTACATTGTCAAGAATCGGTATCTTAGGCGGTGCTGCGCCGGATTTGGTACATGGTCTTCTGACATTTGCAGCTTGTCTGCCAATCGGTATTGTCGGACTTGTTTCCGCCAGACATCAGGGAAGAACTTCGGTAGCTTCCATCGGTATCGTGGCTAAGAAACCGGAACAGTTTGCAAAATCTATGCTGTTCCCGGCCATGGTAGAAACTTATGCCATTCTGGCTCTGCTTGTTTCTATTCTTGCTATCTTCTCTATTTAATGAACCTGAGGGTGAGGAGGATGCTGTAAGAAAGGAAAGGAGAGCTTTGGAATGAGTGGATTGGAAAAGATTACAAGCCAGATTCTGGAAGAAGCGAAAACCTCTGCAGCAATGAAGCTTGAAACGGCGCGTAAAGAAGCGGATGATATTCTTTCGAAAGCCAAAGAAGCCTGCGCGGCCATGGAGGCTGAGGCGGCGGAGAAGAATGTCATCTTGAAAGAAAATTATGAAGGCCGCATAAAATCTTCGGCGGAGCAGCAGCGGAGAACAGCGCTTCTGCGGGCAAAGCAGGATATGATCGCGGAAGTCATAGAGGAAGCTTATGTGACGTTAAAGCAGGAGGATACGGAAAGCTATTTCCGGACAATGGAAAAAATATTAAAAACTTATGTGCTGGCAGAGCCGGGAGAGATTTATTTTTCTGCTCAGGATCTTGCCAGGATGCCGGCCGATTTTGAAAAGAGAATTTCGGCGGCGGCAGAAGAAAAGGGCGGAAGCCTGGTTCTTTCCAAAGAACCGAAAGCCATTGAGGACGGATTTATTCTTGTCTATGGGGGCATTGAAGAAAATTGTACCTTAAAGGCGTTACTTGATGCAAAGAAAGATGAGCTTCAGGATAAAGTGAATGAGATTTTATTTTTATAGAGGCCGGTTCGCCATAAAAGGAGGGTTATAATGTCTAAAACACAGTATACCTATGCAGTTGCGCGAATCCGTGCTTTGGAAGTGTCTCTGTTTTCGGCGTCCACGATTGAACAGTTGATCGCCTGCAAGGATTTGGAGAGTTGTCTTCGTTTTCTGCAGGACAAAGGATGGGGCGGCAATGATGTGCCGATGGATGCCGATGCGATTTTGACGCGGGAACGGGAAAAAATATGGGAAACCGTCGGAGAAATGCATGTGGACATGGATGTGTTCAATGTTTTATCCTATACAAACTGGTTCCATAACCTGAAAGCTGCAGTGAAAGAAGTCTGCACCGGGAAGAGCGGCGCCAATATCTTCTATGAAGGAACGCCGATTCCTAAAGAAGAGATGCTTCGTATTATCCGGGAAAAGGATTATAAGGCTTTGCCGGAAAACATGCAGGCAGCGGCTGAGGAAGCAGTGGAGACATTGCTTCATTCAGGAGACGGACAGCTTTGTGATATTATTATTGACCGTGCCACAATGGAAGCCATCAAAGAGGCCGGGCGTCAGTCCCAGGATGATATTATCCGGGATTATGCCGAATCTACGGTGGCGGTGGCCAATATCAAAATCGCAGTGCGGTCTTCAAAAACCGCGAAGTCACTGGATTTTATGAAACGTGCCATGGCACCCTGCGACAGCCTGAATGTGGATGGGCTGGCCCGGGCGGCGTTGGCAGGTATGGATTCGATTATTGAATATTTGAGTGGAAATGGATATCTGGAAGGCGCTCTGGCACTGAAGGAGTCCCCTTCGGCCTTTGAACGTTGGTGCGATAACCGGATCATTCAGACGATCAAACCGCAGAAGACCAATCCGTTTTCCATTGGCCCTCTGGTGGCTTATGTAATTGCTAGGGAAAATGAAATTAAAACGGTGAGAATCATTCTTACATGTAAACAGAATGGTTTGTCCGATGATTCGATCCGGGAAAGGGTAAGGGAAATGTATGTATAAGATTGCAGTGATCGGCGCGTATGACAGTATTTATGGTTTTGCGGCGCTTGGGCTGGATACGTTTCCTGTGTCCGGTGCCCGGGAAGGTGAGGAAACGCTGAAGACGCTGGCATCCGGTGAATATGCGGTGATTTATATCACGGAGGCGCTGGCAGCAGAATTGGCACACGAGATAAGTAAATATCGGGAACAGGTTCTTCCGGCGATCATTCAGATTCCGGGCGTATCCGGGAACACGGGCGCCGGAGTCGAAGGCGTAAAGAAGTCTGTGGAACAGGCGGTCGGTTCCGATATTATCTTCGGCAATAATTAGAAAGTGGGTGAATCCATTTAATGAGTATAGGTACGATTAAAAAAGTAGCAGGACCGCTGGTTATCGCTGAGGGGATGCGCGATGCCAACATGTTTGACGTGGTGCGTGTAAGCAGCCAGCGACTGATCGGAGAAATTATTGAAATGCACGGTGATGAGGCATCCATTCAGGTATATGAGGAAACTTCGGGCCTTGGGCCGGGCGAACCGGTAGAGTCCACGGAGATGCCGTTGTCCGTAGAACTCGGGCCGGGACTTATCACCAGTATTTATGATGGTATCCAGAGACCTCTGGATGACATCATGAAGGTATCCGGCAATAACTTAAAGCGAGGCGTTGAAGTTCCGTCTCTGAAACGGCATTTAAAATGGAACTTTGTTCCGACAGTGCAGGTTGGAGACGAAGTGGAAGCCGGAGATATCATTGGAACTGTTCAGGAAACAAGCGTTGTTGAACAGCGGATCATGGTTCCTTACGGTGTTGAGGGAAAAATTAAAGATATTAAAGCCGGTGAATTTACGGTTGAAGAAACGGTTGCCGTTATTGAGACAGCTGATGGCGATAAAGAGGTTTCTTTGATGCAGAAGTGGCCGGTGCGAAAAGGCCGTCCGTATAAGAGAAAACTGCCGCCGACCATGCCTTTGATCACAGGCCAGCGGGTTGTCGATACCTTCTTCCCTATTGCCAAGGGCGGTGTGGCTGCCGTTCCGGGACCATTCGGAAGCGGTAAGACCGTTATCCAGCATCAGCTGGCAAAATGGGCTGAGGCGGATATCGTTGTATATATCGGCTGCGGCGAGCGCGGCAATGAGATGACGGATGTTTTGAATGAGTTCCCTGAGCTGAAGGACCCGAAAACAGGAAAATCGTTGATGGAACGTACGGTTTTGATCGCCAACACCTCCGATATGCCGGTAGCTGCCCGTGAGGCGTCTATTTATACAGGTATTACTATTGCCGAGTATTTCCGTGATATGGGCTATTCGGTAGCATTGATGGCTGATTCCACATCCCGATGGGCGGAGGCCCTTCGTGAAATGTCGGGTCGTCTGGAGGAAATGCCGGGTGAAGAAGGTTATCCGGCTTATCTGGGTTCCCGACTGGCTCAGTTTTATGAGCGTGCGGGGCATGTGATCAATCTCGGTAAAGACGGAAGAGAAGGCGCATTGTCTGTTATCGGCGCCGTATCTCCGCCGGGCGGTGATATTTCTGAGCCGGTATCTCAGGCAACACTGCGTATCGTTAAGGTGTTCTGGGGACTGGATTCGGCGCTGGCTTATAAGCGTCATTTCCCGGCCATTAACTGGCTGACCAGTTATTCCCTCTATCTGGATAATATTTCCGGATGGTTTGATAAAAATGTATCCGAAGAATGGATGATCGATCGTCAGAAGATGATGTCTCTGCTTCAGGAAGAGGCGGAATTAAATGAGATCGTGCAGATGGTTGGTATGGACGCTTTGTCCGCGCCGGACCGTCTGAAGATGGAAGCTGCCCGCTCCATTCGTGAGGACTTCCTGCATCAGAACTCCTTCCATGATGTGGACACATATACATCTCTGAAGAAACAGCTTCTGATGATGAAACTGGTGCTTGCTTATTATGAGCAGTCTATGGAAGCATTGAAAAACGGCGCCAATGTTCAGGGCCTGATCAAAATGCCGGTGCGTGAACAGATTGGCCGATATAAATATATCGTTGAGGAAAATCTGGATAAGGAGTATGAAAATGTCATGAATACTCTGGCGGAACAGATTAAAGAAGTATGCGGAAGGGAGGACTTCTAAATGCCAAAAGAATATAGAACGATACAAGAAGTAGCCGGACCGCTGATGCTTGTAAAAGGCGTCGAGGGCGTAACCTATGACGAGCTTGGTGAAATTGAACTGGCGAGCGGTGAGACCCGCCGCTGTAAAGTTCTTGAGGTGAATGGAACCGATGCGCTGGTACAGCTTTTTGAGAGCTCTACAGGTATCAATCTTTCAAACAGTAAAGTACGTTTTCTTGGAAGAAGTATGGAGCTTGGCGCTTCCGGCGACATGCTGGGACGAGTATTCGACGGTATGGGACGTCCGATTGATGACGGCCCGGAGATTCTTCCGGAAAAACGATTGGATATCAACGGCCTGCCGATGAATCCGGCGGCCAGGAGCTATCCGAATGAGTTTATTCAGACCGGAGTTTCCGCGATCGACGGTCTGAATACCCTGGTTCGAGGCCAGAAGCTGCCGATTTTCTCGGCTTCCGGTCTTCCGCATGCCCAGTTGGCCGCTCAGATCGCGCGTCAGGCGAAGGTTCGCGGAAAAGATGAAAAGTTTGCCGTTGTATTTGCGGCTATGGGTATTACTTTCGAGGAATCCAATTTCTTTGTGGACAGCTTTAAAGAAACCGGCGCTATCGATCGAACGGTGCTGTTTATGAATCTGGCAAATGACCCGGCAGTAGAGCGTATCGCCACACCGCGTATGGCTCTGACAGCCGCCGAGTATCTGGCCTTTGAGAAGGACATGCATGTCCTTGTTATCCTGACGGATATCACAAACTATGCGGATGCGCTGCGGGAAATTTCCGCCGCCCGTAAAGAGGTTCCGGGCCGCCGCGGTTACCCGGGCTATATGTACACGGATTTGGCTACGCTGTATGAACGCGCGGGCCGTCAGAACGGAAAAATCGGTTCAATTACAATGATTCCGATCCTTACGATGCCGGAGGATGATAAGACCCATCCGATTCCGGATTTGACCGGTTATATTACTGAGGGTCAGATCATTCTGAGCCGTGAGCTTTTCAGAAAGGGCATCAATCCGCCGATCGATGTACTTCCGTCCCTGTCCCGTCTGAAGGATAAGGGTATCGGCGAAGGAAAAACCCGTGCGGATCATTCAAATACGCTGAATCAGCTGTTTGCGGCCTATGCGCGAGGCAAGGACGCGAAGGAATTGATGACGATCCTCGGTGAGGCAGCCCTCTCGGATATTGATCTGATCTACGCGAAATTCGCGGATGAATTCGAGAAGGAATACGTATCCCAGGGCTTTAATGCGGACCGTGATATCGAGGAAACGCTGAATATCGGCTGGAAGCTTTTGTCGATCCTGCCGCGAGGCGAGCTGAAACGTATCGATGATGAATATCTGGATATGTACTACGGTAAATTTTAGAACCTGAACAAAAGGAGAGGTGATACTACTTGGCATCTACGCAGGTAAATCCGACCCGAATGGAGCTGAGCCGCCAGAAAAAGAAGCTGGTTACGGCCACAAAGGGGCACAAGCTCTTAAAGGATAAACGGGATGAATTGATGCGGCAGTTCCTGGATCTGGTTCGGGAGAATATGGCTTTGCGCCAGAAGGTGGAAGCGGGTATTCAGGCGGCAAATAAAAACTTTGTTGTCGCAAAGGCCGGCATGTCGGAGGAGACGCTTCATACGGCGCTGATGGCGCCGAAACAGGGCGTATATCTGGAAACGGATAAGAAGAATGTTATGAGCGTGGATATTCCGGTGTTCAGCTATAAAACACGGACAGCAGATGAAAATGACATTTATTCTTATGGCTTTGCTTTTACCTCCAGTGATCTGGATGACGCGGTGAAGTCCCTGGCAGATATATTGCCGGATATGTTGAAACTGGCGGAGACAGAGAAAGCCTGCCAGCTTATGGCGGCGGAAATTGAAAAGACCCGCCGGCGTGTCAACGCGCTGGAACATGTGATCATTCCGCAGGCCCAGGCGAATATAAAATATATCTCCATGAAGCTGGATGAAAATGAACGTTCTACTCAGATCCGTTTGATGAAAGTCAAAGACATGATGCTGGAAGAAGCCCATCATTATAAAGAAAAACAGGCAGCGATGGCTGCAGAATAAGAGAAACATAAAAGGAACCCTTTTGACCCCGGACTTTCGGGGCCGAAAGGGTTCTTTTGCCGGGCAAATGTTGACATTGTACAGGAAAAAAGCTAAAATAAAAAGAACAGACAAAATGATCAGGAGGAAATGCAGATGCTGAAACAGGTTTCAATATATGCTGAAAACAGAAAGGGCACAATGCAGAAAATTACGGCGGTGCTTCTTAAAGAGAATATTAATATACTGGGTTCCGTGACAAATGACAGTGCGGAATACGGAATTATCCGTATGATCGTATCTGAGCCGGAGAGAACAGTGGAAGCGTTGGAAGCAGCGGGTTATCTGTGTCGGCTGACGGCAGTTCTCGGCGTTGAGGTGGAAGATGAAGTGGGTAATCTGAATCATCTTCTGCAGGCTTTGGAAGACAGCAATATCAATGTGGATTATATTTACCTGTCCTTCAACCGGGAATCGGGGAAACCGATCATGGTTATCTCGGCGGATGATGTGATGGAAGTGGAAATGTGTATTTCTGAAAAGGGATTTTCAGTGTTATAGGAGGATTTTATAATGAAGAACACAACATTAGTGATTATGGCGGCCGGTATCGGAAGTCGTTTCGGCGGCGGCATTAAACAGCTGGAGCCGATGGGGCCAAATGGGGAAATCATTATGGATTACTCAATCTATGATGCGAAAGCGGCAGGCTTTAACAAAGTAGTGTTTATACTGCGAAAGGATATTGAAGAAGATTTCCGCCAGATCATCGGCCGGAGAATTGAAAAGGTGATCGATGTGGAATATGTCTTCCAGTCTCTGGATGATCTTCCGGAAGGCTTTAAGGCACCGGCAGACCGGAAGAAACCGTGGGGAACGGGTCAGGCGGTTCTCTGCTGCAAGGGCGTTGTAAATGAGCCTTTTGCAGTGATCAATGCGGACGATTATTACGGCAAGGAAGCTTTCAAAAAGGTTCATGATTATCTGGTCAGCGGCGGCACGACGGATAAAGAATATGATATGTGTATGGCCGGATTTATCCTGAAAAATACATTAAGCGATAACGGTGCGGTGACCCGCGGCGTTTGTGTTGTGGATGAAAACGACTATCTGGCAGAAGTTGTGGAGACCGGCGGTCTCAGAATGACGGCGGAGGGCACGATCGTCCATGAGGACAACGGCTCTGATATGGTGATCACGCCGGAGCAGCATGTGTCCATGAATATGTGGGGCTTTACACCGGGCTTTTTGAAGGAACTGGAAACCGGATTTTCCGCATTTTTATCTGAGATTCCGGAGGGTGAGGTTAAGAAAGAATATTTGCTGCCTACCATCGTGGATAATATGATCAAAGGCGGAAAGGCTTCCGTGAAGGTACTGGAAACTCAGGATAAATGGTTTGGCGTAACTTATAAAGAGGATAAAGACAGCGTTGTGGCAGCATTTAAAAAACTGATTGCCGACGGCGTATATCCGGCAGATCTTTGGGGTTAAGAAAGGAATACAGGTATGAATCCGGCGGCATTAATGAAGCTTGTGAATGCTAAGAATAAATTCGTAGATAACCATCCGAAGTTTACGGCATTTTTAAGCGCTATGTATTCAAGAGGATTTGAAGCGGGAACTGTGATTGAAATTACGGTGACACATCCGGGAGAAGGACCGGTGACCTCAAATATTCGGGTTCAGGAGTCCGATCTGGAGCTGCTTCAGAGTCTTAAAGATCTGGCAAATTGAGAAAATTTTTCAGTATTAAAAAGATGAAACAGAATATAAGATAAAAATATCGCGGCAGATGAAGGACATCTGCCGCGGTTCTTTTTAAATCTCAAGATATTTTTGGGCTTCCTTATACACTTCTTCCCAGTTGATCAAATGAAACCAGTTGGCAACATAATCCTTTCTGAGATTTTTGTATTTCAGATAGTAGGCATGTTCCCAGACATCCACGTTGAGGATCGGCATATAACCGTTGGAAATCGGGTTGTTCTGGTTTGGCGTTTTAACTACTTCCAGTTTTTTATCCGGGTTGACCGTCAGCCAGGCATAGCCGGAGCCGAACTGATTCATGGCATTTTCAGTCATAATTTCCACAAATTTTTCATAGGAACCGAAAGCCTCGGTCAGATAAGGCTCCATCGGGTTTTCATTTACCGGAGGATGAAGCAGGCGGAAGAACATTTGATGATTGTAAACGCCGCCGGCATTATTCATCACTGCCTGGCGGATATCTTCCGGCAGATCATCCAGATTTGTGAGCAGATCTTCCAGTGTCCAATTCTGATACTGAGGATAATCTTTTAAGATATTGTTTAAATTATCGACATAGGTTTTTAAATGCTTGTCATGATGATAATGAAGCGTCTCTGCATCCATGTAAGGCTCCAGGGCATCATAATCATATGGCAGCGGCATCAGATCAAAGGGATACGTTTGTTTCATATTAAAAGCCTCCTGTTTTATAATCTTCCGATAGTATATGCATTTAAATAAAAAAAATACCTTATCGTGCGAGGCCTGAATGGATATGTCTTAATTTAATCCATGCTCCCGGAACGGAAGCCTTCTAAGTCCAGCGTGATGTATCTGAAGCCGAGATCCTTCATAGCTTTTACGATCCCTTCATGTTGTTCCATAAACCGGTTAAAATCTTTTTTATCAATTTCTATTCTCAGCACAGGGTCGTGGAAGCGAAGGCGGACATTATAAAAGCCGAGGTCCCTCAGCCATGCTTCTCCCCGGTGAAGCCTGTCGAGTAATTCATAATCAAAAGGCGTGTCATAGGGAAGCCGGGTGGCCATACAGGGGGTCGATGGCTTGCCGGCGGTGGAAAGTCCCGCCTCGGCGGCAAGCTTTCGAATGTCGGCCTTTGTCAGCCCGCAGTCGATGAGCGGACTGTGGACGCCGGCTTCACGGATGGCCCGGAGGCCCGGGCGGTAAACCTTTGTGTCATCCACATTCGAGCCTTCGCAGAAAAAGGTATATCCGGCCTCCTGCCCGGTCTGCAGCAGTGACCGGAAAAGCAGCGATTTGCACAGGTAGCAGCGGTTTTTCGGGTTTGCCACAATGCGGCTGTCGGAGAATTCGTCGATTTCAATAATACGATGCAGGGCGCCCAGTGAGCGGGCGAGGGCCTCAGCCTCGGCGGTGTCACCCTGCGGGTGAAGCCGGGTCGCAAAGGTCACAGCCAGAATCGGTTTGCCGGAATCGGCGGCCCTGGCGGCCCGGCAGGCAGCAGCGAGGAGCACGCTGCTGTCTACACCGCCGGAAAAAGCCATGCAGATTCCCTCATCCACATGGGGAATAAAATAGTCGATTAAAGTTTTCATTTGTTTTCCCCTTCCGGCAGGGCCTTTTTGCAGTCGATCGCTTTGTGTTCAGCCATTGTGCCGGAGCGGCTGCCGTACATATCGTAGGCAATCGTTTTAATGATAGTGTAGACCTCCGGGAAACTCAGATGATTCTTTTCGGCGATAGCTGCCACATCGTCATTTTCCGGATAAGCGTAGATATGCCCTTTCCAGGTGGAATATTTTACATGGGCTTTGCCCCAAGGGGTGTCGATAGCCCGGATCTCCCTCGGGAGAATTGTTCGTTCTACAGGATATTTCCGCAGGCCGATCGTTGTTGTGTGAGTAAAGAGAACATCTTCCATCCTTGCGATCAGAGACTCCCGGCAGAGAACGGTGAGAATTATTCCCGGGCGGTTTTTCTTCATATATATCGGGACGGTGTAAACGTCCTGGGCTCCGGCTTCAAAAAGCTGGTTGAAGGCAAAGGCGACAGCCTCTCCGGAACAATCATCCAGGTTGGCTTCTATCTTCCAGATAGGTTCCAGATCCACCTCACGTTTGGCGGAACCAAGCTCGCGATCCTTCGGTTTGACAGTGGCCGGACGTTTTTCTGTGTTCAAGGCGATTTCAAAGCCTACCGGCGAGGCGGCGTCATCCGATATGGCATTGTCCGGCGCCGCGTCCAAATCCTCGATGAGCATTGCCCGGAGGATACTTGCTTTTTCATATTCCCGCTTGCCGGCCCCGATACCGGTTTTAATAATGCGGAAATGTTCCGGAAGTTTTCGGCCGCAGCCCAGTGCGGCGGCGATGGCAGCCCCTGTCGGCGTGACAAATTCTCCCTGAATATTCATAAGGTGTATCGGAAGCTGATAAGTCGATACAATATTGGCAACCGCCGGAACCGGAATCGGCAGGATACCGTGCTGGCAGCGAACCGTTCCCTGTCCTTCATACAGTTCGGAGACAATCACATCTTTAATGTCTAAAGCATCCAGGCAAACAGCCAGCGCCGCAATATCGACAATGGAATCCACCGCGCCGACCTCATGAAAATGAACTTCATTCAGCGGTTTATTGTGAGCCTTTGCCTCGGCTTCGGCAATAATCTGGAAAATTTTTAAAGCGGTGACTTTCGCCTGGCGGGTAAGGCCGCTGCTGTTGATAATGGCCTGAATACTCTCCAGATTCCGATGTGTATGTCCATGCTCATGGGAATGTTCATGCTCGTGGGAATGTCCATGCTCATGGGGATGTTCATGGGAATGTTCATGCTCATGATGATGTTCATGAACGTGCTCATGGTGAGGATTTCCGTGGAGATATTCCATGTCATGATCATGGTTTGCATGGGCATCATCCAGAATGACATCAAAGTCGCAGGCATCGATGCCGGATTTATTTACCCGTGATATTTTTACTTTATAACCGTCTAAATGGAGGCTGTCTAAGGCCTTTAAAAGGCGGTCGTGCTCAACGCCCAGGTCGATCAGAGAAGCAACGGCCATATCGCCGCTGATACCTGAGAAACATTCAAGATATAACGTTTTATTTCGCATAATAATTACCCCTTTCCTGCCAGTGTACTTTTTAAGTGCATGGATAAATATTAACATAAAAACCGGCGGAGGGCAACTTAACAGCCAATGCCGGTGGCTGCCAGAAAAGTGCAGGTAGATGTGGAGCGGTTCTGATTGCTAAAACAGCCTTTTTCTACTATGATTGGTAGTGAAAAGGTCAACTGGGAGAAAAGATATGGAGACACCAGATAGAGATAATGAAAAAAAGTAAAACTACCAACAAAAGAAAAACTACAAAAAATTTAGATTTGATTGTGGATTATGCGATATCTACAGATTCTGTTGTGATAATAAACAAGGAATCCGGGATATGCAGAGTCAGCTTAAGGATGGGAACAGGCTCCTGAAGCTGGACTTCGGCAACACGGATTTGATGGTCTAGAAGCAGAAACTTCTGGCCCATGTTATTAGTGAAACAAAAGAGAAACTAGATGCCTTGAAGCTGGCAGGTCAGCATGCAAATAACGCACTGACGAGAGAGGAGAATAGTCAGAACCAGCATGATGTGCTCCAGAGGGAAATTGTGGAGACGGAAAGTCACTTTGCAGGAATTTTGATAATATTAAAGGTACAGAATATACTATTGACAAAAAGAAAAGTTTGTAGTACGTTTGTATTACAAATGGGAGGTGGCACTATGGCTAAAGAAGCGACATTACAGGTTCGAATGGATGCGGATCTGAAAGAAAAGGCAGAAGCTTTATACCGGGAATTGGGGACTTCTTTTGCGGAGGCAGTACGGATTTTTGCGAAACAAAGCGTGTTGGAAAATGGGATGCCATTCGTGATATCTGCAAACCACAGAAACACATATGGCAGGCTTTCTAAATATGCAGATCCGGTAAAAAGGGAGCAGGAGGAAGGCGCATATGAGAGGGCAATGGTAGAAAAGTATGAAAAAGTTGATTGATACAAATGTGATCCTGCGATATCTTCTTGGAGATCATCCCAAAATGTCGGAAGAGGCAAAAAAGGTAATTGAAGACGGAGCATTTACGCTGCCCGAAGTTCTTGCAGAAGTGGTATATGTTCTGAAAGGTGTATATCAGGTGGAACGCACAGAAATAGCAAAAACGCTGATTGAATTTCTGGATGAAATCAGTATTGATAATCAGGAAACTATGTGCGAAGCACTGTCATTATTCTCAGAAACGTCTCTTGATTTTGTGGACTGCATTCTGATAGCCAGACACAGGATATTGGGGGATGAAGTCATAAGTTTTGATAAAAAACTGAATAGGATGCTGTAGGAATATTGCAGAAGCACTTTGTATACCCATTCGGGCATCCCGGATGTCAGATGCTACGCATGGGCGCGCTACGTCAAGCTCCGCGCGATAAGGTATACCCATTCGGGCATCCCGGATGTCAGATGCTACGCATGGGCGCGCTACGTCAAGCTCCGCGCGACAAAGTATGGGATATTCCGGCGAAGGGAGTAGAAAACATGGAAGATAAAAAAACAATATATTCATTTGAAGATTTTAAACATATCATGGCACGGCTCCGGGCGGAGGACGGCTGTCCGTGGGACCGGGTGCAGACCCATCAAAGTCTGAGAGACGGCATGCTTGAGGAAGCCTATGAGGTTGTGGAGGGCATTGACATTTATCAGGAGACCGGGGATGACAGCAATCTCTGTGAGGAATTGGGAGATGTGCTGATGCATATTGTTCTGCATGCCCGGATTGCCGAAGAAGAGGGACGATTTACGATGGATGACGTTATTCAGGGCATTTCAGAGAAAATGATCCATCGGCATCCTCATGTTTTCGGCACGGTGAAGGCGGATACGCCGGAACAGGTGTTGGACAACTGGGAGGCGATTAAGCAGGAGGAGAAGCATGAAGAAACGATCACCCAGGGAATGAAACGGGTGGCCAAATCCCTCCCTGCAAATATGCGGGCGGCGAAGGTTCAGAAGAAGGCGGCCAAAGTGGGTTTCGATTTTGAAGATTACCGTCAGGCGGCCGGAAAGGTGACCGAAGAACTTCAGGAGGTTATGGAGGCTGCGGAAAAAGGGCGGCCGGAGGATGTCTTTGAGGAATTTGGAGATTTAATGTTTTCAGTCCTTAATTTGTCCCGCTTTTTAAACGTAAATGCTGAAAATGCCTTGACAAATGCAACGGAAAAGTTTATAAATAGATTTGAATATATTGAGGGAACTGCTGAAAAGCGTGGGTTGAGACTCAAACATATGACCATCGATGAGATGGACGAACTTTGGAATGAAGTTAAACATCGGAAAGATGTTGATGTTTAAAGAAAGGGAATTTTAAGGAGGAGTATTAAGAATGAACAAAACAGAATTAATTGCAGCAATTGCGGAACAGGCAGAATTATCCAAGAAAGACGCAGAAAAGGCAGTAAAGGCTTTTGTAGATATTGTTGGTGAAGAACTTAAAAAAGGTGAGAAGGTTCAGATGGTTGGTTTTGGAACATTTGAAGTCAGCGAAAGACCTGCCAGAGAAGGAAGAAATCCTCAGACTGGTGAATCCATGACGATCGAAGCATCCAAAGCTCCGAAATTCAAAGCCGGTAAAGCTTTAAAAGACCTTGTAAACAACAAATAATCCGATGCGTTTAGATAAGTTTTTAAAGGTTTCCCGGTTGATTAAGCGCCGGACGGTGGCCAATGAAGCCTGTGATGCGGGAAGGGTATCTGTGAACGGCAAGGTGGCCAAGGCCGGAGTCGGAGTGAAAGCGGGAGACATCATTGAAATCAGCTTTGGAACCCGAAACGTCAAAGTCGAAGTGCTTAATGTTGCGGAGACGGTGCGTAAGGAAGAAGCAAAAGAAATGTTCAGGTATTTATAAGAATATTATATCGGGCCTTTCCATATATTTAGATTAACTTAACGTAATCTGAGTATGTGGGGAGGCTTTTTTATGGATGAAAGGCTTGGGGGGAAAAATCATAAGCTGTCGCTGTTCAATCGAAGCAATGCCCAGATGACAGGGGTGCTGGATGTCCTTTCCTTTGATACGAACGAGATTGTTATGGATACGGAGGAGGGCCTGTTAATGATCCGGGGTGAAGACCTGCATGTAAATCATCTGACCCTGGAGAAAGGCGAGGTGCATATCGACGGCCATGTGGACAGTCTGATCTATTCAAATAGTCAGAAGCTTCCTAAAAATCCTGAAAAGGGTTTTGGACGTCTGTTCCGTTAGCCGATGAGTGCGGAGGTTCAAAGCCAGTTTTATCTGTTTTTTATGGCCGTTTTCTGGGGGATAGGCATGTGCCTGATTTATGATGGATTTCGAATCCTGAGAGAGCTTATCCGCCATTCCCTGTTCTGGATAAACACGGAGGATATATTTTATTGGGCGGCGATGACCATTCTTTTGTTTTATCTTTTGTTCACATATAATCGGGGGGAGATCCGAAGCTTTACGATCGCCGGGCTGCTTGTTGGGAGTATTTTTTATCTGAAAACCATAAGCCCTGTGTACAGGGCGATAATTTGTTGGATATTGAAGCCTTTTTTTCGGTTGTTTTCCGGGATTTTGTCTCTTTTAAGAAAATTTCGAAAGAATTCGGAGAATAACCATTGAAATATTTTGAGGAAAAAGGTACAATGTTAAACATAAATGACTATTCATTTATTATGAAAATTTCAGGTGGAGAGATATGGCAAATAAAACAGTAAGACGAAGAGTTCGGCGGCGTAATCACGGCGGGATGGCAGTTATTGCCTGCGTTGTTCTTATATTATGCGTTGTTCTTATGTATAACAGTTTTAAACTGAAGGATAAATTGGATGGATATAGAACGTCTGTGGATGAGCTTCAGACACAGATTGAGGAGCAGACCGAATTGAAAGCTGCTCTGGAGAATAAGGAAACTTATATGAACTCGGATGAGTATTATAAAGAGCTGGCCAGAGAAAAGCTTGGTTTGGCGGGGCCGGATGATATTATCTTTAAGAAGAATCAGGAATAGCGGACGGCAAATGTCGATGGATTGTGGGCAATAAGGATGTCCTTCCGACATAGGATGTTAATGTCTGAAGACAGGCACTTGTGGGAGGGATAAAAATGAAACGAGTCCATATTCGGCAATGGATGGTCATACTGCTGAGCGGCTTTTTGCAGCAGCCGGTATCCGGGATGATGAATCCGTTTGGGATAGCCTATTTTGGCGCGGCGTACATGTGGCCGGAGCACCGCAGTCTGCTGCCGGTGATATCACTTATAGGTATGGCGGCGGGAATACCGCAGAACATGCTGCTAAAATATTTGGGCATATTGATCGGCATTATGCTCATAACTTATATACTGGAATGGAAAAAGGCTTGGGTCAGCCAGCATGAAATGCTACTGATGTTAAGTCTTTTAATTTTATCCGCCGACATAGGCTACGGGCTGGCCCGGGAGGGAGTTACTTTGGAAGCCGCGGTGCGCCAGCTGAGATTCGGGGCCATAGAGGCAGTTTTTGGAGCTGCTGCTTTTGCCCTGTTTTACAATATTATGAAAGTTTTTCTGAAAGAGACCGCCAGAGAAGTCCCGATGGCGGAGGAGGAAAATGAGGAAAACTTTATCCGGTGCCGGTTGGGAGATATGGCGGCATCTTTTCGGAAGCTGTCGCATATGCTGACTAATGAGATACCCGAAAAGGAAAGTTTGTCGGAGGGCGAGGTGGCACAGGCGTTTTCAGAGGTGACAGAAAACATGTGTGCGTCCTGCGGCCGGCGGGAGCACTGCTGGGAAAAAGAATATTATGATACATGTCATTCAGCTTATAATCTGCTCCATATATTTTCGGAACACGGGCAGGTGGAACGAAAACAGGTGCCGGCCAGCTTCCGGCGCCGATGTATAAATATTGACGGTTTTCTGAAAGAGACAAACCGGGTCATGCAGATGGCAAGTATGAATCTCCGATGGCAGAATCGGATCAATGAAAATCGTCTGGCCTTTGCCGGTCAGATGGGTGAGATTGCTGAAATTATGGACGACCTTTCCCTGGAGTTGTCTGAAAGAAAAGAGAATTCAAAAAAGCTTTCCGATGTACTTGTGCATAAGCTGGAAAAAAAGCGGCTGAAGATAAAAAAAATTTCAGTGACAGATGAGGGCAGTCATGGGCGGCGGCAGAAAATTTATCTGCTGGCCAGAGTCCGCCGGGGACGCTGTATGACGGTCAAAGAGCTGGCAGAGATCGTCAGTGAGACGGCGGGACAGCGGTTTATACCGGAAAAGGACAGCCCCGGCGTGGTGAGCCGCAAATTCAGTGTATATGAGCTGGTGGAAGACACCCGGTATCGAATCATTCAGGGGATAGCCCGACGGCCAAAGGAGGGCGAACCGGTCAGCGGGGATAGTTACGCTTTCATATATCTGGATTCGGGACAGGTTCTCATGTCCTTATCCGATGGCATGGGCAGCGGTGAAAAGGCAAAAGAGGAAAGTGAATTAATGATAAATCTTCTGGAACAGATGGTGGATACAGGGTTTGCCCGGCGTTCGGCGCTGAGGATGATCAATTCTGTGATGATGTTTCATGGGGACAGACAGTTGTTTTCTTCGATGGATCTGAGTGTTATAGATCTTTACAGCGGAATTTGTGAATTTATAAAAGTTGGCGCCTCCTCCACATTTATAAAGCGGGGAGAAAAAGTGGAATGTGTGACGTCGGGATCGCTTCCGATGGGCGTGTTTCCGGAGATGGACTGTGAAGGTCTCAGCAGAAATTTATTTGATGGCGATGTTATTGTTATGGTAACCGATGGAGTGATCAACCGTTTCAGTCATGGAAATGAAACCGTATGCGATCTGCTTTCGGAGATGGATCTGATAAATCCAAATGCAATGGCATCGGAGATTTTGAATGAAGCCCTGGATCAGCCGGGGGAAGTGCAGCAGGATGATATGACGGTTCTTGTTTGTACGATTTGTAAGAAGTCAGTGGCTGTGTTATGATGCGTTTATTGATTGGATATAGAAAAGGAGCGTTGGGAATGAATAATCTGGTGCAGAAAGTCAGTGAATATATGCAGGAATATCATATGGTGGAAGAAGGACAGAAAATCGTTGTCGGTGTTTCCGGAGGCGCGGATTCCATGGGATTGCTTGCGGTGCTGTATGAGCTGGCTGAATATTTTCATTTATCCCTTGTTGTTGTGCATGTGAATCACGGCGTCCGCGGACAGGCTGCCGATGGGGACCAGTCCTATGTGGAAGACGTCTGCAGGGAGAAGGATGTTCCGTGTTATAGTTTCCATGTGGATCTGAAGCGTTTTGCCCGGAAAGAGGGAATGTCCCAGGAGGAAGCGGGACGTTATTATCGTTACCAATGCTTTGAAAAAGTTCGCAGAGAGGTCGGGGCGCAGCGGATCGCGGTGGCCCATCAGCAGGAGGACACCTGTGAAACGGTGCTGTTTAACCTGTTCCGGGGGACCGGTCTCAAGGGGCTGACAGGAATTCCGCCGGTACGGGATGTGATCATAAGGCCGCTGCTGTGCGTCAGCCGGGGAGAAATTGAGAAATATCTTCAGGAAAAGGGAATAGCGTGGCGGACGGATGAAACGAACCTGACGGATGTCTATACAAGGAATAAAATACGAAATCATGTCCTTCCTTATATTCAGGAGAATATAAATCCTGCGGCGGGGCAGCATATACAGGAGATGGCCGGACTTTTGAAGGATATATCGGAGTATATCGACCGTCAGGGAGAACAGGGCTTTGACGCCTGTGTAACTGTGGGAAAGGATTCCTCCTGCGCCGCCATACACAGCGATGCCTTCCGCCGGCTGGATGTGGTCATACAAAGGGAAATTATCCGGCGCGCCATCGGCGTCGCCGCGGGGAAGCTAAAGGATGTGGAGCGAGAACATGTGGAGATGATACGCGGGCTTTTGGACAAACCTGTAGGCCGGAGATGCCATTTGCCTTATCAGCTCCAGGCGGTTCGTACCTATGAGGGCATTTCCATAAAAAGGGAGACGGCCGGAGAGGCGAAGCGGCCGGAGAGCATTTGCATCGATGTGAAAGCGCCGGGCAGTTACAGGCTTCCCGGACCGGGGATCGTTGTTGAACTGACTGTCAAAGAGACATTTAAAAATGAAGAAATTCCCATAAATCGGTATACGAAATGGTTTGATTATGATAAAATAAAGAATGGTCTGGCGGTGAGAACCCGGGAAAATGGGGACTTCATCACATTGGATGGGCAAGGCCACCGAAAGCTTCTGAAACGGTGGATGATCGATGAGAAAATTCCGAGAGATGAGCGGGAACAGATGCTGCTGCTCGCTGACGGAAGTCATGTTCTCTGGATCATGGGGCATCGGATCAGTGATAACTATAAAGTGACCGGCGGGACAAAGCGAGTGCTGGTCGCAGAGATAAAAGGAGAAAAGAGCAATGGAAGACAATATCAAAGTATTGTTAACGGAGAAAGAAGTCGATACCCGGATTCAAGAACTGGGTGAGCAGATTAGTAAGGATTATGCCGGAGAAGATGTACATTTGATCTGTGTGCTGAAGGGCGGCGTATTTTTCATGTGTGAACTGGCAAAACGGATTTCTGTGCCGGTATCTATGGACTTCCTTTCTGTGTCAAGTTATGGGAGCGGAACCGTTTCATCCGGCGCCGTAAAGATTATTAAGGATTTGGACGAGCCTCTGGAGGGCAAAAATGTATTAATTGTGGAAGATATTATCGACTCGGGAAATACACTCCACTATCTGGTGGAAATTTTATATAAGAGACAGCCGAAAAACATTCGTATCTGTACGCTTCTTGACAAACCGGAACGCCGTGTGGCAGATGTCCATGTGGACTATACCGGCTTCGTGATTCCAGACGAATTTGTTGTAGGTTATGGTCTGGATTATGATCAGAAATACCGTAATCTGCCTTTTATCGGATCTGTCGTATTTGATGAATAGGAGGTTGTCAGTTGAATAGAAAAAGAGGATTGGGAATCTGGCCGATCGTTCTGCTTGTTGTCGTTCTGGCTGTCGTTTTTTATGGCGATCTGCTGCTGGACACGGCCGGAAATTATACGTATCCGCAATTTCTGCAGGATATTGAAAACCGGTCGGATGACATCGAAAGAATTGCGATCATTCCGAATAACGAAGTGCCGACGGGGTCGCTGGAGGTTGCATGGAAAGAGGGCGGTACAACCCGGTGTTATGTCACTGATGTTAATGAAGTAAAGGCTATATTATTGGAACATGATCTGGAGAACTGGTTTGTCACGGATGCAAAGCGTGAGAACTGGCTTGAGAAGAATGCGGCGCCTCTTGGATTAGGTGTTGTATTCCTTGTATTTTTGTTTTCGTTCATCAACAGCCAGCAGGGCGGTTCGAATTCGAAGATGATGAATTTTGGCAAGAGCCGTGCCAAAATGTCGGATGAGACGGCTAAGGAGACGACCTTTAAAAAGGTTGCCGGATTGAAAGAGGAAAAAGAGGAACTTCAGGAAGTTGTGGATTTCCTCAAAAATCCGAAGCGTTACACCGAGTTGGGCGCGCGTATTCCGAAGGGAGTTATTCTTGTGGGCCCTCCGGGAACAGGTAAGACATTGCTGGCAAAAGCGGTGGCCGGGGAAGCGGGTGTGCCGTTTTTCAGTATTTCCGGCTCTGACTTTGTGGAAATGTTTGTCGGTGTGGGTGCTTCCCGTGTCCGTGATCTGTTTGAGGACGCCAAGAAGCATGCGCCATGTATTGTTTTTATAGATGAGATTGATGCGGTAGCCCGGCGCCGGGGTACGGGCATGGGCGGCGGCCATGATGAGAGAGAGCAGACATTGAATCAGCTTCTCGTGGAGATGGATGGTTTTGGTGTCAACCAGGGAATTATCGTTATGGCGGCGACAAACCGTGTAGATATTCTGGATCCGGCGATTTTGCGTCCGGGACGATTCGACAGAAAAGTCGGCATTGGCCGGCCGGATGTGGGCGGCCGCCGGGAGATTCTGGAGGTTCATACAAAAGGAAAGCCTTTGGGCGATGACGTGGATTTGGATCAGATTGCTCAGACAACGGCCGGATTTACCGGCGCTGATCTGGAAAATCTTATGAATGAAGCAGCCATTATGGCCGCAAAGGAGCGGCGTGCTTATATTATTCAATCGGATATTCAGAGGGCTTTTGTTAAGGTTGGCATCGGGGCTGAGAAAAAGAGCCGTATTATTTCCGATAAGGAAAAACGGATCACCGCCTATCATGAGGCGGGGCATGCCATTTTATTTCACCTGCTTCCGGATGTGGGACCGGTATATTCCGTATCCATTATCCCGACAGGGGTCGGCGCTGCCGGTTATACGATGCCGCTGCCGGAAAAGGATGAAATGTTCTATACAAAAGGCCGCATGATTCAGGATATTACAGTTGCCCTTGGCGGACGCGTGGCCGAGGAACTGATTTTCGATGATATTACGACCGGGGCTGCTCAGGATATTAAGTCGGCGACCCGGACAGCGCGGGCGATGGTTACCCAGTATGGAATGTCGGATGAGGTTGGTTTGATCAATTATGGCGGGGATGACGACGAAGTATTTATTGGACGGGATCTGGCCCATACAAAAGCCTACGGCGAGGGCATTGCCACGGTGATTGACCAGGAGGTTAAGCGCATTGTGGATGAATGTCATGAGCAGGCCAGAAAGATTATTAATGAGCACAGGGATGTTCTTGAAAAATGTGCCCGGCTGCTTCTTGAAAAAGAAAAGATCGGAAGAGAAGAGTTTGAGGCGCTTTTTGAAACGGGCGAGGCGAATTATACAAAATAGCAGGCTTTTTTGCCTTTAAAGTGAATAAAATGACGATAAGGTATAGAAAATACTTGCAAATTGCATAAAAACACATTTGAAAAAAAATCATGTTTGTTAACATTTATTTCACATGTGACGCTATAATAAAGAACGTAAACCCCCCCAATACATTATATAGTTTTTTGTTACACCCCATAAGAAACAAAAAATACCTTCTCCGAAAAAGGACAGCAGAACGAAAGGCTGTCCTTTTTTCATGCCTTTTTGTATGAAGCTTGACGAGATTTTAACTTGAGTTTATTATATATATGTAATATGTGATGAATGGAGAAGGCGCCATGATTTTTGGGATGAATGAAGTGGAATGCAGTCAGGCGGAAAAAAGATATTTATATTTAAAACATGTGAAGCCGGTAATTTTAAAAGACGCCTTATTTGCCGATGGGACTGCGGATTATGTACAGATATTGAATGACAAGGTGCGCTTGCGTTTCAGGACAGGAAAAAACAATGCAGGCACGGTTTTTTTGCGGATGGGTATGGCCAGACTGCCGATGCGGAAAGTGGAGACGGCGGGGCTCTTTGATTTTTATCAGATTGAAATTCCCTGTCCGGAGGAGAGTATGTCGTATTGCTTTGAGATAGTTTCGGGCAAGATGGTCTTATATTACAATAAAAATGGTGTGCAGAGTGAGCATCAGGATTATTATGATTTTAAGTTTATTCCGGGTTTTCAAACGCCGGACTGGGCAAAGGGCGCGGTTTTTTATCAGATTTTTGTGGACCGTTTTTATAATGGCGATCTGACAAATGATGTGGAGGACAGGGAATATATTTATATTCAGAAATATACAAGGAAGGTCCGGGATTGGAACAGTCTGCCGGAGGCCTATGATGTCTGCCGGTTTTACGGTGGTGATCTGCAGGGCGTTATGGATAAGCTGGATTATTTGCAGGGCCTGGGCGTTGATGTCATCTATTTGAATCCGATTTTTGTCTCCCCGTCCAATCATAAATATGATATACAGGATTATGATTATGTGGACCCTCATTATGGAAAAATCGTTTATGACGTCGGCGATTGTCTGAATGAGGGAGAGATGAATAATGATCAGGCGACAAGGTATATTTCCAGGGTAACAGATAAGGCCAATCTGGAGGCGAGCAACGCTCTGCTTGTGCGGCTGATCCAGGAGATTCACAGCCGGGGTATGCGGATCATTCTGGATGGGGTCTTCAATCATTGCGGTTCGTTTAATAAATGGATGGACAGGGAACGCATCTACGATAAAAACCCGGATTATGATAAAGGGGCTTATGTCAGCGGGGACAGTCCGTATCGGAATTTCTTTTCCTTCCACAGCGAAAACTGGCCGAATAATGCGGATTATGACGGCTGGTGGGGGCATGAGACGCTGCCGAAATTAAATTATGAAGGTTCAAAGGAGCTTTATGAATATATTCTCGGCGTGGCCCGGAAATGGCTGCTGCCGCCATTTAATATTGACGGCTGGCGTTTGGATGTGGCTGCGGATTTGGGATTGAGCCAGGAATTTAATCATCGATTCTGGAAAGATTTCCGGAAAGCTGTAAAGGAAGTCAATCCGGATGCCCTTATTCTGGCGGAGCATTATGGCGACCCGTCCTCCTGGCTTCAGGGGGATGAATGGGATACGGTGATGAACTATGATGCCTTTATGGAGCCGGTGACTTGGATGCTGACCGGCGTTGAGAAGCACAGTGATGATTATCGCCCGGATCTGTACGGCAATTCGGATGCCTTTCGGAGTGCCATGAATTATCATATGAGTGCATTTCACAGCGAATCTCTGTATGTGGCGATGAATGAACTTTCAAATCACGATCATTCGAGATTTTTGACCCGCACCAATCACCGGGTAGGGCGGATCGGCACTGTGGGAACTGCGGCTGCCGGCGAGAATATCAATTACGGTATTTTCCGGGAGGCTGTACTTCTGCAAATGACATGGCCGGGAGCGCCGACGATTTATTATGGCGATGAAGCCGGCTTGTGCGGATGGACGGATCCGGATAACCGCCGGACTTATCCGTGGGGCGCGGAAAATAAAGGTCTGATCGCTTTTCATCGGGATCTGATCCGGATTCATAAGGAAAATCAGGTGTTAAAGACGGGGTCTTACCGTTTCCTTGCCGGCGGTTATCAATGGCTGGCGTTTGGACGGTTCAGCCGGGATGAGCAGTTTGTGACCATTTTAAATAATGATGAACAGGATAAAGAGATTCGGATTCCGGTATGGATTTTGGGCGTGCGGAGCGATGCCCAGATGGTGACTTTGATGCGGACGAATGAAGCCGGTTATTATACAAATGAAATGATGTATCCGGTTCAGCGGGGTTATCTTTGCGTTTCCATGGAGAGGTACAGCGGATTGCTTCTCAGGGCAAAAAACAGGGGAAGACGCTAAAAAAATACTTGCATTTTGAAGAGACATATGTTAAATTAATATACTGTCAGGACAACTGTGGATGGATTCCCGAGTGGCCAAAGGGGGCAGACTGTAAATCTGTTGTCGACGACTTCGAAGGTTCGAATCCTTCTCCATCCACTCAGCCGGCGTGGCGGAACTGGCAGACGCACAGGACTTAAAATCCTGCGATCCTAACCGATCGTACCGGTTCGATTCCGGTCGCCGGCACTCTGCAAAAGTGAGAGAAACGTTGAATTTACAGCGTTTCTCTTTTTTTGTACAATTTTGTACAAAAAAGGTTGAGTCATCATTGAGTCACTGAAGTGCCGATATACCCATTCGGGCATCCCGTATGTCAAATGCTTCGCATGGGCGTGCTCCGTCAGGCTGCGCACGATAAGGTATATATAATGAAGATATCTTACAAGCTTTTTGAAAAAAACGAAAATACAATAAGAATATCTTTTTAAAAAGTTTGTTGGAGGTAGTGGCGGAAAATGGATATTCAAAATGAAAAATGTGTTATGGTGATTGACGAAAATCTTCCTGTAGGCTTGATTGCGAATACGGCGGCCATAATGGGAATAACTCTGGGAAAGTTTCTGCCGGAGGTTGTTGGCGAAAACGTATTAGACGATAGTTTGTATGAACATTTGGGGATCATAGAATTTCCGGTGCCGATTCTCAGGGCATCATCTGGAAAGATAAAAGAAATCCGGGAAAAGTTATACGAATCCGAATATAAAGATTTAACGGTTGTCGATTTTTCGGATTTGGCGCAGAAATGTAAAACCTATGATGAATTTACAGAGAAGATGTCGGAAACGTCGGAGAAGTCGCTGAGTTATCTGGGAATTGCTCTCTGCGGCGCCAAGAAGAAAGTGAATAAATTAACAGGAAGTATGCCGTTGCTGCGTTAAAAAGCGGCATTTTTCTTTTATATGAATGAAAAGTCTCTTTGTGGTTAAAAATACCTTGTAACAAGGAGGCATATTATGAAAGATAAAGTATTTGGTGTTTTGCAGCGCGTCGGGCGTTCCTTCATGCTTCCGATCGCGCTGCTTCCGGTCGCCGGTTTATTGCTGGGTATCGGCGGTTCTTTTACAAATGAAACTATGTTAAATGCCTACGGCCTTATGGGAATTATGGGTCCGGGGACTTTATTGTATGCTGTATTTACAGTAATGAAACAGGCGGGGGACATTGTTTTTGCAAATCTTCCGATTTTATTTGCCATGGGCGTGGCAATTGGTATGGCCCGGCGTGAAAAAGAGGTTGCCGCTTTGGCCGCCGCTGTTGCTTTTTTTATTATGCACGCGTCGATCAGCGCAATGATTACGATTAACGGCGGCACGGAAAATCTTCTGGCCGGCGCATCTGCTTCGGTAGTCGGCATTACGTCGCTCCAAATGGGCGTTTTTGGCGGAATTATTGTCGGCCTGGGTGTGGCGGCGCTGCATAATCGTTTTTATCAGATTGAACTGCCGCAGGTATTATCCTTCTTTGGAGGCACCCGTTTTGTACCGATTATTTCTGCGCTGGTCTATACGCTCGTGGGGATTTTGATGTACTATATCTGGCCGCCGATACAGGGAGTCATTTACAGTGTGGGCAATGTGGTACTCAATTCAGGCTATGTCGGCACCTGGATTTACGGAATTATGGAACGGGCCCTGATTCCTTTTGGTCTGCATCATGTTTTTTATCTGCCATTCTGGCAGACAGCCGTCGGAGGCACGATGGAAGTTGGCGGACGGCTGGTTGAAGGCGCTCAGAACATTTTCTTTGCCCAGTTGGCGGACCCTTCTGTGGAAAAGTTTGCCGTGTCAGCCACCCGGTTTATGTCGGGAAAATTCCCGCTGATGATCTTTGGACTTCCGGGAGCGGCTCTGGCGATGTATAAAACGGCCCGACCGGAAAAACGAAAAGCGGTTGAAGGACTTTTACTGTCGGCGGCTTTGACTTCCATGCTGACAGGAATCACAGAGCCTCTCGAGTTTACCTTTTTATTTGTGGCTCCGGCCCTGTATGCGATTCACTGTGTTCTTGCCGGTGCAGCCTATATGCTCATGCACATTTTTAATGTCGGCGTGGGTATGACCTTTTCCGGCGGTTTTATAGACCTTTTCCTGTTTGGAATTCTGCAGGGAAATGCAAAAACAAATTGGATATGGGTTGTTATTGTCGGCATCGTATATTTTATTGTTTATTATTTTTTGTTTACTTTCCTGATTCGGAAGTTTGATCTGAAAACGCCGGGGCGTGAAATATCCGATGAAGTGAAACTATACCATCGAAGTGATGTGGATAAGAAACGCCGGGGCGGAAAAAGGGAAGGTATAAGAGACGGCGGAGCCCTGAACAGCGGTAATACATCCGGAGGAAGCGCGTCCGGCGGTATGTCAGAAAATGATGAAATCTCGGCCAGAATCTGTGACGGCCTTGGCGGGCGGGATAATATTTCCGATGTGGATTGCTGCGCCACCCGCCTTAGGTGCACGGTCTATCAGTCCTCAAAAGTTAAAACAGATGTGCTGAAATCAACAGGGGCTTCCGGCGTTATTCAGAAAGGCAACGGGGTGCAGGTGATTTATGGGCCGAGAGTTACCGTTATTAAATCCCATCTGGAAGATTATCTGGAGAAAATGTCGGAGCCGGGAAACCCACAGCCATCTCCGTCGGCCAAATCAGAATCGGAAACAATTGTTATTGCCAGCCCATATACGGGAATTGCGGAGGATATTCACAAAGTCCCGGATGAAGGCTTTGCCAGCGGTGCGGTTGGGGATGGAGCCTTTGTTGAATTGACAGGCCCGGATATTGTGGCCCCGGCCGATGGAACGGTATCGTTTGTTTTTGATACCCGTCATGCTTTGGGATTTAAAACTTTGAGCGGCATTGCCCTGCTGATCCATGTGGGGATTGATACGGTATCTCTGAACGGTGAAGGTTTTGAGGTGCGGGTTAAAGAAGGAGATCTGGTTAAAAAGGGCGAACCACTGATGCGGGTTGATCTGAATTATATCCGACAGCACGCGCCGTCGCTGGCTTCTCCGATCGTTTGCACTGAGCTTGATGAAAACAGTCAGGTGCGGCTGCTTCACAGCGGCCCGATTAAAGCCGGAGAAGACTTATTCCAGGTTCAGATTGAAAAATAGATAAAATTTGTATTGAGGGTGTCCCAAAAGGGATGCCCTCTGTATATATGGATGAAAGACAAACAAAGAAAAATAAAATTCGGAAAAATAAAGCAGAATGCTTGACAAAAATACTTCAAAATGGTAATATATCTTCGTTGCTGTTAAAGGATAACCTTTGGTTGCAGCTTCATTTGCCCAGATAGCTCAGTCGGTAGAGCAGAGGACTGAAAATCCTCGTGTCACTGGTTCGATTCCGGTTCTGGGCACGCGGGTGTAGTTCAATGGTAGAACACCAGCCTTCCAAGCTGGATACGTGGGTTCGATTCCCATCACCCGCTGTACAACCAAATATTATATTATGCGCGAGTGGCTCAGTGGTGGAGTATCGCCTTGCCAAGGCGAGGGTCGCGGGTTCGAATCCCGTCTCGCGCTTTTTTTATTGCAAAAGGTGTATATTGTTAAAAAATAGTCGGATAATGTCGAAGTTCCCCGATACATTGTATTTGTATCCGGGGATTTTTTGCGTTACAATCATTTTATCTTAAGAACATTTCTGTGATATATCACTTAATCTTTCTAATTAGAAATCCCATTGTTTTTTTGAGAAATACTCGCTATAATAGAGGAGAGGTGTGAATGGAACACGAATTTAAAAGAAAATCATTAAAAGAATTGAACCTTACAAGTCGCTTTCTATTTGATGCTGTTATGGAGGACAAAGAAATTCATCAAGATGTTCTGAGTATCATTTTTGGGCGGAAAATTTCTACTATTATTCAAAATGAAACTGAGAAAGAGGCACGATTGTCACCTTTGATTCGTTCTATACGTATGGATGTATTTGCCCTGGATGATGAGCAGACTGTTTATAATACGGAAATGCAGGATGAGCAGAGGAGTGATTTGGCGAGGCGCAGCCGATATTATCAGGCTCTTTTGGATACATCGTTATTGGAACCGGGAATTCCAAATTACAACGTATTAAATAACTCTTACATTATTGTCATCCTGTCATTTGATCTGTTTGGCTATGGAAAATATCAATATACATTTTTACCTCAGTGCCAGGAAGTGCCGGGATTACAGTTGGAAGACGGTGCAACCCGAATTTTTCTGAGTACGGAGGGGAAGAATGGGGATGAGGTATCCGAAGAGTTAGTAGAGTTCCTGCATTATGTAAAGAATTCAACAGATGAAGTGGCGGCAAAATCTCAAAGTGAAAGAGTCCGGCGGCTTCATCAGCGAGTGTGTAAGGTGAAAGCCAGTGAGGAAGTAGGTGTGCGTTACATGCAGGCATGGGAAGAGAGGTATTATGACAGGGAAAAGGGGCGCAGCGAGGGAAAGCTGGAAGGAAAACTGGAAGATGCCCTGAATATGCGGAAAGAAGGTCTTTCAGATGAAATGATTATGCGTATCACGAAGCTTACAGAAGAAGAGATGAGAAAGATAACAGAATAGCAGATATTTTTTGGAGACAAAGGAATAATTTCCATTGTCTCCATTGTTTTTTTACGCTATTGTACAAGTTGTCAAAAGTTATTTAATTAACAAGAAAAATTTATAGACAATTTGAATAAAGGGTGCTATAATATCAGCATAACGCTGGTAGAACCGGTAGAACCGGGGAAAACCAAATTTAACCAAAGAAAGGGAGAGGGTTATGTTATTACAAGTTATTCTCGCACTTATACCTATTGCATGGCTGATCATCTCTATGACAGCTTTTAAAATGTCAGGTTTCAATGCCTGTGGTATAGGTCTCATCATTACAGCAGTTGAATGTCTGGCTGTATATGGTATGTCAATCGGTGAGGTTGGCACAGGCGCATTAGAAGGCGCTTTGGCTGCTATCTGGCCAATCGGTATCATTATGTTTGGTGCTATGTTCGTATACAATCTGAGTATACGTACAGGCGGTATGGATGTTATCAAGAACATGCTGGCATCTGTTTCCAATGATAAACGTGTTGCAGCGTTGATCCTTGGATGGTGTTTCGGTAACTTCATGGAAGGTATTGCAGGTTTTGGTACAGCCGTTGCTATTCCGGCAGCCATGATGGTAGGTCTTGGATTTGATCCGATCGCTTCCGCTGTTATCTGTTTGATCGGTAATGCAGCATCTCCTGCATTCGGTGCTATCGGTACACCGACAATCAGTGCTTACAACACAGCAGGTTTTGAGGCTATGGGAATTGATATGATTCCTTTATCTGCGAACACTTCTCTGTTGCTTGCAGGTTTGTGTATTCTGTCTCCATTCATCATTGTATGGTTGGTTGGCGGATCACCAAAAGCATTGAAGGGTGTTATGCCTATTACGATCGTATCCGTAGTATCCTTCTATGTACCATTTTATGCGATTTCCGCATTTGTCGGTCCTGAACTTTCCGTTACGATCGGCGCTATCATTTCCTTAGTAGCCGTTGTTATTATGGGACGTAAGTCCAATGGTGATATTCCGGAAGAGTATCTGCTGGAGAAGAAGGAAGATATGACAAGCGGAGCTTCTGACAAGCCTCAGATGAGCGTAGCAAAAGCATGGATTCCTTATGTTTTGATCGTTATCTTCATCCTTGGTTCTTCCAAGCTGGTTCCTCCGATCAACCAGGCTTTAGGCGGAATTAAATCAACAGTTACTATTTATTCAGGTGAGAATCCTGGAGCATTATCCTTCGCATGGATCAATACACCGGGTGTGTGGATGTTCATCGCCGGTATTATCGGTGGTTTGATTCAGGGCGCAAGCATTGGCGACATTGGCGCTGAATTTGTTGCAACAATTAAGAAATACTGGAAAGCTGTAGCAACGGTAGTATTTATCGTAGCAATCGCTAAATTGATGGGTTATGCCGGCATGGTTACAAAACTTGCTAATGGTTTGGTAGCTCTGACAGGCGGCTTCTATCCATTCATCGCTCCGATCATCGGTGGTATCGGATGCTTCGTTACAGGTAGTGCAACATCTGCTTGTGTTATGTTCGCAAAACTGCAGACAGAGATTGCCGGACAGTTGAACATTGACCCTGCATGGCTGGTAGCTGCAAACTCCGCAGGTGCAACCGCAGGTAAGATGATTTCCCCACAGAGTATCGCAATGGCCGCTGCCGCTATCAGTGTGGCCGGTTCCGATGGTAAGATCATGAGCGCAACACTTAAATGGTGTGTTCTGTATCTGCTTATCCTTTGCGTATGCTGCTATGTTGGTGTTGTTCTTTAAATAAAAAAGCTATTAAGAGCATATAAAGCATACATGTTAGAAATGGCATCAGTGTGTGGTACATACTGGTGCCATTTCAAATAGAAATAAAAAATGGGCTTAGTTTATATCCCGTATGCCAGATGCTGCGCGGGGTAAGGTATAAATCTTGAGGAAGGAGGGGAAACCGGGTGGATTACCTGTATACAGATATATATAAAAAGCTGGAAGAGAGAATTAAGGGCATGTCGGTGGGAGAAAAGCTTCCGTCGGAGCGGACGATGGTTCAGGAATATGGCGTCAGCCGAAATGTTCTGAGAGAAGCCCTGGTACTGCTGGGAGACAGAGGGCTGATCGAGATTCGACCGGGCAAGGGTTCCTATGTAACGGATAAACAGAAGGCCCGCTTTGCAAAGCATTTTGAGAGTATCCTGGATGAGGACCGTCACAGTCAGATGCAGGTACTTGAGGTTCGGGAGATTCTGGAACTGGCGATGTTTGAAAAGGCTGCGCTGAATGCGGATGAGGACGATATTGAAGCCATGGAGAAAATCTATGAGCAGATGGAGAAAAATCTCAATGAAAAGACCGGGTATGGAAACCTGGATTTGAAACTTCATATGCAGATTGCAAAGGCAACGCATAATGAAATTTTTCCGATTCTCGTACACACGCTGTATGAATCCAGCGGCCAGAGGATCATGTTGATGGAAGATCTGTTCCCTGAATCCATGAAATCGATTCATCGGGATCATTTAGGGATTATTGAGGCGATTAAACGCCGGGATGTGAAAGCTGTCAAGAAAGTCGGGAAGCGTCATTTTGATGTGGACCGTTATATGCTTCTTTCGATGAATGAGCTTGAAGAAAATCCAAAATAAAGGTAGAATAAAAAGGTGTTTTCAAAGAAGAATCGGGCATAGACCTCCGTCGCGGTTCTTTCGGAGAAGGCGCCTTTTATTTATTATATATATAAAACCTGTAATGGTATGAAAGGGAGGAAAACTATGGGATTGAATCAGACTCCGGCGGCAAACCGGGTGCATATAGGTTTTTTTGGAAAGAGAAACGCTGGAAAATCCAGCCTTGTCAATGCGGTAACAGGCCAGTCGCTGGCCATTGTTTCGCCGGTAAAAGGGACGACAACGGATCCGGTATATAAAACAATGGAATTGCTGCCGATCGGCCCGGTAATGATCATTGATACGCCGGGGATTGATGATGAAGGTCAATTGGGCCGGGAACGGGTAAAAAAGACGCGGCAGGTCTTAAATAAAACAGATGTAGCCGTGCTTGTCGTTGATGCGCAGGCGGGTATGAGCGATGTGGATGAAGAGATGATTCATTTGTTTGAAGAAAAAGAGATTCCCTATGTGATCGCTCTGAATAAAAGTGATCTGTGCGCAGTATGTTCTTTTGGAGCGGATGACCCGCGTATTTGGGTCAGCGCAAAAGATGGGGCAGGGGTATATAACCTGAAGGAAAAAATTGCTCATCTGGCTGTGAAAGAGGTGCCAGAACAACGGATTGCAGCGGATTTGCTCAAGCCGGATGACTTTGTTGTTTTGGTTGTGCCGATCGATTCGGCGGCGCCGAAGGGACGGCTTATTCTGCCTCAGCAGCAGACCATCCGCGATATACTGGAAGCAGATGCCGTTTCCATTGTCGTTAAAGATACGGAATTGAAGCAGACGCTGAAGATGCTGGGAAAGAAGCCGAAAATGGTCATTACGGACAGTCAGGCATTTAAGCGGGTGGCGGAGGATACTCCGGAGGATATTTTATTAACTTCCTTTTCCATTCTTTTTGCCCGTTATAAAGGGAATCTTGAATCGGCGGTACGGGGCGTCAGCGCTTTGAACCAATTAGAGGCGGGAAATAAAATACTTATATCTGAGGGCTGTACCCATCATCGTCAGTGCGATGATATAGGGACGGTAAAAATACCGCGCTGGATCAAGGAATACACAGGGAAAGATTTTCAATATGAATGGAGTTCAGGGACGGAGTTCCCGGAGAATTTAAAGGACTATGGACTGATTGTTCATTGCGGCGGCTGTATGCTGAATGAGCGGGAAATGAAATACCGGCAGAAATATGCGGGAGAGCAGGGAATCCCGATGACTAATTATGGAATCCTTATTGCTCAGACCCAGGGGATTTTAAGACGAAGTCTGGAACCGTTTCCGGATATCCGAAGATTGTTGGAAGCGTAGGGGAAATGCGGGGTAGCCTTTATTTTTTCAGATATTTTAATTTCGGCTTTTCCAGCCAAAAAGCTTCGGCGGCAGAGAATAGGCAACACCGATTCCGAGACCGATGGCAAGGGCTGTTTTTAAGCTGAGCATGCCGTAATAAAGAGCTGTCTGAGCCGGACCGATGATGGTGTAATAAGCCGTATAATAGATACCTGCGCCCGGAACAAGGGTGAAAATTCCGGAAATCAGAAAAAGGGTGGTGGTGACCTTGTAAAAGCGGGCCAGATATCTGGAGCAGATCGTCAAAATAGTGCTTGCGGCGAAAATGGCGGCCACAGAGGAACCGGCAAGATGAAGTGTCAAAAGGTAGACGCCCCACCCCATAGCCCCGATCAGCCCGCACTGGGGCAGATATTTATTCGGCGTGCTGAAAAGTACGGAAAATGAAATTGTTCCTATAAAAGCTGCGATTAATTGAAATAAAATATTCAGCATAGGGACCTCCTTATAAAAACAAAACTGTGGCGATTCCGACGCCGATGGCAATTCCTCCGGCGGTTACCAGTGCATCAACAAGCCGGACGATTCCGGCCAGATAGTCGTTTTCCAGAAAATTGCGGAAAGAATTTGTCAGCGCGATTCCGGGGACGAGAGGAAAAAGGGCGCCGATCGTAATCCGGTCCAGCTGACTGCCGAATCCCAGTGAGTGTAAAAGGATACAGGCGCAGACGGCGATAATGCTTGCCGCGATGTTGTACATGATTTTCGGCAGAGACAGCTTCGGGAGCAGATATAATACAAAAATATAGAGAATACATCCGGCCAGGAATGCGGTCAGAGCATCAAAAAAGCTGCCGCCGAAAAGATAGCAGAAACCGCCGCTGCCAAACCCGGAAGCAATAATTTTCATCAGGCGCCCGGAGGACTCGAGGGACTGGATTCTGTCCAGCTCAGCTTCGATTTCCGAAGGATCATTCAAACCGGCGACGATTTGGCGGGATAAACGGTTCAGGGCCTCTAAACGACAGATATTTATTGGCGAGAGTGAAATATAGCGGACACGGCAGGAGTAGGTCTGACCGCCGGTCAGCATGGAAGCAAAAATCCCATTGGCGATGACAAAGGTATTAAAATCCTTAAGACCAAGGGCGTGGGCCGCATAAGTCATGACATCGCCGGTTCGGAAAATCTCGCCGCCGTTTTCCAGCATTTCACTGCCGAGGCGCGTCACCAGTTCAAAATATTTTTTTTCCTGTATAATTATTTCTTCCTGATTCATCGTGATCTGACTTCCTTTGATTTATTCATTGTCTGAGATTATATTATCATAAAAATAAAAAAGGTGATAAAGTAAATTTTAATATTCTGTATTTTAATAAAAAAGTATGTTATACTCTATGTGGATTGAGTGAACTTGCAGACAGGAGGACAATAACAAATGGAAAAAATAAAGATATTTACGGATTCCGCCAGTGATATTACTTATGAGAATGAACAGAAGCTGGACATAGAAATGCTTAATTTTAATATTGCAATGGGCGATAAATCATATGTCAGCAGGGTGGATTTTAATAATGAAGAATTTTATAAACTGATGGCGGGGTATGACGGTATTCCGACGACATCTCAGGTGACAGCTTTTGATTTTCAGGAAATGTATGAAAAATTATATAAAGAAGGATATACGGATCTGATCGGCATTTTAATTAACAGCGAAGGCTCGGCGACTTATGAAAACTCGCTTATGGCCTATAAGCTTTTTATGGAGGATCATCCGGAAGCCGAAGGGAAGTTTAAGGTTTACAGTATTGATTCCCGAAGCTACACGGGGGCTTATGGTTATGCGGTGATCGAAGCGGCAAAGATGATCGGAGAGGGGAAGACGGCGGAAGAAATCGTTGCCTTTGCCAGAGACTGGGTCAACCGCTGCGTCATCTATTTTGTGCCCTATACATTAAAATATGCCAGCAAGAGCGGACGGATTCCGAGTGCGGCGGCTTTCGTCGGCGATAAACTTGGAATTAAACCGATCATGCGGATTTATGACCATGTAATTTCTACAGCCCTTACTGTTCGCGGTGAAAAGAGGGTTGTGAAAAAAATCGCAGAGAAGACCATCGGAGATATCGAAAAAGGGACCCCATACATGATTGTTTACGGCGATAATACAGAAGTAAGAGATCAGATGGCCGATGAGATGACGCGTCAGCTCGGTTATCCGCCGGTGGATTTTTACCAGATAGGAGCAGCCATTGCGATCAACGCCGGACCTACGGTAACCGGTGTGATCTTCAGAGAAAAACAGAAATAAAAATATTTCCAGTAATATCCAATAAAAAAGTCTTATGTAAAGTCAGATGATAAATCTGCCTGCATAAGGCTTTTTTAGACAAAAAAATATCAAATATACGTAAAATATGATTGATAAATACTTGACAAAGCTATTCGCGCGCTATATAATTGGTATACAAAGTATTCGTACAGGCAAAAATGTCTGAACAAACTATTAAATTGAGAGCTTAAACAGGAGGTATAATTATGGTGGATTTTAAGCTGACCAACAAACAGTTATTGGCAAAGAAACTTTTTGCAGAGTTTGCAGAAAAAGAAATTAAGCCACTCTCTAAGGAAATGGACGAGACAGAAGTATTCAACCTTGAATTACTTGAAAAAATGAAAAAAATCGGTTTAATGGGTATCCCGTATGACAAAAAATACGGCGGCGGCGGCGCTGATATCATGACGTATGCCATCGCTATGGAAGAAATCTCCAAAGTAGATGCCAGCTGTGGTATCACAATGTCTGTACATAACTCTCTTTGCTGCCCGTGTATTGCTGATTTCGGTACCGAAGAGCAGAAAGAAAAATATTTGAGACCATTGGTTAACGGAACATGGTCCGGCTGCTTCAGCTTAACAGAGCCGGGTGCCGGTACAGATGCTTCCGGCGCTAAGACGATCGCCGAAAAAACAGAGGACGGCAAATACTACATCTTAAACGGCCAGAAGGTATTCGCTACAAACGGCGGATTCGCTGATGTTTATGTGGTATTTGCTTTGACAGATAAAACTAAAGGACCAAAAGGAATGTCCGCATTTATCGTAGAAAAAGGAACACCGGGCGTGATTGTTGGCGAGAACATTCAGCGTATGGGTATCCGTGCGGCTTCCAATGTTGAGCTTGCATTTGTAGACTGCAAGATTCCTGCAGAAAACCTGTTAGGCAAAGAGGGCAAAGGTTATGGAATCGCTATGGGAGCTCTGGCCGGAGGACGTATCGGTATCGCTGCTCAGGCTACAGGTATTGCTCAGGGAGCTTTAAATGAAGCGATCAAATACTCCAAAGAAAGAAAACAGTTTGGAAAACCGCTTTCTTCTTTCCAGCATACACAGTTCCAGTGTGTTGAAATGCAGACAAGAATTGACGCGGCTCGCCTCTTAACATGGCGTGCGGCGAAGGCTAAGGATGACCATGAAAATTATACACCATTATCCGCTATGGCAAAATTATATGCTTCCCAGGTTGCTGTTGACGTTACACGTTTTGCGGTTCAATTGATGGGCGGATATGGATACTCCAGAGAATATCCAGTAGAACGTATGTATAGAGATGCTAAGATTACTGAAATCTACGAAGGTACATCCGAAGCTATGAAGATGGTTGCCGGCGGCGCAGTAATGAACGCAGTGAAATAAGAAATAGGAGGAAGAAATCATGAAGATTGTTGTTTGTGCAAAACAGGTACCGGATACAACCGAAGTTAAATTAGATCCAAAGACTGGTACATTGATCCGTGATGGTGTGCCAAGTATTATTAACCCAGATGATAAAGCGGGTATCGAAGCTGCTTTACAGTTGAAAGAAAAATGCCCGGGAAGCACAGTGACTGTTGTTTCCATGGGACCGCCTCAGGCAGATACTGCTTTAAGAGAAGCGTTGGCTATGGGATGCGACGAAGCAATCCTTGTTACAGACAGAGCATTTGGCGGAGCCGATACATGGGCTACATCTTCCACAATTGCCGCTGCGTTAAAGAAACTTGAGTATGATGTGATCCTCACAGGCCGTCAGGCGATCGATGGTGATACAGCTCAGGTTGGGCCGCAGATCGCAGAGCATCTTGGACTTCCGCAGGTAAGCTACGCTGAGAATATTGAAATCGATGGAGACTGCCTCAAAGTACAGCGTCAGTTTGAAGACCGTTATCATATCATCAAGGTTAAAATGCCTTGCGTTATCACAGCTTTGTCGGAACTTGCTCAGCCTAGATATATGACCGTTGCAGGTATCGTTGATGCTTACGATGTTAAAGAAGTTAAGGTTTGGGGTCTTGAGGACCTTAAAGATACAATTGATGAAGCAAACATCGGTCTTAAAGGATCTCCTACAAGGGTTAAACAGTCCTTCACAAAACAGCCGAAGGCTGCCGGCACCGTATTAAAAGACTTAACGCCGGACGAAGCTGTTGACGCGATCGTAGCTAAACTGAAAGAGAAATATATCATCTAATCTAAGTCAGGAGGTTCAATGAAATGAGTAAGAACGTATTTGTTATTGCCGAACAGAGAGACGGCAAAATTATGAAAGTAAGTTATGAATTGATCGGAAAAGCCAGAGAACTCGCCAATGACTTGGGACAGGATGTTGTCGCGGTTCTTATGGGTTCCGGAATTGAAGCTGTTGCCGGTGATTTAGCGAAAGCCGGTGCGGATAAAGTGATCGTTGTTGACGACCCTATGCTTGCAGAATATGTAACTGAGCCGTATGCGAAAGCAGTTACAGCAGTGATCAAAGCAAATGACCCTGAAATCGTATTATTTGGCGCTTCTTCCATCGGAAGAGATTTAGCTCCGCGTGTTTCCGCAAGAATCCATACAGGTTTGACAGCAGACTGTACAAAACTTGAAATTGACCCTGAAACAAAATTATTAAACATGACACGTCCTGCTTTCGGCGGAAACATCATGGCTACCATTCTCTGCGCGGATCATAGACCTCAGATGGCAACCGTACGTCCGGGCGTTATGCAGGCGCTGGAATCCTGCGACAAAGTCGGCACAGTTGAAAAATTTGCTGTAGAATTTACGGCAGCGGATATGAATGTTGAAATCTGTGAAGTTGTTAAAACAGATAAGAAAGCGGTTGATATCACGGAAGCTAAGATTCTTGTATCCGGCGGACGTGGACTTGGTTCCGCAGACGGATTTGCTCAGCTGAAAGACCTTGCGGATGTTCTTGGCGGTGAAGTGGCAGCTTCCAGAGCAGCGGTTGATAACGGATGGATCGAGAAAGACCGTCAGGTTGGCCAGACAGGTAAAACCGTTCGTCCTGACCTCTATGTTGCCTGCGGTATTTCCGGTGCTATTCAGCATGCAGCCGGTATGGAAGAATCCGAATTTATTGTTGCTATCAACAAAGAAGAAACCGCGCCGATCTTCAGCATTTGTGATTTAGGTATCGTTGGCGATCTGAATAAGATCGTTCCGAAGCTGACAGAAGCTTTAAAGAAAGTTGACTAATTAAATGTTTTGAGTATTTCAGGGGACTGCACCCATCCCCTGAAATATCTTTTAATATCAAAAATACCCTTAAGCTTAAACTTATAATGCAATATAATTACAGGAAAAAAGACGGTATCCGAAAGGTCCGTCTTTTTTCTTTGTGTATGCGGCATTTATTCGCCTTTTACCTTCATATGAGGAAAATGATGCTCCAGGATCGGCACAAGGATGAGCGCGGTGATCCCGGCTGTGAAACCGCCGTTAAACAGCATAAAGCCGCCGTGGACGGCTGCGGTCGAGGTGCATAGAGAAGCGCTGATAATGCCTGCGGCGATTCCGACTTTCCAACTGTAGCGGCCGGCCATCGGAGCCAATCCGGTGGCGAAAGCGACGCCGTTGATATATCCCTGGGTAGACAGAGTCCACGGGACGGCTTCGCCTCTCAGGCTGCAGAAAATGGTGACAAACAACGATAATGCACCGTATCCGGCAAAAATCGACCAGGTATTTTTCGGATGCTGGCCGATAGCGGCAAAGGTCATGGCTGCGAATATTGCACCGACGGTCGGCCCGGTGAAAGCGACGCCGTCACTCAAAAGCATGATGAGGTTCATATAGGCAAGAACCATAAATCCATAGACGCCAAAATTGATCAGGCATAGGGGCATGCCGTATTTCTCTGAAAAGTTTGACCAGTGTCCGGTTTCTTCCGTCAACTTTTTATAGCCTTTAAAACTCTTCCCGTTTAATACCCAGCCGCATAGCAGGGTGCCCCCGAATAATAATATGAAAAAAACGTTGGCAAAAAGCCAGTTGGATTCGCCGATTCCATCGTAAAACGGAAAATTTGGCGCTGTAGGGCCTTCAGATTGGCGGCCAAGGGATTTATACAGGAAAGCATATAAAAGCCCGCCTACGAGGCCAAATGCAAGACCTCCGTTATAAAGGTTATAACCTTTGTGCATCCATAAAGCGCCTTCCAGCATTCCGGGAAGAGCGAGGCCCGCTGCCAGGCCGACAGCGAGAGTCAGCAAAATTCCTGCCGGAGTAATATGGACTTCGCCCTGAACATAGGCGCTGCCTAAGGTGTATCGAAACAGCATTTCGCTCACCAGCGGCCCGAAAGCCATAGAAAACATGGCAATGTGCAGGTGTTCCCGAAAATCTTTTTTCTTATAGCAGTAATAAATGATAACGCCGATATAACAGGGCCAGATATTTATGAAATTCATTCCATAAAAGCAATGGGCGATCAGAAGCATATAGGCGGCCAGAAAGGATGCGTTTGTCCGCCCATGGCATAGGTGAGTGAACAGCAGACAGCTCAGGCTGCAGACGGCGGCATTGAAAAAAGTACCGGCAACGCCGCCGACGCCGAAATAATCGGTGATCAGAGGGCAGGGAGTAATAAGTATGGTTTTCCATCCCTCGATCAGACCTGTGAGACCGCCGCTGAATGGAGCGGAAGCCACCGAGGCGGCCAGCAGAAAAAGCCCTGATCCGAGGCAGAATTTTTTGATCAGTGTGTTGTTTGATGTTGAATCTGTTTTCAAGTTTTCCCCTTCTTTTGTTGATTTTTTATTCTTATGAGCGTATGATAAGAAGAAAATATTTTATACTACTTGGTAAAGGACTGATGATTTATGCTGAAACGTTTGATTTTATGTATATTAAAGCCACTGTCATTTGTGCCTATGCTGGCCATGATGGTGCTTATTTTTTCTTTTTCATCCCAATCCGGCGTGGATTCGGGACAGCTCAGCCATAAGGTGAGCTGTAAGATTGTTGAAGTCGGCGGCCGGATACTCGATAAGCCGCTGGAAGACTGGCAGATCGAAGCCTATGCGGATAAGATTGAACATCTGGTGCGCAAGGCGGCGCATATGACCGAATATTTTGTTCTTGCCATCACGGTAGCTCTCCCGTTTTATGTTTATGGACTTCGGGGATTTCCGCTTCTGTTGGTGGCCGGGGTGATCTGTGTGGGCTTTGCCTGCACCGATGAGTACCATCAATCCTTCGTTGCCGGCCGGGGACCGTCCATGCGGGATGTGTGTATCGACAGCGTGGGCGCTTTCTTTGGGATCATGCTTGTCCGGATTGTCTGCTGGACATTGCTGGCGCCGTCCAGGGCCGCAGAACGGCGGCGGCGCCGCCGGGCAAGACAGCAGCGGTATAAGGCTGTCGGACGCTAGACGGACATATAATGCAGGCCGCTTTCTTACGTGAATCATTATATCACTTTAACAGTTGAAATGGTTGAATTTCAGAAAAGATTTTTGGAATTTCAGGAAATAGACAGGGCAGGGGGAAAATAGTACAATATGGATAAAAGAAAATGCAGGAAGTCAATTGGGAGGACGAAAGATGAGTGATGTGAAATTCAGCTGCGGCGACTGCGGCGTGACAAATTGTGATGCGGGAGATAAAACCTATCCGGGTTTTTGCCCGACAACCCATATGGATGAAAAGGTAAAGGAAGAGGCCATGGCGGCCTATAATGAGCCGGAAAACCATAATATCATGGTTCAGGCGGCCGATGTGGAATACGAGGGCTACGGGCGTCTGACAAGGGTTGAGGAAACCATTGAGTTTGCAAAGCGAATGGGATTTAAGAAGATTGGTATAGCCACCTGTGTCGGCCTGATCCGCGAGACGCGGATGCTGACAAAAATTCTGCGGCATCATGGCTTTGAGGTTTACGGCATTGGCTGTAAGGTTGGAGCCCAGCCGAAGACATCGGTGGGTATCCGGGAGGAATGTTGCGCGGTCGGAGCAAACATGTGCAATCCGATTCTTCAGGCCAAGCTGTTAAATGCGGCGAAAACGGACTTGAACATTGTTATGGGCCTTTGCGTGGGCCATGACAGCCTGTTCTATAAATATGCGGAAGGGCTGACAACCACAATGGTCGTAAAGGACCGGGTAACCGGGCATAATCCGGTGGCGGCTATTTATAATGCCGAATCCTACTATAAAAAGAAACTGTTCAGTTAGACATAAATGAGGCCATCCCGTTAGGGGATGGCCTTTTTGCATACATGTATTTGATTGTCTGATCCTATAATCCCATCGTTGCAAAGATAATGAAGATAAAGCAAGCGATAAACGGAATAGCAATCTGTGTAATAAAGATATCAAAGTAAGCTTCTTTATGTGTCATCTTGCAGATGCCAAGCAATGTGATCTGAGCACCCTGGTGCGGCAAGCTGTCCAGAGTACCTGCAGCGATCGTTGCGATACGGTGAACATGTTCAAGGCTTGCACCTAATTCCAGATATGTATCTGTCAAAGCATTGAACGCAACACCCATACCGCCGGAAGCAGAACCGCAAGCGCCGGCACAGATCGCAACGGTGATCATAACGAATACAAGTGCAGGCATGTTGAATGTCTTGAGCAGTTCAACCAGATCAGCAAATCCCTGAGTGTTTTTAACAACGCCGCCGAAACCAACTACGATAGCGGTATTCAGGATGGATACACCGGAGTTTGCAGCGCCCTCGTTGAATACTGCGATCCAGGCGTTAAGACCTTTAACACGGTTCCACATAAGGATTGTGGCTAAAGCGACACCGATAAATACGGCGGTTTCAACCGGAAGTCTGAATCCGTTGAAGGCAATCAGGATAGCTGCGATCGGAATCATGGAAATCCAGAAGTTTGGAAGGTCTTTATCCTCATCCATAGACATTTCTTCCGGTGACAACTGGAATTTCAAAGTTGGGTCATCAAATACAAGGCCCTTCTTTGTAAAGCTGCGGCCTCTCATTTCCAGCCACAGGAAAATCATAACATAAGAAGCAATAGTAGCGATAACGGATGGAACAAGAGCTGCCGTGGAAGGAGTTCCCAGGCTGTTCATACCGATAACGTTCTGAATGGATGGGGAACCCGGTCCATACATCGACCATGTCCAGCAACCGGCGGAAATAGCGGCCGGAATCAGACGGCGAGTAAGGTTTGCTTCTTTGAACAGGTTCAAAGCGATTGGGTAGATTACGAAGAATACTACGAAACCACTGACACCACCGTAGGTAAGAATACCTGTAATAGTCATAACGATTGGTGCAACAAATTTACCTTTACACAGGCCGGCCAGAGTACGGGAAATAGACTCAGCAGCGCCGGTATGCTGGTAAACAGCTCCGAACAATGCACCAACAAAGAAAGTTAAAAAGTAGCTTGTTACGTAATCGGAAGCGGCCGGCATGAAAGCTGTTTTTAAGCTTTCGAGAATCGGCAGACCTGAGCAAACGATTACAAAAATGGTTACCAACGGTGCCAGGATTAATGCATTAATCTGTTTAAATGCTAATAAACCGAATAAGATTAAAGCGGCAACCAATACTAAAATACCTAAATTCATAACAAAATTGGCCCCCTTAAGGTTATATTATCTTATTTTTACGTGTTTTTTGGCCAAAAAAAGGGAATGGATAAAAAACCCATCCCCTTTGATGGCACTTATGTGTCTATTGTTTGATTATTCAGCGAGCCCCATTATCTCGTCTTTAAAGAGACGAGCGTCCATTAATTTTGGTTCGCCATCCATTTTTGGTACGAAATCCATAAGGTCGAGGACCTGAGTCTGAAGATCGATACCAGGTGCGATTTCTGTTAAGTAAACGCCATCCGGACGAAGTTCGAATACAGCTCTCTCAGTAATGTAGATAACCGGCTGTCCGATTTTGGCAGCGTATGTACCGGAGAATGTAATCTGTTCGACTTCTTTAACGAATTTTTTGGCCTTGCCTTCCTGGGTGATCTCAAGTTTTCCATCACCTGTGGCAATCTTAAGACCGCCGGTGGTGAATGTACCAAGATAGTAAACTTTCTTGGCATTCTGGGAAATATTGATAAATCCGCCGCAGCCGGCGATACGGCCGCCAAATTTACTTACATTGAGGTTACCCTTTTCATCAACCTGTGCAAGACCAAGGAATGCCTGGTCAATACCGCCGCCATCATAGAAGTCGAACTGGTATGGCTGATCAAGGATACAGTCAACGTTAACAGAGCCCGCAAACCGAGAGCCACCCTGCGGAACACCACCCACAGGACCTGCCTCTACAGTTAATGTCATCCAATCGCCGATGCCTTCTTCGTTTGCAACAGCAGATACGAATTCCGGAACACCAATACCGAGGTTGACAACAGCGCCCTTCTGTAATTCCATAGCTGCACGGCGTGCAATGATCTTCTTGGCATCCAGCTTTGGAGCTTCAAGAGAACCAAGAGGAACACGAAAATCGCCTGTCATAGAACCGTCATATTCCTGTTTGTAGATCTGAGCATTATCGTCGCCCTCGGCGATAATTACAGCGTCTACATAGATACCAGGAATTTTGACAACTCTCGGGTCAAGGCTGCCGTCAGCAACGATTTTTTCAACCTGGACAAATACTTTGCCGCCATTGTTTTTTGCACACTGTGCAAGAGAAGTGGCGTCAAGCGTACAAGCCTCTTTTTCAAGAGAAATGTTACCGGATTCATCAGCGTATGTGCCACGGATAAAGGTTACATCCAATGGCTGAGATTTGAAGAGAAGTTTTTCTTCTCCTTCGATCTCAATCAGTTTAACGATATCTTCGGTGGTTTTGGAGTTAACCTTAGCACCTTCGATACGCGGATCAACATATGTGTTCAAACCGACATGTGTAATCGTACCAACACGTTTGCCCGCAGCATCACGAATCATCTGAGCCATAGTACCCTGTGGCAGATTGTATGCTTCGATCTTGCCCTCGATAGCCATCGTGCGGAGTGTTGGAGCCAAATTGTAATGACCGGCGATCAAACGTTTAACCATGCCTTCATGGGCGAAATGGTCGGAACCTGTGCCGACACCTGCGCCCTGTCCGGCAACGGTGAAAATTGTCAAATCCTTTGGATGCCCTGTTTCAAGGAATCTCTGTTCCAAAGCCCGGTTTAAGGTTTCGGAAAGTCCCGCCTGAACGAAACCTTCAGTATTAATTACTGCACCGTCTGGAACCTGAGCAGCAGCCTCAGCCGCTGTGATAATTTTTACTTTTGCCATTTTAGATAAGCCTCCCTAAATTATGTATAAATTAACGTTTTCTTTAGATGTCAGTAAAATCAGTGAAAATATTAGAAATCTGTTAATGTTCTGCCACGTTTTTCAAGGAAAGCTGTCATGCCCTCTTTCTTATCATTTGTGGACATTGTAAGACCGAATAAGTTAGCTTCAAGGGATAAACCGTTGTTAAGGTCCATATCAAGGCCCATATTGATAGCCTGTTTAGCGATAGAAACAGCGTAGCTGCCTTTGTCGATGATCTTAGCTGCGATCTTCTTACAGAAGTCGATCAGTTCTTCCTGAGCTACAACATGGTTAACAAGGCCGATCTCATATGCTCTCTGAGCGTTGATCATATCACATGTGTAGATCATTTCTTTAGCAATACCCTTGTTTACTAAACGAGGAAGTCTCTGTGTTCCGCCGAAACCTGGGATGATACCAAGGCCTGTTTCAGGCTGAGCGAATTTAGCGTTTTCAGCAGCTACACGGAAATCACAGGACATGGAGATTTCGCATCCGCCGCCTAAAGCGAATCCGTTAACAGCAGCGATCGTAACCTGACGCATGTTTTCAAGTCTTCCGAAAGCTTCTTTAGCTTTAAGACCAAAAGCACGGCCTTCAACCGGATTCTGATTAACCATTTCGGAGATATCAGCACCTGCTACGAAGGATTTCTGTCCAGCACCTGTTAAAATAACAACTTTGATGTCATCTCTTGCTTCGATTTCTTTCAGGCATTCGTTGAGTTCAACGATTGTTTCTGTGTTCAAAGCATTTAATGCCTTTGGACGATTGATAGTTACCACTGCGATTTCGTTTTCGACTTCCATTAATAAATTGTTCATAATGTCGCCTCCTAAAAATATTTAGTTAATAGTTTCATGCAAAACGCTTGCCATAAAAAGATTTGCATGCTAATTACTATACAAAAATTATAACTCTGTTGTATACTAATGTCAATGATTTTCTCGTTAAAAAAATGGCAAAATTCAATTTTCACATATAGAAAAAAACAGGAAATTTTTGGACATTTTTACAACTTTCTTGAATTCAAAGGAATTCAACGGGCAAAATAAATGTTAAAAAAAGTAAAAAAGATTGACAATGCGCCGAAAAACCTTTATTTTATTTAGTAAGGGAAAGGGAGTGAAAAGGGTGCAGCTGGAGGATTGCGTGAATTACCTGTTGACAACAGCACAGCATTCGGTCTTCTTGAAAACGACAGAAAAACTTTCAGCATTTGATATTACTCCGGTTCAGTATTCGGTTTTATATTGTTTATGGGAAAATGACAGAAGGAGTCCAAAAGAGATTGCCGAGCGTCTCAAATTGGAAAATTCCACAATATCCGGTATTCTGGAGCGGATGGAGAAGAAAGGTCTTATTGAGAGAAGCATCAGTAAAGAGGACCGGCGTTTTATTCAGGTGCTCTTGACAAAAAAGGGTGCGAGCCTTGAAGAAGACGTTTTAAATGCGATTGAGAAAGTTAATGATGAAGTCATGTCGATATTTTCTGAAGAAGAAGCTGAGACATTGAAATCACATTTAAGATTATTAGCCGGCGTAGATATTTAAAGGGTTGGAAACAACCCTTTTTTCTTGTATAATATATAAAATAAACAATAATCCGGAATGGGGAGGAGAGATTTATGAGCGGAGAATTTAAAATGACGATCGGCCGGGCTGTCCGTGAGATCGCTCAATATTATATGTCGGAAGAGTCATTTGCTATAAAAACCGGAAAACATCTGCCTAACAGGGGCGCGATCATCGGAATGATCAAGGATCTGCGGCGCGTGATGTTCCCGGGATATTTTGGATCCGAGAATATTACGGACACGGCTCCGGAATATTTTATCGGAAATACATTGACGGAGGTTTATGTAGTTTTAAAGCAGCAGATCGAGATTGCATTGAATTATCAGAATGAAGAAAATAAAAGTGAGGAAGAGATTGCGGCTGAGGCAGAAGATATCTGCAGCTATTTCTTTGCGCGCCTGCCGCATATTCAAAAATTGCTTTTAAAGGATGTGCAGGCCGGTTATGATGGCGACCCGGCGGCGAAAAGTAAAGAAGAAATTATTTTCTCGTATCCGGGGCTTTATGCAATTTTCATTTATCGTATTGCCCATGAACTTTATATAAAGAATGTTCCTTTTATACCGAGAATTATGACGGAGCATGCTCACAGTCGGACAGGAATAGATATCAATTCCGGCGCGACAATCGGCGAATATTTCTTTATCGACCACGGTACAGGTGTTGTTATTGGTGAGACGACCAGTATTGGCGACCATGTGAAGTTGTATCAGGGCGTTACTCTTGGCGCGCTTTCCACGCGAAGCGGTCAGCAGCTGGCCGGGGTAAAGCGTCATCCAACGATTAAGGATAATGTGACTATATACTCCGGCGCAACGATTCTTGGCGGGGAGACGGTCATCGGCGAGGAATCGGTCATTGCCGGCGGCTCCTTTATCACGAGTTCCGTGCCGCCGAGGACAAAAGTTATTGTGAAGAGTCCGGAGCTGACCTTCAAGGGACAGTCGGATTCGGGAAATGTGTGGGAGTAGTTTTACTCGCGGGAGGTTAAAATTTCGATGAGAGAACAGAGATTTTGCGATGACAAAGCCCTGTTTTACAGGAATGTCTTTGCTTTGGTGCTGCCTATGGCGCTGCAGAATCTCATCAACGTGGGGATTACATCGGCGGATGTGATCATGCTTGGAAAGGTTGGAGAAATTGCCCTGTCATCCAGTTCTTTGGCAGGGCAGATTTATTTCATCATGTCTTTAATTCTTTTTGGCCTGACTTCCGGGGCGGCGGTCATTACGGCTCAATATTGGGGCAAAAAGGATATAGAGACAATAGAAAAGGTCCTTGGCATATCGATGCGTGTCGGATTGAGTGTGGGGATTCTTTTTTTTGCGGCGGCACAGCTTATGCCGACGGCGTTGATGAGGATTTTCACATCAGAGCAGGCGATCATTGAAGAGGGTGTCAAATATCTTCGGATCGTTTCCTGGTCCTATCCGTTAGCGGCTGCGGCTGTTGTGTATTTGAATATTATGCGCAGCGTGGAACGGGTTATTATATCGACGCTGGTATATTCAGCGTCGCTGGTTGTCAACGTGATTTTTAATGCGATATTTATTTTCGGACTCGGCCCGGCGCCGGCAATGGGTGTTTCCGGTGCGGCCTGCGCCACAGTGATCGCCCATGTGGCAGAGTGCGGGATCGTTTTAATTTACATTTTAAAGGTACATCCGGAGGTGCATTTCCGTCCCTCACTTTTATTTGTCCGCGAAAAGGAATTGATGAAGGATTTCAGAATCTATGCGCTTCCGGTCATTTTGAATGAACTGGCCTGGGGAACCGGGACTTCGGCCATTGCGGCGATCATCGGCCATATGGGGAGCGCTGCTGTGGCGGCCAATTCCATTACTCAGGTCACCCGGCAGCTTGCCATGGTCGTGACCATGGGGGTGGCCAATGCGACGGCCATTATTCTGGGGCGGACCATCGGGGAGCGGAAAGAAGAGCTGGCGCTTATTTATGCTTCGAGGCTTGTGAAGCTGAGCGCGCTGCTTGGCGTCGGCGGAAGTATCGTGATGCTTTGTGTCAGCCCGATTGCCCGGCGGTTTATGACGCTTACACCGCAGGCCGACGGTTATCTGGGGCAAATGATGGTCATTATGGCTCTCTATGTGCTGTGCCAGGCAGTGGATGTGACGTTGATCGTCGGAGCGTTCCGGGCCGGCGGGGATACGCGGATCGGCCTGGCGCTGGACGCTGTTTCCCTTTGGGGTGTCTGCCTTCCGGCGGGGGCCATTGCGGCATTTCTTCTGAAACAGCCGGTGTGGGTTGTATATTTGTGCCTGACCTGTGATGAAATGTTAAAATTGCCTTTTTCCTATGCGCGGTATCGCTCAAAAAAATGGCTGAAAAATATTACCCGTTAGACATTATTATTGACATATGTCAATAATAGGAGTATTCTGAAGAAGAGAGGAGATGCAGCTGTGGCCAGACCAGTCAAATCCCGGAAAGTCTGCCGGCTCCCGGTGTGTTGGAATTTTTACGGAAATGGGGGGAGCGGTTCGGGCATCATGCTTACCGTGGAAGAATATGAAACCATTCGTTTGATCGATTATATGGGACTTTCTCAGGAGGAATGTGCCCGTCAGATGGATGGCTCCCGGGCAACGATACAGGCTTTATATACGGAGGCACGGAAGAAGCTGGCCCGTTTCCTGGTGGAAGGCGCATCTCTCAGAATCGAAGGCGGGAATTATATATTGTGCGAACAGAAAGCCGGAGGAAAGGGAGAAAAGAAAATGAAAATTGCGGTAACCTATGAAAATGGCCAGGTGTTCCAGCATTTTGGCCATACGGAACAGTTTAAAATTTATGAAGTCGAAGAGGGCAGAGTGGTTGCCTCCGCTGTTGTTGATACTAATGGACAGGGGCATGGCGCTCTCGGCGGTTTCCTCGCAGAGCAGGGAGTTGATGTGCTCATTTGCGGCGGCATCGGCGGCGGTGCGAGAAATGCGCTGGCGGCGGCAGGAATTCAGTTATTCGGCGGCGCCTGCGGTGATGCGGATGCCCAGGTCGCTTCGTTCTTAAGCGGAAATCTGAATTATGACCCGGATGTGATGTGCAGTCATCATGGCGAAGGCCACGGGGAAGGACATCACTGCGGCGGTCACCACGGCGGGGACCATGGATGCGGAAATCATGGCTGCCACTAAATATATAAAAAACGTTTCCATCAGGAACCTTGAAACGGTTTCGGATGGAAACGTTTTTTAATTAGTTTGGATTATAGTACAGTGTTTTTAGAACGCGCTCATCATTACATCAGAATGTTCAATCATAGCTTGAACCGCACCATGAACATCGCCGGAACATACGGCATCAAGAATCTTTTTATGTAGATCATAAATGACCTTTCTTGCAATCTTTTTATCTGTCAGCTGCAATTCCGGATGATCAAAGAAACCATTCGGGGATTTTTTTAGATCCGAAAAATATGCATTATCCAGGGAATCGATAATAGCTGCATGAAATTCCTGATCCAGTATGAAATATTCAGCAAATGGTGTATCTTCGGTGAGAGCCTTCTCCATATCGGACAGAAGGTGCTGCATACGTGCCACATGAACATTACCGGGATCTTTCATGTAATCCTGCGTCAATTCCTGAATACAATAACATTCAATAGCATTACTGAAGTGGCGATGAAATTCCATCTCTTCCTGCGTCATAACATGAAGGCGAAATCCCCGGCTGGCCATTATATCAATGCGCCTTTGCTCCCCGAGTTTCTGGATCGCATCTCTGACCGGTGTTCTGGACATTTCCATTTCTGCAGCCAATGCATTTAAGGAGTATATTTTTCCATATTCGAATTTGCCCTGGGCAATCATTTTGCGCAATTTATCATAAGCGATATCTTTTAATAAGTCTGCCATCGTTCATCTTATATGATGTTCATAGAAATAAAAACATCTACATTCCTTTCTGTTTAATAGCGTAGTTTATCATCAAATAGTAAAATACTTGAGAAACTACGCTGCTATCTATTCTAACTCGTATCCGGACAGAACACAAGAACATTGTAAAAAAATGTACATTTTCTATTGACATACCGGTATACCGGTTATATAATACTTACATACCGGTATATCAGTTTAAGAAAAATATTTGTTAAAGTTGATTGAGTTCAAAGAAACAAGGGGGTTAAATTATGTTAAACATTTTATATCAGATGAATAGAGATCAGGTTAAGGCGCTTTCCGAGAGAACAAATCTGGCCTTTCTCCCAGTGAGTCCTTGCGAAGCTCATGGTCCGCACCTTCCAGTAAGCGCTGATGTCATCACAGCCTTCACAATGGCCAAGGACTGTGCGAGAAAATTAGAAGATCAGGGTGTTGAATCTCTCATTGCAACACCAATTACATATTGTATCGCTGATTTATGTAAGTTTCCTGGTACCATTACCATTCGTTACGAAACAATGGTCAACATTGTCGAAGATGTTTGTTTAGGCCTGGCTAAGACAGGCTTCACAAAAGTTGTACTTCTTAGTGGCCATGCAGAACCGTCCAGCATGGATGCAATCAAAGAAGGAGCCAACAATGTTAAGAAAGTTATTCCGGAGTTTGAATTCATGTTCTCAGACTGGTTTGCTAAAGCGCTTCCACTCACATATAAGGACATCTGCAAAGGGGAACATCCTGAATTTGATATTCATGCAGGTGAAATTGAGACAGCCCAGCTTATGTATGTCTGCCCTGAATGGGTTGATGCGGATGTGGCAAAAACACTTCCTGCAAACCATGCTGCTGAATTTTTCTTTGCTAAATTAGAAGCCGGTGCCCAGAGTTTTGCAGAAGCCGGTGCACCAAACACATATTTTGGCAGTCCTGCAGTTGCTACAGCAGAAGTCGGACGCAAAATTTTTGATGTTGTCAGCGATTTCATCCTTAATGAAATGAAAGAAAATCTTAAATAAGTTACACATACATAAGAAAAATCAGGTTACACAGATACATAGATGCAAACAAGGAGTTGAAATTATGAAAATTTTTGTTCCATTCGATTTTGGCAGAACTCTTGAAACAGGTATGGGCACAGTTATGTCCTTTGTTTTAAATTCATCTGCGATGTTTCTTCTTGGCGCGCCTTTAACACCATTTACGATCCTTCAAGGATGGGTCGGTGCTTTCGCTATTGCAGTGGCTATTAACTATTTGTTCCCTTGTATGGACTGGGCAGCGGCAATTACTAAAAATATTTCAAACAAAACTGTTGAATACGTTGTAAGGGTTGCAATCTTTTCATTCTTTGAAATCTTTCTCAACAGTGTTTGGTGTATGGCAAATGCAAATGTCATTCAATTTTGGCCACAGAAGTTTCCAATCCTGTTGGGTGTAGGTACCATCACTATTTTCATCTGCTTACCGATCATGATGCGTGTTGCAGGTGCGTTAAACAAAGAAGCTTGATCAGATAAAAAAGTATAATGTATTTGCCAATTTTATTGCCCAGGTTGAATCATCAGTCTGGGCAATTGTATTTATGGAATTTAGCAGTTGAGCTTACTAGGTTCCCTGGCCTTCAAAATGGTTGTCAAAAGTTTTTTATTCAAAAAAAGCACCTCGCATTGAGAATATGATCAATGCGAGGCAACATTTTTTAAAGTTTATCCAATAAATTCCATAACAGCTTTGTTGAAGTTGTCTGCATCCTGGAAGTGATGTGCGTGACCGCCGTCAAATCCAACTGCTTTGCTGTTCTTAATATGTTCTACCAACCACTGGCTGTTTTCTGGGCTGTACAGCGATGGGCGGGTTCCATAGGTGATTAATGTAGGAACTGTAATCGTTTCAACAACCTTTCTGTAGTCGTTCATCATGATTGCAACCCACATGGAAATCATAACATGCGGCGTATTCTGAAGTGTTTCATTCATAACCCAAGGAATTTCGTCCCGGCATGGGCCGTCACTGAACATAACAGGTACAAAAGCTTCGGCAACAGCTCCCCAGTCCGTTGCAATGGCATCTAATTGAGCTAAAGTATCGGCGCGGGTGTATTTGCCGAATACGGCATGCGGCCAGTTTTCATCGGCTTCGGCCATAATCTTGGCAGACATATCCACGATTACGACATTTGCAAGATTTTCACAGCCAAACTGTTTTACATATTCAAAAATAATCTGAGCGCCCATGGACCAGCCGAGTAAAGTCACATCTTTCAGTCCGAGGTAATCAATCAATTCTTTAACATCCTTAGCAAAACGCGGCAATGTCAGGCCGAATTCCGTGCGGTCCGAATTTCCGTGACCTCTCAGATCAAGAGTAACTACTTTATATTTTTCTGCAAAAGCCGGAACCTGCTTTTTGAAATAATGGTGGTTGCAGCTCCAACCATGAATGAGTACGAGCGGTTTTCCTTCTCCACGCTCTTCATAATATATATTGCAATGATCACTTGTTGCAAAATAAGGCATAAATTTATTCCCCCTATCTATAAATAATAACTTCGTGCAACTAAACGATTAACGTACGTTTCATCCTTTATGCTTTTAGTTTAAAGCATTTTACAGGAATTTACAAATGAAGAGATTTCATATATAATATAGCCAAAAGCTATGAATAGAAGGTGAATAATGGATATTCGGGAATTAAAATACTTATATGAGATTTCCCAGTGCGGTTCGATGGAGCAGGCGGCGAATCGGCTTTTTATTACTCAGCCGTCATTAACAAAAACGGTGAAAAAAATGGAGTCCGAACTGGGGTTTAAACTGTTTGAAAGGGTAGGGCGGCGGAATGTATTGACGTTGGCGGGTAAAGATGTCATTAATCTGTCCCGGCCGGTACTCAATGCCTATGATTACTTTGAGGAAAATTTAAAAAGTATCGGTTCCTTTGAGCGGGCGACGGTGAATTACGGCGTGATTCCATTGTATCAGACACCTTTTACCTCAAATTTTATCTATAATTTTCGCAGGAAATATCCTCACATTAAGATTAATATCCACGAACTTCCCGAAGAAACAATCAAGCAGCTTCTGATCACTGGGGAACTGGATGTGGGGATGACAGAAAATATGCTGGTTTCACCCTATATTATCACTTATTCGGGATTTGAGGACGAGGTGGCGGTGGCTGTCGGAGAAGGCAATGAATTTTATGATGCAAAACAGCTGACATTTGAGGATTTGAGAAATTCGATTTTTAATATCGTTACCAGCGGACATAATAATTATAATCAGATCATAAGCAATTGCCGAAAGGCCGGATATGAGCCGGAAGTGGCCTATCAGAGTTCTCAGATCGGTCTGCTCCTGGAATATACGGTTTTAAATAAAGGCGTCTGCATTTTTAACCGCTGCATGATTTATGATAATCTGGTGGTTCGGCCCCATTTAAAGACTATGCGGATCATTCCTCTTGTTCCGCCGCCGCAGTGTTTTTGTTGGGTCTCTCTGCGGAAACAGACAAATATTCCTCAGGCAATCCAGATTTTTGCCGATGAGCTTACGGATGCACTCACAGAGGATGTGGCCATTCGAGTTCAATAAGAGGGGTATAAATAAAAAAACGTTTCCCTCCGGAACCGTTTCAAGGTACAGGAGGGAAACGTTTTTTGTTCTTACAATTGCCGGAAGGTATCGGGGCGGAAAGCCCGGTTTTTTACGGCCGCATCAATCTGGGCCAGCAAAGCCGGTATATCCCGGTTAAATGTGCCGCCGAGAGGAATATAGTTGGAGGCATGATTCGCACGGAATACGGTGCCTTCGCTGTCGATATTTTGAAGGAAGAGAGTCATTTCCTTAAAAATGGCGTCCGGCCCTTCCAGCGGATGAAATTTGCCGGACTTCCATTCATGATGAAGGGGCGTGCCCGGCTCGATGAGGAGGGTCAAAAGGCTGGCATATTCCGGTTTGATGGCGGAAATGACTTTGGCGGATTCCACCGCGTGTTCTTCCAGATTTTCGATACCGCCGAGGCCGGAGATCAAAGTAATTGAGGATTTCAGTCCGGCGGTCTTTAATTTCTGTCCCGCCTCAATGATCTCGGCTTGAGTCGCATTTTTCTTCACAGCCTGCAGCACCTTGTCGGAGCCGGATTCGGCGCCCATATAAACCATGTCCAAACCGGCTTCATGCAATGTTTTTAATTCTTCCGGCGTTTTCACAAGCACATCCTTCGGCGCGCCGTAGGCGGTAATGCGGTTGACTGTCGGAAGAATTTCGTGAATCTTATCAATAATATAAAGTAAATCCTTTGTTTTTACAATCAGAGCATCGCCGTCGGCAAGAAATACCCGTTCGATATCAAACATATAGTATCTTTTGGCCGTGATCATATCCTCAACCACTTCATCCAGATCACGGATGCGGAATTTCTTATCTTTATACATATTGCAGAAGGTACATTCGTTTCGGGCGCATCCAATCGTCAACTGGAGAATCAGGCTGCGGGCCTCGCTTGGGGGACGATAAACAATTCCCTCATATCTCATAATAAAAACTCCTTTCCAAACTATTTCCAATAAATATTTTGCATGCAAATCATTTTTTTGCGTATTAGTATACCATACTTTCTCCGATTTGGCTATTGACTATTTAAAAGAATATAGTAAGGTAGTTAATAAAGGATTTTTAAGGTGAAGATATGAAGGTACTTTTAACGGCAATCAATGCAAAATATATACATTCCAATCTGGCGGTTTACAGCCTGAAGGCCAACTGCGGCCCTTATGAGCCCCAGGTAAAGCTGATGGAATATTCGATCAATCAATATCCGGAAGAGATTTTTCAAAGCCTGTATCGGGAAAAGGCGGAAGTTGTCTGCTTTTCATGTTATATATGGAATATCGGCTTTGTGGAACAGGTCGCCGGATGGCTGAAACAGGTGGCACCCCGGACAGAAATATGGCTCGGCGGCCCGGAGGTTTCCTTTGACGTAGCGGAGCGGCTGGAGAAATGGCCTTTTATTGACGGCGTGATGTACGGCGAGGGGGAGGACACATTTCGGGAAATGATGGCCTGCTGGAACGGAGATATGGATGTGGAAAAGGTGCTTGGCATCGGGCACCGCCATAGAGATGACAGCGGCATCGGGGGCGCGGCCGGCAGCCGGATTCATGTGCACGGTCCGAGGGATTTTGTCGATATGAGCCGATTAAACTTTGTGTATACCCGCCCCGAAGACTTTAAAAATAAAATCATCTATTATGAGACAAGCCGGGGCTGTCCGTTTCAGTGCAGTTATTGCCTTTCCTCGGTGGAGAAAAAAGTACGTTTCCGGAATCTGGATTTAGTGAAACGGGAGCTGCAGCAGTTTATTGACTGGGAAATACCCCAGGTTAAATTTGTGGACAGGACATTTAACTGCCGGCGGGAACATTCCATGGAGATTTTAAAATTTATCAAAGCCCATGATAAGGGCAAAACAAATTTCCATTTTGAAATCACGGCGGATCTGCTGACGGAGGAAGAACTGGAATTTATGGCCGGATTGCGGCCGGGCTTGATTCAGCTGGAGATTGGCGTACAGTCCACAAACCCTCAGACAATTCAGGAAATCCGGCGAAATGTCTCTTTTGAGAAGTTAAAAGGAATCGTTCAGCGGATTCATGCGGGGAAAAATATCCATCAGCATCTGGATCTGATCGCGGGGCTTCCTTATGAAAATCTGGAGCGGTTCAAGCAGTCTTTTAACGATGTCTATGCTTTAAAGCCGGAGCAGTTTCAGCTTGGATTTCTGAAGGTGCTGAAGGGCTCCTATATGCGGGAAAAGGCGGAAGATTACGGGCTGGTTTATCAGCCGGAGCCGCCTTATGAGGTGATGGCGACCCGATGGCTTTCCTATGACGATATCCTTGTTTTAAAGGGCGTGGAGGAAATGGTGGAGGTTTATTACAACAGTCGTCAGTTTGAGAACAGCTTAGACTGGCTGGAAGGGCATTTTCCATCGGCTTTTTCCATGTATGAGCAAATGGCTCAATATTATGAGGAGCAGGGGCTCAATGGCGTCAGCCATTCACGGATGGCCAGATACGAAATTTTACTGGATTTTGTAAAAGAAAATCTTAAAATAGAAGAAACAGATATTTTTGTCCAGATATTGACTTATGATTTATATTTAAGAGAAAATGTAAAAAACCGGCCGGCCTGGGCATCCGGCCAGGATGCGTATAAGGCCCGATATGTGGAATTTTTCAAAAGAGAAGAGAACAGGGAACGTTATTTTTCAGGTTATGAGGAATATACGACAAAGCAGATTCAGCGGATGACCCATATCGAGCATTTTACCCGGGATATCCGGAAAGGAGCTGGCGGTGAAAACGGCGTATTTATCTGGTTCGATTATCTGAACAGAGATCCGTTGACCTATAAAAGCCGGACGGTTGAGGTGAAATTATGGTAAACTCTTATGTATGTTTTGATCTGGAGACGACCGGGCTTTCGCCGGAGAAGGATGAAATTATAGAGATTGGCGCCGTAAAGGTGGCGGAGGGCAAGGTGATCGACCGGTTTTCACGGTTTGTGAAGCCGGATAATCCCATTTCACCGCTGGTGACTTCTCTGACGGGCATCAGCAATGACATGGTGGCCAATGCAGGGCCGACGGACAGGACAATTTATGACTTTCTGTATTTTTGTGAAGAGTATCCGGTGGTCGGCCATAATCTTATGTTTGATTATCGATTTACATATCGGTACGCGAAAAAATATTATATGGATTTTAAGAAAGAAGGGCTGGATACACTAAAGATTGCCCGGAAGGTTCTGCCGGAGCTGCCGTCGAGAAGCCTGGAAAGTCTGTGTGATCATTATGGCATTGTGAATGTGTCGGCCCATCGGGCCTATCACGACGCGCTGGCGACGGCAAAGCTGTATCAAACATTAAAGTATTATTTCGGCGCCTCAGAGGCAAAGCTGTTCAATGCGGAGCCCTTGGTGTGGAAGCAAAAGAAAGTTCAGCCGGCGACAAATCGGCAAAAGGAATACTTGAAGGAATTGGCAAAATATCATAGAATAGAGGTTAACAGCGATTTGGAAAGCCTGACCCGGAGTGAGGCGTCACGACTGATTGATAAAATTCTTTTTCAGTATGGACGGATGGCGCGGTAATAAAATCTTCGGTCGGCGCAAGATAAGGAGTGGATAGAAAATGAATCATAAAACAAGACAGATGGTATCGAGAATTATTGTTATATTGTTAGTGGTAGCGATGGTGGCCGGAATTCTTGTTTCATTTTTATAATTTAAGGAGCTATTAACATGAAGATTGGAAAAGTACCGGAAAACGTTTTGAAACGCTCGGTATTTAAGCAGATAAAATTAAAAAGGGACGAGGTTTTAATCCATCCGGGGGTTGGCGAGGACTGTTCGGTGCTTAAACTGGCGCCGGACGAGGTGTTTGTTCTTTCAACGGATCCCATCACAGGGGCAGCCTCCGAGATCGGCACGCTGGCAGTCCATGTGACAGCCAATGATCTGGCTTCGGCCGGGGCTGAGCCGGTGGGGATGCTATTGTCCATACTTTTGCCGCAGGATGCGGAGGAGGCTGATTTAAAATCCCTGATGGGGGAGATTGAATCGGCCTGTGAACCATTAAATATAGAAATTATCGGAGGCCATACCGAGGTGACGCCGGTGGTCAATCAGCCGGTGGTGACGGTGACAGGCGTTGGAAAGGCAAAAAAGGATGCGGTGATCTTCACCAAAGGCGCCCAGCCCGGACAGGATATCGTGGTGACAAAATGGATCGGCCTGGAGGGAACGGCCATTATCGCCTCAGACAGAGAAGCAGAGCTTAAAAGCCGTTACAGCCGGGAATTTGTGGACAGGGCAAAGGGCTTTATTCAGTATCTGTCCGTGGTGAAGGAAGCGATGCTCGCCAGAGACTTCGGTGTCGCTGCGATGCATGATATTACGGAGGGCGGCATTTTTGGCGCACTCTGGGAAATGGCGGCCGCGGGAAATGTGGGCCTGACAGTGGATTTAAAAAAGGTTCCTTTAAAGCAGGAAACGGTGGAGATCTGCGAGTATTTTGACTTGAATCCTTATCAGCTTATTTCCAGCGGTTCGATGTTGATCGCCTGCGACCGGGGGCACGATTTGGTGGAACATTTGAAAAAAGCAGGCATCCACAGCGCGGTGATCGGCAAGTTTACGGATAATAATGATAAAATCATTGTTTATGACGAGGGGGAGACCCGTTATCTGGAATCGCCGAAAACGGATGAGCTTTATAAATTATACCGTAGCGCGCCCATGCGCAGCATTTAACATACGGGATGCCCGAATGGGCATACCTTATCGCGCGGAGCTTGACGTAGCACGCCCATGCGCAGCATTTAACATACGGGATGCCCGAATGGGCATAGATTTTCTTGGAGGATTAGTAAAATGAGTGAATTAAAAGAAAAGATTTTAGCGATTATGGAGAAGAACAGCAAAGTCAGTGTGGAGGACCTGGCCGTTCTTTTGGGGGATACGGAAGATAATGTATCCAGGGCCATTTATGAAATGGAGCAGGATAAGATCATTTGCGGATATCATACCCTGATCAACTGGAATAAAGTGAATAACGAGAAGGTTATCGCTATGATTGAAGTGCGGGTGACGCCGCAGCGCGGACAGGGATTTGATAAGATCGCGGAGCGCATTTACAATTTCAGTGAAGTGAATACGGTGTATCTGATTTCCGGCGGCTTTGACCTGATGGTCATGCTGGAAGGAAAGACATTGCAGGAAGTGGCGATGTTTGTTTCGGATAAGCTGTCGCCATTGGACTCAGTACTCAGTACGGCAACTCATTTTGTGCTGAAAAAGTACAAAGAACACGGGACAATTTTTGTTTCCCAGAGCCCTCGTGAAAGGATGTTGATTACACCGTGAAAAACATGTTAGCAGAACGAACCGTGAGGATTAAACCTTCGGGGATACGTAAATTTTTTGATCTGGTGTCCGAGATGGACGACCCGGAAGTGATTTCCCTCGGCGTCGGCGAGCCGGATTTCGACACGCCGTGGCATATCCGGGAGGAAGGCATTTATTCGCTGGAGCGGGGACGGACTTTTTATACGTCCAATTCCGGCCTGAAAGATTTGAGAAATGAAATATGTAACTATCTGAGACGGATGTATCAGGTTGAATATGATCCGGATACGGAGGTGATGGTGACGGTCGGCGGTTCCGAGGCCATCGATATCGGCCTGCGGGCTGTGTTAAATCCGGGGGAAGAGGTGATCATTCCCCAGCCGAGTTATGTGTCCTATGAGCCGTGTACTATTCTGGCCGGAGGCAAGCCGGTGATTTTGGAACTGCAGGAAAAAAATGAGTTCCGTTTGACAAAAGAAGAACTTCTGGCGGCAATCACGCCGAAAACAAAAGTGCTTATTCTGCCTTTTCCGAATAATCCGACGGGCTCGGTGCTTCGAAAAGAGGATCTGGAGGATATCGCCGAGGTTTGCATCGAGAAGGATATTCTTGTGATGTCCGATGAAATTTACAGTGAATTGACCTATGGGGCAAAACATGTAACAATTGCTTCACTTCCGGGGATGAAGGAGCGGACGATTTTGATCAACGGTTTCTCCAAAGCTTATGCCATGACCGGATGGCGTCTCGGCTATACCTGCGCGCCTCATGCCATATTAGAGCAGATGTTGAAAATCCACCAGTTTGCCATCATGTGCGCGCCGACCACAAGCCAGTACGCGGCGGTGGAAGCATTGAAAAAAGGGGACAGGGATGTGGAGGAAATGCGTGTTTCTTATAATCAGCGCCGCCGTTTCCTTGTACACACTTTCCGCAAGATGGGGCTGAAGTGTTTTGAACCTTTCGGCGCATTTTATGTGTTCCCGAGCATTAAAGAGCTGGAAATGACTTCGGATGAATTTGCGATGAAGCTTTTGGAAAGGGAAAAGGTTGCCGTTGTTCCGGGAACCGCTTTCGGCGACTGCGGCGAAGGCTTCCTGCGTATTTCTTACGCCTACTCATTGGATGAGTTAAAACATGCAACGGACCGCATCGCCCGGTTTGTTGCGGAAATTCGTAAAGAAAAGGGATTGATCTAGTTGCTGAATATTGTATTATTGGAGCCGGAGATTCCGGCAAATACGGGAAATATCGGGCGAACCTGTGTGGCCACCGGTTCAAGACTTCATTTGATCGAGCCGCTGGGCTTTCAGATCAATGAAAAGCAGCTTCGCCGGGCCGGAATGGATTATTGGAAAGATCTGGATGTGACCGTCTACGATAATTTTGCCGATTTCCTTGAAAAAAATCCGGAATGTCAGGGAAAACTGTATATGGCGACGACTAAGGCAAAACACGTTTATACGGATGTGGCCTTCGGGGAGGACGCCTATATCATGTTCGGCAAGGAGAGCGCCGGAATTCCTGAGGAGATTCTCGTGGAACATGAAGAATCCTGCGTGCGGATTCCAATGCTTGAAAATATCCGTTCCCTGAATTTGTCCAACTCTGTGGCTATTGTGCTGTATGAGGCCCTTCGCCAGCAGAACTTTAAACAGATGCAGCTTTTCGGTGAACTCCATCGGCTGCATTGGAAAGAATAAAAAAATCAAGATAAAAGCACCCGCCAAAGAGAGCTTAGATGGGACTTTGGCGGGTGTTTTTTAAAGAAACCTTGAAAACGTGATAATATGAAGTTGAATAATCGTTGAAAACGTGATAATATGAATTTAAAAAAACCTTGAAAACGTGATGACAGGTGGTGGAACGATGGAATTAAAGAGAAAAATTTATGACCGTATGCTGAAGTGGAAACAGGAAGACGCCGGTTGCACGGCGCTTTTGCTGGAGGGCGCCCGCCGGGTTGGGAAAAGTCATATTGTTGAGCAGTTCGGAAAGCGGGAGTATAAATCTTATCTTTTGATTGATTTTTCAAATGTTTCGAAGCAAATTCTGGATGTTTTTGAAAATGATTTTACGGAGTATGATATATTTTTCAGTAAGCTATCCGTATTTTATGGTGTAAAGCTGTTTCATCGGGAGTCTTTGATTATTTTTGATGAGGTTCAGATGTATCCGAAAGCCAGACAGATGATTAAGCATCTCGTGGCTGATGGGCGCTATGATTATATTGAAACGGGGTCTCTGCTTACACTGAAGCAAAATGTGGAAGGCATTGTTCTGCCTTCGGAAGAAGAACATGTAAGTATGTATCCTCTGGATTTTGAGGAATTTCTCTGGGCCATGGGCGATGAGGTAACAGTTCCATATATGAAGGATTGTTTTGATAAGCGGAAGCCGATGGGTGAGGCGATTCATCGCAAGACAATGAATCTTTTCAGACAATATATGCTGGTAGGCGGCATGCCGCAATCCGTAGTAGCTTTTATCGAAACAAAGGATTTTGAAAAGGCGGACCGGGCAAAACGGAGGATACTTAATTTGTACCGAAATGATGTCACAAAATTTGCGAAGGGCTATGAGAGTAAAGTTCTTTCTATTTTTGACGGTATTCCTTCTCAACTTTCAAAGCATGAGAAGAAATATTCACTGGCATCGATTCAGAAAGAGGCTCGGTTCAGAGAATATGAAGACGCCTTTATGTGGCTGGACGAAGCGATGATCATTAACACCTGCTTTAACTCTTCAGATCCCAATGTGGGGTTGAGATTGAATGAGGAGCGGATTACATTAAAATGCTATATGGCTGATACGGGATTGTTATTCAGTCATGCGTTTTCAGACAATGAGCTTATGGAAGAGGAGGTTTATAAAGCCATTCTATTTGACCGGATTGGATTGAATGAAGGCATGTTTTTTGAAAATGCGGCTGCGCAAATGCTGCGGAGCCGGGGACATAAGCTCTATTTTTATTCAAGAAGTGACAGGGAAAATTCGGAAAATCGCATGGAAATCGATTTTTTGATAAGCAAAAAACGGAAAATCTGTCCGCTTGAAGTAAAGTCCTCCGCTTATAAAAACCATGTATCGCTGGATAAATTTAAAAATAAATTTTCCGCAAAGACAGGAGAACGGTATATTGTTTATACGAAAGATTTAAAGGTTGAAGGGGACGTTGTCTGCCTGCCGATTTATATGCTGCTGTTTTTGTGATGGATGAATACAGAAAAATACAGAAAACACCCGCCGAAAAGTGCCCGGATGATGGGACTTCGGCGGGTGTTTTTTATGTGTGTCCAGCAACATTCATTTCTAAAAAAGAGTCAGAAAATTATTTCCACAAAAATAATAAAAAAGTGATTGAAAATTTCTTCCACATAATATATAATAATTACAGAAATTATTTTCAAAAGAGGAGGATAAAAGAGAAGGTTATATGAAAGACAATAAACCAGGTTTAGTAGTTTTAAGAGAAATCAAAAAAGAATTAACGCCGAAGGAGGTGAAAATTGTAGAATTTATTGAACAAAATCAAGAAAATGTAATGCGTTATTCGATTACGGAGCTTGCGATTAAATGTAATTCCAGTGAATCCAGTATTGTTCGATTATGTAAAAAAATTGGATATAAGGGATTTCAGGAATTTAAAATTGCATTAGCACAGAACACTTCCGAGAATTATAGTTCAAAGTATCTTCAACAGGATGTAGAGCCGGGGGATAGTAAGAAAGATATTGCAATAAAAGTTTTTAATGCATCAGCTCAGGCGCTTATGGATACAGTGACAATTCTGACAGAGGAAAAAATTGAAAATGGAATGAAGTTGATAGCCGAAGCAGAGAAAATTAGTTTTTTTGGTGTTGGAGGGGCTGGCGTTGTAGCGACAGACGCATATCATCGCTTTTGTAAATTAAAGAAGCCGTGTCAGCTGTTTACGGATTATTACAGTCAGGTGAATAAGAGCCTGGTTGCTGATGAACATGATTTAATTATTGCCATTTCGCATTCGGGAAAAACGAGAGACATTTTAGTATCTTTACAAAATGCAAAAAACAATAATGCAAAAATTATAGCAATAACACAATTTGGAAATTCCCCGATTACACAATTAGCGGATGTTGTATTCTTTACATCTTCAAAAGAAACGGCCTTTCGCCACGATGCTATGGCGTCACGGATTGCGGAAATGGCCATACTGGACAGTTTATTCACGTGTTCGGCCTTTGACGATTATCAAGAAGTAGTTGAGAGGTATGAAAGAAGTTGGGAAATGTTCCAAAGTACAAAATCCGACAATATTAAAAATATTAAAAAGTGCGAGAAGGGGGGAGAATAGAACGGTTCGGATAAAAACATGTTATCGGTAAATTATAAAAGTGATACACAACAGCAAGGAGGAAGAAGTTTGAAACGGAAAAAAATAGCAATAATATTGATGATAGCTATTTTGAGCTGTATGTTTAGTGGCTGCGGTTCAAAATCAAGCTCAGTGCAAACGCAGGCAAAAGAAGATAACTCTGAAACTGCAGCAGCTCCGAAGGAATTAGTTTATGCCCAGAGCATGGCAATTACATCTTTGGATCCTGCTGGAATGCAGCCACAGGGATATCCATCAGGTTATGAAGCGGCGTTTGCTGTGCATAATGGGTTGATTAGATTTACTGAGGATTTACAGTTTGAACCAGATTTAGCTGAAAGCTGGACAACCTCTGAAGATGGACTCACATGGGATTTCAAGCTTAGAGAAGGTATAAAATTTCATGATGGAACTCCGTTTAATGCAGATGCGGTTGTAAAACAGTATACTAGGATGATTGATCCTGATATCAACCTTGGAGCCTATTCTTTGTGGGAACCAATTGAAAAAATAGAAAAAGTATCAGATTATGAGGTAAAAATAGTAACCAAAACACCATATAGTGCTTTTTTGAATGTTATGGCACACGGCTCAGCCCTGATTCCTAGTCCGACAGCGGTAGAAGCAGATCCGGACAATTATGGCCTTGCGCCAGTGGGAACCGGTCCGTACAAGCTGGAAAAAATTGAACCCGGCACAGAATTAAGTTTGGTTCGCAATGATGACTACTATGAGGGAACGCCTTTATATGAAAGAGTTATTTTTAGATATGTAAGTGATCCTTCAGCGCGTATTTCAGCATTAAAAAGCGGCGATGTACAGGTCGCAGATGCAATCCCTGTGGAATATGCAGATGATTTGGAGGTGGATTCAAACATCAGATTGATATCTAAACCGGGTCTTCAGGTGTTTGGTGTCGGCTTGAATCAGAAAAATGAAATTCTTCAGGATAAGACGGTAAGACAGGCATTAAACTATGCAATTGATAAAGAGGCAATTGCAAAAACATTGTTTATGGGGTACGTGACTCCGTTGGCCGGACCTTTGGCGCAGAATACAGTGGGTTCTACAGAATTAACGCCATACACAGTCGATATTGAAAAAGCAAAAATGATGCTTGATGAAGCCGGATGGAAATTAAACGGCGATGTCAGAGAAAAAGACGGCAAAAAAATGGAATTCACTTTAATTGTTCCGGATGGAATGTATCCGAAAGATGTTGTTCTTACAGAAGTAATTCAAAGTCAGTTAAAAGAGATTGGTGTTCAGGTAACGATTAACAAAGTAGAAAAATCCACTTATTGGGATCAATTAAAGGTACCTGCAGATAAGACGGGTTATGATATGGCATTATGGGGGTATAATCCATCTCATGGTAATGGACAGATTCATATGGAAAATTTGTTTTCTTCAAATGCAGATGAAAACGAAAAACCAGGTTTGTGGAATTTCATATGGTATAACAATTCAGAAGTAGACAGTTTATTAACCTCCGCCAAAGAGCAGGTTGTAGAAGAAGAGTTTAATGCGACAATGAGACAGGCAGAAGAAATTGTCTGGGAAGAATGTCCATATATCTGGTTATATTCTAATAATATTATTTCGGCAACAACGGCGGATGTGGATAATGTTATAGTATTACCGGTAGTATTTACTCTGGTTCATCGCATGAAATAATATTATAAAATAATAAAAACCGGTACGGCGGATTATGCTTTATCGGTTTTTATTTTAAAAACAAGAATACAAGGGGGATTTGTATGTCTGGCTATGTAGTAAAAAAGCTATGTAATCTTGTTTTTCAGGTGTTTTTGGTGGTATCACTTATGTTTATTTTGTTCCGTCTGCTCCCGGGGAATCCGGCATCGTTGATTTTAGGACCGGGGGCGACACAGGCAGAGGTGGATAATCTCAGAGAGACTATGGGATTGAACCAAAGTTTGGGTGTACAATACGTAAATTACCTGAAAAATTTGCTGACTGGTGATTTGGGATTTTCCTATTCCTATAATCAGCCGGTTTTTGAAGTAATTAAAAATCGAATTATCCCTACGCTGCAATTGATGGCAGGCAGTATCCTGGTTTCTGTTGTAATTGGTGTTAGTGCAGGTATTTTTTCAGGGGTATACCCGGATTCAAAACTCAGCAAGGTTTTGCTGATGCTGTGGGTATGCGTATTGGCAGTACCCAATTTTTGGCTGGGCCTTGTTTTGGTTCAGATCTTTGCGGTGAAATTAGGCGTATTACCGGCAATTGGATATGGCTCATTTTATGCAATGATATTGCCGGTGTTGGCAATCGCGGCGAGACTTATTGCTTTAATTGCGAGAATTACCAGATCTGCGGTTATGGAAGTAGTTAATGAAGAATATGTAAGATTCGCGGAAGCTAAAGGAATGCAAACAGGGGTTATTATTTTTCGTCACATATTGAGACCGGCTCTTCCGCCAATAGTGACAATGGTTGGTATGCAGGCAGGGTATCTGCTGGGGGGATCTGTTGTTATTGAAAATTTGTTTTCCTATCCGGGAATGGGACAACTGTTATTGGCGGCTGTAAGTTTCAGAGATTATGAGTTAATGCAGGGGATCACGTTCTTTTTTGTACTGGCGTTTCTGAGTATAAATTTGATTGTAGATTTATTGTATGGACAGATTGATCCACGAATTCGGCTGGAATAGGAGGGACAGGCGTGAGAGAAAAGTCAATAGGGAAAAAGAAGCTGTTTCGTTTTTTTAAGGATCGAAGCCTGGCAATCGGAGCGGGTATTATTATTATTTATGCCGTACTTGTATGCATTGTTCCTTTTTTCTTAAAAGGGGAAAGTCAGAATTTGGCGAATGCTTTGCATAGACCGGATAGAGAATTTTTATTTGGAGCAGATGAAGCGGGAAGAGGCTTATTCAGAAGAGTTCTTGAGGGAGGACGGATTGATTTGATGATTGCGGTATGTGGGGTGTCTTTTGCTTATATTCTCGCTCTTCCTTTTGGATTGTGCGCCGGTTATGTGGGAGGCAATGTGGATAGGGTAATTTCTGTTGTCTCGGAATCTATTCTTACATTCCCATCTATGGTTCTTTCTATTTTTGTTGTAACTATTTTTGGATCCAGTTTTTGGGGGTTGGTATTCACGATTGCTGTTACTCAGGCACCGCAGTTGATCAGGTATATCAGGGGCTTTGTAATGCAGGTCAAAAATTTAGAATATATCGAAGCTGGAAAAGCAGTAGGAAGTACCACATATTTTATTTTGACGAGGCACATTATACGAAATATTACAGGAAATACGGCAGTAATTTTAAGTTTGATGGCCAGTGAAGCGTTGCTTGTTGCGTCCGCATTAGGTTTTTTGGGATTAGGGGTTCAGCCGCCTACAGCAGAATTGGGAACAATGTTAAGTCGGGGACGCATGTATTTTGATATGGCGCCTCACCTTATGATTTTCCCGGGATTGTTTATTGCAATCTTAATTTTAGGATTTAATTTGTTGGGAGACGGAATCAGAAACAGACTGGATTCTAAAAAAACATAATTTACAAAAACACGAAAACAAAAGAGTACTTAGAAATGGAGCAAAGAATGGATAATATGGATAAATTGATCAGATTGGGAGAAGTCATCGACGCGTTGGTTGCAAAAGATTATACGGCGAGAGGCATTTCTCATGAATTATATGCTCAGGTGTATGGAGAGAGAAAAATGCCGCTTGCCATGGGAGCAGTACTTGCATTAAAAGAACGTATGAAACCGGGAAGCCGTGTATTGATTTTTACCGGATGGCCGAGCCGTTCCTGGCTGATCTCAGGATTAACGGAAACGGATGGGCCGGTAGGGGCAGCTATTCTGGCACGTGCTCTGGAAGAAGCTTTTGATGTTATTCCGATTCTTGTTATGGAAGAAAAATTATATAAATTCGGTGCTGCGGGCCTGAGAGCCGCGGGGCTGATCGTATCTGATTTGGAGACGGCATTAAAATCAAAACCGGGGCCACCGAAAGCCTCTGTTTCGACAGTGATCAGTTTTACCACGGAAACAGAGAAAGCGGAATCAGATGCAAAAAAATTGCTTGATAAAATAAGACCGGATGCGCTGATTTCCATAGAACTTCCAGGAGCAAATAAAGAGGGCGTTTATCACAATGTAACCGGCAGAGAAGTACCGACAGAGTTGGTCATCAAAGCAGATTATTGTATGAGAGAGGCCAGAGAGAGAGGAATTTTAACCATTGGCATTGGAGACGGCGGAAATGAGCTGGGTATGGGCAATGCAGCAGGAGCAATTATTCGGTATTTAAAAAATGGCGACATTGTAGTTCCGGCTACGAAAGTAGATCATCTTGTTGTATCCTGCATCTCCAATTGGGGAGCGCTTGGCATGGCGGCATGCATATCAGCCGCAGTAAATAAAGCAGAAATATTTGATCACATAGATATCGTTCGAATCACAGATGCCTTAGTGGATGCAGGGGCAATTGACGGGTTGACCGCATATGTGGATCCTAAAAATGATGGAACTTGTCATAAAGTGAATGTAGGATTGACGGAAATAATGTCTATGACAATACATATGCATATGGGCGGATGGAATAAGAATTGACAGAAGGAGAAGAGATATGAATCCATATGAGACAATAGGATTGCCTAAGATTATTAATGGGGCTGGAAAGATGACATATTTGGGGAGCTCTGCAATTGAACCGGATGTCATTGAAAAAATGGGGATGGCTGCTCAAGGATACGTGGATATGGAATTGCTGAAACCAAAGATTGGAAAATTGGCAGCTCATTTGGCAGGTGCGGAAGCCGGCTGTGTAACCGCATGCAGTGCCGCGGGAATTGTGATTTCTGTTGCATCGGTATTAACCGGAGGAGATATGTATAAGGTAGAAATGCTCCCGGATGTGAACTGGATACCGAATGAGATTATTATTCAAAAAGGTCATATGGTTAACTTTGGCGCCAATATTGCTCAGGCCATTCGTTTGACCGGTGCAGTTGTTAAAGAGATTGGAATGGTAACAGGGACAAAGGAGTATCATTTACTTGGCGCAATTAATGAAAGAACGGCTGCGGTTGTGTATGTAGTTTCCCATCATGCGGTATCGAACGGCATGCTTTCTTTGGAACAGGTGATTAAAATCGCGCATGAACACAACCTTCCGGTAATCGTAGATGCTGCCGCAGAAACGGATTTATTATATTATGCAGAAAGTGGAGCGGATTATGTAGTGTTCAGCGGTCATAAAGCTATTGGCGGGCCGACCTCGGGTTTAATTATCGGGTCTGAAGAGCGGATGCATAACTGTCAGATTCAGGATAAAGGCATTGCCAGAATGATGAAGGTAGGAAAAGAAAATATTATGGGTCTTTATTTTGCTCTGGAGCAATACAGCAGGCGAAATGAGGAACAACAGGTTGCAGGATTTGAGAAAATTGCAAATGAATTACAGCGTCTTTTATCAGATGTAAAAGGAATTACGACCAGAATCAAGTGGGATGCAACACGCCCGATTCCCCGTGTACAGCTAATACTTGGGGAAAATTGTAAATTGACCGGAAAACAAATGATTTCAGAATTAGAAGGCGGCAATCCGTCAATCAGAACAAGAAATCATCTTGTGGATGAAGGAATTATTCAATTTGATCCGAGAGAGTTGAAAGAAGATGAATTGCCTGTCATAGCAAAACGAATCTTTGAAATATTAGATTGATTTTTTACAGGTGTAAGGTTTTGTGTCTGCACAAAGTGAAAGGAAAGGATATAACAATGGAACAGATGTTTAAAGATAGTATTGGCGGAAAAATATTGATTAACATTCAGTGCTTTAGTGTCGAGCAATGTCTTGAGGCGAGGGAGCGTTATGGAAATGTCTTTTTAACGGGAGTCACGGCGAAATCTTTCTCTGAGTTGGAAGACGGTATTCGAACTGTTCAGGCCTTGCAGGAAAAAGGAATCCGTGTATCGGCGGGGCTTGGCGATGGAGCCTCCACCCAGTGGGAACGAGCTCTGAAGCTGGCATTGAGCTGTAACACGGAACATTTAAATCAGGTTTTTCCTGCGGCAGCTTTGGCACAGAGATTGATTGATGAAAAAGGAAATCGAACAATAGCAAATGCGTTAATTAAACCTACCGGCAGGGTTGGTTATGTGCAGATTGGAACCGGCCCAATGAGCGAGAATGAAGAGGCTGTAGTGCCAATCCGTGCTGCGGTAGCCATGCTCAAAGAAACACATGTCAAAAGTTTAAAGCTTTTCCCGGTCAAAGGGCTGCAGCATTTAGAGGAACTGGCAGAAGCGGCACGCGTTGCCGGTGAGTTTGATATGATGATAGAACCAACAGGTGGAATTACGCCGGATAATGTGGGAACTGTTGTTCGGACATGCCTTGAGGCCGGTGCAAAATATGTAATGCCTCATCTTTACGGTTCCTTAAAAGATGAGAAGGGGTCATTGAACTTTGAGAAAATGGATAAAGCTGTAGCAGAAATTAAAAGGGCTCTGAAATGATAAATGTCCAACTTAGAAAAAGATGTATTTTGGCGGTAGATTTGGGCAGCACAAACATAAAGGCTGCATTGATGGATTACGACGGAGCACTTTTAACAAAAACAAGTATAAGAACTCCAAAGATATATGATCATTTTTATGTCGAAAGTTCTGCAGAGGCGCTATATCAGGCATTTAATGAGGCTGTTCGGGGAGTTTTATCAGAGAAATATCAGGTGGGGGCAATCTGCATTTCGTCGCAAATGAATAGTTTGCTGCTTCTTGATGAAAACAACCTTCCATTGGCAAATATGATTTATGGGATAGATACCAGAGGAGAAGGATTTATCGAATCACTTACAGAATTAATATCGCGGGAAGAAATATATAAAAACACAAGTTGTCCGTTGAACGGTATATATTGGCCGGGAAAACTGCTGTGGATAAAAAAATATTGTCCGGAGGTTATGAGTAGAACGAGATATATCATGGATGCTAAAACCTATCTATTGTATTGTTTAACCGGAGAACGGGTAATCGATTGTGCTTCGGCATCAACGACACAACTCTATTGTCAGAAAGACGGGCAATGGTGGCAGGAAATGCTTAAAGTATTGGATGTTCCCGAAGAGATGCTTCCTGAAGTGAAGAAACCATATGAACTGGCAGGTATACTTAAGAAAAAAGTGGCCAATACCTGGTCGATAGATACAGTTCCGGTGCTGGTAGGAAGTGGTGATGGACCGGCGGCAAATATCTCATCAGGCGCAGTATTGAAAGGCGACTGTTGCATTTCGCTTGGAACAACAGCAGTTTTGAGATATCTGACAGATACAAGCATTACTCCTGCGGATAATTTTTTTTCACAACATTTGGACGGAAATCTCTATTTGCAGGGAGTACGAATAAATGAAGGTGGAGACAGCGCAGAGGAATATATACGGCTGGCAGGAGGAGTGGAAGGTCAAACAGAAGGCTGTGTATTTAAAAATGGAGTGTTTTATCCCCATGCTCCAAGTGAAAACGGCGGGAAGATGACAGCTGTCCTGAATGGTATTTTGTTTCAGATTTATAATGAGGCTCAAACATTCATAAAAAAAGAGGAAATAAAACGAATATTTGTTACCGGAGGCAGCACAGTAAATAAAGGGTTTATGCAGCGAATTTCAAATCTTTTTGGGATGCCTGTTTTTATTCTGCAAAATGGGGAAACGTTTGCCGGTTTAACAGCACTGGTACTGATATATGAGAAGAAGGCAAGTCAGTTGTATGAAGCTATTTCACAGCTTTCTTTAAAGCAAGAAATATTTCTGCCTGAAAACGATATTTCTTTAAAGCAGGAATGGGAAATATATAAGAATCTATAGAAAAAGGCAGGTGCGAATGTTGAATGAAGAATTACTTGTAGTAAAAGATTTGAGGGTGAGCTATCCGGCAGTTAATGGACGTGCGGCAGTCGTGGAAAACGTGAGTTTTTCGCTAAATAAAGCTGAAATTATAGGCATTGTTGGAGAATCCGGATGTGGAAAAAGTGTCACTTCCCGTGCAATTATGGGAATGGTGAAAAAACCCGGACAGATTGACCGGGGATCTATCCTGTTTGATGGAAAGGAATTGACTCAGCTGTCAAAAAAAGAATATACAGCACTCAGGGGAAAAGAGATTTCCATGATTTTTCAGGAACCGATGACAGCATTAAACCCGGTATATACCATTGGCGAACAGATGGCGGAGTGTATTTGTAAACATTTGAAATATAATAAAAAAGAGGCGTTGGAATATGCGACAGAAATGTTGGAGAAGGTAGGAATTTCTATGCCGAAGGATCGCTTGAAACAGTATCCATATGAATTATCCGGTGGAATAAGGCAGAGAGTTATGATTGCCATTTGCCTGTCATGTCATCCAAAGTTACTGATTGCAGACGAACCGACAACAGCGTTGGATGTAACCATTCAGGCTCAGATACTTCGTTTAATGCAGGAACTTTGCAAGAGTGGAGATATGAGTACGATTGTAGTTACGCATGATATGGGTGTTGTATCTGAATTATGCAGCAGAGTTATTGTTATGTATGCGGGAAATGTGGTTGAGACAGGAGCATCGGATAAAATTTTCAAAAAGCCATTGCACCCATATACAAAAGCTTTGTTGAAATCAATACCAAAAATTGGAGAAAAAGGGGAAAAGCTGTACGCTATTCCCGGAACAGTGATTGCGCCCGGTGAGCGCAGTGCGGGGTGCCGATTCTGCAATCGGTGCGAGTGCTGCCGGGAACGATGCAAAACAGAAATGCCTCCTACAATTACAATGGATGGCGGGCGGACAGTAAAATGTTGGCTTTATGAAAATGCCAGGGGGGAATAATGATGGAAATTTTATTAGAAGTAAAACATTTAAAGAAATATTTTCCTGTCCGAAAGGGGTTAATGAAAAAGGTTGTTAAAACGGTAAAAGCCGTAGATGATGTCAATTTCAAACTTTTTAAAGGTGAGACGCTTGGAATTGTCGGCGAGTCCGGCTGTGGGAAAAGTACTATGGGAAAGTGCCTGATAGGTTTGCTGCAGAAAACAGATGGATGCATTGAGTTTGAAGGAAGGGAAATCGGAGATCTGAATAAAGAACAGCTCAGAGAATTAAAGAAGGATATGCAGATTATTTTTCAGGATCCCTATGGGTCTTTAAATCCCAGATTTCGAGTAAGAGAAATTATTGAGGAACCCATGATTGCCCATGGTGTGAAATCTGCTCAGGAACGCAGACAGAGGGTGGAACAGCTCCTTTGTGATGTGGGTTTGGGCAAAGAATATATGGAGCGGTGGCCTCATGAGTTTTCAGGTGGACAAAGGCAGAGAATCAGTATTGCCCGCTCTCTGGCTTTGAATCCGAAATTTATTGTCTGCGACGAAGCTGTTTCCGCCCTGGACGTTTCCACCCAATCACAGATTTTGAATCTTTTAAAAGAGCTTCAAAGAAAATATGAATTATCCTATCTTTTTATTTCTCATAATTTGAGTGTTGTTAATTATATTTCAGATCGCGTTGGAGTTATGTATCTTGGGAATTTGGTGGAACTGGCGCCGGTAGATGAACTTTATAATAATAGTCTGCACCCTTATACGGAGGCTTTGCTTTCTGCAATCCCTCAGATAGATGAAGAAACGCGAAAAGAAAAGATTGTTTTAGCTGGCGATGTACCCAATCCTTCTGCACCGCCAAACGGCTGCAAATTCCATCCGAGATGCAGATATTGTCAGGATATATGTAAAACCCAACAGCCGGAGTTTAGAACTGTGGGTAAAGACCATATGGTAGCATGCCATTTTCCGTTGGGGATAAGTGTAAAATAAAAAATCTGTTATAGAAAATACTCTTGCCGGTTTTGGGGAGCGCCGAATGAAAGTGTTGGACGAACACCTGAAAATGTGGACGCAGTACGAAAAACACAAAGGAACTCGCCGCCTGGTATCGGGAAAATCTGAAAGCTGCTGGCGAACTGATCACTCTGAAGAAATGGCAGGCTGAAGCGGATAAACTGGCCGCACAGAATTTCTTCCATGCGGCGGCCTGTGTTTTTCATTTTCCAAATAAATCGCTGTGCGTCCCGGTGCGGGCCAGTGTCAGTACCAGCACATCGTCCTCAATGCGGTAGATCAGCAGCCAATCCGGGAGAATATGGCACTCGCGGTGTCCTGCCCAATTCCCGGTGAGGGCGTGATCTTTGCACTTTTCTGGCAGCGGTTCCCCCATTGCAAGAGCGGCGATCACATTTTCCAACAGATTGATTTTGAACCCTCGCTTTATTGCCAGCTTGTAGTCCTTTTTGAACTGCGTGGTGGTTTTGACAGTATACTTTGTTTTCTTCATGCTTTCAGGTCTGCAAACAGCTCATCCAAATCGGTATAACCTTTCACAGACGGGTCTTTTGCAATCCTTTCCGCTTCCAACATGGCGGCAATAGTTTCCTTGTTGGGCTGATTCAGAGAAATGTTAAAGGGAATCCCGCCCTCGCGAAGCGACTGACGGACAAAAATGTTGAATGCCGTAGACAGGTTCATGCCGAGTTCCCCAAACAAGGCGTCGGCCTGTGCTTTCAAATCCGAATCCATGCGGATGCTGATGTTTGTGGTAGAGCCAGCCATACAATCATCTCCCTTCTTGCTGGTAGTTACAGTATATGCTGATTGCACGAAAAACGCAATACTTTGCACGAATAATTAACAGAAATTTCATTTAATCAAAAAACATAAGAATCTGAAGGTTTGGGATAAAACGAATCATATAAGAGCTTTTTCTCAGGCCTTCCGGATATCGGTTTCTGAAGTAGGTCAGAGCTTCTTCCAGAAACTCTTCAGTAACACCGATATGTTCAGCGATCTCATAGCGATTCCGGCATCCGGCTTTAAAGGCCGAATACAAGTCTTCCGGGGAAATCATCTTTTTATAGGCCCAAATTCGGGCTTTATACTCCTGTTTTCGGTTTGCCGTCGAAGATTGATCAAGGATGTCTCCGAAAGAAGTTTCGTGATGTCCCAATTCTTCGGCTAAAACACAGGTTTTTCATTCCTGTCTCAGGAAAGGCAAATGATTCCTATGTTATCAGCGGATGGGGCTGTGGAAACCCGCTTCCTAAAAATGATAACCGGGCCTTTGGCGTTGAACTGGAATTTACCTATTCAGATGGAAGCAAAGAGGCATTTACGGGGAATTTTGCCAGCGATTCGAATCAGTGGCAGTATGTAAATAAAGTGGTTGTTGCAAAGAAAGATTATACCTCTGTCAAGGCAAGTTATCTGTTAAAAAACAATGCGAATAAAGTTTATTTTGACGGACTGTCGGTGTACCGGGATGAATATTGGCCGAGTTTTACCTATGATGAAGATGGAAATGTTATCTCCTGCACGGATGCTGGAAATAGAAAGACGACTTTTGCATATGATACAAATAGCAATATTACAAAAATTGTGACGCCATCTGGAAATGATTTTAAATATGTATATGATTCTAAGCATAATGTTACAGAAGCAACGACAGCAGGGAATCGTAAATATAAGTTTACTTATGACGGCTATGGAAATGTAGTATCATATGAAATTGTAAATCCAGACAATGAAAAACAGTTTATTAAGAAGGAGTATATATATACTCCGGATGGAAATTATCTGGCTGAAGAAAAGGATTACTTTGGTAATAAAGTTTCCTATGAATATGATACAAATACTGGAAATGTAATATCGATTACAGATGCTAAAGACAGAAAAACAAGTTATACTTATGATTTGATGGGGAGAGTTGTTTCTGTTAGTAAAAACAATAAAGTAATTGACCTTAACCTTCCGATTACCCAGAGCTATGTATATGAAAAAGACCAGATAAAGACAATTACCCATAATGGTATGGGGTATGCGTTTGCTTATGATGGCTTAGGAAATATGACTCAATCTAAAGTGGGCAATCAGGTAATTACAACTAATACATATAAGGCTAATAGTAATCTGGTTGACACAGTGATTTATGGTAATGGAACAGGAGTCAGTCAGGAATATGATAAATACGACCGTATAAGCAAAAAATATTCTGTCCAGAGTGATGGAACTAAATCTGAGTGCTTTGAATATATCTATGACAATGAGGGAAATCTTTCCTATGTTATTGATAAAGATAACGATGAATGTATGCACTATTTGTACAATGCGGCAAATCAGATGGTACGGGTGGAGAATAAGGATAACCATTTTGTTCTTTTTAATTATGATGAAAATGGCAAATTAAAAAACATCAGACAAAACTATGGAGAAGAAACAACAGAAAATTCCTATGAATATGATGCTGATTACCGGGAGACAAAAATGACTACGTTGGGAGAGAAACATTTGACATCCACGTATGATATGTTTGGCAGATTAACCTCTCAAATGTGGGATACAACCAATATGTTTACAACATCTTATGGGTATAGATTTGGAAGTAATAATACATACACTCCGGTTATTGAAAGTATTAGAAACAATGGAAGAGGCATATCATATCTTTATGATACAGATGGTAATATCAAGGAGATTTCTACTAATTGGACCAAAATAACATATGAATATGATAATTTTGGACAGTTAATACGTGTTAATGATAATGATACGGGTCATACGACACTGTACACTTATAATGCCGGGTGTAATATGGTTTCGGAAAAAGTGTATGCTTATACAACGGAAGCCGTTCCAACGACCGCTCTCATTAGCGAGAAAACATTTACCTATGATTCTGTATGGAAAGATAAAATGCTCACATGTGGCGGAAAACCGTTAGCCTATGATGCTATTGGGAATCTGACATCTTATGATGGTACGACTTTCACATGGAAAAATGGAAGAGTGTTGGCGGGTATTACAAAAGCAGATGGAACAGAAATAAACTATACGTATAATCATAATGGAAAACGCAATTCAAAAACGATTGGAGCTGTCAAAACTCAGTATATGTATGTAGGGAATCAGCTTATGAGAGAAAAATCAGTCAATACCGATATGAGGTTCTCATACAATACAGAGGGAATTGCAGTGGCTGTTCTTTATAACGGGACGGAATATTATTATGTAAGAAATCTCCAGAATGATGTTATCGGCCTGATTGATGCCAGTGGAGAATGGGTTGTAGAATACCAGTATGATGCATGGGGTAATATACAAAGTGTTTTCGGTTCTTTGGCTAATACATTGGGGAAAAGTAATCCGTTAAGATACAGAGGATATTACTACGATGTAGAAACCAATCTGTATTATCTTGGCGATAGATATTATTCTCCAGAATTGAAGCGGTTTATTAATGCAGATATTCTGGCCGGAGTTGTAGGACAGCTTGGAACCCATAATCTATTTGTGTATTGTTTGAATAATCCGGTGAATAATACAGATGCGGGAGGAAATATGTCTGTACCACTCCTTATTGGTGTAGGAGTAGTGGCAGCTTTAAAATTATCAGAGACAGCTCGTAAAACTCAAAAAGTTTCAAATTCTATACAATATGATATAGAAACTGAACATTGGAATCTAAGTGTTGAGGCTTTAGGAATAAAATTTAGTATTAGCGAAAGTACTACAAAGAAGTTGAATGAAGCCAAATCAGGTGATTATATCCATACAAAGTTCAGCGAGGGCCAAATTACGGCAAGTGCAGGCTATAGAACCGCGAAATTTAGAGGCGTGGGCATGTATTCAGAAATTAATCCAAGTACGGGAAGTTTTGGTGGTGGCCTTTATACGGCAACGAAGCAATCATTAGTTGCAGTTGACAAAAATGGATTGGAAATAGGATATAGTGAAGAAACACTTTGTGGAACAAATTTAAATTTATCCCTTCACATTAGTGATGAAACTATGTTATTTTTATCAGCAGCGGCAGTTACTGTGGGGGTAATGGCGATGGTTACTATGGCACCGGCAGCAGCAGTTACTGCTACAGTGGGTACAGTAATAACTGCAGCAACAGCAATTGTGAATGGCTTATTTAATTTCGGGCAAGCACTAAGGCCTATTTTGGGATAAAAAGTGTCCCCTTGATTTCAATAAAGAATGAAGTCAAGGGGATTTTCTATATTGTTATTGCAAAATAAATGATTTTTGGACTATAGACAATAGAGGGAGAAATAGCTATAATGAAAATAATAATTAATTACGCGGAGGTGCAGAATGTCAAAAAAGACAGCTTTGATTTTGTCGATTATCATACTTTTAATAGCTATCCTTGGGGGGATTCTGAGTGGAGGAATTAAACTAAAGCTGAGTATAACAAAAACGAATGAAACAGAGGAAAATCAAACAGTTTCTGTTGCAGAAAATAAAGAAACTATCCCTGAAACTCAAAGTATCCATGACGGTGATTATTATCCTTCTATAGAAGAATTACTTAAGGTCAAAAAAGAAAATAATGAGGGAGTATTATCCGTATCGGGTGGCACTACGATGATGCTCCTTATGGGAAAAATGTCGGATGGGAACGCTGGCTTCAGCATCGAAGTGTTCGAAAAAAAGGACGACGGTTATCAGAAGCTGCCAACAAGTGAAGAAAAATATATATCCATGGAAGGGGCCTTTGTTGTCTGCTGTAGGGGAGAATATTATGTGGGGGTAGATACTGAAAATGGCGAAAAGCAAATTCAGGATAATCGTGGAGGAGAATTTGAAACCCTTGAAATGTATGGCGTGACATGTTATGAAGTGAAATATATCGACTGTCCTATAGAAGAGTATGAACTTGATATAGATGGCGCTCCAATAGATCTGAGTTCTGCATATGGCTTGGATAGCGAAGAGAAAGCTGTTGAGAGTTTTGATTCTTTAGAGGAACTGGAAAATCTTCAGGCCCCGTGGTTTAAGAATTATGTGTTAGTGCCTGGGGAGAATACATATTTTTTCTTCGGTGAAGAAGAAGGCTCAAGTGAAAAAATACAGGTTACATATTCTCTGGGAGAAAAGTTAAATGGGAAATATTATACAAATGCGGAAGATGTTCAGATGTATGATATTACCGGGGAATGTTGGGTCTTCGAACTCAATGGAGAATATTATATCCAGTATCTTTCTGTTACCGGTGAAGATTTAAACGTTGAGGATAATCAGGAAAGGGAAATTCAAACGGTGAGGACAAGCAATGGGTATTTGGTATATCAAACATATATTTCATGTCCGATAGAAGAATATGAGTTTTATGTGAATGGAGAGTTAATAAATTTAAGTGTGGCTTATAGATAAAAATAGTGCTTGATTTACCATTGCTGGCCAGGTCTTTAATGGTTCCGATTTCAGGGTGGGAAGAGGTCGGATAGTATATATAAGGAGTTCTGGTCAGCAACGGTTGACAGGCATTTTCTGTTTGGGGCATATTTTCAATTATACGATTTCCTTGTTCTGCATCCTATGTGGTGCAGATTTTTTATTTTCAAATAGCTGTAAACGTTATTGTTTTTAAAATCCCCCATATCTATGTACTTCTCTTTTCTGGAAACTGCCTATGAAAACGACCGACTGAAAACCATCGGTCATAATGGAATGAATTACACATTCGGCTATGATTCCTTTGGAAACCTGACTCAGGCTCAAGCCGGAAGCCGGACATTGGTGACAAACACCTTCAAAATGAATGGAACCCAACTGGAAAAATCCATTCTGGGCAATAACACGGGGACAAGCTATGAATATGATCAATATGACCGTGTTGTCCGGGAAAAATCTGTTAAGAGCGATGGCGCCGCAGTGACAGAATATGAATATCTGTATGACCATGACGGCAATTTGGCGGGGGTAACTGATAAAGTAAATAATGAAAAGCAGCATTATTTTTATAGTATTTCCAATCAGTTGGCCCGAGTGGAGAATTCAACCGGAGCATCTGTCCAGTATGGGTATGATGAAAACGACGCGCTTAAAACCGTGCGTGCAACCTATGACCAGGTTTCGAAACAGATGTCTTATGAGTACGATGCAGACTATAATGAAACAAAAACAACTACTATGGGCGGTAAGACTCTGACATCCGAATACGATGCCCTGGGACGGGTCATTACTAAACGGCTCAATACAGACAATCAGTTTACAGTCACCTATGGCTATCGGGACGGAGCCAACGGGTCGTCCTCGGCGATGATTCAGAGTGTGAGCAACAATGGCCGTTCCACCTCCTATCTGTATCATGATGATGGAAATATCCGTCAGATACAGACACCATGGACAACGCAGACCTTTGAATATGACGCCATCGGGCAGCTTATCCGTGTGAATGACGATGATACCGGGCATACGACGATTTATAGTTACGACGCCGGAGGCAATATGACTTCGGAGAAAGTCTATAGTTATACAACGGCGGCCGAACCGGCGACCGAAGCGCTGAGCCAGAGGACGTTCACATATGATACGGCATGGAAGGACCAGATGCTGACCTGCGGTGGAAAGACTTTGACCTATGATGGGGCAGGTAATCTTTTATCCTATGATGGTACGGCCTTCACATGGACAAAAGGACGCCGGCTCAGCGGAGTGACGAAGGCTGACGGCACAGCAGCAACTTACACCTATAACCATAATGGACAGAGAGTATCAAAGACTGTCGGCGCTGTAAAACATACCTATTTCTATAGCGGAAACATCCTAATCCGTGAAAAGGCGGGCAGCCTGGATATGAGATTTTCCTATGACAGTGTTGGCAATCCGGTCTCTATCCTGTATAATGATGTTGAATACTACTATGTGAAAAACCTTCAGGGGGATGTCATTGGACTGATTGATACCGCCGGAACATGGGTGGTGGAGTATTCCTATGATGTCTGGGGCAATATCCGAAGTGTTTTTGGAAGCATGGCCTCAACCCTTGGACAGGATAACCCAATCCGCTATCGTGGATATTACTACGATAATGAGACAAAGCTCTACTATGTACTCAGCCGTTATTACAGTCCGGAGCTGTGTCGGTTTATTAGTGCGGATGTTTTGGAGCCTTTTGTGAGAGACCATGAAAATTCTGTGCAGTATAATTTATATGTTTACTGCTGGAACAATCCGGTCAATATGTTTGACGGATATGGAGATTGGCCGGAGTGGGTGAAAAAAGCGGTTGCGGTTGTTGCCGTAGCGGCGGCTGTTGTGGCTGTAACGGCTGTAACGGTAGCAACTTTTGGCGCAGGGTCCGTTGCCGGAGTGGCGGCTATAACGGCCACGGCCTCTATTGCCGCTCGAGCAACTGAGGTGTCTGTTTTGCAGGCAAGAAAAAGTAGGGCAGAAGGATTGGATACGAAAAAAATAGCAACTAATGTTGTAGAAGCTATTTATGATAATAGGGCAAAAGTCATTGGCATTACACCTATTACAAAGGGAATAGGTATAGGAGTACGACATGTACGAAATATTTCGGCTGGAAAGATGCTTGATAAGGAGATAAGTATTCGTGGAACCTTGAAATCTTCCGGAGGAAAAATTGTTCCATATGCATTTGTTGCTTATAATTGGGCGAATGTATTATGGTCATTCCTTTGTAAGGATGTGATAGCGCGAGCAACGAAAAGGAGGTATCGTTTAAAGTGGAGAATATTATAGAGAAGGTGTTTTCGGTAATTGAGATAATTTCTTTTTTGGCAGCAGTTATTGTGATGATAAATGGCTTGTTGTATGAGATTCTGGGATCAGGAATGTACGAGAAATTCCTTCGATGGCTAAAGATTCCGTGGAGTGAAGGAGAGATGTTTAAGATATCCTATGCAGTCGCGGCGATTTTTTTCTTAGTTCTCTTTTTGCGTTCAAAATTTTTTAAATAAATATCATTAAAGAAGCCTTTTAATTTCAATAAGGGAACAGGTGGGGTATACATAAAACCTTATCTGTTCCTTTATTTTTTAGAATAGTGGATTGTGACAATCCCGATTTAGGGAATAAAAAGACTGGTTATTGGAAAATATTAGAATAAATGCAAAGAAAATCAAGTGAAGCAAACAAGGCTGTCGCCCAGCTAAGTATTTTTAGCTAGTGCGACAGCCCTGTTCCGGTTTATATTGCAGAAAGCTGCTTATCGTGAGGTTACCTCTTTATTTCATTTAACAAAGCTTCAACCTTTTCGGCAAGAGTTTTCAGCGCGCCGGGTTCAAAGGGTGATGTAAAGCCGGCCTCTTCAAGGAGGTCGGTCCACACCTTTTCTCCGCCCTGGCGGCTCAGACGGATATAGCGTGCAAAAGCGTCGTCATAATTTTCCCTTGATGCGAGGAGAAAATTAAATGCGGCAGTCTGAGCCAGTACATAATCGATGTAGTAAAACGGAGATTCGTAAATATGCATCTGGTACTGCCAGCGGGTTCCTTTTTTGAGATATGGCATACCTTCCATAGAAATATGAGGGCGGAACTTATGCTCTAATTCAAGCCACGCCTCATTGCGCTCATCGGGAGTCATATCGGGGTTTTCATAAACAATATGCTGGAACGCGTCAACGATTGTGCCGTAAGGTAAAAATGACAGGGAATCCAGCGCGTGCATGTATTTATATTTTTCGGCGTTTTCGCCGAAGAAGTGTTCCATATAAGGCCATGCGAAAAATTCCATGGACATGGAGTGCGTCTCAGCAGTCTCCATTCCGCCGCAGTTAAGTTCCAGCGCAAAGCGGTTATCGGCAATGAGGTAAGAGTTAAGGGCGTGACCGCCTTCATGGGTGATCACGTCGACATCCCCCGCTGTGCCATTGAAATTCGCAAGGATGAACGGCTGCCTGTATTTTGGGAATTCCGTGCAGTAACCGCCGCCCCATTTGTTTTTTCGGGAATCGACATCAAAGGCATCATTTTCCAGCATCATGTCAATAAACTTTCCGGTTTCTTCGCCCAGGCTGTGGTACATAACCCTTGCGGCGGCAAAAATATTCTCTTTCCCGCCGCCGGGTACCGGGTCGCCGCCGGGAGTGATCACATCGTTATCATACAGCATAAATTGATCGATACCCATGCGCTTTGCATTTTCTGTCCGAAGTCTTGCAACGACGGGAGTGATATCCCTGAGGATATTTTCACGAAATGTGGCAACGGAGCTTTCATCATAGCAAAGTCGGCCCATTCTGTAGTAGCCAAGCTCTACAAAATTTTTATAACCCATCTTTTTGGCCATTCGATCGCGGATATGGACCAGCTCGTCATATATCCGGTCCAGCTCTGCCTTATGTTGTTCAAGCCCCCGGCCCAGCACTTCATAAGCCTCGCGGCGTGTTTCCCGGTCATCGCTTTTAAAGAAACCGGTAAGCATGGCCCGGGGCATTTTTTCTCCACGGAATTCAAATTCCATGCCTGCCATAAGCTTTGAATATTCGCTTACAAGCTTGTTCTCTTCGATCATATCCTCAACAATCTCTTTGGACATGGATTTGCGCCGTACCTCCATAGACTTAAACAGCACCGGAGAGAGCTTTTCCTCAAGCTCTTTGCGGAAAGGTGAATCCAGCAAAGCAGATGAATATTCCACAAAATAGCTTTTCACCTGAGGGCCTATCTCGTCATAATAATCTTTTTCCGCCACATAAAATTCATCCGCGGTGTTGATCGAATAGCGCATATAGGAAAGCTCGTTTGCTGTGCTATATTCGGTGTTGAATTTAAGATAATCCTCACGGGCGCTGAGTATCTCGTCAACACTTTCAGCATTTTTTATGCGGGAGATAATATCCTGCATAGTGGAAGCTGCATCTTCCAATGTAACTCGTTTGTATGGCAGTTCTGAAACTTTCATATTTTATCATCCTCTTTCTTAATGTAACCGAATTATATCATCGTTTTGCGGATTGCTCAAGTGTGGCTAATATGAAAATGAATATCTATGATTAGACTATTTTAGACGATTTGAATAAAATTCTGATAAAAATGATAGTAAAATTGACATGTTTTACTAATCATGATACTCTTGTAACAAGGAACAGACAGATTTATTGATAAAACTGAAATCATTAATGCATTAGAAAAGAGGAATGAATGCAAAAGATATATTATTCACATTATCGGCCTGAAGACAACACCTATCAGACTAATCAGGAGCATGGAAGAAATGTGGCGGCCTTGTCCGAAGAGTATTGTCACATACCTTTGTTAAAAAAAGCGGCCCGGCTGATAGGTTTTCATCATGATGACGGAAAGAATACGGAAAGCTGGCAGGAATATTTTCAAGCTTCCATTCATCAGGAAAAAGGAAGCAGAGAAAAAGAAGATCATTCTACATTGGGAGGACTTGTTATTGATCAGTATGAGCCGGACACAAGATTTTCGGAAATGATGCAGAATGTGATCTATATGCATCATGGCTTGGCAGACTGCATCTCAATGGCAGACGGCAGTTCGCTTATTCAGCGTCGGAAGCAGAAATATCACCGCGAAGGGATTGAAAGTGCGAGGGATATTGCACAGTGCCAGTTTCCGGAGGAGGATATGCGGGGGTGCTGCAGGGCGGCTAAGAGGGATATCAATGAACTGACTCGCAAGTTGTTGGAGCTGTCTATGGATGAAAATAAGAAACGCGTATTTGGAGATCCCAATTTTTATGTGGGTATGTGTGAGAGGATGCTGTTTTCATGCCTGATGGATGCAGACTGGAGAGATACTGCGGACTTCATGGCGAACCGGGTGACAACGGTCGGTATGAGCGATGAAGAGATTCAAACGGTTTGGAAAAAGGGGATCAGCAGTCTGGAAAAAAGAATTGCGGGATATACAAAAAAAGGAAAGCTCGATTTTTACAGAGACAGAATTTCAAAGCAGTGCAGGGAAGCTGCTTTTTCGGATTATGGTTTATATCAGTTGGCAGTGCCAACAGGAGCTGGAAAAACGCTGAGTAGTCTGCGGTTTGCTCTATATTGCGCGAGGCAGCATCACAAAAGGCATATTTTTTACATTGCACCGTTTAAAAGTATATTGGAGCAAAATGCGGATGAGATCAGGAAGGCGCTGGATATGCCTGAAATGGTTTTAGAGCACCACAGCGATGTGGTACAGGAGGATGAGGAAAGGCTTTGGAGGTATGAACGGCTGACTGAAAACTGGGATGAGGTGCCGGTAATCGTTACCACGGCAGTTCAGTTTCTGAATACATTATTTAAGGAAAAAAGAAGCAGTGTGCGCCGCTTCCATAGTTTGTGTGACAGTGTGATCATTGTGGATGAAGCGCAGGCACTGCCGATAAAGACCGTTGGGGTGTTTAATTTGGCAGCCAATTTTCTGACTAGGATATGCAATACAACAATAGTGTTGTGTACGGCAACACAGCCGTTGTTTTCTGAGATACAAAAAAACAGAATGTTGCCAGCTCAAAAAATGACAGAAGAGCTTTCCGTTTTTGAAGAGGCGTTTCGGCGGGTGGAATATCATGATTGCACAGAGGAGTGTGAGAGTGGATTTTCAGTGGAACAGGCAGCGGAGTTTGTGCGGGAAAAGGCGCAGCAGTATGGGCAGGTACTTTTGATTTTAAATACAAAATCCAGCGCTCAAAAGGTATATAAACAGTTGTCCGGAAGTGTGGAAGGAAGGCTCTTTCACCTGAGTACGTTAATGTGTGCGCAGCATCGGAACGATGTACTGGAGGAAATCCGGGAAACGCTTGCCGGTGGGGAAAAGGTGATCTGCATCAGTACTCAGCTGGTGGAGGCAGGAGTTGATTTTTCTTTTAAATGTGTGATCCGTTCGCTGGCGGGGCTGGATAATCTTATTCAGGCAGCGGGACGTTGTAACCGGAATGGCGCTTCTTTGGAACCCGGTCATGTTTTTCTGATAAAAATGTCAAATGATGTTGAAAATGTGATATCAATTCCGGATATCAAAAAGGCACAGGATGCGATGATGAGTTTTTTATATACCTACCGGAACAATCCGAGAGAATTCGGGCATCGCCTGGATTCAGAAGAAGCGATTCGGACCTATTATCGTTTTTACTTTTACGCCCGGCAAAATGAGATGTGTTATCGTGTAAATGTGGATGGGGTGCAGACGGATCTGGTAGAGCTTTTGTCATCCAACAGGATTCTGGCGGGGGAACGGAAATTTCCGGTGATAAAACAGGCATTTAAAAGTGCCGGTGAAGCGTTTACTGTGATAGAGGAAACAGGCGGAACGGATGTGGTGGTTTCCTATGGGGTGTCGGATTGCCTGGTCAATGAACTGCAAAGAGAAACTGATCCGGATCAGAAAAGAAAGATTTTAAGGAAGCTGCAGCGCTATACCGTTAATATTTCTGATGAATGGCTGCGTAGAATTGGAAGCGGCGCAGTATATGGAATAGAGGAAAACAGAGTGATGAAGTTGAACGACAGATATTATGATAAGAATACCGGGGTGCAGGAGGAGCCTGGGGAAATGCCATTTTTGAATATATGAAAAGGAGGAAAAGAGATTATTGCAGACGAAATACAGAAATACGGTAGAGTTTCAGGTTAGCGGTGATTATGCGCTTTTTTCGGATCCAATTACCAGAGTGGGCGGAGAAAAATTCTCTTATCAGATACCTACTTATGAAGCGGTAAAAGGAATATTACAGAGCATTTATTGGAAACCGACCTTAATTTGGATCATTGATGAGATTCGCGTGATGAATCCGATTCAGACGGAGACAAAGGCGATACGCCCGATTGCATATAATGGAGGAAATGATTTGTCCTATTATACATATTTGAAGGATGTATGCTATCGGGTACGCGCACATTTTGAGTGGAATGAAAACCGGCCGGAGCTTGCACAGGACAGAAATGAAAATAAGCATCACAATATTGCGAAGCGGATGATAGAGCGTGGGGGAAGAAGGGATATCTTTCTGGGAACCCGGGAATGTCAGGGTTATGTGGAGCCCTGTGGTTTTGACGAAGGAGAAGGCTATTATGACCGTGCACCGGGAGAGCTTGCGTTTGGTTTTATGTATCATGGGATTACATATGCGGACGAAGCGGTTCTGGAAGAAGACAAAGGAAAGATGACAGTGCGTTTCTGGCGTCCGGTGATGAAAAACGGTTATATCGTGTTTTTGCGGCCAGAGGAATGTACGGAGAAGAGGCACATTCATGAGATGGATATGAAAGAATTTCCGGATAAAAAGTTCAGAGGACTTCGGGAGTTTGAGGGAGAAGGTGATATCGGATGAATTGGATTGCGGAGTTGAGTGATTTATATGAAAAAAATCAGGCGATAGCAGGTATTCTGGAGGATGATAAACCTTTGCTGCCTCTTTATCATACAACGGTTGCAGCCCAGATTTCGGTGACGATTGATGAAGGCGGGAATTTTCTGCGTGCAGAGACCGTGTCGGATGGAGATAAGCTTACGATTATTCCTGTTACGGAAAAATCTGCCAGCCGGACGGCAGGTGTTGAGCCACATCCGCTCTGCGATAATCTCAAATATCTGGCTGGAGACTATGCAGACTATGTGACGAAAAAGGACTGTTCAAAAAACCATTCATTATATATGGAGCAGTTGGAAAGTTGGGCAGATTCTCCCTATAGTCATAAAAAAGTCAGGGCAATTTTAAGTTATTTGCAGAAAAATTCCCTGATATCGGATCTATGTAAAGCCGGAGTGCTGAAAGCCGATGAGAGCGGGAGAATATCGGATAAGATAAAAATTCAGATTGTTTCACAGACGGAGGCGTTTGTGCGTTTCCGGATAGAGAACGGGGAACTGCCGGATAGGGACATGTTGGCGGATGAGGATGGAAAGTATTTGCCGGAGTGCTGGAAGGACAGGACGTTACAGAAAAGCTATATTGAGTATTGCCGTTCCCGGCAGGATAAAAAAGGGTTATCCTATCTGACCGGAGAAATGGCGCAGATATCTTTTTTACAGCCGAAAAAAATCCGTAATGAAGGGGACGGGGCAAAGCTGATCTCTTCTAATGATGAATCAAATTATACGTTTCGCGGGCGTTTTATCAACAAGGAGGAAGCGTTTGCAATCGGTTATGAGGATTCCCAGAAGGCGCATAATGCGCTGAAGTGGATTATCAGAAAACAGGGATGTAATTATGGCTCTATGTGCTTTGTAACCTGGGAATCAAGCCTGAAAGCGATACCGGACTGGCAAACCGGATCGGATGAAATTTGTGAAAAGGCGGAAGAAATGGGCTGGAGTGTTAAAGACGAGCGGGATAATGAGATTGATCTGGATGCGGAAGTCAATCTGGATAATGAGGTTGATCTTGACGGCCTGGGGGATGTCCGGAAAGTGTCTGTGACAGGAGAAGCGGGTGCAGCGCGGTTTCGACAGGCTTTGCGTGGGTATCGGAGGAATCTGGATCAGTCATCCAAAACAGTGATTATGGCATTTGATGCTGCGACTACAGGAAGACTTGCCATGATGGAATTTAAGAATTATGCCTCGTCGAGATATTTGAAGGCAATTCAAAGCTGGCATGAGCGGTGCAACTGGATTCACCAGAAAAGCAAAAAGGAAAAAGGTCGCTATACCTTTGAAGGGATGGTAGGCATCAGAGATGCGGCTGAACTTCTATACGGAACAGAGCAGAATGGCTATTTTTCGTTAAAGGGGAAGGAAGAACGCTACAAGGATGTGGCGAAACGATGGATGCCCTGTATTCTGGAAGGAAGAGAAGTACCGGAGGATATGGTGCGATTGGCAGTTCAGAGGGCATCTTCACCAATGTCTTTTGACAGCCGGTTTTTATGGGAACGGATTTTGACGCTGGCCTGTTCTCTGGTCAGACAGCAATATCTTGCAAAGAAGAAAGGGGATTGGACGATGGCTTTGGATGTAACGTGTACAAAAAGAGATTATTTATATGGTCGTCTGCTGGCTTTGGCGGATCGGATTGAGTATCGTACCTATGATAAGGAAGATGGAAGGCAGACAAATGCGAAGCGGTATATGTGTGCTTTTTCCCAGCACCCGTTTCGAACATGGAAGGTGATCGAGGAAAAACTGGAGCCTTATCTTGTGCGGTTAAGCGTGTCGGAACGGCTTTTCTATCAGAATCTGATGAATGAAATCTACGACCGGTTTACAGTGGAAGATTATGAAAATGATGTGCCGTTAAGCGGGCTGTATCTGTTGGGATACCATAATCAGGCGCTGGCATTGAAGGAAAACAAAAAGGAGGAAAACGAGAGATGAGTGAATTGAGAGGGAAGATTGATTTTGTGGCGCTGGTGTCGGCAACTAATGCAAACCCTAATGGGGATCCATTAAACGGAAATCGCCCAAGAGAGAACTTTGATGGGTATGGAGAAATCTCAGATGTCTGCATTAAAAGAAAAATAAGAAACCGATGGCAGGATATGGGACAGAAAATTTTTGTGCAATCCGATGACAGAGCAGATGATGGTTTTAGCAGTTTGAAGGACAGGGCAGACGGTTGCGCTCTCTTAAGGGAAGAAATCAAGAAGAAAAAGGGAGCGGACAGAGACAAATGTGCACAAATTGCCTGCGAGGAGTGGCTTGATGTGCGCAGCTTTGGGCAGGTGTTTGCGTTTAAAGGTGTTGAAGTATCTATCGGCGTGCGTGGCCCTGTTTCCGTTCATCAGGCAGTGAGTGTGCAGCCGGTGGACATTATCAGCATGCAGATTACCAAAAGTGTCAACAGTGAATCCGGAAAAGAAGGAAAAGCATCGGATACCATGGGAACCAAACATAGAATTGGTTTTGGGCTTTATGTCCTGAAGGGTAGTGTTAATGTTCAACTGGCGGAGAAAACAGGATTTACACAGGAGGATGCGGAATTGTTGAAAGAGGCACTGAAAACTCTGTTTGAAAATGATGCTTCTTCCGCAAGACCGGAGGGCAGCATGGAGGTGTGCCGGCTTTATTGGTGGCAGCACGAAGAAAAGATGCCGGCGGTTTCTTCTGCAAAGGTGCATCGAAGCATAAAGGTGGAGCCGAAGACAGACAAACCGGCCTCTTTTGCGGATTATGAAGTCAGATACGAAAATCCAGGCTGTGTAGAGCCGGAGGTGTATGATTTTGTATGAAGAAGAGGAATATCTCCAGTTGTCCGGAATACAGCATTTTGCCTTTTGCAGACGGCAATGGGCATTGGCGTATATAGAGCTGCAGTGGGCAGAGAATGTGCGGACCGTGGAAGGAAGGCTGCTTCATGAAAAGGCGCATGATGTAACTAGCAGGGAAAAGAGAGGAGAATTGATCATTTCTCGTGCGATGCCTGTCAGTTCCAGAGAGCTGGGAATCAGCGGTGAATGTGATGTTGTGGAATTTTATCACTGCGGGAACGGCATTTCTCTGTGGGGATATGATGGGAAATATCAGGTTGTTCCGGTTGAATACAAGCGGGGAACGCCGAAACAGAATCATGTTGATATTTTGCAGCTGGCGGCCCAGGCAATGTGTCTGGAGGAAATGCTGTGCTGTGAAATTCCATATGGATATCTTTTTTATGGAAAAACACGTCACAGGGAAAAGGTGGAGTTGACAGAAGCGGCACGTGAGGAGGTCAAATCCATGCTTTTGGAGATGCATAGGTATTTTTCCAGAAAATATACACCGAAGGTGAAGTGGAGCAAAAGCTGCAATGCATGCTCTTTGAGGGATATTTGTCTGCCGGTATTGGGAAAGGAAAAATCTGTCCGGAAATACGTGGAGGCACATATGGAGGAGAATACCTGATGTACTGTTTTTTTGAATTGGGGGATAAAAGTTGAAAAGGCTGCTGAATACGCTTTATGTGACGACACCTGATCGCTATCTTTCTCTGGATGGCGAAAATGTGGTGATTTTGGAGAAAAGTCAGGAAGTTGGAAGGATTCCTTTGCACAATCTGGAGGGAATTGTAACCTTTGGTTATACCGGTGCGAGTCCAGCGCTGATGGGGGCCTGTGCACAACGGAATATCGGACTGACATTTATGAGTGGAAATGGTCGATTTGTTGCCAGGGTAACAGGTGAGTTTTATGGAAATGTGACACTTCGCAAGGAACAATATCGCCGGAGCGAGAATTCCATTGAAAGGATTAAAATTGCAAGAAACTGTATTTCGGGAAAGGTATATAATTGCCGTTGGATTCTGGAGCGGGCTGCCAGAGATTATCCTTTGCGGTTGGATACAGAAAAATTGAAAAGAAAATCTGCTTTTTTGGCAGAGTCACTTCAAAAAATCAGAAAATGCGGTGATTCTGCAACTTTACGTGGAATTGAAGGAGAAGCGGCTTCCGTTTATTTTTCATGTTTTGACGATATGATTTTGCAACAGAAGGATGATTTTCAATTTAAAGGAAGAAACAGAAGGCCGCCGGTGGATGAGGTGAATGCGATGCTTTCTTTTGCGTATACATTGCTGACATCTATGTGTGCGGGTGCGCTGGAAGCAGTTGGCCTTGATCCTTATGTGGGTTTTTTTCATACCGACAAGCCTGGTCGAAAGTCTTTGGCGCTTGATATGGTCGAAGAATTCCGGGGCGTGATGGCAGATCGTTTTGTGCTCACTTTAATAAATAAAAAAGTGGTTAACAAACAGGGATTTTTTAGAAAAGAAAACGGAGTTGTCATCATGAAAGATGAAATGCGCAAAATATTTCTGGCAGCATGGCAAACTAAAAAGCAGGAAATGATTACGCATCCCTTTTTGGGAGAAAAAATGGAGTGGGGTATGGTTCCTTATGTACAGGCAATGCTGTTGGCAAGATATTTGCGGGAGGATTTGGATGAGTATCCACCGTTTTTCTGGAAATAGGATAATTGGCGGAGTAGATCTATTTGAATGATTAATAACTTATAGGGGGGATGGTTTTGCTTGTATTGATCACATATGATGTGAATACAGAAACGGCTATTGGGCGCAGTCGGCTGCGTAAAGTTGCAAAGCAATGTGTTAATTATGGACAGCGGGTTCAGAATTCTGTGTTTGAATGTAATATGGATGCGGCAAAATGTCGGCAGGTAAAAGCAATTTTAGAAGGTATTATCGATAAAGATAAGGACAGTCTTCGATTTTATTATTTGGGGGATAATTACAAAAATAAGGTGGAGCATATTGGTGCAAAGCCTGGGTTTGATGTGACGGAAACGCTTATATTTTAATGCAATATCTGGGTGCGAATGTCGTGTACTCACAAATTTGTCATGAGATTCGCACCTGAAAATTATGTGATTGTGTGCAAAAATCGGATATATAATTATTAAATTGGTCAGTATTGGTTGAGTATGAAACTTTTAGTGGTAATATGTCACAAAACTTGGCGGCTGTGGATATGATATATAGGTGATTTTTGCCGTCTTTCTCCGCATGGAGAAAGTGGATTGAAATGATTCATCCGGCGGCAGCCTGTTCTCCGGCCTATGTCTTTCTCCGCATGGAGAAAGTGGATTGAAATAAATCAGGCCGGTTTGTGTTGGCACCGGTCATGCGTCTTTCTCCGCATGGAGAAAGTGGATTGAAATAATCACCATCTTCCAATAATTCAATGTTTTCAGGGTCTTTCTCCGCATGGAGAAAGTGGATTGAAATAAGCTTGTCCATTGTGTCGAGCTTTTTGGCTAAAGTCTTTCTCCGCATGGAGAAAGTGGATTGAAATACGTACCCGCACCCCGGGGAAACTAGTTAAAATGTCTTTCTCCGCATGGAGAAAGTGGATTGAAATAAACATTTAGCCACGCAGCCAACAAAAAGATTATGTCTTTCTCCGCATGGAGAAAGTGGATTGAAATGTATATAGTCCGGCCATGTGGCCAGATCGTCGAGTCTTTCTCCGCATGGAGAAAGTGGATTGAAATGCTAAAGTAACGGCTATTTCATTTTCCCCGTTCTGTCTTTCTCCGCATGGAGAAAGTGGATTGAAATGATTACATGGGGATAGCATAAAAAAGAAAGGAGGTCTTTCTCCGCATGGAGAAAGTGGATTGAAATGACCATTTCCGGCGGCGGATATTGCAGAATCGGGAGTCTTTCTCCGCATGGAGAAAGTGGATTGAAATATTTAATCCAGCATCGGTTTAAAGGAGGGGTTAGTCTTTCTCCGCATGGAGAAAGTGGATTGAAATTGAAATGGCATAAGGAGATTCGCGATGCAAGAAGTCTTTCTCCGCATGGAGAAAGTGGATTGAAATGCTCCTATACTTTGGTGGTCTGCCACCATTCCCCGTCTTTCTCCGCATGGAGAAAGTGGATTGAAATAACAATGTCACCAGCATGATGGACAGGGTAGATGTCTTTCTCCGCATGGAGAAAGTGGATTGAAATAACAACACCAACATGGGTATGATGCAGGGATTCAGTCTTTCTCCGCATGGAGAAAGTGGATTGAAATGATTTCTTCTGGGTGGGTGAATGGCAGGACGAAAGTCTTTCTCCGCATGGAGAAAGTGGATTGAAATGTTGATGGCGTCTAAAAACATGGTAATGGTAAGCGTCTTTCTCCGCATGGAGAAAGTGGATTGAAATTTTTTAGCGGTAAAATAGACGTTGACCGCATATTGTCTTTCTCCGCATGGAGAAAGTGGATTGAAATATTAATTGTCATCGGTTGTACTCCGGTCATTTGGTCTTTCTCCGCATGGAGGAAGTGGATTGAGATGTTCCATTGTTAACTATTAATTGGGAAAAAATCTGGCATTAGTATATAAGTGTAGTCAAGAAAAGTTGGCCAACCCGTACTATCAAATGAAAGAGAAAAGGAGATATTCAACATGGTGAATAACCCCAAATCTTAGATCCCGGAATTCAAGCAGCGGATTGTGAATCTGTATAATGTTGGGAAAACTAATATTGACAATATCAAATTTTTGAAATTGGACCACAGAAAATCAACTTTAAATTTTATGAATTGAGTTTGCTTGACGACGATTTGGTCTATACCCTTAAAAAGTGATGGAGACGATGGATTTTTAGGGCTTGTTAGCTCGGTATTCAAACAAAGGAAGAAAAGGGTTTAATCTGATCATGAAATACGGAGTTCTTACCTATGCGAGTATGCGTAGCATCCGTTTTGTTGACCGCATTGTCGAATTATGTAAAAAAGATTTGGCATTCATATGGTTTAACCAGGGCGAAAAATCCAAAAGAGAAGCTTTTTATGATTTTATTGACAAAAAGCTGGCTCCTGAAATATTGGAAGGCTTGAATTATCGGCTACTGCGCCGCTTGAAAAAAGAAGGACGGATCGCTTTAGAAGTATTTTATATTGATGGAAGAAAAATAGAAGAAAATACAAACAGGAATGCCCGAATGGGTATGTATTTGTTTGGCGGGGAACACTGAATTATCGGCTTGCAGGGCTTCTCGATACGATTAATGTTCTTTTAAATGAAAATGGATATGGCGAAAAATATGCTTTGGGAAATATACAGGTGTGGCGTTGTCCACCTTCTGCCAGTTCTCTGAGCTGATTTCTCATAGGCGTATTCTTCTTTCTCTGAATGATAAAAGTAATCTAAAATAATTAAAACAGATTACATCCTCACTAATAAGAGAAATAGAACGCTTTTGGCGGAATTGTTTTTGAGAAAATATTAAACTTTTTGGGGGAGGTGTGTCTGTGAGGAAAGAATGGGGAATTGGTGTTTCTGATGAATATGAAAATGAGGAAGAGGCGGAATGATGCCATGAGATCAGCTGCAGCGGTAATGATATTCCTCTGGGTTAGGGAGCAGTTGACTATGCGAAAACGCTGATGGAGAAATATGGGATTGCGGATTGGATATGATAAGGAATGTCAATGAATCTGTTTGAACGCACCAGTTCCGCTTGGGTGAGGGACAGAGAATATGAATGGAAAAAGGCGGAGGACGGTACACTTTACTTAATACCGGCGCCGAACGCCAGGACAAGTATCTACGATCCTTTGAAAGAAATGCAGGAGATTATGCTTGACGCTTTGCAGATCGGGGCCTGTGTAAACAGTGCAAAAAGCAGTATAATGTCTATAAGAACCGTGCAAAGAAAAATCACCTGAACAGGGAGGAACAGGAAAATGATTGAGAGATTGATTGCAGAAGCAACGGGATCGGTGGTACTTTGTTCTTTGGAATTGATAATGATGGAAATGTTGTTGGATTGAAGGATGCACAGACTGATGCAGAAATCATTAGTCGGCTCATCAAGGAGCGCATTATGCCTTTCCCTGATTTTGTCCTGATACCAGAAAGAGAAAACGGGAAAGATCTGCTGATGCTTACGGTGTATGCCGGGCGTTCAACGCCTTACTATTATAAGGCAGATGGGGTCATGGAAGTCTACATCCGCATCGGCAATGAAAGTGTGATTGTTCCCAATTATGTGCTGAATCAGTTGCTCCTAAAAGGGATGAACCATACTTATGATGCGCTCAGCTCAGAATATGACTTCAACGACTATGCCTTTTCTAAGCTGCGGGAATGCTATAAGGTTTGGACAGGCAACAGTCTGGAAGAAAAGCTGTTTGATTCCTTTGAAATAAGGGACGCAAGCGGAAAACTTACCAATGCCGGTGCACTGCTTGCTGATGATTCTCCGATTCGTCATTCCCGCTTATTTTGTACCCGCTGGAATGGTATGGACAAAAGCGGCGGTATGGTGGACGCACTGGATAGTGCAGAGTATTCCGGCAGTTTGATTATCCTACTCAATGAGGGTGTGGGCTTTGTAAAGCGGAATATGAAAATACGCTGGAAGAAAACCGCAAACTCCCGGATTGAAATGCCCGGCTACTGTGAACGAAGTGTTTTTGAAGCACTTGTAAACGCCTTAATCCACCGCGACTATCTTATTTTAGGCAGCGAAGTCCATATTGATATTTATGATGACCGCCTTACTATCTATTCTCCCGGCGGCATGGCAGATGGTACAAGGATTCAGGAACGGGATATTGACAGCATTTCCTCTACCCGTCGTAATCCTGTGTTGGCAGATATTTTCGGACGGCTGGGGTATATGGAGCGTCAGGGCAGCGGGTTCAAGAAAATCACCGAAGCTTACTATGCGGCATATAATTACCGGGCGGAATTAGAGCCTAAGTTTTATTCAGATGTCACCTCGTTCCAAGTCACATTATATAATCTGAATTACGGACAGATGGCTCCAAAAACAGGCCTTTACGAGAAAAAGCAGGCCGTTGAGGCAATGATTTCAGGCCTAAATGTTAGCACTCCAACAAGGGAGAATATTTTTAAACTCTATGATAATTTCGGTTTTGATGTTATATTTGCGCGAGCTGATGTTATGAAAATCACAGGGCTTACAGCTACACCGGCATCAGAATTGATGCGTAAACTAAAAGGCAATAACTTAATCGAGAGTGCAAAGGGCAGAGGCAAATATAAGTTCATAGAGCCGCAGGCATAAAGTAAATGATAAACTTTATAATTATTGTGAAGAGTGCATAAGTCGCTGATGTATAGGATATGCATCTTTTTTGTTATTATTTTTCAAGCAGGGCCTGCCGTTCGTTCAGCACCTTGTTGAAGCGCCGGTGGAATAAAGTAAAGGTTGTTGAGGCGGCCAGAAAATCAGAGATCGGCTCGGCCAAAAACACAGCGAATACTTTATCTGCAAAGAAATTCGGCAGAATATAAATGAGCGGAATGAGTAAAATGATTTTTCTCAGCAGGGCCAGGAAAAGGGAAATTTTTGCCTGTCCGATGGCGACAAAGGTCTGCTGGCAGGCCAATTGAATTCCCATCATAAAACCGGTGGCCAGATAAATTCGAAGCGCCCAGGAGGCTGTATCCTTTAATACTTTATCATTGGCGAAAATGCCGACGAGCAGTCCGGGAGCGATCATATTTAAAAGCCAGTACAGTGTGGAAAAAGTGACACAGGAGATAAAGAGCAGGCGGAAGGCCTGTTTTACCCGGTCCTTATTGCCGGCCCCGAAGTTGTAGCTGACGATCGGCTGCGCACCCTGGGTCAGCCCGGACAGCGGCAGTGATAAAACCTGCATAATGCTTGTCAGAATAGTCATGGAGCCGACAGCAAGATCGCCGCCGTATTTCTGCAGAGAAGTGTTGAAACAAATGCTCAGCAGACTTTCGGTACTCTGCATGATAAAAGGCGCGAGACCGAGGGCGAGAACCGGAAACAGGATGCGTTTTGATATTTTCATATTGGCAAATTTAATCCTCAACGTAGTTTTCGGGCCTGTCAGAAATTTTAAAACCCAGACAGCGGAAATGCACTGGGAGATGATTGTTGCCAGCGCGGCGCCCTGAACACCCATATGTAATCCAAAGATAAGGATCGGATCCAGAATAATATTGATGACGGCCCCGATGACAACTGTAAACATGCTGATCTTGGCAAAACCCTGGGCGGATATAAAACTGTTCAGCCCCAGAGAAATCATGACAAAAAGGGTGCCGATGACATAAATATTCAGATATTCCATCGCGTAAGGAAGCGTATCGCCGCTTGCGCCAAAAAGCCGGAGAAATGTCCGTCCTCCGATAAGAAAAACAGCAGTCAGAGTGACTGCGAGGAGCAGGAGAGCTGCAAAGCAGTTGCCGAGAATTCGTTCAGCTTCATCCATATTTTTTTCGCCCATTCGAATCGACGCCTGAGGGGCGCCGCCCATGCCGATGAGACTGCTGAAAGCAGTGATCAATGTAATAATAGGAAAGCAGACGCCGACGCCCGTCAGGGCCAGAGTCCCTATTCCGGCAATGTGACCGATATAAATCCGATCTACAATATTGTACAGCATATTGATGATCTGTGCTGTGATGGCCGGCAGAGCGAGCTGAAAGAGAAGCCGGCTGATCTTTTCTGTTCCCAGTTTATTTGATGTATTTTGACCCACTGTATGACCTCCCGAAAATTAGTATATCCGTATCCAAATCATCATACCATATTCATTGAGGGAAAACAAGAATGTCCGTTTTGTGAAAAAATTGTGAAAAATGTCCGGCGTTTATCTGCGTTGCCAAAGCCTTTTGAATGTGTTATGATTACAATGATTAAATGCGACCAGCAAGGAGTGAGTGAAAATGAAATATGATGTCATTATTATCGGGGCCGGGCCATCCGGTATTTTTTGTGCATATGAGCTGATTCGCAGCAATCCGGACATGAAAATTCTGATGATTGAAAAGGGCCGGGCCATTGAAAATCGGAGTTGTCCGAAGCGGACAACGAAAAAGTGTGTCGGCTGCAAACCGTGTTCCATCACGACAGGTTTTGCCGGGGCCGGGGCATTTTCTGACGGAAAATTATCTCTTTCGCCGGATGTGGGCGGAAATCTGCCGGAGATTCTCGGCTATGATCGGACAATTGAATTATTAAATGAAGCGGATAAAATTTATCTGGAATTTGGAGCGGATGAAAGGGTTTACGGGCTGGAGGATTATGCCGCGATCGAGCGTATTCGAACCAAAGCAATTCGGGCCAATCTGAAATTGATCGAATGTCCGATCCGTCATCTCGGCACGGAAGAAGGGTATAAGATTTATACCCGGCTTCAGGATCATCTGCTTGCCGCCGGTGTTGAAATTCAGTTTATGACCATGGTTCAGGACATTATTATCGAAGATGGCGCTGCCAAAGGCGTGGTTACGGATAAGGGAGATACCTTCTATGCGGATGAAATTGTTGCCGGTGTCGGCCGGGAGGGTTCCGAATGGTTCTCCCATATATGTAAGGACCATGGAATTGATACGAAGGTTGGAACGGTGGATGTCGGTGTCCGGGTGGAAGTCCGGGATGAGATCATGAAGGAGCTGAACGAAAAGCTCTATGAAGCGAAGCTGGTATATTATACGCCGACTTTTGATGATAAAGTCCGGGTGTTCTGTACCAATCCATCCGGTGAGGTGGCGACCGAATATTATGATGAAGGATTGGCTGTCGTTAACGGACATGCCTATAAGTCCCGGGATTTAAAAACAAAGAATACGAACTTTGCGATTCTTGTATCTAAGAATTTTACATCGCCGTTTAAGTCGCCGATCGAGTATGGCAAGTACATTGCCCGCCTTGGAAATATGCTCTGTGACGGGAAGATTCTTGTCCAGAGATACGGTGATTTCAAGCGGGGACGCCGGACAACCGATGAGCGTATGATTCGAAATAACATTACGGCCACCTTAAAGGATGCGGTGCCGGGAGATTTATCTCTTGTATTTCCGCATCGGATCATGGTGGATATTGCCGAGATGATCGAGGCATTGGATAAGGTAACGCCGGGTATTGCCAGTGATGAAACGCTGCTTTACGGTGTGGAGGTTAAATTTTACTCCAACAAGGTTTTGGTCAATGATGATTTTGAGACAAATATCCGGGGCCTTCGGGCAATGGGCGACGGCGCCTCGGTTACCCGCGGCCTGCAGCAGGCTTCCGCCAACGGACTGGCCGTTGCGCGGAGTATTTTGAAAAAGAATCATGAGTGATTTTAAGAATCTCTATGAAAAATTGATCGAATACAGCGGGACGCCGGCCTATCCCTTTCATATGCCGGGACATAAACGGCGAATGATGTTTATGGAAAATCCGTATCGGTTTGATCTGACGGAAATTGACGGTTTCGATAATCTCCATGAAGCTGAAGGTATTTTAAAAGAAGAGCAGGAGCGGGCGGCTCGACTGTACGGTTCGGAGGAAACCCATTTTGTGGTGAACGGTAGTACGGGCGGGATTCTCTCGGCTATCGGGGGCGTACTTCAGCGGGGAGACCGGGTGCTCGTTGCCAGAAATTGTCATACAAGCGTGTACCACGGGTTGGAATTAAACGGCCTCCGCCCTGTTTATCTGTGGCCGGAGCCGGACGGGAAGACGGGGATTTACCGGGGTCTTACCCGCGAACAGGTGGAAGAGGCTTTGGGAAAGTACTCGGATATTCGGGCGGTGATCTTTACCTCGCCGACATATGAGGGACTCTTATCGGATGTGAGGGGCATTTGTGAATCGGCCCATCAGAGGGGGATTCCCTGTATTGTGGACGGGGCCCATGGGGCTCATTTTCCGTGGGCCGGGCTGCCGGATGCGGTGGCCTGCGGTGCGGATGTAGTCGTTCAAAGCCTGCATAAGACGCTGCCAGCCCTGACTCAGACAGCATTGATCCACCTCAATGGCAGCCTGGTGAATCGGGAGCGCATCCGCAAGATGTTGTCTGTCTATCAGACTTCCAGTCCGTCCTATGTGCTTATGGCTTCCATCAGTCAGTGCATGACATGGCTGGAACGGGAAGGAGCCGGGCAGTTTGAACGCTATGAGCGGCAGGCGCGGGAACTGAGAAAACGGCTGGCAAATATGAAACAATTGTATCTATATAAGCCGGAGGAGGATTTTGACTGGGGCAAGCTGGTAATCTGTACCCGAAATGTGCCGGGGCGTGCGGTTTACGACCAGCTCAGGGAGGATTTTGGCCTGCAGATGGAGATGACATCGGCCAAATATGTTCTGGCGATGACAACCGTAGGCGACAGCCCGGAGGGCTTTGAAAGACTGGCCGAAGCGCTGGAAGCCATTGATCTTGATCTGCAGAGGGCGGAAGCAGCGGCGGAGCGCCGGGAGGTGATGAACCCCCAGGCTGTGAGGGAAAGCGCCATAGCGCCGGAGGGGCATGCAGTGCCGGAGGTTCCGTCTATGCCGGTGCGGTGTATGGAAATTGACAGGGCGGTCATTCAGCCGATGGAAGAAGTACCGTTGGACAAAGCCGACGGCAGGGTGATGGGAGATTATCTCTATCTGTATCCACCGGGAATCCCGATGCTTGTCCCGGGAGAAGTGATACAGATGAAACATATTGAGCGGATAAAAGATTACTTAAGCCAGGGACTTGAGGTTCATGGCGGTTATTCTAAGGAGAGCGGAAATGTCAAAGTTATTTTGCATCATGGGTAAAAGTGCATCCGGCAAGGATACGATCTTTAAACGGCTGGTCAAAGATAGAGAGCTTGATTTAAAGACGGTCGTTTCCTATACCACCCGGCCGATGCGGGAGGGTGAGCGGGAAGGTGTGGAATACCATTTCGTTTCCCCACAGATGCTGAGAGATTTTCGGGAGGAAGGCCGGGTTATCGAGTGCCGGGACTATCATACGGTGCACGGCCTGTGGAGTTACTTTATGGTGGACGACGGGCAGATTGATTTTTCCGGGGCCCAGGATTCGGTGATCATCGGCACATTGGAATCTTATCAGAAAATCCGTGATTTTTTTGGAAAAGAGCATGTCGTACCGATTTATGTTTATGTGGAAGACGGACTTCGACTGTCGAGGGCCCTGGAGCGGGAAAAGCAGCAGGAGAATCCGGGATATGCGGAGATGTGCCGTCGCTTTCTGGCCGATACGGAGGATTTTTCCGAAGAGAAATTGCGGGCCTGCGAAATTTGTCGGTTTTATGAGAATATTGATATGGACAGCTGTCTGGAAGAAATTCGTAAGGATATTTTGAAATTCCGAAAGGGTTGAGTATCGTAAATCCCAAAAAAGTATGATATAATATGGACACTTAGTGATATTAAACGGGAGGTGACACATGATGTCAAGCTTTAAAAATGTGATTGGCCATGAGCAGATCATCCGGCATATGTCTGCGGCTTTGAAAAATAAAAAGATTTCCCATGCCTATATTTTTGAAGGGCCGAACGGCAGCGGAAAGAATCTGTTGGCGAAAGCCTTTGCAAAAGCATTGGAGTGTGAAGCCGGATACGGCGATTCCTGTGACATGTGTCGCTCCTGCCATCAGATGGATACGGGCAATCAGCCGGATGTGAAGTGGCTTATCCATGAGAAACCGGCGACGATCAGTGTGGATGATGTGCGGACGCAGATTAATGCGGACATGGCGATCAAGCCTTACAGCAGCCGCTATAAAATTTATATCGTGGATGAGGCGGAGAAGATGAATGAACAGGCTCAGAACGCACTGCTGAAAACCATTGAAGAACCGCCGGAATACGGTATCATTATGCTGTTGACGAATAATATGGAAGCTATGCTGCCGACCATCCTGTCCAGATGCATTGCCTTTCATTTGAAACCGGTGGATAATTATAAAATTATCGAATTTCTTGAGAAGGAATATGGTGTGCCGGATTATAAGGCCAGGGTTTGCGCCGCATTTTCTCAGGGAGTTGTAGGGAAAGCCATCGCGATGGCCTCCTCGGAGGATTTTAATGATCTTCAGTATCATGTGCTGAGTATTGTTAAGAATATTCATGAGATGGATATCTATGAGGTGGTTGAGGTCGTCAAACGGCTCAGCACCTATAAGACGGACATCAACGATGTGATCGATATGATGATGGTGTGGTATCGGGATGTTCTGATTTTGAAAGTGACGAAGGATGCCAACGCCATTGTATATAAAGATGAATACAGGGCCTTAATGGAGCAGGCGAAGCGTTCTTCTTATGAAGGTTTGAATGATATTATTCAGGCTTTGGAAAAAGCGAAGGCGCGATTGGCGGTAAATGTGAATTTTGAAGTGGCCATAGAGATGATGCTGCTTGCTATGAAGGAAAACTGAGGTGCCGGGCATCCGGGGCTTTTGTGATTTGTGACTGGAGAGGAATGAAGATTAAGATGATAAGAGTGATTGGCGTGAGATTTCGTCAGGCCGGGAAGATTTATTATTTCGACCCGCTTGATTTTGATATAGAGGTTGGTCAGCATGTTATTGTTGAGACAGCCAGAGGGATTGAATACGGGCTGGTGCTGACGGGCCCTAAAGAGGTAGAAGATGATAAGGTGATTCAGCCGCTGAAGCCGGTGATCCGGGTGGCAACCCCGGAGGATGACGAAATAGAGATGAAGAATAAGGCGAAAGAGAAATCGGCCTTTAATATATGTCTGGAGAAGATTGCGAAACATAAGCTGGAAATGAAGCTGATCGATGCGGAATATACCTTTGATAATAATAAAGTGCTTTTTTATTTCACTGCGGACGGCCGCATTGATTTCCGTGAACTGGTAAAGGATCTGGCTTCCGTCTTCAAAACACGAATTGAGCTGCGCCAGATCGGCGTCCGGGATGAAACGAAAATTCTCGGAGGTATCGGAATCTGCGGGCGAACATTGTGCTGTCATTCCCATTTGTCGGAATTTGCCCCTGTGTCCATTAAGATGGCTAAGGAGCAGAATCTTTCGTTGAATCCGACAAAAATTTCCGGAGTATGCGGGCGGCTGATGTGCTGCTTAAAGAATGAAGAGGAGACCTATGAATATCTGAACAGCAAGCTTCCGGCGATCGGTGACCGGGTGACAACGGTGGACGGTTTTCGAGGTGAAGTTTCCGGGGTCAGCGTGCTGCGCCAGTTGGTCAAAATCGTGGTAACGCTGGATAACGATGAAAAGGAAATCAGGGAATATCCGGTTTCCCAGTTGAAATTCCGGTCAAAACGGAAGAAAGAGCGGCTGAATATCAATGATGCCGAGTTAAAACAGCTGGAAGCTATGGAGAAGCGGGACGGCGGTTCCGTGTTGTGATCTGACGGAATAATCGGGGACATCCCATGGATATGGGATGTCCTTTTTCAGGGCAGGAGATTAAACATGGTTGAATTAAAACAGGATGAGCGTTTGGATGATCTGGAACGCAATGGTTACAAAATTATACAAAATCCGAATAAATTCTGCTTCGGAATGGATGCTGTTCTTTTATCCGGCTTTGCCCATGTGCGTAAAGGGGAAAAAGTCCTTGATATGGGGACCGGTACCGGTATTATTCCGATCCTTTTAGAGGCCAAGACGGAGGGAAAGCATTTTACCGGTTTGGAGATTCAGGAAGAGAGCGCGGATATGGCCCGGCGGAGCGTGGCGTATAACCATTTGGAAGAAAAGGTAAACATTGTGACGGGAGATATAAAAGAGGCATCGGTTCTGTTTCCGCTGGCGTCTTTTGATGTTATCACATCAAATCCGCCCTATATGACCAATGCCCATGGCATTAAGAATCCGGAGGCTCCCAAGGCCATAGCACGACATGAGATTTTATGTACGCTGGAAGACTTAGTGCGGGAGACAAGTCGTCTGCTCCGGCCCGGAGGACGTTTTTATATGGTTCACCGGCCGTTCCGCCTGGTGGAAATTTTTCAGACACTGACAGCCTATAAGCTGGAGCCGAAACGGATGAAACTGGTGTATCCCTTTGTGGATAAGGAGCCGAATATGGTGATGATTGAGGCAATTCGGGGCGCCAGATCCATGATCAAGGTGGAGGAACCTTTAATTGTCTATAAGGAACCCGGCGTTTATCATGATGTCATTTATGATATTTACGGTTATTAGGAGGAAAAAGTATGGCAGGAAAATTATACTTATGTGCCACGCCGATCGGCAATCTGGAGGATATCACTTTCCGGGTGTTGGAAACACTGCGGAATGTGGATGTGATCGCGGCGGAGGATACCCGGCATACGATAAAATTGCTGAATCATTTTGATATAAAGACCCCGATGACAAGCTATCATGAATTTAATAAAATTGATAAGGCCCGGATCCTTGTGGAAGATTTGAAATCGGGGAAAAATATTGCCCTGGTGACGGATGCGGGGACTCCGGGAATCTCCGATCCGGGGGAAGAACTGGTGAAATTCTGTCATGAAGCGGGGATTGAAGTGACTTCCCTGCCCGGCCCGGCGGCCTGTATCACGGCGTTGACGATGTCGGGCCTGTCCACCCGGCGGTTTTGCTTTGAGGGTTTTCTTCCGATGGATAAAAAAGAGCGGGAAACGGTGCTTGAACGGCTCAGAAAGGAAACCCGCACTACGGTATTTTATGAGGCGCCCCACCGGTTGGCAAAGACGCTGAAGGCGCTCAGGGAAGCGGCAGGAAACCGGCGTTTGACCATATGTAAAGAATTGACGAAGCGGCATGAGAAAACCTGGCTTACCAGCCTGGATGAGGCGATTGAATGGTATGATGCGAATGAGGCCAGAGGCGAGTATGTGCTTGTGCTTGAAGGGGCGGACGCGAAGATTCTGGAAGAGGAACGGCAGGCGGCCTGGGACACTATGCCGATCGAGGAGCATATGGAGATTTATCTTTCAAAAGGACAGACAAAAAAAGAAGCAATGAAATCCGTTGCTTCCGATAGAGGAATGACCAAGCGCGAGGTCTATCAATATTTGCTTCATCAGGAAAATTAATCCATGTATTTTTTGTGGGGGATGGCGACGAAAGGACCGGGGGAGCCCTTTTCGTCACCAACAAAATGGGTCCGGCTGCGGTTAGCCGGACTATGTTATAGGGCTTACTCTTGAATCGTAAGCCCTGCCATTTTGGCCATTTCAATAATCGACCGTTTTGATACTTTTTTATCGTGATAATCTATTAAATCATTCATATCTCCGGTGAAAATATCACAGGGTTCATATTTTTTCAAAATGATCCTTTCATCATCAACAAATATTTCCAGAGGGTCGCGCTCGCTGATATTCAGGTTGCGGCGGAGCTCAATCGGCAGAGTGATCCGGCCAAGTTCATCTAATTTTCTTACAATGCCCGTACTTTTCACTTTAAACAACTTCCTTTCACGAAGCCCATGGTTTCTTTTAAAATAAAAAAACTGCCAAAACACGATGTGTGTCTGACAGTCACCTTTGACTTTTTAACTTTATTTATCATCATCATAACAGTGGCGCGTTAATTTGTCAATGAAATTTTTTTGAATATTTCCCAGAAATTTTCCATATATATGAGAATAATTCCGGGTGAAGGTGAGAATGTTTGAATAAGATTTGGGGATGGATGCTGATCATCGGCATCACAGCAGGATTGGTTACCGGTCAATCGGCGGAAGTATCCACGGCGTTGGTGGAATCCGCAAAAAGCGGAGTGAATCACGCGATCGGCATGGCCGGGGTCGTTGCTATGTGGAGCGGCATTATGCGTCTGGCGGAGGCAGAAGGGTTACTGGATATTCTCACCGGGAAAATGGAGGGAATGATCCACTTCCTTTTTCCTTATATTCCAAAGGGACATCCGGCGGAAAAGTATATATCGCTGAATTTTGCGGCCAACGTACTCGGCCTCGGCTGGGCAGCCACTCCGGCCGGACTTTCGGCAATGGAGGCTCTGGAGCAGCTGGAAGAGGAGCGGCGGGCCAAACGGCATCCGCTGGCGGTGGAGGTTGGGACGGCCAGCCGGGAAATGTGCACGTTTTTAATTATTAATGTATCCTCTCTGCAGTTGATCCCCATGACGATTATTGCCTATCGAAGCCAGTTTGGCGCGGCGGTGCCGACGGGAATCGTATTGCCGGGAATTCTGGCAACGGCGGCGTCTACAGCGGCGGGAATTATTTTTGTAAAAATCATGGGGAGGCGCCCATGAATCTGATTTTATTTTTGTCAAACTGTATTATTCCTCTGATCATTTTGTATGTGGTTCTTCTCGGTCTTTCCATGCGGCTGGATATTTTCGATATTTTTCTTGAAGGAGTGAAGGACGGGCTGAAAACGGTGGGCGGTATTTTGCCGACGCTGATAGGCCTTTTGACGGCGGTGGGCGTCCTGCGGGCCGCCCGGGTATTTGATCATATCGGCCGGCTGCTGGAACCGGTGATCGAGAAACTGGCCATGGCGCCGGAGGTGCTGTCACTGATTTTTATTAAACTGTTTTCATCGACGGCAGCCACCGGCCTGATGCTGGATATTTTTACCGAGTATGGGGTGGATTCGCGGAATGGCTGGCTTTCGGCCCTTGTTTTAAGCTGCACGGAAAGCTGTATTTATACCATGTCGGTCTATTTTATGTCCCAGAAAATCACTAAAACCCGGTGGACTTTGGCGGGCGCATTGACGGCGGCAATGGTGGGTGTGGCTGCCAGCATTTTATTTACTGAGTTGATGTATTAAATTATATATTGACTTTGAAGAGGATAGCATTTATAATTGAAGTGTTTTTAAGAGGTCGCAAAGGTGCGTAAATGCTGCCTTTGCGGCTATTTTTGAACTATAGAAAAAAAGAAAAGGGATGGAGAGAATGAAAGGTTATTTGAAAAAGGCTTTTGCTGTTATGATGGCCGGTGTTATGGTATGCGGTATTCTGACTGGCTGCGGAAGCAAAAAAGAGGAAACAAAAGCAGAAACAACTGCTGAGACAGGCACTGAAAGTGCAGCGGACGGCGCGGCTTCTGAAGTTAAAACTGTTGAAGAGGGCGTTTTAAAGGTTGCCATGGAATGTGGTTATGCGCCATACAACTGGACACAGCCAACGGATGAAAACGGTGCGGTTCCGATTTCCGGAAGTTCTGATTATGCCTATGGATATGATGTTATGATGGCAAAACATGTGGCTGAAAAGCTTGGCCTTGAGCTTGAAATTGTAAAACTTGACTGGGATTCTCTTGTACCGGCCGTACAGTCCGGCACTGTAGACTGCGTTATCGCAGGCCAGTCCATCACATCGGACAGACTTCAGAGTGTTGACTTCACAACGCCTTATTACTATGCTTCGATCATTACCCTGGTAAAGGCAGACGGCCCGTATGCAGATGCGAAGAGTGTTGCTGATCTGGATGGAGCTACATGTACTTCCCAGTTGAATACAGTTTGGTATGATACATGTATCCCGCAGATTCCAAATGTAAATCAGCTGCCGGCTCAGGAATCCGCTCCGGCGATGCTGGTTGCGCTGAGCGCAGGAAAATGTGATGCGGTCGTTACAGATATGCCTACCGGTATGGCTGCGCTTGTTGCTTATCCGGATTTCAAACTGCTTGATTTTGCCGGAACAGACGGAGACTTTGAAGTTTCTGAAGAAGAGATCAACATTGGTATTTCTGTTAAGAAAGACAGTCCTTTGACGGCACAGCTCAATGAAGCCCTCAAGGATCTGACAACAGAGGATTTCGATTCCATGATGGAAGAAGCAATTTCTGTTCAGCCGCTTTCCGAATAAAGAAATAGCTGAAAAATACAGGCACGGGGACAGTATGCGCTCCGTGCCTTAAGTCTATGTTGAGTGATATACGAAGGGGGAAAAAATAATGCCTGAAACCTTTTGGGGAAAAATAGTAATGTTGATCCAGGAATATTCCACATCATTCCTTCGGGGCGCCGGTGTGACGATGATTATTGCCCTGGTTGGTACTTTTATCGGATGTATCATCGGTTTTGCCGTTGGTATTATCCAAACCATTCCTGTTTCTAAAAAAGATAATATTGTAAAACGTGTTGTGCTGAAGGTTGTCCGTTTTATTTTGACGGCCTATGTTGAGGTTTTCAGAGGGACACCGATGATGGCCCAGGCCATGTTTATTTATTTTGGCTCTGCGGCAGTGTTTGATATTAATATGTCCATGTGGTTTGCCGCTTTCTTCATTGTATCCATTAATACGGGCGCTTACATGGCAGAGACTGTCCGCGGCGGTATTTTGTCCATTGATGCCGGACAGACAGAAGGGGCGAAAGCTATCGGTATGAATCATGTGCAGACAATGCTCTATGTTATCATGCCTCAGGCGCTGAGAAATATTATGCCTCAGATCGGCAATAACCTGATCATCAATATCAAGGATACCTGCGTTCTTTCGATTATCGGAACGGTTGAATTGTTCTATACGACCAAAGGTGTGGCCGGAGCAAAATACCTCTATTTTGAATCCTTTGCCATTGCCATGGTGATGTATTTTGTTTTGACGTTTACCTGTTCCCGGATTCTTCGTTTCTGGGAAAGCAAACTGGATGGCCCGGATAACTATGATCTGGCGACGACGGATACACTGGCCCATACGAGCGGCATGTATACATATCCGGATAAATCGAAGGAGGAAGACTGATTATGGGAGAAAAGATTTTGGAGATCCGCCATTTAAGCAAAGCATTCGGAAAGAATGTAGTGCTTCGGGATATTGACTTTTCCGTAGAACAGGGGGATGTCACCTGTATTATCGGAGCTTCCGGCTCGGGCAAATCCACGCTGCTGCGCTGTATCAATTTTCTGGAGGAGCCGACAGCCGGAGATATTATTTATCATGGAAAAAATATGATGGAAGAGCGGATGAATGAAGCCGCATACCGCGCCAAGGTCGGCATGGTATTCCAGAGTTTTAATTTATTTAACAATATGACGGTTCTGCAGAACTGTATGGTGGGGCAGGAAAAGGTTTTAAAGAAGGATAAGGAAACTGCCCGGAAAAATGCGATGTATTTTTTAGATAAGGTCGGCATGGCGCCGTATATCAATGCGAAACCGCGTCAGCTTTCCGGCGGACAGAAGCAGCGTGTTGCCATTGCGAGGGCTTTGGCTATGGAACCGGAAGTGCTTCTGTTTGACGAACCGACTTCCGCGCTGGACCCTCAAATGGTTGGCGAGGTTCTGGCTGTTATGCGTAAGCTGGCAAAGGAAGGCTTAACGATGATGATCGTTACTCATGAAATGGCTTTTGCCCGGGATGTCTCTAATCATGTGGTTTATATGGCCGGGGGCGTGATCGTTGAAGAGGGAGATCCGAGTCAGATTTTCGGAAATCCGAAGAGTGAACAGACAAAGGAATTTTTGAGCCGTTTTGTGAATAACTAAAAGGGGGAAAATTCAGTATGAAAAAGATAGGTTTTGTCGGACTGGGAATTATGGGTAAGTCCATGACCCGAAATTTGATGAAGGCCGGATACGAGCTTCATATTTATGCCCGTACAAAGGCAAAGGTTGAGGATGTGATCGGCGAGGGCGCTGTTTTTTACGACTCTGTCGGCGCATGTGCCGCAGAGGTTGATGCGATGATCAGTATTGTCGGGTATCCGGCGGATGTGGAAGAGGTTTATTTTGGTGAAAATGGAATTCTCGACAGCGCAAAGCCGGGAACTTATGTCATCGATATGACGACTTCCAGTCCGAAATTGGCAAAAAAAATCTATGATGCAGCAAAAGAAAAGGGGCTTCATGCTCTGGATGCACCGGTTACCGGCGGCGATACGGGCGCAAAAAACGGCACTCTGTCGATTCTTGTCGGCGGTGATAAGGCGGATTATGAGGCATGTCATGCCATATTTGAAGCAATGGGAACAAATATTAATTATGAAGGCGGACCGGGCTGCGGCCAGCATACAAAAATGGCGAATCAGATCATGATTGCCGGAACTCTCTCCGGCGTATGCGAAGCTATGAGCTATGCAAAGGCCCAGGGATTGGATCTGCAGACCATGCTGGACTCGGTTGCCACAGGTGCAGCCGGCAGCAAACAGTTGGATGCTTTTGGTGAGAAAATCATGAAGGGCGACTATGCGCCGGGATTTTTCATGAAGCATTTTATCAAGGATATGAATCTGGCTGTGGAGGAAGCGGAAGCCAGGGGATTGGATTTAAAAATTCTGAAACAGGTATTGGCGAATTATCGGACGCTGGAAGCAGAATATGGCGATCTGGGAACGCAGACATTGATTAAGTTTTACGAATAAGGATGTGATATTCCGTGAATTTTTTAAAGAAACATCCCATATTCAGTTCCATACTTTTCTCGGAGCTTCTGGGCTTGGGAATAACGGCGCTGAGTCTTATAAAAAATAGTCATAACGAGGGCATTGGCATGGTTGTCTATGCCCTTTTTGTCATGGGTACCTGCGTTGGCGTTTTTCTTATTTACCCCTTTGTTCTGACGGCGATCAACGTGGTTACATTATTTTGGCGGCGGCCGGAGAAACAGTGGTTAAAAAAAGAAAAACAGTTTGAATATATCACGGTTGTTCTGGGCTTTTTATACAGCGGGCTGGTTTTGTTTTTGTTTGAGATTCAATTTCAGGCCGATTGGACGGAGGTGTTATATAATTCCCAGGTGCATACGCCGATATGGACAGAAGCTTATCCGACAGTGATCGCTATCGGCGTGATCGGCGTTTTGGGCTATCTTATTTTGTCTTTGGGAAGCCTGAAAAAAATGCCGCCGCTGGTGGCTGTCTGCGGTATTGGGGCTATGTACATTGGTGTCGGCGGCTGTGTTTTGTGGATCCTTCAGATTTTTTCAGGAAGATTTTTGCTGCTGTGGCTGTTCCCGGCAAATTGCATCGTGATGGCTGCGAAAACGATTCGCTACAAAATGGCCGAATGGAATGAAATCGGGAGGCAGGAAGACAGAAGTTATGCAAAAGGCGGTTTAAATGCCCTGAACAGGAAACTGCAAAAGGCGGAACGTTGGCCGTTGGCCGCATTTATTTTGATGTGGCCGATGCTCGGAGTGATGATCGCTGTTCTGGTTCTTTTTGGGCAGGCGCCGGATGCGGTGATCAAAGCGTGGACAGAAACGGCGGACTGGCATCTGTCCCAGAGGGTTGGACCGCAGAATATTTATTATGATGAACATTATCTTTGCACGGTGGCGGCCGGAGGCCACGAAAAAGTCGTCAAACCGCTGCGCATGGGAGAGAGGCACGGACATCCGGTGATCGTTAACCGTCAGCTGTGCATTGCCAATGCCTTCGAGCAGCTATTGGAAGAACGAACGCCGGGATTTCATCGGCATTTGCGGCATTTTTATGATACCTGGGGATTTCCGATCGCAAAACTGATTCATTCGCCTTATACAGCGGACGGAATTTATTTCCTGATGAAACCGCTGGAGTGGTTCTTCCTGATCGTTTTATATTTTTGCGATGTTCATCCGGAAAACCGGATTGCTGTTCAGTATTTGCCGAAAAAATAAAAAAAGATAAAAGGACAATATTCGACTGATAATTTAGATAAATTAAAGATTAAAACAAATTTATGGTAAAATTCACGAAAAAAATATGGAAAATTTGGAAGAATTGTGAATTGATTCAAAATATAAAAGGTGATAATATGATTTTGTCGAAAATAAAAAATTTTTAATTTAAAATTTGAAATAATAGATTGGCAGACCACCTAAATTCAATATGGACAACCGGAAATGAAAAGTATATTATGGAAATAGAATATATAATTTCGGAGGGAATCAGATGTCATTGAAGAGAAATTTGGATGAATTGGTCTATGAAACAATATGCCAGGGCTTCGTTGGCGGAACTTATACGGCTGGCAAACGTTTAGACCCGGCGGAACTGTCCGAAAGATATCAGGTCAGCAAGACGCCAGTAATTCAAGCGTTGAAGAGAATGGCCCATGAACGGATTGTTGAAATCACATCCGGGGGAAAGTACATAATTCCTGTGGCGACACATCAGGAGATAGAAAATGTTTGTCAGGCCAGACTGTTATTTGAAAAAGATGCGTTAGATGTATTGTGTAAGACAGAAAATCCGGAGATTATCAGCATTTTGACTTCGATAGAGGAGAAATGCCGCAGGTATTATGAATCCGGATGCAATGATCAGTATTTTATGCAGGATATGTATTTTCATCGGAAAATGGTAGAGCTGGCCGGGAACGGCTGCCTGTCGGATTTATATCATATATTGATCAATCGTTATATGGTTATTCGCAGTACGACGGGCACTGCCTTGGTGCATGACCCTGTGGCTTGTAAAGAGCATGGGCAGATGATTCGGGCGATAGCAGGCAGAGACAGCGAAACAGCAAAAAGCGTGCTTGAGAATCATATATATAAAATGGAAGAACGGCTGAATGAAAAGCTGAATTAAATTTAAAAAAAACAAAAAAAGTATACCCATTCGGGCATCCCGTATGTCAAATGCTTCGCATGGGCGCGCTTCGTCAGGCTTCGCGCGACAAGGTATTTTTTTTAAACAAAATAAAATTTTTTATTTTTAATTTTAAATTAAAGGGCTCAAAAGAAGCTTTTTATAAAACAAAAACTTATATATCAAGGAGGATAAAAAATGGGAAACACAAAAGGAATGGGCGTTATGCCGGCAGTCATGACATTCTGGAATGAGGATGAATCTTACAATGAGAAAGAGACACTGAGATATGTTCAGTGGGTATTGGATTCCGGAGCACACAGTATTTCCTGCGTAGGAAGCACAGGCGACAACATTTCCATGTCCATGGAAGAACAGAAAATGATCATGAAGAGCATCATCGACTTTGTAGACCACAGAGTGCCTGTATATCCTGGAACCGGAAGATATTCTACAGCTCAGACAATTGAATTGAGCAAATATGCTCAGGAATGCGGCGCTGAGGGTGTTCTTGTAATTATGCCTTACTACTTACAGCCACATAAGAGAGCGGTTGTAAATCATTTCAGAAAACTTCGTGAAGCTATCGACATCGATATTATCCTTTATAATAACCCGAGATTCTGCGGTTATGAAATGACTCCGCTGGAAATTAAAGCGATGGTAGATGAAGGCCTGATCAATGGTATTAAAGCAGCTCATGGCGATGCAAACCGTATTCATGAATTAAAATATTATTGCGGCGACAAACTTACAGTATTATATGGCCATGATTATGCGCCGATGGAAGGATTCTTTGCCGGTGCTGACGGCTGGCTCAGCGGTATGCCTGCAATTTTCCCGAAATTTGCAAGAACATTATTTGATATCTGCACCATTGAAAAAGATGTGGATAAGGCCAGAGCTTACTGGAATAAGATTCAGCCATTCGTAGATTACTTTATTACTTACAACACAAATGATCCGCATTGGCATGAAGTATTTAAATATGTATTAAAATGCCAGGGCTTTGACGCCGGTCTGCCAAGAATGCCTTTAGGAGACCTTGTTCCGGAAGAAAAGGCAAAAATCGATGCTTTACTGGCAGATATGAAGGATATTCTGTAATTAAAAAGAGTACAGGGAATAAAATGAGAAGGATATTTTTTTAATATGTGAGGAGGAATAATATGAAAAAGAGTTGGTTGGCGGGTTTAATGGCAACAGCTTTAACCGTATCAATGCTGGCAGGATGCAGCTCAGGCGCATCAACAACAAAAGAAACAAAGGATACAGCAGCTTCGACGGAAACAACAGCGGAATCCAAATCAGAAACAACGGCTGCAGCCGATGATTCAGACACAATTTTAATTGGTGTTTCCGCATCCATCACCGGTTCCGCACCGACAAACGGTCTGCGTACTCAGCAGGGAGCTCAGCTGGCTGTCGATGAGATTAATGCGGCCGGCGGTGTTTTGGGAAAACAGTTGGAACTTTATGTAGCCGATGACGGCGGTACTCAGGATACAGGTATTAATGCAACAAACCTGATCGCAAGTCAGAATGTTGTGGCACAGGTTGGACCGAACTTATCCGGTCTGGCATTGGCTGTTGAGGGAATTGTTTCTGAAGCAGGATATCCAATGCTTGTCGGCGCTACCAGTCCAAAGCTTGTAACCACAATTAACAACGAATGGTTGTTCCGGATCCGTGCTTCTGATTCCATTCAGGCACAGCTGGCGGCTGTTTATGCAACCGAAAATCTCGGATGCAAAAAGATCGGCTTATTTACAAACAGTAATGATTACGGAAGCGGAGCAAGAACTGTCGCTGAAGAATATCTGACAGAGAAAGGCATTGACTTTGTAACAGAGCAGCACAATACAGGCGATACGGACATGACAAGCCAGGTATTGAAATTAAAAGATGCGGGCGTGGATTGTGTGATCGTTTGGACGGATGATGCAGAAACCGCTCTGGCTGCCCGTCAGTTTTATGATCTGGGATTGGATGTACCGGTTATTGGTTCAACATCTATTTCTACACCTCAGGTAAATGAGCTTTGTCAGCCGGAATGGTTGGATAACTGGTACAGTGTAACTGATTTTACCACATCCAATCCTTCAGAAGAGGTTCAGAAGTTTGTAGAAAGCTTTAAAGCAGCCTACAATGAAGAACCGGAACTGTATGCGACAACCTATTATGGTTCTATTTATATCGTAGCGGACGCTATCGAGCGTGCCGGAAGTACAGATCCTGCGGCAATCCGTGATGCCCTGGCAGAAACTGACGGCCTGGTAGGCCCTCTGGCTACATATACGGCAGATGATATACGTGAAATGGTTCATGGTGGAACAATTTGTAAAATGGTAGACGGAAAAGCAGAGTTCCTGGAATATATACTTGTTGAAGAATAGTAATTCCTCTTCCTTTTTGAAAGGGGCTGTCGGTTAATAGACAGTTCTAAACAGGGAGGTATGTGCCTCGTCCGAGTCACATACCTCCCTGAAATTTTTCTATAAAAAGAGAAAAAGATGGCTAACGACAACCATCTCCT
>NZ_DBGCTU010000029.1:0-74108 GCF_048388605.1 Frisingicoccus sp. | reverse complement strand
GAGATGGTTGTCGTTAGCCATCTTTTTCTCTTTTTATAGAAAAATTTCAGGGAGGTATGTGACTCGGACGAGGCACATACCTCCCTGTTTAGAACTGTCTATTAACCGACAGCCCCCTTTTCGATTTTATAAAGAATTTCCGTATTCTAAACTGATTTCATTAAATTTGTTGAGAATCTCCGACAGCGGCAGATTCTTTTTTTCTTCTCCGGCCACATCAATAATGGCTTTTCCCTGGTGCATCATAATGAGGCGGTTGCCGTACTGAAGGGCAAATTTCAGATTATGGGTGACCATCAGGGTCGTCAGCTTCTTCTCATGGACAAGATGATCTGTCAACTCCATAATGTTATCCGCTGTTTTAGGATCGAGAGCCGCCGTATGTTCATCCAATATCATCAGAGAGGTCGGCGTTAAAGTGGAGGTCAGCATGGCCAGAGCCTGACGCTGCCCGCCGGAAAGGGAACCGACTTTATCATCAAGGCGGTTTTCAAGGCCGAGCTTCAGCGTTTCCAGCAGGGTACGATAATAGTCTATCCGGTCTTTTTTTATACCAAGGTGAAGATTAAAGGACTTTCCCTTTGTATCAGCCAGGGCAATATTTTCAAGGATACTGAAAGAAGGGCAGGAGCCCTTGGAAGGATCCTGATATACCCGGGAAATAAACTCAGAACGCCGGTATTCTTTCATTTTTGTGATATCCTGGCCATCCTTGATGATCTGTCCTTTGTCCGGGACAAGACTTCCGCATAAAAGATTCAGCATCGTTGTCTTCCCTGAACCGTTGCTTCCGATGACAGAGATAAAATCATCATCGTGAATCGAAAGGTTGAAATCTGTAAAAAGGACAGATTCGTTGACTGTGCCGGGCTCAAAAGTTTTATATATGTGACTTAATTCAATCATGACCTGGAACCCCCTTTCGCGTCGAACGCCCGTCTGGAGACGAGGGCTATAAGGAAAATGATCGTCATCAAAAGTTTCAGGTTATTTGGATTGATCCCAAAATTGATCGCCAGGGAAAGGCAGGCTTTGTAGACAATGGCGCCGAGAATAACGACCAGTGTCGGCCTGATAAAAGAAACCTTGCCAAAAAGGGCCATACCGATAATGACGGAGGCAATACCCATGACAAGCATACCTGTTCCCATGGAAATTTCAAAGTAGCGCTGCTGCTGACAGAGGACGGAACCTGCGGTGGCCACTAAACCGTTGGCGATCATTAAACCGACGATTTTTACCCTGCCTGAATCTTTTGCCAGAGATGTGACCATGATTTCATTATCGCCGGTGGCGCGCAGAAGCATTCCGGAGCGGGTCTTTAAATACCAGTCCAGCAAAAATTTCAGAATCATTGCCAGAATGAAAATGATAACCAGAGTTACATATCTGGAAATGGATTCCGGAAAAAGTGCGGCCGGACCGCTGTTGAATATGGTATTTGCCTTTGTGATCGAGAGCAGCGCAGTTCCTCCGACAATCATCAGGTTTACGGAATACAGCCCCGTACTTGTTAAAATACCGGACAGAAGATCCGTAATCTGCAGCTTGACATGGAAAATGCCTGTAATAAAACCGGCGGCAGCGCCGCAGGCAAAGGCGACAATCAAAGCAAGCCATGGATTAAAGCCGAGGCTTAGAAGAAGCGCTGTGACGGCGGCTCCAAGGGGAAAAGTACCATCTACCGATAAATCCGGAAAATTCAGAATACAGTAGGTGATATAAATTCCGAGAGCCATGATGCCATAAATAAGCCCCTGTTCTAATATGCCGCGGATAATTGAAATAATAATGTCCACGTATCCGTTCCTCCTGGTGTTACTTATTCTGCTTCAGTGTAAGCGTCTTTATATTCATCCGGAATCGTAAGATTAAACTGGCTCATCACATCGCTGTTAACGTAAAGGGAACCGCTGCTTATAACTTCAACAGGAATTGAAGAGGCATCTTCACCTTTTAAGACGGCGGCAGCCATTTTACCTGTCTGACGGCCAAGCTCGACATAATCAAGGCCCATAGAGGCGGCACAGCCGTTGACGACCTGTTCCACTTCGGAGCCGAATACAGGAATACCTGCTTCATTGGCTTTTGCGAGAACCGTATCCAGATTGTTGACGATATTATTGTCCGTCATATTGGAAATGCAGTCCACCTTTGTGACGAGGGCGTCCAGAGCGATCGGAATGTCGGATGAAGAGGAAACGCCGGATTCGATGATCTCAAAATCATATTTCGGAGCCAATTTCTTGTAAGTTTCCAGTGTGCTGAGAGAATTTACCTCACTTGTCGTATACATGATACCGATGGTTTTAGCTTCCGGCATCATGGCACGGATCATTTTTAACTGGTCTTCCACAGGAAGAGCATCGCTTGTCCCTGTGCAGTTGGAACCCGGAGCTTCCAGAGACTCTACCAGTTCAGCCGCTACCGGGTCAGACACAGCGGTAAAGATAGTAGGGATGTCTGTGCCCTGGGCGGCATTGTAGCAGGCCATGGCGCTTGGAGTTGCGATAGCGCATACGAGGTTATATTTTTTAGAAACAAAATTCTGAGCGATAACGCTGGCATTGGCCGGATCGCCCTGAGCATTTTGATAATCGATCGTCAGATTTTCACCTTCGACAAAGCCTTCTTCGGCCAGCCCCTCAAGAAAGCCCTCACGGCAGTTGTCCAGAGAACCGTGTTCGGCTAACTGGGAAATGCCGATCGTATAGGAACCATCCGCATTTTCCGCGTTGGAAACGGTTTCATTTGAAGATTCAGCTGCGGTTTCCGAAGATTCGGCAGCGGCTGTTGTGCTTTCTGTTTTCGAATTGTTTCCGCAGCCGCCCAGCATTGAAAGAACCAGTGCTGTGCAAAGTGTCAGTTTCAAGAAAAATGAAGATTTTTTCATAATAAATTCCTCCTGTTAAAATATTAAGTGCTTAAAGGCTATTCTACAACCCAGATTATAAGAATGTCAATGGAAAAACGAAGGCGAATAAAAATAGATGTATTTTTTTTAATACAAAAAAAGACTTCTCAAAAAAACTGGGGTTGTTGCTTGAAAAACAGTTGATAACAGTGTAAAATAGAACAGAATGGAGTGTAGTATCGAGGTGATTAGTATACATTCAGGCAAGATAATAAAGACGATCATTCTTGCGTTATGCATAATGTCAGGGGTGATGGCTTTTGTTTCATGTGACAAAGCTTTAACAGAATCAGCGGCAGAAGCCCAGGATACGGCATTTTCTATGGGAACAGCCATAACGTCTACTTTATATGGAAGAGATGGGAATCAACTGGAAGATAATCTGGAGAAGATTCGCCGGTGCCTGGATGAAGTGGATTCGGATATTTCATGGAGAAAAGAGAATTCCATGGTTGATACGTTCAATCAGCAGCATGAAGTTTCCGTAGGGGAGAGAGAAGAGGTTTTTCGCAAGGCCCTTGAAATCGCGGCGGACAGCGGCGGGGCATTTGATCCGACAGTGCTTTCGGTGTCAGGCCTTTGGGATATCGGCGGTGAAAACCAGAGGCATCCTTCGGAAACAGAGATAGAGGAAGCCTTAAAAAATGTGGACTATCAGGCGGTGACGCTGTCGGATGGAACGTTGAAGACGGAAAATATACATATTTTGTTTGAACTCGGGGCCATTGGCAAGGGATATGCCATCGCCGAGGCCGCCGAAGCTATTGACAGAGATGGAATGTCCGGCGGGATCATTTCCGCGGGAAGTTCTATTTTGACTTTTGGCACAAAGCCGGACGGCAGTTCTTTCCGGGTCGCTCTGCGGGATCCGCGGGGGGAACAGGATGACCGGATTGGCATTTTGACGCTGACAGATACATCCATTTCAACTTCCGGCGATTACGAGAAGTATTTTGAGGAAGACGGCGTGCGCTATCACCATATTTTGGACGCCCGGACGGGATATCCGGCGGACAGCGGACTGATGTCGGTGACGGTTATTGATGAGGACAGTGTCCTTTGTGACGCTTTATCGACGGCCGGATTTATTCTTGGTTTAGATGAAGGTATGCGGTTGATGGATAAATATGGTGTGTTGTCAATATTTGTTGATAATCAGCGAAATGTATATTATAATAAGGAGAGTATTCTTGATTTATTGTCTTTTGAGGGCGAAGCGGAAGGCTATCGGCTGGTGCCCTATGGAGACGCAGAAGGGGATATACCTAAGTAGTTAGAATAGATGGAGATTCAGGACTATTTAGTATATTATATATTAAATCATTAAACGTAGGGGCTTGCCCCGAGGTTTAAATTTAAAGAGGAGGATTCAAATGGCTAAAAATTCAAATGGACTTCTTTGTAAGTTAGGAATTGTAAAAAGCCCTGGAGCAGCCGTGCCTCACAGAAAGAACACAAAAGATTGTGCGACTGTGGACATGCCAGTTCCTGCACAGGTCACCCTGGTTATGCAGCAGCATATCGGTGCGCCTTGTACGCCTACGGTTAAAGTCGGCGACGAAGTGTTTGTTGGTACCATTGTTGGTGACAGCACTGCACCTTTCTCCGCACCTATTCATTCCAGTGTGTCAGGAAAGGTTAAAAAAATTGATTCAATTTTAATGCAGAATGGTTCAAAAGCTCAGGCTGTGATCATCGAAAGTGATGGACAGCAGACTGTTGACCCGGCTATCAAACCACCGGTGATCAACAGCGATGAAGATTTAATCAAGGCTGCTCATGATTCCGGCCTGGTTGGTCTTGGTGGCGCTGGTTTCCCAACCCACATTAAGATCAGTCCGAAACCGGAAGTTAAAGCGGCAATCGATTATCTGCTGATCAACGCTGCTGAATGTGAGCCATATCTTACCCCGGACGTTCGTGAAATCCTTGAAGATGCGGACCACGTTGTTGAAGGTATGAAGATGGTTGCAAAATTATTGGATGTAAAAAATGCTGTGATCGGTATCGAGGACAATAAGCCGGAAGCAATCAAGCTTATGACAGATCTTCTTGCGCAGGTTAAGATTGACGGTATCAATTTCAAGGTTGAAACATTGCCGTCCCGTTACCCGCAGGGTGCTGAAAAAGTTTTGATTGACCAGTGTACAGGCCGGCAGGTGCCTCCGGGAAAACTGCCTTCAGATGTTGGCTGCGTTGTTATGAACGTTACATCTATCGCAGTGCTTGCAAATTATGTTGAAACGGGTATGCCGTTGACAACAAAACGTCTGACTGTTGACGGTTCCGCAATTAATGAGCCTAAGAACGTACGCGTTCCGATCGGTACATCGATTAAGGATATCGTTGAATTCTGCGGCGGATATAAGGGTACTCCATCCAAGATCATCTCCGGTGGTCCTATGATGGGACAGGCCATGATGTCTGATGACTTCCCGATCCTGAAACAGAATAACGGTCTTTTGATTTTCGATAAGCAGGATGCAGAAATGGCAGAGCCGACAGCATGTATCCGCTGCGGACGCTGTGTAAATGCCTGTCCGATGAACCTCATGCCTACAAAGCTGGAGTCCTATACGCATATCGGAAATACAGATGAATTACAGAAACTCAATATTATGAACTGTATGGAATGTGGATGCTGCGGCTTTGTATGTCCGGCAAACCGTAAACTTGTACAGTCGATTCGATTAGGCAAAAGCCTTGTCAGAAATGCAAGCAATTAGAAAGTAGGTGTAATAAACAATGGATGGTAAATTAATCGTTTCTTCATCGCCGCATCTTTCCAGCACGGTGAAGACCAGAAATATCATGCTTGATGTTATTATCGCAATGGTTCCTGCTTTAATTGCATCAGTTTACTATTTCGGACCTAGAGCACTGGCGCTCGTTGTTGTTACAGTAGCAGCCTGTGTGATTTCCGAGTACATTTCACGTAAGGTTATGAAACGTGAGCAGACGGTTGGTGACCTTAGTGCTGTTGTTACAGGTATGCTTTTAGCATTCAACTTCCCGGCTACGCTTCCATTCTGGATCGCAGCTATCGGCGGTGTTGTTGCTATCGTTATGGTTAAGCAGATGTTTGGCGGTCTCGGCCACAACTTTGCAAACCCGGCGATCACAGCCCGTATTATTTTAATGACATCTTTCGCATTACGTATGACAACCTGGATTGCTCCGTTTGCATGGAGAGGCGCTGTTGATGCGACTTCCACAGCAACACCGCTGGCAATGATCACAGCAGGCAATACAGCAGAACTTCCTACATATATGCAGATGTTCCTTGGTGAAAGAGCAGGATGTCTCGGTGAGACATGTATTCTTGCTTTATTGATCGGCGGAATCTATCTGGTAGCTAAAAAAGTTATCAGCCCTACAATTCCGGTTTGCTATATTGCAACAGTATTTGTATTCTCCGCAGTTTTAGGTCAGGATCCTGTTATGCAGATTCTTTCCGGTGGTCTTTTCCTCGGTGCGATCTTCATGGCAACAGATTATGTCACAAGTCCTATCACAAATAAAGGTAAAGTTATTTACGCTATCGGATGTGGTATCATCACAGTGATGATTCGTCAGTTCGGTTCTCTTCCGGAAGGTGTTTCCTTCTCCATCCTGCTGATGAACATTCTGACACCGCATATCGAAAATCTTACAACACCGAAGACATTTGGTGCTGGAAAGGAGGCTTCCAAATAATGAACATGAATCCTAAAGATATTATTGGGCCTACCTCTGTATTAGTTGGCGTTTGTCTTGTGTTTACGGCAGCCGTTGTAGGTACGAACAGCCTGACAGCAGAAAAGATTGCAGTTTTAAATCAGAAAACAGCGGATGAAGCCAAGATGGAAGTGCTTCCTGAAGCAGACAGCTTCTCCACTGAAACAATCACTATTTCGGCCGGAGATATTGAATATTATGCGGCAGCGAATGGCGCCGGATATGTTTTCAATACATCCTATAAAGGCTACGGCGGTGCTGTCGGTGTTATGACAGGTATTTCCGCTGATGGCGAGATCACAGGCGTTAAAGTTGTAGATTGTAATGAAACACCTGGTCTTGGTATGAAGGCTCAGTCTGATCCATCCTTCACAGCCCAGTATGTAATGGCTATTCCTGAAGGCGGTGTCTTTGAAGTAACAAAAACTGGTAAAACTGCTGACAATCAGATTGACGCAATTTCTGGTGCAACAATTACTTCCAGAGCTGTTACAAACTCTGTAAATTATGCAATTGAAGCTTATCAGCAGATTACAGGAGGTGCAAACTAATGGCTAAAAAACAGAAAAGTTTATGGGAGGTTTTTACAGCCGGCTTTGTTAAAGAAAACCCTGTATTACGTCTGGTTATCGGTACTTGTCCTACATTGGCCGTTACAACAATGGCTTTCAACGGTGTAGGTATGGGCCTCGCAGCGACGGCTGTACTGATCTGTTCCAACGCTCTTATTTCTTTGTTAAGAAACATTATTCCGGATAAGATTCATATTCCGGTTTATATCACAATTATTGCCGCATTCGTATCCATCCTGCAGATGCTTGTAAAAGCTTTCGTGCCGGCCTTGGACAGTGCGTTAGGTATTTTCCTTCCTCTGATCGTAGTTAACTGTATCATCCTTGGTAGAGCAGAAAGCTTTGCCGGTAAAAATCCGGTGCTTCCGTCTATCCTTGATGGTGTGGGTATGGGCCTTGGTTTTACGATCGCCCTTACGATCATGGGCAGCATCCGTGAGATCATCGGTGCCGGAACATGGTTTGGCATGCAGATTATCCCGAAGGCTGTTGACCCGATGTTGATTTTAATTCTGGCTCCGGGTGGTTTCTTTGTATTCGGTATGCTGATGGCTTGTGCAAACAAGATCGCAGAGAAGAAGGGCAAAGAACCGGCAAAACTTGGTTGTGCGGGTTGTCCTGCAGCAGCCGGTTGCGGTCAGGCTGAGAAAGGAGGATGTGAATAATGTCAGTTACAGGTTTAGTTTCAATCTTTTTGGCAGCTATTCTTACGAACAACTTCGTATTGTCCAAATTCTTAGGTATTTGTCCATTCCTTGGTGTATCCAAGAAACTGGATACAGCCGTTGGTATGAGTGTGGCCGTTATCTTCGTTATGACTCTGGCTACATGTGTTACATGGCCGATTCAGACATTCATTCTTGATCCTAACGGTTTAGGATATTTGCAGACAATCGTATTTATTTTGATTATCGCTGCATTAGTACAGTTTGTAGAAATTTTCTTAAAGAAATATGTTCCGGCGTTGTATTCAGCACTTGGTATTTATCTTCCTCTGATCACAACAAACTGTGCCGTACTTGGTGTTACTGTATTAAATATCGATGAAGGTTATAACTTCGTTGAGTCTATCGTAAATACTGTTGGTGCTGGTTTTGGTTTCATGCTTGCTATGGCTATCTTCGCAGGCGTTCGTGGCCGTATGGAAACCAGTGATGTTCCAAAATTCCTTCAGGGACTTCCAATTGTATTAGTAGCTGCATCTATTGTTGCTTGTTCTTTCCTTGGATTCCAGGGATTAGTAGACGGCTTGTTCAATTAAGGAGGATTTACTCATGGGAATAATTGTTGTTGTAGTAATCGGCCTTATTGCAGGTCTGATTCTTTCCGTAGCTTCTATCGTGTTTGCCGTACCGGTAAATGAAAAAGAAGAAGCGATCGTAGGCGTTTTGCCAGGCGCTAACTGTGGTGCCTGTGGTTTTGCCGGCTGTTCCGGTTATGCAGCTGCTTTGGCGGCAGGTACCGCCGAAGTTGGTCTCTGCTCCCCTGGCGGTCCGGATGTTGCCGCAGAATGTGCAGAAATTTTAGGTGTTTCCGCAGGTTCTATGGAGAAAAAAGTTGCTATTATCCAGTGTGCAGGTACATGCGATGCTGTTAATCAGAAGATTGAGTATGAAGGTATCGATACATGTCAGGCTGTAAGCCTTATGTGGAGCGGTGACAGTGCATGTCAGTATGGCTGTCTCGGCCACGGCGATTGTGCCGCTGTCTGCCCGGAAAATGCAATTACGATCTGCAACGGTCTTGCTACTGTAAACCCAGATCTTTGTGTAGGTTGTGGGCTTTGTGCAAAAGCTTGTCCGAAGCATATCATCATTATTGAGCCTTTGAAATTTACACAGCATGTTCGTTGTGTCAATAAGGACAAAGGTGCTGAGACAAGAAAAACATGTAAAGTTGGCTGTATCGGTTGTATGAAGTGTCAGAAAGAATGTGAAGCTGGCGCTATCACCGTAACAAACTTCAACGCAACGATCGACTACGATAAATGTACAAACTGTGGTCATTGTAAAGAAGTATGCCCGGTACATGCTATTCAGTAATTAAAAACTGAGCAGTGGGGGATATCCGAAATCGAAAGATGGGGATATCCCCTTTTTAAAATTCAAATTCTGGGAGGAATAGAATATGAGTTTTGATTTTGATAAGGTTGTTGATCGAAAAAATACAAACTGCCTGAAATATGATTTTATGAGTGAATTTCATAAGCCGGAGGATGTCCTGTCTCTTTGGGTGGCCGATATGGATTTTGAATCTCCGAAAGAAGTGAGGGCTGCTTTGATACGGGCGGCCGAGCATGGAATTTACGGTTATACGGATACAAAGGAAGATTATTATGAGGCGGTGGCAGACTGGTTTGATGAAGGGTTCGGCTGGCGGCCGGAGAAGCAATGGATGGTAAAAGTTCCCGGGGTGGTTTTTGCTGTGGCTACAGCGATCCGGGGATTAACTGAGCCGGGAGATGCCGTGCTGATTCAGACGCCGGTTTATTATCCGTTTGCCGCGTCGATTGAGAGGAATGGCCGAAAAGTTGTCCGGAATTCTCTCTGCAATAAAGATGGAAAATATGTCATTGATTTTGATGACTTTGAAAATAAAATTCAGGAAAATAAGGTAAAATTATTTATATTATGCAGTCCGCATAATCCGGTAGGACGGGTATGGAATCGGGAGGAATTAATGCGCATGGGCGAAATATGTCAGTCCCATGGTGTGATTGTTGTTTCTGATGAAATCCACTGTGATTTTACTTATGCCGGGCATGACCATCATATTTACGCCTCTTTGGGGGAGAATTTTGCGGATCATTCGGTGATATGCACAGCGCCGAGCAAAACCTTCAATCTGGCCGGACTTCAGATTTCCAATATTTTTATTTCCAATCCTGAAATCAGGAATTCTTTTGTTAAAGCTTTGGGCAGGACCGGCTACGGCAGTCCGAATATGATGGGAATTTGTGCGGCTCAGGCGGCCTACCGTTTTGGTCGGCCGTGGCTGGAGGCCTTGAAAGCTTATTTGTCCGAAAATCTGGATTTGGTGCGCTGTTTTGTCAGGGAAGAATTGCCGGGCATCCATCTGGTGGAGCCGGAGGGGACCTATTTAGTCTGGCTGGACTGCCGGGACCTTGGCTATTCAGACAGGGAGTTAAATGAAAAGGTTTTAAATCAGGCAAAACTCTGGTTGGATGGCGGCAGCATGTTTGGAAAAGAAGGCGAAGGCTTCCAGAGACTTAATATCGCCTGTCCGAGGAGTGTCTTAAAGGAAGCTCTCATGAGATTTAAAAAAATATATGAAAAAGGCGCATTGTGAAATTGACGGACATCTGTCCTCCCCAGACGGAAAATTGGGTAAAATGCTGTAATTTAATAAAGTGGCAGAGAATTCTTGTCACTGAATAAACTTTGGTGTATAATTTAACATTGAAAAAGTGACAGGGAGGAAATGACACATGAAAGCTTACAGTCAGATGAGTAAGGATGAACTTTTAGCATTAAAATCCGATTTGGAAAAGGCTTATGATGAATTTAAAGCCCGGGGATTAAAATTGGACATGTCCAGAGGTAAACCGTCTTCAGAGCAGATGGACTTATCCATGGGTATGATGGACGTATTTCACAGCAGAGCAGATTTAACCGCAGCGGATGGCTTGGATTGCCGGAATTATGGTAATCTGGATGGTTTGCCGGAGGCAAAGGAATTAATGGCATCAATGATGGAGTGTCGTGCCGAAGATATTATTGTTTATGGAAATTCAAGTCTGAATGTTATGTATGATACAGTAGCTCGTTCGATGACTCACGGTGTTATGGGAAATACACCATGGTGTAAGCTTGACAAAGTCAAATTCCTTTGTCCTGTGCCTGGATATGACCGGCATTTTGCCATTACCGAATATTTTGGCATTGAGATGATCAATGTTCCGATGACTCCGGAAGGACCGGATATGGACATTGTGGAGAAGCTGGTTTCTGAGGATGAGGCGATTAAGGGTATTTGGTGTGTGCCGAAATATTCCAATCCGCAGGGGATCAGTTATTCCGATGAGACGATCCACCGTTTTGCCCATTTAAAACCGGCGGCAAAGGATTTCCGTCTTTACTGGGATAATGCTTACTGTATTCACCATTTATACCCGGATAAGCAGGATACCATTCTTGAGATTCTCGATGAATGCCGTAAAGCGGGTAATCCGGATCTGGCATATAAGTTTGTATCCACATCAAAGGTCAGCTTCCCGGGTTCCGGCGTGGCGGCTCTCGGCGCGTCTCAGGCCAATCTGGAAGATATTAAGAAACAGCTGACAATTCAGACGATCGGCCATGATAAGCTGAATCAGCTTCGCCACGTGCGCTTCTTTAAGAATATCGATGGAATGCATGAGCATATGATGAAACATGCGGCGATCATTCGTCCAAAATTTGAACTTGTTCTGGATAAGCTGGATAAGGAACTGGGCGGACTGGAGATCGGCGAATGGCTTCGTCCGATCGGCGGCTATTTTATCAGCTTTGATTCCATGGAAGGCTGTGCGAAGGCTATTGTCGCAAAGGCAAAGGAGGCAGGCGTTATAATGACCAGCGCCGGGGCGACCTATCCGTATGGAAAGGATCCGAAGGACAGCAACATCCGTATTGCCCCAACCTATCCGTCGATTGAGGAATTGAGCCTGGCGGTGGATTTGTTTATTCTTTGTGTGAAACTTGTCAGTGTAGACAAATTATTGGAAAACATGTAAAATATAAAGCGTGGTGTGAATCGCCACGCTTTTATCATATCATATATCATTGTATAGAGGAGACGAAGAGATGAAGATTACAGTGATTGGCTGCGGGCGTTGGGGCTCGTTTATTACCTGGTATCTGGATTCTATCGGACATCAGGTATTTTTGTATGGAAGAAAAACCTCCGCCCATATGCAGCGCTTCTTAAAAGAGAGAAAAAATAATCTGCTCACATTGCCGGAATCCGTGGGATTGTCAACGGATTTATCCATTGCGGCCGGAGCGGAAGTGATCGTTATATCTGTGAATTCCCAGGGGCTTCAGAAATTAATGGATGAATTGAAGGCTTTGAATTTGAGAGAGAAAAAAATCGTTCTCTGCATGAAGGGTATTGAGATTGAAACCGGCCGGCGTTTGTCCCAGATTGCCGAAGAAAATCTGGACAAGTCAAATTCGGTGGCGGTTTGGCTGGGGCCGGGACATGTTCAGGAATTTACCAATGGGATTCCGAATTGTATGGTGATTGACAGTAAAAATGCGGCGGTTAAGGCGGAGCTTGTAAAATCCTTTTCCAGTCCGCTGATTCGATTTTATTATGGGCAGGATTTGATCGGAAATGAAATCGGCGGCGCTGCCAAAAATGTGATCGGTATTGCGGCGGGAATGTTGGACGGTTTTCATTTGTCTACTCTGAAGGGGGCCTTAATGTCCCGGGGCACACGGGAAGTGGCGCGATTAATTAAGGCGATGGGAGGCAATGAGCTGTCGGCTTATGGCCTGTGTCATCTTGGAGATTATGAGGCCACCGTCTTTTCTGAGTTCAGCCATAACCGGCGTTTTGGGGAACTCTTTGTCCAGGGAAAGCAGAGCGATGATCTGGCTGAGGGGTATTATACGGTCAAAGCATTGATGAAACTGGAAAAGGAATATGATGTGGAACTTCCAATCTGCCATACGGTTTATGAGGTCCTCTATGAGAGGCGTGAGCCGTCTGAGGCATTGGAATCTCTTTTTACCCGCAGTTTAAAAAATGAATTTTAAGTAATAATTAACTATATTTCATAAAAATTAAAAAATGTTACAAAAAAATGACATTTTTCTCTTGATTAGTTCATACTTCTGGTGTTATTATATAAGAACGTAGAGGAATACAGATAATCAGGAGGCATAATCAAAAATGGCAGCGTTTAAGAAGATTGCGGCGGCAGCTTTGATGATGGTGCTGGCTGTACCGGCGGTAGCTTATGGTGCGGGAGAAACGGAGTATAGTCAGCCGATTAGGGATATAAAACAACAGCAGGCAGGAGTATTTCAATGTGAAAAGAACACCGAGGAATGGACGAAGGAAGTTGTTTTGACGGCTTCAGCGGTGCCGGACAGCGGAAAGACCCTTCCGGAATTTTCATTTTTATGGCAGGGAGCAAAGAGCACCGGCGATGGTGTGTATACAGTCAAGGAAAATGGCACTTATACGGTGAAATTGCAATTGCCGGAGGACAGCGGGTTAAAGGCGGAAGATATTCAGGTAGATGTGCAGAATATAGATATCCTGGGACCGGAAATTGTCAATATCACAAAGGATATATCCGGATGGACCAGCGGCCCTGTAAAAATTACAGTGGACTGTGAGGATTATCAGACGGCAGCTGAAGAAAACGCGGCCAAAGTGGCCGAAAGAGCAAAGGGCTCCGGGCTTCATCCGGAGGGCGCTTATTCCTTTGACGGCGGCAAAACCTGGACAAAGGATAATTTTATCACTGTTGAGGATAATACAACGATAGATTTTGCTGTTCGGGATGCGCTTGAAAATGTAACAAAACAGAATATTACGGTTGATAATATTGATAAATCACAGCCGTCAGTTCGCGTCAATATTGCGGACGGCGGTGTGCTGTATGAGGGTGAGGGCGGCAGTGTCCTGCTGTCAGCCAGCGCTTCGGATAACAGTTCGGGGCTGCATGCTCAGCCTTATTCCTGGGACGGCGGTGTCAGCTGGACCGGCGAAGCAACCCATGCAGTGACGTCAGCGGGCGATTATACAGTATTTGTGCGGGATAATGCGGGTAATTATACCCAGGTAACCCTGACAGTAAGCTATGCGCAGAGACCGCAGCAAAATAGCGGAGGCAGCGGTGCGGGAAGTTCATCTGCCGGAAACAATACTTATATGTCTGCGGGCAGCGAATCTATATATTATGGCGTTCCGGCGGCTCCGATTGCCGGAAACAGCACAAATGTAAACACCAACAGGGTGAACGGCGAAAAAGAAACAAAAGAGACGGAAAAAACTGAAGACAGAGAAACGGAAAGTAAAAAAGAAACCGAAAGCAAAGAGAGCGAAGCTTTAAAAACACCTTTGATGTCTGATGGCACATCATCGGGGTTCCCGATTCGCTGGATATTGATCATTATTGCTGCGGTGGCGATCATCATCGGTGTTGTTGTGGCGTCCAAACTGATTTCGGACCGTCAGGCGGCAGCCGGTCAATGGGATGATGATGACGAGCCGGATATGTCAAAGGTTTATGCCCGGGTTTCTGCTAATGAAAGTCAGACATTGAAGAAGGCAGCGGCAGCAGCGTCCGCTTCCGCAGTTATTGCATCAAAAGTGGAAGATGAAGCAAAAGAGGAAGCGCCAGTGCCGGAGACAGTTTCGAAGGCAGCACCGGAAGTGGTGGACGAACCGACAGTCCGGGTGGCAGCGCCTGAGATAGCGGCAGCGGCGGCAGTCACAGAGGCAGAGCCGGAAGAAGTGGACGAACCGACAGTCCGGGTGGCAGCGCCTGAGATCGCGGCAGCGCCTGAGATCGCGGCAGCGGCAGTTTCAGAGGCAGAGCCGGAAGAAGTGGATGAGCCGACAGTCCGGGTGGCAGCGCCTGAGATCGCGGAGACCTCGGCAGTTTCAGAGGCCGTATCGGAAGCTATGGATGAAGCGAAAGTGCCGGGAGCTGCTCCGGAACCGGTTGTTTTGGAAGGAGCGCACAGCCGTTTGATTTATGACCCTGCTACGGGCGACTACAAATATGAATTAAAATAGCCATTATTACATGGTTTTTAACAGGCAAAAAGCTGATATTCGGACATAATATCCGGATATCAGCTTTTTTCTTTGCAATAAACTTTTTGCACTCTATTTCCATTTTTTTATCAATATATTTCATATCGATACGATATACATCTAATGGTAATTGAATCATTTCCTGTCTATTCTGCCTGACAGCGTTAGGAAAATTTGTGTGAAAAAAAGTGCCAACGATTACTTGACAGTAACATGTGCTTTTCGTTGCTTTTTTATCTCTCAAGAATACGCCCATCGGTGGAGATGGTGACTACCTGCCATGGAATGAATTTGCCGCTGTTTTGCAAAGCGGTGACGGCGGCCCGTTCGATGCCTCCGCAGCAAGGTACTTCCATCCGCACGATGGTGAGACTTTTGATTTCATTATTTCTAATAATTTCTGTTAATTTTTCACTGTAGTCGCCTTCATCCAATTTCGGACAGCCGATTAAGGTGATTTTTCCGCGGATAAAGTCCTGATGGAAATTGCCGTAGGCATAAGCAGTGCAATCGGCTGCGACAAGCAGGTGGGCCCCGTTGAAGTATGGCGCGTTCACCGGTGCCAGTTTGATCTGAACCGGCCACTGGCGGAGCTGTGAATCAATGTTCCGGGCAGACCCTGATAACGGCATCTGAGGTGATGCGGCGGAATCTTCTCTTCGGATCTGGCGGGACTGGCTTCCGGGACAGCCGCAGGCCAGCGGTTTATCCGCATTTTTCTGATTTTTCTTTTTATTTTCCATAACGGCGGCTTCATCATAAGCAGCAGCTTCCCGTTCTACAAAGGTGATAGCGCCGGTTGGACAGGTTGGAAGGCAGTCGCCCAGGCCGTCGCAATAGTCGTCTCTTAACAGCTTTGCTTTGCCGTTGACCATTCCGATAGCGCCTTCATGGCAGGCACGGGCACAAAGGCCGCAGCCATTACATTTTTCTTCATCAATGTTTATAATTCTACGGATCATAGGGATTCCTCCTTTGGTTTTTCAATGTTTATTGACTTCATGGGAACAGTATAATACAATGATGACAACAAGTATGTTGTTTTAACAACGAAAGGAGAAAAAATTGAATTATAATTTTTTATCGAAAACGGTTTTATTCCGCGGAATGAGCGAGAAGGATATTGAGTGTATGCTGGATTGCCTTCAGGCAAAGCAGCAGCATTTTTCAAAAGGAGACATTATTCTTCGGGCCGGCAATGCGGCGCAGTCAATGGGACTTATTCTGGCGGGCAGCGCCAATATCGAAAATGATGATATATGGGGAAACAAAAGTATTCTGGATAATATCGGCCCGGGGCAGGTGTTTGCCGAAACCTATGCCTGTGTTCCGGGAGAGCCGATGATGGTGAGCGTGGTGGCTTCAGAGGCGGCGGAGGTCCTTTTTTTAAATATGAGTCGGGGGCTTCAAACCTGTTCGGAGCAGTGTCATTTTCATAACCGGCTGATACAAAATCTGCTGACTATATCGGCCCAGAAAAATTTGAATCTTTCACGGCGTATTTTTCACACAACATCGAAATCCATTCGGGGACGGCTTTTATCTTATCTGTCCTATCAGGCTACCCGTCAGGGAAGTCTGCAGTTTACCATTCCCTTTAACCGGCAGCAGCTGGCGGACTATCTCAGTGTGGACCGAAGCGCCATGTCTAATGAGCTGAGTAAAATGCAGAAGGAAGGTATGTTGACTGTCAATCGAAATTACTTTGTTTTGAATGTGGAAGCTTCAGATTATGGCATATAAGCGGTGAAAATGCCATGTCAAATTCTTTTGACACAGTGTTTTTGGCCGATGTTAAGCCCTTTTGATAGACGAAACATAAGATCATGGCCTATGCTGGAAGCAGGTCAGGAGGTAAGACATAATGGAATTGAACAAACAAATAAAAAAATATCGTACGATGATGAATTTATCCCAGGAGGATTTGGCAGAACGGGTGTATGTCACCAGGCAGACGATTTCCAATTGGGAGACGGGCAAGAGCTATCCGGATATTCACAGCCTGTTGTTGTTGAGTTCTTTATTCGATGTATCTCTTGATACTTTAATAAAAGGAGATTTAGAGATGATGAGAGAAAAGGTAAACGAAAAAGAGGTCAGGGAATTTAATTTTTATGCGAATATTTTTGGAGTGCTTTTGATCGGAACCGTTCTCAGCGCGGCGCCGCTGGTGTATTTTCTGGATATGAAAGGATTGATCGTAGTATTTGTTCTTTTTTCTGTAACGTTCATATTTGCCTTTAAGGTCGAAGGGTATAAGAAGAGAAATGATATTCAGACATATAAGGAAATACTGGCGTTCACCAATGGAGAACGGCTGGACGAAATATCCAAAAGGCAGGAAGAGGCCAAACGTCCATATCAGAATATATTGAAGGTTCTCATATCCGGCGGTCTGGGATTTGTAGTGACATTGATTTTATTTAAGTTACTTGTGATGTTTTTTTAAATTCGATATAGAAAGGGCTGCTGAAGCAAGCGTTTTCAGCAGCCCGGTTTAAGTTTATTCCATAATGCCGATTTCATCAGGGACAATCACATCTGCTTCCGTGCAGGCGAGAATGTCCTCGACGGTGTATCCCGGAGCAAGTTCTCTTAAAACAAGCCCTTCTGAGGTGACTTCAAAGTAGCATCTCTCGGTGACAATATCAGTAACACATTTGCTTCCTGTCAGAGGGAGTGTACATTTCTTTAGAATTTTAGAATCCCCATTTTTTTCGCAATGATCCGTTGCCACAATGATTTTCTTTACGCCGGCACAAAGGTCCATCGCACCTCCCATGCCCGGAACAAGTTTGCCCGGAATTGTCCAGTTGGCGATATTGCCTTCCTGGTCTACCTGGAGTGTACCGAGAACAGCCACATCGATATGCCCGCCGCGGATCAGACCAAATCCGGTTGGATGTTCATAAACGCTGCCGCCTTTAATGACGGAGGCAGGCATTCCGCCCGCATCGATGATATCAATGTCCGCATCGCTCCATTGAGGCGACGGGCCGCTGCCGACAGTGCCGATTTCAGCTTCCAGCCAAAGGTCCACGCCATCCGGGAGATAGTTGACACACATCAGAGGAACGCCGATTCCAAGATTTACAAAATCGCCGTCTTTAAAGAATTTTGCACAGCGGGATGCAATAAGTGCACGTCCATTCAGTTCTGCCATTACTTTTCGCCTCCTTCTGCTTTTGCTTTTAAACGCTGCCACATCGGGCATATATGACGGGTTTCACCGGTTCGCACATAAATCATATCGACCACAGGCGCCGGGACCTGAATTTCTTCAGGGCCAAGCTCGCCGAGTCCGACTAATTCCTCAACTTCGGCGATGACAAGGTCCGCCGCAAATGCCATATTGCTGCAGATAGCCCGGGAATTCATGCGGAAGGAAAGATTTCCGGCCGTATCAGCCTTGGTTGCCTTAATGAGCGCAATATCTGCGTGCAGAGGCAGCTCAAGGAGATATTCTTTGCCGTTGATCGTCAGTTTCTGTTTGCCCTTTTCCACATCTGTACCTATGCCGGTTGGCGTGAGACAGCCGCCGAGACCGAAGCCGCCGCAGCGAATGCGTTCGGAGAATGTGCCCTGAGGGCTGAACTCGACCTCGAGTTCTCCTGCAAACATTTGATCGCGGGCGATTGGGTTATAAGCGATATGAGTCGTAATAAGACTTTTTACCATTTTTGCTTTGATAAGTTTGCCGACACCCTGATCCGGCATACCAGCGGAAACAGCAATGGCGTTGATACCTTTAATGTCTTTTTGAACAAGCCTGTCGATGATGTCGTCCGCGGCAAATTCGCCGTGCCAGTCGCCGAACATAATTGTTTGTTCATCATGGAATTTATCAAGAATTTTATCCATTGTTACTACTTTTGACAGCAATTTAGTTCCCACCTTTCATAAAATATTTTGTTATTTGCCTTCAAAAACAGCTTTGCGTTTTTCAATAAATGCTTTGCAGCCTTCCTGAAAATCCATGGATGCGGCACATTCACGCTGCGTTGGAATTTCAGTTTCATCAAGCCATTTTTTATAGTCGGCATAATTTGCATCATAGATCTGTTTCTTAATATTTTTGTAAGACAGCAATGGACCGGCAGCCAGTTTTCTGGCAAATTTCATGGTTACTTCATCCAGTTCATCCGGCGTCGTAACCTTGTAGGCCAGTCCGAGTGATTTGGCCTCATCGGCGCTTAAAGGACGCCCCGTCGCTGCCAGCTCCATTGTGCGGGATACGCCGATTGCTTTCGAGAGCAGATAGGTTGCCCCTGTATCCGGCACAAGTCCGATGTTGACAAATGCGAGAATAAATTTGGCGTTATCGGCACAGATCATAAAATCTCCGCCGAGGGCAAGACTTACGCCGGCGCCTGCTGCGGCACCGCAAACGGAAGTAATGACCATTTTGCTCATTTTCTTTAATCCATCAGCCACAATTCCGACTTTGGCGATCAGTCCGTCCATATTCACATCGCCGCCAGCCTGAATTAATTCATAGAAATACCCGATATCACCCCCGGCTGAAAAGGCCCTGCCGGAGCCTTTGAGGACCAGTACCCTGACATTCGGGTCCTTTTCGGCTGTGTCAACGACATACATCAATTCGTCAGCCATCTGTTCATCAATGGCATTCAGGTTTTTCATGTAATTCATTGTGACAACAGCCACGCCGTCCTCAACAGTATAGATCAGTTTCTTTAGTTCCATATGCATACCTCCTCAATACATATTGACAAAAAATTGTCATAACTATATTATAAATGATTTGACAGAAAAAAACAACATACAAAAATTAAATATCTGAAAATTTATTCTAAATACATTATTATGTCTAACATTTTTGACGAAATTTTTTCAAATTATGTGTTATAATTATATTTGAAATAGAAATATGGTGGGGGAGAGCGATATGATAGAAAAAACAATTGTACGTCAACACATGAAAATTACAGGGCAGGTTCAGGGCGTTGGTTTTCGTTATCGCGCCCGTTATGCGGCCAGCGGTCTTGGGGTGACCGGATGGGTAAAAAATATGTGGGATGGAAGTGTGGAGTTGGAGGCCCAGGGGACGGCCGAACAGTTGAATCAAATGCTGAAGATCATTAATCAGAGTCCCTATATTTTGATTTCCTGGATTGATCGAAAAGAAATGCCGGTGGATCCGCATGAAACGGGGTTTCATGTGCGATGAGCGGATTATAGAAAAAATTCAGATGCGAAGTGACGCTATTGCATTTTTTTAAAATAAGTTCTATACTTTTAGTAGAACATAAAAATATCGAAGGGGGCGTCCTTATGCTGACTTTCTATAGTGTTATTGTTTTGGAAGTCGTTTTTTTAATGATACTCCTTGTGATTATGGCAAATACTAATGATTTGCTCTCGCAACATAAGCGCAAGTTGTTTCTACTACTCTTTTTCTGTATTATTCTGTCCATCATTGCAGAATGGTCGGGCAGTATGACGGTTCTTTTTAATGGAAGATACCGGCAGCTTCATATTTGGACGAAGGTGCTGGAACTTTCGATGACTCCGGTTGTTCCTTTTATATGTGCGCAGATATTAAATTATTCTGTGGATACTTCACGAAAAAATAAATGGGTTTATTATATCCTGACTCTCCATACCGTATTGGAAGTTTTGTCCGCTTTTGCAGGCTTCATATTTTATGTGGACAGTAATGGCGTTTTTTGCCATGGCCCTTTTTATTGGATTTATCTGGTGACTTATCTGGGAGGCTCTGTTTATGTACTGTGGAGCGGCTATCAGATTAGCCGCCAATATCAGAACAAAAACAAGATTATTCTTGTTATGCTGCTGGCCTTTTTGCTGGGCGGCGTCGCTGCGAATCAGCTTGATAAGAGTGTAAAGTCGGCCTGGCTTACGGTAGCTATCGTTGTAACGCTGCTTTACATTTTTTATAATGATATGGTGCAGCGGGTGGATGAAATGACTATGCTGCTCAATCGTTCCAGCTATAATAACCGGTTATCCCGATTGAGGGAGCCCGTTACGATCCAGTTTTTTGATGTGGATTTTTTCAGATCCGTGAATGAACAGTATGGCCGATCCTATGGCGATCAATGTTTACGGGCTATTGGAGATATTATCCGGGATATTTATGGTCAGCATGGCAAATGCTATCGGGTCGGAGGCGATAAATTCTGCGTTATTCTGGATTCAGCCGATCAGTCGATAACTGTATTGAATGAACGCTTTTTTGCCGCTATGGAAGAATACCGGGGGACGGATCCGCATTTTCCGTATATTTCTCTTGGGTATGCCCGGCATGAGCTTTCCGGGACAGATATTCAGGATACTGTACAGGCAGCAGAATCTAACATGTACCGTAATAAAGGGCGCAACAAAATCAAATACGGTCCTATTCCGCATCCGGCGATTCGGGAGAATACATCACTTGATGCGTACAAGATAGGAGAAAAGCAGAAGTCTGATATGCCAATGCTGGACACCAGCGGATTGACAAGCCGGATGTTTACCGCGTTTTCAGCCACTTCTGAGCGCAGTTACATATATCTGTGCAACATGGATACAAGAGTATCCAGATGGTCTCCGAATGCGGTGAAGTATTTTAATCTGCCGGGTGAGTACATGTTTAATGCAGGAACAATATGGGAGTCTTATATACATCCGCAGGACCGGAAAATGTACCATGATGATATCGAGGCTGTTTTCTCAGGGCGCAGTATGGTTCATGAGCTGGAATATCGGGTTCGGAATCATTTGGGAGAATATGTTGTCTGTACATGCCGGGGAGTGGTATTGAAGGGAAATGGCGTCGATCCCGATCTGTTTGCGGGGACGATCATCAATCACGGCATTGTAGATGATGTGGACCCTGTTACCAATCTGCATACGAATTCGGAATTTACAAAGAGTATTCAGCGCCTGATCGAAGAAAGGTCAGCCGCCTGTGTGATCAAATTGGGAATCGAACATTTCCGCCATGTCAATGCCATGTATGGCCATCAGGGAGGAGACCAGGTGCTGCGGCTTTTCGGAATGGAACTCCAGGAACTTGTCGGAAACAAGGGGCGGGTATTCCGGTTGGAGGGTGCAAAGTTTGCCTTTTATATGTATAATGTCAGCTGTGATGAAGCCCGGGAAATTTTCCGCCGGATCCGCCTTGGCGCAGAAAACTGCATCCAAATCAATAATTTGCGGATTCCTCTGCGGATTTACGGCGGTGCGGTGATGTTAGACAATCAACATTCCTATAATGATTATATAGTGCGCAGCAGTCTGATCTATGCGATGGAGCAGTCTCTGGAAAACTATCGCAGCGAACTGGTATTTAATGAAGATATTCCGCAGGCTGTCAATGTCAAGAATATTCAGCTGCATACGGATATTCATCGCAGCGCTATGGAAGGATGCAGAAACTTTTTCCTGTGTTATCAACCGATAGTTTCTTTTTCAACAGGAAAGGTTATCGGTGCGGAAGCGTTGCTGCGCTGGAAGCAGGAACCGTACGGTGTTGTGCCTCCGGATAGTTTTATCCCATGGCTGGAGAGTGATCCGGCGTTTATCCAGGTTGGAAATTGGATCCTTCGCCAGGCGATTGAGGAGACCAGGCCTCTTCGTCAGGCTGATCCGGCGTTTATCCTGAATGTTAATATTGCGGGTACTCAGCTGGAACACAGAGGATTCCGGGAGGATGTTTTGAATATTCTGGCTGATACAGGCTGTCCGCCGGAAAATCTGTGCCTGGAGCTGACGGAGCGCTGCCGCCACATGAATTTTGAGTTTTTATCGGATGAATTAAAGTTTTTCCGCTCCCATGGCATTATGATTGCTGTCGATGATTTTGGAACCGGTACTTCCTCTCTGACATTGCTGCTTCAGCTTCCTGTCAGTGAGATAAAAGTGGACCGTTTCTTCCTTTCGGAGATATTTACTAATGATAATTATCGATATCTGGTGGAGGGCATTTTGCAGCTTTCCAGGAAAGCCGGTTTATCCACATGTGTCGAAGGTATTGAGACGCAGGAACAGTATGAATTGATCGCCTCTCTCGGCGGATATTGCTATCAGGGGTATTATGCCAGCAAACCTGTTCCGATTGAGGGATTTCTGGATTTTTATTGGGAAAAAATGGGTTGTGAATAAAATAGGATTGCGAGGGAGCCAGCTCTGATGAGCTGGCTCCCTTTATTTAAATAGTTTATAATTCCTGAAATTGCTCTTCGATATGAAATGCTTCATTCATCTGTTTATAGATGAGAAATTGAGAGAGAAAGGCAATATACCAAATCCCGAGGAAAGGCAGGAGAAGCACGGTCCAAGGGGCAAAGAGAATATAAATTGCCCAATAGGCAAGCTGTAAAAGAGCGGCTGCTATTACTCTCCAAAAATATGTAATGACAAACAACATACAGTTTTTTAATCGGATAAACGTCGATTGCTCAAAGAGTGTCAGTTGGGGCCAGTAAAGCATACTGATCACCAGAAAAAGAAGGAAGGAAAAAAGATACAGCAATATGGTTCCGGGGCTGGGTGACGTTTCAGCCCACCAAAACAGCATACCCATAAAGGCAAATAATCCGATCATCAGCCCTGTCAGCGCGCCGGGCACTAGGCTTTCTTTCCAATTCTGTTTCCAGGAGCGCCGGTAATTTTTCCAAACATTTTGCGGGTCGTCTCTGAGTCCTCGGAGAATGGAATCATATAAACCTGCCAGAAAGGGACCGGAGATTGCTCCGCCGAGAATCGAGCAGGGCAGCAAGATCAGAACGCTTGAGGAAAGCAGGGCGTAAATAATACCTAAAGCCAGAGGTATGAAACCAACAATAGTCAGCAGGTTGATTTTCAACCAGCTTCCAAAATGAAGGGATAAAAGCTGCTTATAACGGCGAAATCCTGTTTGACGGATATTTTCGTCATATTCTTGGTCGTCCGAAATAAAAAGTCCCATATTGTTCTCCTTTCCTATGCACCATAGTGGCAATTTTTAAGAAATGTATCCAGATATTCCCGCGGGTCGCCTTCGAAGGATTCCTGACAGGAAAATTCTGCGATGATCGCATAATTTCCGTAGATTCCAAAGGCAGAAGCGCCTCTCGCATAGGGACTGTCCGTAAGATGGTAGGAAATCAATGTGTATTCCTGCCCATTCCAGGTGCCTGTTTCTTCACTGTCAATCTGATAATGTTCGTCAGCCATGGCGAGCCATTCTTCCCTGTTTTTTTCGGTTTCCTCCGTAGAAGAAGAACCGGACAACAAAAGGAAGAGCTGTGCGTCATAAATAGTTACTTCCTTTTCTTCATCATCTGTCTTATCAATATAAGAAGTTTCTTCGCCTATAGACCAGGTGGAATAATACATGCCGCTTGCCGCCAGAGCATCTTTATTATCCTGAAGCGTCAGTCCTTCCGGAGTGTCGATCCCCATGACATTGCTGATCGTGACCCAGTCATCGCTCCAGGGAGTTCCGTCTGCCGCCTTTTCCGGCGCGGGAACTTCACTGCAGGCTGTCAGGTTAAAGCAGAAAATGGCTGCAAGCAGGAAAAAAATGATTTTTTTCATGATATGTAAGCTCCTTCCGTTAATCGTTTCCACAAGGCTTCACAGCCCTCCGGATATTTTGTCGTTTTCTCTGTCCAGAAACCCCGTCGGCCTAAAAAAAGCGGCTCTACCAACGGACTGTTGTCGCCGGCGAATGTTTCGCCGAGCAGGCTGTAAGAATAAGTTCCGAGGTCATTTGCGGTGAGGACGGGACATTGACTCCAGGCGACGCAGGCCTCATCAACTGAATTGTCATAATCTGCCGGAAGAGAACCGTCTAAACGGCAAAGGGAATGATATTCCTCCTGAAACCGTTCCGGGTCTTCCAATAAGAAAAAATAGCTCTGACATTCCAGCAGGTCACCCAACAGAGATGTTCCGGCGGCGTAAACGGCTTCCGCGTCCTCTCCGCCGGCATATTGGGTCAGAAGTACCGATACTTTTCCGTCGCCGTTTAAATCTTCCCCCAGGGAAGCAAAAAGGTTTTCAACGGCGGAAACGGTATCATCGGGCAAAGGATCGGTTCCGACATAAGCAATCTGGTAATCCGGCTTGGTTTCGCCGAAACCCATGGCATGACAGGTAATGCTTATCAAAGCGGCTAAAAGGATGAGGCCGAGGGATACATGCCATTTGTGATAATGCCACCAGTTTCTCCTTTTCTCCGCAGATGTCAGGGTAACCGGCTCATCCGGTTTTACATCCCGGTATTTCCATTTTAAATATTCGCTTGCCATTTAAATCTCCTCCTGTGTCGTGCCGCCGGGGGCATAGATTCCGGGAAGGCATACCAGAGAAGGAATGTTGGAACGGTCAGAAGCAAGCAAAAGGTCCACGCAGGTTTCGGCCAACTTCTCGACAGGCTGTATGATCGTAGAGCAGAACAGACGGCCCGTACCAAACTGACGTATACCATCAAAACCGATGATCTGAACATCTTCCGGAACCCGGATATTAAGGTTTGCTAAAATTCCGCGGATACGTTCGGCCAGGAAATCGGTGGAACAGAAGATGCCGTCGATATCCAGCTTTCCTCCCGTAATATGGGAGAGAAAGAACTCATGAAAGTTTTCGGATGTCCCGTCGCCGTTCAGGCGCAGAACATCGCAGGGAATGTTTTTAGTGCGGCAGACCATTTCGAACCCATCGCCTCTTTTATCGGGTTCTCCGGGATAGGGGGATCCGGTTCGAAGGAAAGCCAGATGTTTACAGCCCAGTTCCAGAAGCTTTTCGGCAGCCAGTTTTCCACCGCTGTAATTATCCGTGGCTACACAGGGAATATCCGGTCCGAGGCTGCGGTCGATGCTGACAAAGGGAAGATCCTGATCGACCACCAGTGGATTATAAGTTAAGGCGATGACGCCGTCCACTCTGTTTTGACGAACCATATGGATACAATCCTGTTCCCGGTCAGGGCGCCTGTCGGTCAGATATAAAAGCATTCGATAATCCTGCCTGGCAAGGGCATTGTGGATGTACTGGGACAGGGAAGAAAAGTAGGGGTGGTCCACTGCCGGAAGGATAAGAGCGGCTGTGTAAGTTTTGCCGGCCCGAAGTCCTCTGGCATATTGATTCACCTGATAACCCAGTTTTTTTGCGGCGGCTTCTACTTTTTCCCGATAGCTGGCTCCAACGGGGAGCCCGTTAAATACTTTTGAGACGGTTCCCAGAGCAACGCCCGCTTCCCTGGCAACATCTTTCATAGTTGGTGTATTACTTTTCATGAATAATTCTCCTGTATATTCTATAATTTCTATGTTTATCATAGCAGATAAATTATCAGATGTAAAGGGACATTTCATGATTTTTCACATAATTTCATGAAACGTTATTCATAAAAAATGCATGTTAAAAAAGAAGAAAAAAATGAAAAAATAAAAGAAAACAACGAATATATCCCTAAAAATTTCCAATTATGATATAAGTTTTAACCAAAAAATCAATAAAAAATATTGACTTTTTTGATAGAGTTATGTATGATTTTTATAACAACGAAATAACGTTTCGCACATAACGTTACACGTCCAGTTAGAAACTATATATCAAGGAGGAGAGAATGGTATGAAAGCAAGTGAACAATCAAAGAACGGACAGCTGCCTGCTATGGGACAGGCTGTCAGAGGAAAACCTCTGGGCAGAAGGATTCGTGACAATTGGCAGCTCTATGCGCTGCTGCTGATCCCGGTGGTGTTGACGCTGGTCTATAAGTACATACCTATGTATGGTATCCAGATCGCCTTTCGTGATTTCAAGGCAAGCCGGGGATATTTAGGAAGCGAATGGGTGGGCCTTTACTGGTTTAAGAGGTTTTTCAGCGCGCCGAACTGTGTAAGAATGATCAAGAACACTGTTCTTCTCAGTCTTTATACATTGCTGTGGACTTTCCCGATTCCGATCATCTTGTCTCTGATCATTAATCAGCTGCGATTCGGAAAATTTAAGAGAGTTGTGCAGACGGTGCTGTATGCCCCTCATTTTATCTCTATCATGGTTATCTGTGGTATGATCCGTATTTTTTTAAGCCCTTCCGGCGGTTTGATCAACCTGCTTCTGGGAAGCAGTATTGATTTCCTGACGGAGGCTTCGGCATTCCGTACCATATATATTGCATCTGCTGTCTGGCAGGATGCCGGATGGGGATGTATCATTTATCTGGCAACTCTGGCCAACGTGGATCCGGGACTTTATGAGGCGGCAAAGGTGGACGGTGCATCAGTATTTCAGCGGATCCGAAACATCGATATCCCGGAACTTCTGCCTATGGCGATCCTGAATTTGATCATGGCAGCCGGCGGTCTGATGAATGTAGGATTCGAGAAGGTATGGCTGCTGCAGACAGATCTTAATAAGGCTGCCAGCGATGTCATTGCCGTTTACGTATATCAACAGGGTATTGAAAGTGCCAAGTACAGTTATTCAACAGCGGTGGGGTTGTTTAATACGATCGTCAATATAGCCCTGCTGTTAATTGTCAATAAGATTGCGTCCAAGGCTTCGGACGTAGAATTTGTATAAAGGAGGGGAGAAGATATGACAACATCTGCAGCGACAAAAAAGAAATCAACGGGAATCTCTGATAGGACCAGTGATATTATTCTTGTAGCCATCTGTCTGATAGTGCTTCTGATCGTGGCTTATCCTCTGTATTATGTACTGGTTGCCTCTTTCTCTGATCCTTATGATGTATATGCAGGAAAGACCTTCCTTCTGCCAAGCGGTTTCACGTTAGATGGTTATAAGGCGGTCTTCGCGGAGAAAACCATTGTTTCCGGATTTTTAAATTCTGTGAAGTATACTGTGATCGGAACGATATTTTCCGTGGCGATGCTTTATATCACGGCCTATCCTCTGGCCCAGAAGGATCTGCCGGGACGTAAGTTTTTAAGCATCTTTTTCCTGTTCACTATGTATTTTGGCGGCGGCCTGGTTCCTACCTATCTGGTAGTAAAGCAGACCCATCTGGTTGGAAGTATGTGGGCGTTGTTTTTGCCGGGCGGCGTAGGCGTTGGAAACATGATTATTGTCCGGAATTATTTCCAGAACAGTATTCCGAGAGATCTGATCGAAGCATCTTCAATCGACGGCTGCTCAAAGCTTCGAACTTTCATAAGTGTGGTTATTCCGCTGTCCATGCCGATATTGGCGGTTATGGTGGTATTCTCTATGGTAGCTTATTGGAACGACTGGTTTACTGCTTTGATCTATTTAGGCGGAAAAGGTTCTCCTCTGCCGCTTGTCATGAGAAATATCCTTATCCGAAGTTCTGCTTCTGCCTCTCAGGCGGCGACCATCTCGGGCGGTTATGCGGAGCTGAATAAACTGACGGAACTTTTGAAGTTCTGCTCCATGATCGTTGCGGCGGTTCCTATGCTGATCGTTTATCCTTTCGTACAGAAGCATTTTGAGAAGGGATTTATGGCCGGAGCTGTAAAGGGCTAGAAAGGAGAACGTTATGAAAAAGAGTGTGAAAAGAGTATGTGCGGCGGCATTGGCAGGGGCTATGATCTTGCTGCTGCCCGGCTGTGAAAACGGTTTGGTCAGCAATGTCAATGACGGCACTGTAAATCAGAATACAGATCAAACAGATTTTTATATTATGGGCGGTCAGTCTGCCCTGTCGGCAGGATATGACGACCTGGAGGTTTTGAATGCCCTTCAGGAGAATGCCGGCATCCATATTAACTGGGAGACTATGAGTGATTCGCTGAGTGAGCAGGTAAATATCCGTATCACCGGCGGTCAGCTTCCGGATGCATTCCAGGGCGTAGGTTTTTCCAACTATGATCTGGCCCGTTACGGAGATGACGGTACTTTCCTGGATCTGACACCTTATCTGACGCCTGACATTATGCCGAATCTGTGTGCAATTTTGGAATCCCATCCGGAGATCCGTGCGGCGGTGACTATGGAGGACGGCGGAATTTACGGGCTGCCTTCCGGTGAACAGATGACGACCGCCGGTATCGGGGCAGATATGGATGACGCATATTCCATTTTTTCTGTGCCTCAGTATAGTATGATCAACAAGGCATGGCTGGACGACCTGGGATTGGAAATTCCTACATCCCTGGATGAACTTCATGATGTTTTGAAGGCGTTTAAAGACAATGATATGTCGGCGAAGTATTATGGAAATGCAGCAGGTTCTACGATTCCGATGACTACGGGATTTGATGAATGGTGCTGGGGACAGAATATTTTCTATTCCGGTTTTGGTTTTACAAACTGGCCGAACGATGTTTGTAATGACCTTCATTTAAAGAGTGACGGCACAGTGGAGTTTGTCTGTGTCACGGATGCGTACAGAGACTGTCTGACTTACTTCCATGACTGGTATGCGGAAGGACTGATGGATACGGAAATGTTCAGCCAGAGTGACAGCCAGCTCATCGCCAAGTGTCAGCAGGGTTATGTTGGCGTATCCACATGGTGGTATATTGAAGAATTAATGGGTGAGTATGCGGATGATTATGTATTCCTGCCGCCGCTTACCGGGCCGAAGGGTACAGAGTACGAAGGAACCTGTAATGTTACCATCCGTCCGGGCAGCCCGATCAGTTCAGGCCAGCTCTGCATTACCAATAAGTGCGAAAGCCCTATTAATCTGTTAAAATTCTATGATCAGTGGTATGATGGAGAGACAGTTATGCAGCTTCAATACGGTCCTAAAGGCGTGTTCTTCACCGGACAGGAAGAGGGAACCGGTATGTGGCTTTCCATTACCGATGAAGAAGCCCGGGAAAAGTACGGAAAGAGCGCCGGCGAGCTGAGAAATCTTTATGAGGTTTATGGACCGAAGCTGATATTGGCAGAGTATTATAATGATGTATTTTATATGGAAGATCGGGCCATTGAGCGTTTGACGGATCTGGATACCTTCTGGATGCCTTATGTACAGGATACGACTTTTTATCCGGTGGATTGTGTGTTTACAGGTATGGAAATGGAAACGATCGACTGGCATAAATCTGATTTTGAGACCAGTGTCCGGGAACAGGAAGGACTTTGGCTTAAGGAAGGCGGGCCTACCGATGAAGAGTGGGAGGCTTATAAAAAACGCCTGTCCGACAAATGTGGTATGGACGATCTGCTGGAGGTTTACCAGAGTGCTTATGACCGCTATTCGGCGGCTGAATAAAATGAGAAGTATTTGTCTGTAAGGAGGATATTAATCTATGAAGAGCGAAACCCTTCAAAAGGCCAGAGATTTTGAGGCCCAATACGGGCCGCATATTCCGGATGAGGAACGTCCGGCCTTTCATGCCACCCCGACAATAGGCTGGATGAACGATCCTAACGGCTTTTCCTTTTACAAGGGAGAATATCACCTGTTTTATCAGTATCATCCCTATTCCAATGAATGGGGACCGATGCATTGGGGCCATTTAAAATCCAAAGATTTCATCCGATGGGAACGACTTCCGGCGGCCTTGGCCCCGGATACGGATTATGACGGTTCCGGCTGTTTTTCCGGCAGCGCGATTGAACTCCCGGACGGGCGGCAGCTGATCATGTATACCGGAGTTCGCAGGGAACGCAATTCGGAAGGATTTATCCATGATGTACAGACTCAATGCCTGGCTGTCGGAGATGGCCTGGATTATGAGAAATATGAAGGCAATCCTGTTTTGGATGCAAAAAATCTCCCGAAGGGCGGAAGCGCGGTGGACTTCCGGGATCCAAAGGTCTGGCGCGGGGATGACGGGGCGTATTATGCTGTTATCGGGAACAGGGCTTCCGATAACAGCGGTACCATCCTGCTCTATCGGAGTGAAGACACACTGAATTGGGAGTTTGTTCGAATTCTGGATGCCAGCAGAAACCAGTATGGAAAAATGTGGGAATGTCCGGATTTCTTTTCGCTGGATGGAAATCAGGTGCTTCTTACCAGCCCTCAGGAGATGGTGACTGTCGGCCTGGAATTTCATGCAGGACATGAGTCAATCTGCCTGATCGGAGATTATGAGCCTCAGGGAAAAGGATTTATCCGAAAGCAAGTACAGGCGGTTGATTATGGACTGGATTTTTATGCTCCCCAGACACTTCTTACGCCTGACGGGCGCAGAATCATGATCGCCTGGATGCAGAACTGGAATACGATAGGCGCGAAGCCCGACTATTGCCGCTGGTTTGGCCAGATGTCTGTTCCGAGAGAGTTGTCGGTCCGGGACGGACGTCTTTTCCAGATGCCGGTCCGGGAGCTGGAAAAATATCGGGGACAGTTGGTGACCCATCGGAATATTCCGGTTAGCGGAGAAGTCAACCTTCCCGGAATATGTGGGCGTTTAGTGGATATGACGGTGACAATTCGGCCGGAGGGCCACGATTCTTACCGTTGGTTCCGCATTCATGTGGCTAAAGACGGAGAACATGATACGATCATTCGTTACCGGCCGGATCAGGGAACTCTGAAATTAGATCGAACCCGAAGCGGCCTGCCTTATGATATTGTTCATACCCGCAGCTTTCTGGTGCGGCCTCTGGCAAATGGGGAATTAAAGCTCCGGATCATTTTGGACCGGTTTAGCGTTGAAGTTTTTGTGAACGACGGAGAAGTGGCCGCGAGCGCAGTGATCTACACCAGAAAAGAGGCCGATGCGATCAGCTTTGAAGCCGGTGGCTCTGCCTTGATGGATGTGGAGAAGTACGAATTGCTGTTCGAATAAAATGATAAGAAAAGCAGGTATACTCTTTCGGAAAGTCTGAGATGCTTTCTGGAGGATATACCTGCTTTATTTTAATTTTTATATTCAAATTCGCAAGAATCGAATGCGTTGATGATTATCGTATTCCCATGAACGGTTTTCTGGGGAATGTTTACTCCGTAATTTTTGTGGATATGTCCATGGACAAAAAAACGCGGTGTGTATTTGTCCAGGAGTTTTCCGAAACATTCAAAGCCCCGGTGCGACAGGGAATCGAAGTCGTTGATATGGCGGGCGGGGGCGTGGGTCATCAGAATATCAAAGCCTTTGTAACGCCAGAGATTTAGCTGCAGGCGCCGGATCCGGCGGCACATCTGCTGCTCTGTAAACATATGATTTCCCTTTCTGTAACGGTAGGAGCCGCCCAGGCCCAGAATACGGATCCCCTTGTAGACATAGATCCGATCTTCGACACAAATGCAGCCGCCCGGGGGATCTTTATCCAGGGAATCATCGTGATTTCCATGAATGTATAGAACCGGACAGTGGGAGAGGGTCGCCAGAAATTCCAGATAATTTCGCGACAGATCTCCGCAGGCCAGGATGAGATCAAATCCATCCAGCTTGCCGGGGGAATAGTATTCATAATAATATCTTGATTCAATATCAGAAACGGCAAGTATTTTCATTTTGCCTTTTCCCTCCCGGGTTGTGATTTGTGTCAATAAACCAGGGAAATCCCATTCCGGAGGGGAACGGGATTTCCAAAGAACTCTGCACGGGCAGAGAAAAAATCAGAAATTTTGAATTTATTTAAAATTATATGATCTGCAGACAGGGGAGCAGGCCTCTGCGGATGCCTGATCATACCAAATCAGATTATTGCCGGTCTCCTGATCAAATAACTGAATCAATTCAGGCTTTGCTGTGAAGGAAACTGTGTCGCCCATCTTAAGATTATGGTCAACATCTGTAGTAGGTACGATCATAACGACTTCATTGCCGCCGCTGACTGCGTGAATGTTCAATTCAGTTCCAAGCATTTCTACAACGTTGATCTTAGCAGAAAGTTCTCCTTCTCCTATAGTAACATGGCTTGGACGGATGCCGCAAGTGATTTCGCAAGGTTTCTGTCCGTTCTGTTTCAAGGCCTTTTGCTGGAAATCACTGAGACGGAATTCAGCGCCGCGAATCTCTGCATAATAAACCCCGTCTTTCAGCAAAAGTTTACAGCCGTTGAAGAAATTCATCACCGGCATTCCGATAAAGCCGGCCACGAAGAGATTTACCGGTTTATGGAACACTTCATTAGGAGTGCCGATCTGATTGACAAATCCATCCTTCATAATAACGATTCTGTCTCCAAGGGTCATAGCCTCTGTCTGATCGTGGGTAACATAGATGAAGGTGGTGTTGATCCTCTGGCGGAGCTTAATGATTTCGGCACGCATTTGGTTACGCAGCTTGGCATCCAGGTTGGAAAGCGGTTCATCCATCAGGAATACCTTCGGATCACGCACCATGGCACGACCGATGGCTACACGCTGGCGCTGGCCGCCGGATAAAGCTTTCGGCTTTCTTTCCAGGTACTGGGTGATGTCCAGAATTTCAGCAACTTCCCGTACTTTGCGGTCGATTTCATCCTTAGGCGTTTTCCTCAATTTCAGGGCGAAAGCCATATTTTGGTAAACCGTCATATGAGGATACAGAGCATAACTCTGGAAAACCATGGCAATATCACGGTCCTTCGGTTCAACATTATTGACCAGTTTGTCATCGATGTACAATTCACCGTCAGAAATATCTTCCAGGCCGGCAATCATACGCAGAGTAGTGGATTTTCCGCATCCGGAAGGGCCAACCAGGACGATAAACTCTTTGTCATCGATTTTAAGGTTGACATCGTGGACTGCAGTTACTTTGTTGTCATAGACTTTTTTGATACCTTTTAATAAAACTTCGGACATAAATGTGGCTTTGACGGTCCAGACTCCTCTAAAGACCGACTCCCGGCCGCCCGCATGGGGCGCACCAGCTTACAGCAGGTCTCCACACTGCTGCACCGCAAGCCTTGCGGAAATATAATCCCTCCTTTTTTGTTGTACAGCAGTCATAGCGAGTGGAGTGAGCTGCTGTTCCAATTTGTTAATTGTGAATAAGCACCTTGCATTACGTGAAACGTTATTTATATAAATAATAATGAAAAAATCAAGTAATGTCAAGAGTATTTTAGACAAATTGCAAAAAAATATAAAAAAATTTAATTAAGTTCATGAAACGTTTTTTAGAAAATAAAAAAGAAAAACCATCCAATATAGTTACAGCAATTTGATGACGGAAAAAGCCTCTGATGAAATGAGGTTGAGCTCATTGCCGGTAGTATGCTATATTATATAATAGAGGAATTTAAAAACTGTTTTGAGATCAATGGGGAAGCGGACGCGATACCTCGCGGTTAAGGAAAAAGTTAAGAATGAAAAATTTGTTTGATGTAATACCGGTTGGTTTTTTCAATTATCTTGCAAGCAATAGTAATCACCGTATTTATGCGGATTGCCTGCAGGTGATTTATGATGAATATGATAGGGAAATTTCCTACAGGATCCCCAGAAGCAGAGTGCGGGACGCATTGGCGATTTATCTGCTGGAAAATCATGTTCAGTTGGAGGATGAAAAGCCTGCGGAAAACAGAAATTATAATGATATGGCCAGCGCGGTTATCCGCAAGTTATCGGATAAGGATGTCGGGTGGCTGGAAGAAGAAACGGATGATATGACTTATGAAAAACATATTGTCATGACAGAGGCGGGGATCCGGCTGGCCGAATTTTTGAGTGAATTAAAAAAACCGGAACAGGAGGAATTTTCCGGTTATATATATACAATTTATAATACGCTTCAAAATGAGGAAATGTGGAGGTCGAACCCCTATGTTGACGTTTTGCTCCAGGTCAATCGGAATGCCAGAATGTTGTCCAAAGCCTTAAAACGACTGTCCACATTTATACGCAAGATTATCGAACGCATGGTGAATGAGGGGACATTTGAGAGCCTGACGGAAAATATCATCGAATACTGCGAAGGAAGCTTTATTAAAGAATATACCAGGCTGACAAAGCAGCAGAATATTCATGTATATCGGGGAATCATTAAGAAAAAGCTGGAGCGTCTTCAGTCGGATCCGGAAATATTTGAGCTGCTCGTGATCGGCTGTGCGGTTGAAGATGAGATTTCCGAAGCAGAAGCGGAAGAAAAAGTCCTGACTTTGATTCAGGCCACAAAAAGATTTCTCACGGATGATTATGACCGTATCATGAAAGAAATAAAACATAAGATCAATACTTATCTGCATGTGGCTGTAGGGCGGATGCGTTTTATTTATAATCGGGGAACAGATATCCGGGGAGCTGTAGAGAATACGATTAAATACATCATCGAGGAGATGCAGGATGTCGGTATAAAAGACGATATGCCGCAGGATATGAACGGGTTGTTTTTGCTGGACAGGAATGAATTTATAGATATGGCGTCGCTTCGATATCCGAGAAAACAGCGGCAGATTAGGAAAGTGACGGTCAGCGAGATTGAAGAGATGACAGAGGAGCAGATCGAGGAAGCGAGGCTGGCCCAGAAGAAAGAAGCCTATAATCCGTATTCCAGAGAAAAAATGAGAGTTTATGTGGAACATCTGATGGGAGAGCAGGATTCGATTGGCAGCACAGATATTCCGATTCGGAGTAAAAATGATATTTTGGCAAGCTTGTCGGCCGTTGCCTATAGCGGAGAAAACGGGTACATTGTCGAACCGGAAGAAGGATACATAGAAACGGAGCAGATGCTTCTTCGTAATTTTACGATCAGAAAGGAAAAACAGTAAATGCAGGAATACTGGGATAGCTATACATCATCGGAAAAAGAACAGTTTCAGAAAACATGCCGACGGCTGCTGAAGCAAACTTTTATTGTCAGGGATAAAGATGAGGAAAATAAACGCGCCTATTTTTTTGTTTCCAAAAGGCCGGAGCCTTTTTCAAGGTATTTTGGGTATATTGGATTTGATGTTATTATTGACAGAGATAACGGGGTGATCATGCTGCGCAACTGCGTTGATGTGTCTGAAAATGGAAGAATACAGACAAATCATTTAATCTTGAAAAAAGCGGAAAGCCTTGTGCTGTGCGCACTTTGGACGTTATATGCGGATCACATCCGGGCAGGCAGTCTGGCCCGGGCAATTCTGGTATCCGTGGTGGATCTGAAATACGAACTGGAAAAATACGGACTGAAGACGCCCATCGACAAAACACTGATGACACAGATACTGGCATTATTTGAGCGCTTTAACCTGATTGATGTGCAGGGAAAGGTGGGAGAGCCGGAGTGCCTGATACGTTTATATCCGTCTCTTCAGTTTGCGCTGGACGGAGATGAATTTGCCGAATTTGCGAAGAGCGCAAATCAGAGAATGAAAGATAAAAAGGGACAGGATTACGAGGAGGAAGAAGATGGATCAGAAGAAGAGGATGAATTTGATGAATAGAAAGACAGCGACAAAGCTGTTGCTGCTCAATTGGTCCCGCTTTCAGAACATTACTGTGCGTTTGGAGGGTTCCACGCTGTTTACGGGGGTCAACGGAAGCGGCAAATCCACAATTTTGGATGCAATGACCTATCTTCTGACCGGTAATACCCAGTTTAATAAGGCGGCAAAAGACCGGGATCGGACAGTTGTGGCCTATGTGCGCGGAGATACGAAAAGTAATGGGAAGGACCGTTATCTGAGAAAAGACGGAGTAGTGAGTTATATTGCCATGGAATTCTGGTCGCCGGTTGAGGATATGTATCTTGTGGTTGGAGTATGTATTGAATCGGCCAGTGAATCGGATGTGTCATCTTCATAGTTTATTTGCAGAGATACCCGGATGGAGGAGATTAATTTTTCAAAAACGGAGGATAGAAAACTCTATGTAACGCCTCTGCGCCAGCTTGCAGTCAAGGGAAAGAAGCTGAAAGCATCGGATCTTATGGGAAAAGGCAAGGGGACAGAACAGATTCTGAGAGTGTTGGGGCTTCGCTGCGATACAAAAAAATATCGGGCAAAGCTGTTAAAAATGATGGCTTTTAATCCGGAAAACAATATTGACCAGTTTATTCAGGAGTGTGTTCTGGAACCCGGAAAAGTGGATTCCCTGAAAGAACTGAGAGAACAGAAAGATCATTTTGAAAAACTGAGGGAGTCCTATAAGGAACTTCAGGATGGAAAAGAAAAATTGGAGGAGATTGAGCAAAAAACCCAGGATTATGAGAAAAAAATGAGAATGTTGGGAATTCGTGAGCTGATGCTGCTTTATCAGGAGCTGAAAGGAAAGCAGGAGGAGAAAGAGCAGGAGACGTTTCGGCAGCAGAATTTAAAGCAGAATCTCCAGTTATTGGAACAGCAAAGGGCAGATATTGAAACACAGCTGGAATATGCCCGGGCTCGGCTGCAGGCGGCCGAGTCCAATGAATTATTTTCAGAAATGCAGTCCAGTATTCAGTCGATGGAAAATCGGCTTTTAGAGTTAAATCTTCAAATTTCCGGGTATGAAGCGGAGACGGGAAGGTTGAAGAAACTGCAGCGGACATTGACAGGCCCCCTGCAGTGGCTGCTTGAAGAGGGAATCGACTCTGATATAGACAGGGCATGTCTCGGACATCTGGCGGAAACGGGATATACGGAAGAAAAAAAGAGGATGCTGTTTCAAAGACTCTGCATTTTTTCAGAAGGCAAAAAAGAACTTTTACAGGAAGACAGAGTTCATATCCGGGATGAGGAGAGAAACCTGTCCGATGAGCAGGATGAACTGTCGAGACAGCTTACGCTGCTGGAATCCAATCAGTTGATCGAACCTAAAAGAATCACGGCCGCCAAAAAACTTATTGAAAATGAACTGGTAAAACGGGGCATCCATACGGAGGTTCGGACCTTTGCCGAACTGGTGCAGGATATTCAGAACGAAGAATGGCGAATGGCGGTGGAAACCTTTCTTGGAAATAAACGCCACAACATTATTATCGATGGAAAATATTGTCATCAGGCACTTGAAATCCTGCATGAGAACAGGATTCGGACGGCGACGCTCGTATTGACGGATAAGCTGCCGGAGGCGGATATTGTGCCGGGAAGCGCGGCGGAGCAGCTGGTCATTCCGAATGTCTATGCGCGGCGGTATGCCAATTATTTGTTGAACGGCATCCACCTTTGTCGTGATTTAAAAGAGCTTCATGATCATCCAAAAGGCGGTCTGATGTCGGATGGCACGCTGGCAAAAAGCTATGCGGTATCCCTGATGAATATGAAGGATACAAAAGTATGTTTGGGATCAAAGGCGGTCAAGCTGCAGAAAAACGAGGTACTGCGCAGGAAGAAGGAACTGGAAGAACTGCTTTCGGCCCTCGGGGAAAAGAAACAGGCCGTTCAGGAAAAACTGCGCTGGATGGAGGAGGTTATATGGAGAGCGGATGTCTATGAATTTTCCGCGCCCCATCGGCTTGCTGACCGGATGGAAGAGAAAAAGGAGACGGAGCAGGCGATTCATCAGATAAAAAGCAATCCGGATTTTGCCACGGTGCTGGAAGAGCAGCAGAGAGCGAAAAAATATTTTGACGAGATCATGGAACACAGCAGAAGGAATAGTTCAGAAGCCGGCGTATGCAGGGAGCGCATCTCAGAGGGTGAAAAACAATTGAAACAGCTTGCTGGTGAAATTTATCTTTTGCAGCAGCAGTACGATGCGGAATGTCTGAGACATCTGGAATTGAAACGGCCGATGCTGGAGGAGTATGCTAAGCTGCAAAAACGGCAGGGCGGTATCCGGGTGATCAAAGAAAAAACCATAATCAATTTGCGGGGAGAAGTTGAAGAAAGTAAGCGTAAAATGGAAAATGCCCAGTTGGAATACTGCAAAATAGCCCGGATGGATATGCTTCAATATGGGCCGAAGCATATTCCGTTTTATCGGGAACAGTATCGAAATATCGCAAATGTGAAAATTGAACGGGTAAGGGCACAGCTTGAGGAACAGTCAAAGAAACTGGAAAGTGCTTTTATGAATGATTTTGTTGCCGAGATCAATGAAACGGTGACGGAAGCAAAGCTGGAGATCGAGTCGATCAACCGGGAATTGAAGCGGATTCCTTTTGGAAATGATACCTATCGGTTTGTGATGAGAGAAAAGGCGGACCGCGCTGTTTTCTTCCGAATCTGCAGGCGGCTGAGGGATTATATGGATTCTCCGGAAGTGTATATGAATTCCATGCGGGATGATGAGGAGATGGAGCATGATATACAGGAATTTATGAGTGTCATTTTAGAGGAAGAGGATGAAAGCGAATACACGGATTATCGAAAATATTTTTCCTACGATATGGAAATTATGAGCAATCAGGGAAGCGAACAGGTTACGGCTGATCTGTCCAAGAAGCAGGGCTCGGCAAGCAACGGAGAAAAGCAGACGCCATATTTTATTATTCTGGCCGCAAGTCTGATGCAGTATTATCCGAGGGAAAGCTGCTGTGCAAGACTGGCTTTTATCGACGAGGCGTTTTCTGCTTTGTCCAGAGAAAGGATTGAGCAGATGGTCAAATATCTTGAGATAAACAGCTTTCAGGTGATCTACGCGGCGCCGCCTGAAAAAATCAGCAGTATCGGGCAGTTTATCGATTCTACGGCCAGCCTTGTTATCACCGGCCGTTATACAAATGTTGTGGAAGGGTTGATTAAGCAGAATGAAATTTAATGCGGATAAGACTCAGCGAGAGGTGCTCTCTGCATTGCTGGATAAATACGAGAGCAGCAAAACCTATAAAGGAGAGAATCGGGTGCAGCAGAGCTTTTCGATGACACCGGATGTGATCTTGAAAGAGTATGATTCGGATTTTGCCGATGTGGAAAAGGTTCATCTGTTTGAGGAAAAGCTGGATGAACTGGAAAAGGAAGGGTTTATCCGGCTGCAGAAAAAAGGAACAGTAATTCGGAAAATCCTGTTAAATCCGGAATATATATCGAATTGTTATGATATTCTGGGCAGAGAGGACAAAAATGAACGAATCCGGCGGCAGATTTTGTTTTACGAGGGTTATATGGGAAAATCCCCTGTTTTGACAAAATTCTGTGCGGAACAAATTCATCTGCTGAAACTGGGACGCAAACCGGAATATTCGCCGGAGGTCGCTGAAGAACTTCTGCCGCTGTGTCTTTTCATACTGCAAAACGATCAGGAGCTTTTGGAGAGAGAATTGTCCATTGTACGATTCGGCGACAGCAAAAGATTTGAAAAAACATTTCGAACCCGGGTATGCCGTATCCTGCAGAAATATGGTGATTATGCCGGACTTCTGGAGGGAATCGATGAAAAACGAGAAATGGAACAGATTATTCTCGGGGAACATAATATATGCAGCAATCCGTCGTATTTGTACATAAAAGGGAATGCGACACTGACATTCCGGAACTTGCCGCCGGTGGAAATATCATTGGATACACCGACAGCCTATTCCTCCGAAAGCCTGCAAAGGCTGGAACGTATTGAAATTCATTGTTCAAAGCTTATGACGGTAGAAAATCTGACCTCATTTAACAGAATGAAAGAGGGAGGCTATTTCTATCTGTTTTTAAGCGGATACCACAATACTGCCAAGCAGCGTCTTTTGATCCGCATCGCAGAACAGAACAAAGGAATGAGGTGGTTCCATTTCGGTGATTTTGACCCGGATGGATTTCTGATCATAGAGCATTTGAAAAAGAAAACAGGGATTGATTTCCGGCCGGTTCATATGGGACTTAATGAATTGGAAAAATACCGGAAATATGGCAGACCTATGAATGAAAATGACAGAAAAAAAGCGGAAACACTGATGGACAGAGGAATGTATATGGAAGAGATGCGATTCATGCTGGAACAGAATTGTAAGATTGAACAGGAAATTGTAAGTTTTTATGAGATGGAAAATAGAGGATAGAGAGTGAAATTTGAAGCAGACGAGGCGGTCATATGGATAAGAAAAGGCATTGGGCCATACGATTATTTTTAGTATTTTTTACAATTTCCGTATCTGTTGCCGTAATTCCCTGCGGAATGATCAATGTGCATGGCTTATTTGGTGAAATAGTCACATCCACAGCAGCAGAGGATAAAGAACAAGAAACAGTTCATATCAAATCCATAAACCATGGAAAAATTCAAACGGTAAAAGGCGTAAATATTTTTAATAGTTGGTTTGAAGTTTTGATGGCAGTTGTGTGTATCCGCTTTTGCATTAATTTAATTAAGCTTCCGCGAGGTGATACTATAGTTACATTAAAAGTTCGCATGGATAATTAAATTCTTTCTGCAAATAAAAAAGCGGAAAGGAGAATGATTGTGTTTGAGCAAGATTATGTCATGCGGCTCATTAAAGAAATGGTGCGGGCTATCTTAAAGCTGCTATTCAACATAGATACAGAGTCTCCGACAGTAGACTTGTTGGAAAACAGAGAAGAAAAAGAAGCACTGGAAAATCTGTTGGACATGGTTGACGCCGGGAAGATCAATGAGGCAGAAAATAAATTATTTGATTTAACCGATGATGTCACTGTGAATGATTTGAAAATCGCACTATTATTTTATTCCTATTTGAATGATAAAACAGATGATTTTTTAGAAACAAATGATTTCAGCAGAGATGAAATTAAATCAGGGCTGGAAAATGTGGCTGACAGATTTGGTTTAAACAGTATAGCTAAGATGTTTTTGGAAGACTTTTAGTCACATTGGGGGTATCGCTCAATCATGATTTTGCGATACTCTTTTTTAGTGCGTCAAAAAGAGTTCAATTTCGTCATTTTATCATAAATGACGAAATTGGGATTGAAAATGATGTAATTAAGATATATAATACAAATAAGTCAAAATGTTAAAAATGGCGTAGTTGAAAAATAAATGAGGAAATTGAAATGCGAGAATTCGATTATACAAAAAAATGGGAAAAATTATTGACGCCGGAGATTGTAAGATATCTTACAATGATTCATGAATATAAAGGGGAACAACGATTAATAGCGGAACGACATGCGGATGTATTGGATAGTTTGGTTGAAATAGCCAGGATTCAAAGTACAGAAAGTTCTAATAAGATTGAAGGTATTTATACTTCGGATGACCGTTTGAAAAAGATTGTTTTGGATAAGACCATGCCAAAGACAAGGAATGAGCGTGAAATTGCCGGGTATAGGGATGTGTTGAATACAATCCATGATAATTATGCACATATTCCTATTAAAGACACGTTTATCTTACAGCTTCATAGGGATTTGTATAAATTTGAAAATTCTTCAAATGGCGGAAAGTTTAAGACAGCAGATAATTTTATCGAAGAAGAGGATACAGATGGAAATAAGTTTGTCCGTTTTAAACCCATGGCTGCCTGGGAAACGCCGGACGCTATAATCCATCTGTGTGAGGCATATAATGAGGCGATTAATAAGGGAGATGCAGATCCTTTATTGATCATACCGATGTTTATTGTAGATTTTCTTTGTATTCATCCATTTAATGATGGAAATGGGAGAATGAGCCGGTTGCTGACATTGCTTCTCCTTTATCAGAATGATTATATAGTCGGAAAATATATCAGCTTAGAAAAATTAATAGAGAGAACGAAAGTTAATTATTACGATGTTTTACAAGATTCTTCACAAAAATGGATGGAAGGAGAAAATGATTATGCTTCATTTGTAAAGTATATGCTTGGCATTATTAGCGCTGCCTATAGAGAATTTTTTGGCAGAGTCCAAATTCTTGAAGAAAAGAAAGTATCTAAACCAGATAGAATCGAAGAGGTGATTAAGAACCATTTGGGAACAATCACCAAGAAAGAAATCGTCGAAAATACATCAGGAATCAGTCAGACTACGGTTCAGAGAACATTGTCTGATTTGGTTAAGAAAGAAAAAATTATCAAGATTGGAAATGGCCGCTACACTAAATATAAGTGGAACTGGGATAAGGAGAATTAAGGTATGATTACAGGAGAATTAAGAAACAGAATCGATAGTTTATGGGAAATTTTTTGGACAGGTGGACTTACGAATCCTTTGGACGTCATCGAGCAGATGACATATCTTATGTTTATTCATGACTTAGATGATTCTGATAATATCCACGCAAAGGAAAGCGCTATGCTTGGATTACCATATGAGAGTGTGTTTGCAAGGGAGGTTAAGATCGGAGAAAGAACGATTGATGGAACACAGTTAAAATGGTCAGTTTTCAGGGACTACCCGGCGGATCGAATGTATTCTGTTGTGCAGGAAATGGTATTTCCGTTTATTAAAAATCTTCATGCAAACAAGGATAGTGCATATTCAAAATATATGGATGACGCAATTTTTAAATTGCCTACCCCGTTGATGCTTTCAAAGGTGGTTGATGCAATGGATGATCTATATGCACAGATGGAAAAATTGAAGGAGACGGATGCAAGAGGCGATGTGTATGAGTATCTGCTTTCCAAGTTGAAAACTGCCGGTGTCAATGGGCAGTTTAGAACACCACGACATATTATTAAAATGATGGTGGAGCTAGTGGAGCCGAAAGCAGATGACATTATTTGCGATCCAAGCTGCGGTACAGCGGGGTTTCTTGTAGAATCAGGAGAATACTTAAGAGCAAATAAAAAGGAAGAAATTTTCTATGATAAAGCTAAGAAAGATCATTTTATGAATCATATGTTTCACGGCTTTGATATGGACAGAACAATGCTTCGGATCGGGGCTATGAACATGATGACTCACGGAGTGGAAAGCCCATTTATTGAGTATAGAGACAGTTTGTCAGATCAGAATCCAGACAAGGATAAATATACACTTATCCTGGCAAATCCACCGTTTAAGGGGAGTCTTGATGCGGATATCGTATCGGCAGATTTACTTAAAGTATGTAAGACAAAGAAGACAGAATTACTTTTCTTAGCGCTTTTTGTTCGCATGCTTAAGGTTGGTGGAAGATGTGCGTGTATCGTACCTGATGGTGTGTTGTTTGGATCATCAAAAGCTCATAAAGATATCAGAAAAGAGTTAATAGAGAATCAAAGATTAGAAGCAGTTATCTCAATGCCTTCCGGAGTGTTCAAACCATATGCAGGAGTTTCTACAGGAATCCTCATATTCACTAAAACAAATTATGGCGGAACTGACAATGTATGGTTCTATGATATGCAGGCGGATGGACGCAGTTTAGATGACAAGAGGACTGCAGTTGCCGAGAATGATATTCCTGATATTATTGAGAGATTTAAACATAGAGACGCAGAGGCAGACAGAAAACGTACCAATAAGTCATTTATGGTTCCTAAACAGGAAATTGTAGATAATGATTATGACTTATCTATCAATAAGTATAAGGAGATAGAGTATGTGGCGGTAGAGTATCCGCCAACATCTGAGATTATGGCAAATATCCGTGAACTTGAGATAGAGATAGGCAAGGAGATGGATGAGCTGGAGAAATTATTAAAGTAGAGGGTGTTAAGATGGCAAAAGTATCTAAGAGAGGCGGATTTTCTGATCGAAATGGATTAAAATCTTTAAATACAGAAATACAGTTAAGAGAAATTGATCAAAGAACAAGAATTCAGCTACAAAATATGATAAGCAAATTTTATAAATATGTATATGAGGATGATTTATATTATGGAGGAGAAGATATTCAAGAGTTTTTGAGGTTTGTCCTTGATAGCATTTATTCTGAACCTATTGATACTAGGAAAATGTATGGCGACGATCAAATTATTAAGATGATAAAAATGACGATTCTTAATGATGATTATGATGATGTTTTGACAGTGATAGAGGCTCTAATACAATTTTGGGATCAGTATTTAAGAAACACAAAAGGATACCGCTATTATGATGAATATAATAAGGAATATGTTTCTAAATCAATTTATGAAATAGCGAATGAGTATTTTTTAAGAGAATATTTGGGATATAGATTTGTGGATGGAATTATAGTTCCAATCAGTGATACATATGAAGTAAATTCAGTTAAAGAAGCACTGAATACTAAACACAAACCAGTTTATGAGCATTTATCAAAAGCAAATAAGCTGATTTCAGATAGGAATAATCCAGATTATGAGAACTCGATAAAAGAGAGTATTAGTGCGGTAGAAGCAATGTGTGAAATAATAACTGGAATAAAAGGCAAGGAAGCAACACTTGGTAAGATGTTAAAGAAAATAGAAGATGATGGAATTCAAATACATTCAGGCCTTAAATCAGCGTTTAATGTTTTGTATGGTTATACTTCTGATGCTAATGGCATTAGACACGCTGGAGATATTGGCGGTAGAACATCAACTTTTGAGGAAGCAAAATTTATGCTTGTTTCGTGTAGTGCGTTTATTAATTATTTAATTGCATTATCTGCAAATTAATGTGAAAGGACAATTTGAATTTATAAATTCGGATTTGTGGGGATGAGATAGATGGAGTATTTAATGTTAAAAGAAGTTTGCAATATTAATATGGGACAATCACCGGATTCATCGAGTTATAATGAGAATGGAGAGGGGATACCTTTTTTTCAAGGCAATGCTGATTTTGGAGATAGATATCCTGTTACGAGAGTCTGGTGTGATAAACCTACAAAAGTTGCACATTCAGAAGATATATTAATTTCGGTTCGTGCACCGATAGGTGCATTGAATTATGCAAAAGAGGATTGTTGTATTGGACGTGGGTTAGCAGCAATAACACCTGACAAAGACAAGGTATCCTTAGAATTTATATATTGGTTACTAAAGGGAAAGAATGATGAGCTAAATAGTAAGGGGACGGGGAGTACATTTAAAGCCATAAGTAAAAAGGTGCTTGAAGAGACGTTAGTTCCTAATATTGATTTTGGTAAACAGAATGAGTATGCTCAAATTTTAGAGAAAACATATTCGGTTATTCAAATGAGGAAGCAAGAGTTAAAAGAGTTAGATAATCTCATCAAAGCCCGATTTGTCGAACTCTTTGGTGACCCCAAATTAAATGAAAGAGGTTGGAAATCTGGCATTATTTCTGATTACTACGAGGTTAAAGGAGGAAAGCGTATTCCAAAAGGAATGGGCTACACCGATAGCGTAACTGAGCATCCATATTTAAGAGCAACTGATATGAAAAATGGAACTATTCTTGATGATGACATACATTACATTGACGAAAGTGTATATAGACATATTAAACGGTATACGGTTAAAAGTGGGGATATTTATTTAACAAATGTTGGTGTGAATCTAGGGATGGCTGGTGTTATTCCAGATAAATATAATGGGGCTAACCTGACAGAAAATGCAGTTAAACTCATTCCTAAAGGAGAAACACCAATAGATGGCGTATTTCTGGCTCATTATATTAATTCTCCAGGAATACAAGAATATATTAATGAACGAAAAATGTCTGTAGGTGTACCTAAGTTGGCCATCTTTAGAATTGAAACCATGCCTCTTCTATTACCACCAATAGAACTTCAGCAAGCGTTTATTGATATTTGCAGGCAAGTCGACAAATCAAAGGTTGCGGTGCAGAAAGCATTAGATGAGGCACAATTATTGTTTGACAGTTTAATGCAACAATATTTTGGATAAAATAGGCGATTGCCGGAGAAGGATGTTGGTAGGAAAGGGAATACCGACATGGAAGAAAAATTAGTATGCATTTTAAACGAAATGGCAGAGTATTTATCAATTGCCCAAATGAAAAAATTGCAAGAGGTTTTACTAAAGAATCTCTCCGATCAAGCAGAAACTTCAAGAGAAATATCGAATAGTGATTATTTGAAGTTATTCTTAGATGCAAAGCAAATTGAAGGTTGTTCCAGTAGGACAATACAATATTATAGGACGACCATTGAGAAATTGATTGTGTCAATAGACGTTCCTATAAGAAAAATAACAACAGAGGATATAAGAGATTATTTAGCGGGGTACCAGAAAATTAATAATTGTAGCAGGGTGACAGTGGATAATGTTCGCAGGAATATTTCCAGTTTCTTTTCTTGGCTTGAGGAAGAGGATTATATTTTAAAAAGTCCTATGAGGCGTATTCATAAAATAAAAACAAAACAGCAAGTTAAAGAAATTATTTCAGATGAAGCGATAGAAAAGTTGAGGGATAGTTGTGAATGTTCACGTGATCTTGCAATAATTGATTTGCTTTATTCAACTGGGATTAGAGTAGGAGAGTTGGTAAATCTTAATATTTCAGATATAAACTTTGAAGATAGAGAATGCGTTGTATTTGGTAAGGGAGATAAAGAAAGAAAAGTTTATTTCGATGCCAAAGCGAAATTGCATTTGAAAAACTATATAGATAGCAGAATAGATGAAAATGATGCGCTGTTTGTTACTTTGGATTCTCCACATAATAGGTTAAAAATTAGTGGAGTAGAAATAAGACTTAGAGAATTGGGGCGAAAACAAAATTTAACTAGGATTCATCCACATAAGTTCAGGAGAACCATGGCTACACGGGCCATTGATAAAGGAATGCCGATAGAGCAAGTTCAGAAAATATTGGGACATTCCCAAATTGATACAACAATGCAGTATGCGATAGTAAATCAGAATAATGTCAAGACATCTCATCAGAAATATATCAGCTAATGCAAAATTCGGATTTGTAGGGGATGAGAGATGGCAAAATGTAAATTAGACGAATTATGTGAGTTTATAACTGATGGAACGCATCAGACACCTGAATACTGTGCGGAAGGTGGCATAATATTTCTTTCGTCTAAAGATGTTACAGAAAGAAAAATAAATTGGGACGATGTCAAGTATATTCCCAATAGTTTACATGAGAAATTATATAAGCGATTGAGCCCAAGAATAAATGATATTTTACTTGCAAAGAATGGAACAACTGGTGTTGCAGCTATTGTTGATAAAGATGAAGTGTTTGATGTCTATGTTAGTTTGGCTGTTTTAAGACCATTAGATACAATTTATCCAAAATATCTTTTATATGCAATAAATAGTCCAGTTGCAAAGAGGCAGTTTAATGCTGGATTGAAAGGCGTTGGCGTGCCGAATTTACATTTAGGAGTAATTCGAGAGACGGTTGTTAATGTTGCTCCACGAAAAGAACAAGAGAAGATATGTGAGATATTGGATAAAGTTGCAATTTTGATAGATGAAAGAAAAACAGAACTCGAATTGTTAGATGATCTCATCAAAGCCCGATTTGTCGAGATATTAAAGGTATCAGAATTAAGTGATGAGATTACAATAGAGGCAATAACCGAGAGAGTAAAGGTTGGTTTTGTTGGTACTTGTGAAAAGTATTATACAGATGATTCTGGAATTCCTATGCTAAGAACAGGAAATATTACAGAAAAGGGAATTAACATTAAAGATTTGAAGTATGTAACCCCTGAATTCCATGAGAAGAACAAAAAATCACAAATACATTCAGGAGACTTGCTAATTGCGCGGCATGGTTCCAATGGTCAAGCAAATGTATATAGCGGGCCGGATGCGCAATGCCTTAATGCAGTTGTGATTGTTCCAAATCGAGCAAAAGCAAGATCAGTGTTTTTAGCTGGCTTGATTAATTCACCGATGGTAAAAAAACAAATAGATAAAACTCTTGTGGGTTCCACTCAACATGTAGTGAATACTAAAAGCATAGCAAATTTGGTTGTTAGAATTCCTGATTTGGATGTACAGCAACAATATGAGGAATTTGTCAACCAAGTCGACAAATCAAAGTTTGTGGGAATAAAATAAGTAAGGAGGATCTGTCTATGACTAATTTTGACTATTTGAAACAAGAACCGAAATTCAGTAGTTTTGCCGATGTTGCCATTGTGGCAGAGAAGGTTCTTAAAATTGATATAGAATCCAGTGTAATTAATTGTCGGCGTGCAATGGAATTTGCCATTAAGTGGATGTACTCTGTAGATAAGTCTCTGGAAAGGCCATATCAGGACAGCCTTATTAGTTTGATGAGTACAGAAGATTTTCATGATCTCGTTGATGATGCATTATGGAAACGGCTTGATTTGATTCGTAAGATTGGAAACAGAGCAGCGCATAATGGCAGAAAAATTACAGAGGATGAGGCTATTCTTTGTTTAAAGAATTTGTTTATTTTCATGGATTATGTATCTTATTGCTATTCAGATTTCTATGAGGAGAGACAGTATAATGTAAATCTGCTGACAGAGACACATGAAGAAGCAGAAGTTTCAAAAATTTCCGATACGGATGTTAATTTGAAGGCTTTGATTGCTGAAAATAAGGCACTTAAAGAAGAACTTACGGCAAAACGTGCAGAGCAGCAGCAGACTTACGTTCCAAAGCCTTTGGATCTTTCAGAGTATAAGACCCGTAAAATTTATATTGATGCGATGTTATTAGATGCCGGATGGACGGAAGGCAAAGACTGGATGAACGAGGTTGAACTTCCGGGAATGCCTAATAAGAGAGAAGTCGGTTTTGCAGATTATGTTTTATATGACGATAGCTATAGACCATTGGCTGTAATTGAAGCGAAGAGAACATGTGTGGATGTTGTCAAAGGCAGACAGCAGGCCAAGTTATATGCCGATTTGTTAGAAGCTCAGTATAAGAGAAGACCGGTTGTATTTTTGACAAATGGCTTTGAGACAAGAATTATAGATAATCAATATCCGGAAAGAAAGGTTGCCGTTATTTATTCTAAGAGGGATTTGGAGAAATTGTTTAACCTTCAGACAATGAAGACAAGCCTTACCCATATTTCAGTGGATAAAAATATTGCCGGCCGATATTATCAGGAAGCTGCAGTGAAAGCGGTTTGCGACAGCTTTGATAAGAAGAACCGCAGGAAGGCACTTCTTGTAATGGCTACAGGTTCCGGCAAGACAAGAACTGTTATCGCATTATGTAAAGTACTTTTAGATGCGGGATGGGTTAAAAATATATTATTCCTCGCGGATCGTAATTCGTTGGTTACACAGGCAAAAAGAAATTTCGTAAATCTTTTGCCTGATTTGTCATGTTCAAATTTAGTTGGAGAAAAGGATAATTATACGGCTCACTGTATCTTTTCGACATATCAGACGATGATGAATTGCATTGACTCCGTAAAAGATGAAAAAGGAAAATTATTTACTTGCGGTCATTTTGATCTTGTTATCTGTGATGAGGCACATAGATCCATTTACAACAAGTATAAGGATATATTCAATTATTTTGATGCGCCGTTGGTTGGACTTACAGCGACTCCTAAGGATGAGATTGATAAGAATACATATGGAATCTTTGATTTAGAAAATGGTGTTCCTACTTATGGATATGAGTTGGCGCAGGCAGTAAAAGATGGATATTTGGTTGATTTTATTACAGTAGAGACAAGGCTTAAGTTTATCGAAGAGGGTATTGCTTATGACGAGTTGTCTGAGGAAGATAAGGCTGCGTATGAGGAAACTTTTGAATTCGAAGATGGTGAATTGCCGGAAAGAATAAATTCATCAGCCTTGAATACGTGGATATTCAATAAAGATACCATTAAGCAGGTTTTGAATGTGCTTATGAAAGACGGACTTCGGATTGATTACGGTCAGAAGATCGGAAAGACCATTATCTTTGCAAAGAATCATGATCATGCGGAAAAAATCCTCGAAGTATTTAACAAGCAGTATCCGGAGTTGAGTAAGAATGAACAGCCTTTTGCAAAGGTGATCGATAATTATATGACTTACGCGCAGAGTGCAATTGATGAATTTTCGGATTCAAAGAAAATGCCGCAGATTGCGATTTCTGTAGATATGCTGGATACCGGTATCGATGTACCGGAAGTATTAAATCTTGTTTTTTTTAAGAAAGTAATGAGCAAGGCCAAGTTTTGGCAGATGATTGGCCGTGGAACCAGATTGTGTCCGGGACTCATAAACGGAGAAGATAAGGATAAGTTTTATATTTTTGACTTTTGTGGTAATTTTGAATTTTTCCGTATGAATCAGGGAAGGCCTACGGCAAATATGATTGCATTGCAAGGTGCTGTTTTCTCCCTGGAATTCGAGATTGTATATAAGCTGCAGAGTTTAGAATATCAGGTGAAGCGTTTAATAGCGTATAGAAAAAAGCTGATTGAAATGATGACCGGTAAAGTGCAGGAACTGAACCGGGAAAACTTTGCGGTGCGGCAGCATCTTAAATATGTTGATACATATTCAGTATTTGAGAATTATAATTCCATTACGTTTGAGGATACATTGATTGTAAGGGAAGAACTGGCACCGCTTATTCAACCGGATGGAGATGAGGCCAGTGCTGTTCGATTTGATGCGTTGATATATGGAATGGAGTTGGCATACCTTGCAGGAAAAGGTTATGGCCGTCATAAAAGTGATTTGTTCAAAAAAGTGGAAGGTATCGCAAGCGTTGCAAATATTCCGGAGATTCAGATGCAGGCAGAACTTATCAATAAGATTCTGCATACAGATTATGTGGAGAATGCCGGAATTGATGAGTTTGAGCATATTAGAGTGAATCTGCGGGGATTAATGAAATACCTCCCTAACGGAATTATCAAATATGATACGGATTTTACGGATGAAATACTTTCTACGGAATGGAATGAATCTGAATTAGAAAATGATGAGTTGAAGAATTATAAAGCAAAAGCAGAATTCTATGTGCGTCAGCATCAGGATCATATTGCAATTGCAAAGCTCAAGACAAATCGGCCTTTGACAGAAACAGATATTGAGAGTTTGGAACAAATTCTTTGGAAAGAAGTCGGAACCAAGGATGATTATGAAAAAGAATATGGTCATAAACCTTTAGGTGAATTTGTTCGGGAAATCGTCGGACTTGATATGAACGCGGCAAAAGAGGCATTCTCACAGTTTTTAAATGATACTAATCTTGATAGCAGACAAATTTATTTTGTAAATCAGATTGTAGAGTATATTGTGCATAACGGAATGATGAAAGATTTGTCTGTGCTTCAGGAGACACCATTTACAGATAAGGGAAGCGTAGTAGAGATATTTACAGATTTGACTGTGTGGATGGGCATAAGGAAGGTTATCGATCAGATAAACGCAAATGCTGTAGCGTAAAAGGATTTATTATGATTATATACTTGAGGCTCTTACTATTATGATTGCAGAGTCAAATCAGAGGGAAAAATTCAAAAGGTGTCGAAAAGCCCGAAATATCAATGTTTGAAGGCATATGGAGAGATATAAAATATGATACAAGTATTATTTATTTGCTACGGCAAGAGGCGCAGATCGGACGGAACTTATTTGGTTTAAGTAAGAAATTAGATGAAGTGTATGATGAAATAACGGTCAGTTCGTTCAGCGGTGTGCAAAATGAAAGCCGATGATTCGGACTAGTTTTCCAATCAAACAAGTTTTTATGTTTTTACTAACTGGAAATCAGTATCTTTGCTTGCTTGCAGTCTGGGGCATATATCAGCTTGCAGGCATATAAAGATATTATTTTTGAAAAGTGCTTTTTCTGCTTCCAAACGTAGATATGGAACACCACATCAAAAATATGTTCCTATGGTTTCGTGTCACAGAAGAAAACAGTTATTTTCAGAGGGGATCAGAACACAAGACCAAGGGATTATTACGATATATACATATTGTCAAAGTTACAAAGTTCAAATATTGAGACTGAAGCATTAAAGGCGGCACTGGACGCAACTGCAAAGAAGCGCGGTTCCGCGGATGTAATTAAGGATTATCTGAGAATTATGGAGACTATTGAAAAGAGCGAGGTTATGCAGAGACAGTGGAAGAATTATCAGAAGGATTTTGAATATGCGGTAGGGATTGAGTTTGGGGATGTGTGTAAAGTAGTTGTTGGTTTGATAGATAAGATTAATTTTTGATAATGACAGTAGATATTTTGGATAAGGTATTAGGAGAATTGACTATGGCAAAAAAGAAAAATGTTAAAAAGAAGAGCAAGACTAAATTAGTTTCAAAACCAAAGACTAGTATAGAAGAATTAAAAGATTCAAGAGATGGAGGACAAAATGCTTTAAGAGGATATTCTTATCAATTCCTTTATTCTTGCTATTTGCTGTTGTCTGAGGGAGAAGAAAATGTGATTTTCAACTTAGAAGGAATAGAAGATATCGATTATAGAATATGCGAAAATGATGGACAATCTATAACTCATATTCAGCTAAAATATTCTACAGTAAAACAAGATGCCAGTTTTATGCCGAGTGTGTTGAAAAATTTTCTGGAAGCTTACTTAATTGATAAAAACAGAAATTTTAAGCTTGTGTATGACTTTTCTGTAGCAACAGGCTATTTGAAAAAATTGTTGGAAGGAAAATTGGATTCAAATTCACAAAAGTATTGGAAAGCAGTTATTGAAAAGATAAAAAAAGAAAATTCTAATTGGAATTGGAATAATTATGGTTTTGAAGAATTTATTTCGAAAATATCGTATGAAAATGTAAAAAAATCGACACTTGAAGATGATGTTGAAAAGACACTGATCAATAATTATGGTATTACAACTGGCAATATAAAATTATATGCTAATAGTATGGAGATTTTTTGCTTAGATAAAATGGAGAGTAGAAGTGAGATTTCATTAGGCGATATAAAGAAATGTATTGAAGAAGTTAAATTTGATATAAGCATGGGTCCACAAAATCCTGCTCATAGTTGGATAAAGAAGATTGATTTTATCACTTCTTTAAATTCAGAGTCTGATTACTATGAAGGGAAAAAAGCAACGCCATTAGATATAGCAAACGGGTTGCCGGTGTCTCGTCCTATAATTGAAAGAGAATTAACTAATTCCGTTAATGATTATATGGTTACGATAATAAAATCATCAAGTGGACAGGGAAAAACCACTTTAGCACTGAAAACACAGTATGTTTTAAAAGAAGAATATACACCTTATCAAATCATATGCTGCAATAATAGAAAAGAACTTGGACATATTGTAGAATATTTTCATTCTAGAATTCGACTTGGTGAAAAACCATTGATTTTGCTTGATAACTTAGATGCTCATCTGAGTGAATGGAATCAGCTTGTTCAACTTATGCAATCTGATGTGGCATATAATTATAAATTCTTGGTAACTTCAAGAGAAAATGATTGGTACAATTATGGTGGGGATATAAGTAATATACACTCTATGAACATTATTAAGCCGATACTATCGAAAGAAGAAGCTATTGAGATTTTTAATACCCTACAAAAATCAGGTCATATACATTCTAAAATAATGGATTGGAAAAATTCTTGGGAAAAGATAGCTGAAAAAAAATTGTTGATAGAATATGTTTATTTACTTACGCATGGTGAAATGATCGCAGAACGTATTTCTGCTCAAATGAGTGAAATCGGGACTACTGCAGAAAGTGGAATTAAATTTGAAATATTAAGAACAGTATGTTTTGCTGACATATGCGGAACTAAATTATTAACAAGAAAGTTATTGCAAGATTTGTCAAGAAAATCATCTTATGATGTGGGAGAAATCCTGAAAAGTATGGTAGATGAATTTTTGGTTCATGTCAGTAAGGATGGGGATTATGTAGAGGGCTTGCATCCTGTGCGCTCACAGCATATTGTAAATCGTTTGCATGAATATTATCCATTTGAAGAAACAGCATATAATGTTACGAAACTTGCTGACATAAAAGATTTTGCTATTCTGTTCTCGCATTATCCGGAATTTGAATTTGATAAAGAAAAATTCTATTCAGATATTGTACAACAATGGTGGAATCTTGAAGATTTAAAATGTTTTGTGTTTGCGATACGTGGAACTTTTTCAGGTAGTGTCATGCAGTATTTTAAGCAAAATGAGGAAGTATTTAATGATGCTAATGATCATAATGGATTATATGTGTTAGCAACAGATATTTGCCCATTTGCACAATTTCAGGAAATAGATGAATCTTTACAAACTCTTGAAAAAATGAAGGAGTTAATGCCAGATAATCAAAATATTCAGTATTTATTAAGGTTACGAGATACCATTACAAGAATAGACATAGTTCAAACGGATATATATATTTTAAGCTCGAAGTTATACAATAAATTAAAAGAAATAAATACAAAAGATATTGCAGATATTGATTCATACGCACTGATATCAGATTGGTTATATAATATGGATATTTCGCTAAATTTAGCTACCAATATTAACTTGGAAAATCTTTGGGTTCGCGCAGAAAAATGTTCAATAGATACGGTTTCTTTATTGATGTATACATCTTATTGTGGAAATAGAGAAGTTTATAAAAGATTCATCACAGAAAATCTTGAAATAATATTGAAGTATCTGAAGTATAAGACCTTTTCTCACAGAATATTTGTAGCGGAAAATACAATCCATGTTGAATATGTACTTAGGTCAAGTGAGATACAAAAAGGAAATGAGGAAAGCGTTTCGCGTTTAAAATATATTTGCAGAACTTTACCTGTTTATGAAAAATATTATTCAGATGCTATAATGCCGCGGTTAGATATTTTGGAAGGCTATACGATACCGGATGATGCACATAAAGAGATGCCACGAAGAAACTTAGTGATTATGTTTCATCAAGAATTTACTTCTTTATGGATTAAAACGATACAAAGCAATTATGAATTTGACTCAGTGTCTGAATGGATAGAACATTGGTTCAATATCCGTCAATGTATCTGTGAAAGTTTAGATAAATTATGTATATGTATTTATAAACTTTTAGCAGGTAAAAAGATTGGTAGTACTGGTGTAGAATTTGATAAAAAGAGAGAAAAATTTGAAAGTATGGTATGTGGTGTATTATCATATCCTAAAGAGTATAGACCATTTGAAAAAGTAATAGATGTGCCTAAAAAGTTTACAAAAATACGACAAGAGTATTTTAACAGTATACAAAATTTTTTGCGACAAGTTGTTGGCTTGATAAAGAAGAATGAAAAGGATTCACGATTAGTTCTTTTTAATTTGAAACAAGCGACAGCGTCGTTATCACGTATGCATGAATTTTTTGAAAATATGGCACTGGAAGATGAATATATTACAAAGCATTTAAGATTATGTGAGTATGAATCTCAAAAAATCATTGAAACCGATATGTGTTGTAGATATTATTTGCAACATAATGCAGTTTTGAATTTTAATAAATATCAAGTAAAAAGTTGGTACATAGATATTTGCAAAAAGGAAATTAGTGAAGTAAATGTAGTATTCGAAAGTATGCAACATGAATATGATGCTGTTTTTCCTACTCGAGTTTATGAAGATGAAATATTCAAAAGCTATCCAATTATTTTTAAAGCATTTGATTTAACTAATGAAGAGATGATGCAGAATTTTATTGTAAATTCAGTAGCATTTGCGGAGAGTTCGTTTGACTATTTGATTGTTTTGATTTGCAATGATGAAAATTATATTCTGCCTATGGCACTTAAATTTCCAAAACGATTTTTTGAAACAGTACACGAAATTCTTATATCAGAAGATCAAAATGTGAAAAATTCGTTTATGACACCATATCCGGTAGATGTAACACCAGAAATGATGAAGTGCTTTGATTATGATATGGAATTGCAACCACAAAATATTAATCCATATATTCATAATATTGGTGATATAGGTGAGGAATTGTGGGTATATTCAAAAATTCGAGAATTACTTCATGATGAGGAAGATAAAATATATTGTGCTTATGAACTTAAGAAGGTGATGGATAAAATAGATATCATGCAAAAAGAAGTTCAGGATCATTTGGATTTAGAGATTGCTAATCAAATGAATGAACTTTGTTCTGCTGTATATTCTGGTGATTTGTTTGATGATGTACAACTTAATGAATTTATTCAAAGAGTACAACTTATGTATAGTTAATAGTTGGTATGTATAGGATGAGCGAGTTTCTGAGTGTTTAAAAGTAAATTTAAAGCAGAGGTTCCCAAAGAATTTTACTACTCCTCGTACCACTTTTGCCGACTAAGATATGCCAAAATATGCAAAGATTTGCCAAGAAATGAAAGGAAAAGACAAAAATGATAAAAGTATTATTTATCTGCCACGGCAGGAGGTGTTGATTGGATAAGATTTCTTTGATTTATGCGAGATTTTAAATGGAGTAGATAATTTGTACAACTGATTTACAACTTTTGAAAGATGCTCTGATATGATAATATAAAGAAAACTTGTGAATTGATACGACAAGGGCGGTGATGTGGATGAATGAATTAGTACTATTTGAAGCACAAGACGGAAGTGTAAAATTAAATGTTACTATAGCAGAGGAAACAGTTTGGTTGACACAAGCACAAATGGTACAGCTTTTTGATGTTTCAAAACAGAATATTAGTTTACACATTAATAATTGTTTCAGGGAAGGTGAACTGGATAAAACGTCAGTTGTCAAGGAATCCTTGACAACTGCTTCAGATGGGAAAAAATATCGAATCAAGTACTATAATCTGGATGTCATTATTTCCGTGGGATACCGTGTAAAATCAAAACGAGGTGTTGAATTCAGACGTTGGGCAAATTCTGTTTTAAAAGAATACATAATTAAAGGATACTCTGTGAACCATAACCGTATGAATCAGTTGAATGAGGTAATACGGGTTATGAAAAGAGTAGAAAATAGTCTTGACACTAGGCAAGTGTTGACAGTAGTAGAAAGATACAGTCAGGCATTGGAACTGTTGGATGCCTATGATCATCAGAATATGATACGCCCAAAAGGAAATAAGGCAACGTATATTCTGACTTATGAGGAATGTAGAAAAGTAATTGATAATATGAAATTTGGGAACAGTAGTTCTTTATTTGGGAATGAAAAGGATGATTCTTTCAAAGGAAGCATTGGTGCAATTTATCAAAGTTTTGCGGGAAAAGATTTATATCCTAGTTTGGAAGAAAAGGCAGCAAATTTATTATATTTTGTAACGAAGAATCACAGTTTTTCTGATGGAAATAAGCGGATTGCGGCAACGATGTTTCTGTATTTTTTAGACAAAAATGACGTGTTGTTTCAGGATGGAGAAAAGTTAATTGATGATCATACTCTTGTGGCACTTACTATTATGATTGCAGAATCAAATCCAGAAGAAAAAGAAATGATGATAAGTTTAATTATGAATTGTATAAAATAATTCTATGAAAGTCCAGAAATAACTCTGGAATCCTTTGTAAATCAAGTATTTGAGAAGAAATACAGGACTTATAAGGAGCGATATAAAAATGATAAAAATATTATTTATCTGCCACGGCAGGATTTACCGGGCACGAGAAAAGTGTTGAAAATTGAGCATTTCCTGGGTTCCTTACTCAGTTTTACCAATGATTTACCAATATTTCTGGAGAGTCGGGCTTGCAGATTTTGATAACAGAATACACATGGGTTGAAAGTAATAAGACGGTTAAACGGAATAAGATATCAAGGGCGTGGCAGGATTCTTCCAATACAGAAGGGGACTAATCCTATTAGAAAAAATGGGGAGGAAAATGATAATGGAATACAGTAAGGAAGGTGCTGTGATATGGTAGAAAATAAAAAAAAAGAATTGATTATTCGCAGCTCCGCAGCGGAATATCTGACCTTTGTGGCCTCTACCGGAGAGAGCGATGCCAGCTTTGAAATGCGCTATGAAGATGAGAACATCTGGCTGACGCAGAAGATGATGGCGGCGCTGTATGACGTTGGGCTGCCCACCATCAATGGGCATATCAAAAAGATTTATGCTGACGGAGAATTGATGGAGGAGGCAACTATTCGGAAATTCCGAATAGTTCAGACGGAAGGTGCAAGGCAGGTCAGCCGTGAAGTTGCCCATTATAATCTGCAGCTGATTATCGCTGTGGGTTTCAAGGTGAATAATCAGCGTTCTGTACAGTTTCGCAAATGGGCGGGGCAAATTGTAAAGGACCATACCATTCAGGGCTGGACAATGGATGCGGACCGCCTGAAAAAAGGGCATATGTTTACGGATGAATACTTTGAGCGGCAGCTGCAGCAGATTCGTGAAATACGGCTATCCGAGCGAAAGTTTTATCAGAAGGTCACAGACCTGTACGCAACAGCTTTCGATTATGATAAAAGCGCAAAGACAACCCGCCTGTTCTTTCAGACAGTGCAGAATAAGATGCACTTTGCCGTTCATCGGCACACAGCCGCGGAACTGATCGTGGAGCGTGCTGACGCGGCTAAGGAACACATGGGGCTTACCACATGGGAGAATGCACCGGATGGCAAAATCCTGAAAGCGGATGTGACGATTGCCAAGAATTATCTGAGCAAAGAGGAAATGAACTATCTGGAGCGCATTGTGTCGCTGTATCTGGATTATGCCGAACTGCAGGCTGAGCGTAAGATTCCGATGAGCATGGAGGACTGGGCAAAGCGGTTGGACGGATTTTTGGAGTTCAATGGCAATGAATTACTGATCGGCCCCGGAAAAATCAGCGCAGAGCAAGCGAAGCTCCATGCTGAGACCGAATATGAAAAGTATCGGATTATACAGGATCGCCTTTACGAGAGTGACTTCGACCGCTTTCTCATGTTGGAGCAGGAGGTGAACCGCAAAGATGAAGTTTAGTTTCAATGAGCTCCATTCAAAGTGACATTCAAAGTGTCACCTTGAATGTCACTTCGAATGGAACGGAGATGGAGGTTTCTGCTACGGCAATATTTGTCGTTCGCCGATGGCGGAATTTGTTTTTAAGGATATGGTTGCGAAGGTTGGTTTAAGCCCTTCTTTTGAGATCGCGTCTGCGGCGACAAGCCGGGTGAAAAGTGATTTCCGGGAGGCCGTATTTTTGCGGCCTCTCTTTTGCATTGTCATGCATCCGGAGGAAGCTGCTGGTGGCAGGTTATAGAAAATTTTGCAAAGTCGAATCATGCTAATATTTATTGACACAGCCGAACGGCTAAGAATATAATGTTTTATATAAAAATAAGCCGAACGGCATAAAAAGATATTAAAAAATAAGAAATAAGCCGAACGGCAAAGTGGGGAAGTCTATGAAAATTATTGATTCAAAGTCTTTAGGACAAGCGATACGCGAGAGAAGAAAAGAGTTAAATTATACCCAGGCATTTTTAGCGGAATTTACCGGTCTTAGTGTTACCTTTATCTCTGATGTGGAGAGAGGGAAATCAACGGCAGAAATTGGAAAAATCATAGAGTTACTTCACGTCCTGGGGATGGATGTATTCGTAGAGAGAAGAGGATAGGGTTATGCGGGACTTGTTGATCCAGATAGAACTAAATGGAGAAAATGTTTATGTAGGAGATATTGTTGGAAATGATTCTAAAGATGCGTGTTTTACATATGCTGAAAGTTACGTAAATGTTCCCGAGCATAGATCAATATCTATCAGCCTTCCATTAATGGATAGAACTTTTGACGCTCAGGCTACCAGAAATTTTTTTGAAGGTTTATTGCCCGAGGGATTTACAAGAAGATGTGTCGCTGAATGGATGCATGCGGAAGAGAATGATTATTTATCTATTCTTGCCGGTCTTGGGCAGGAGTGTTTGGGAGCAATAAAAGTTATTGATGAAAGTATCGCGGAAATAAAGCCTGAGTATAGAAAATTAACAAATGAAGAGGTGAAAAAGCTGGCAAAAGAAGGGGCAGCAGAATCCGCAGAGCTTGTGACAAAATCTCATTTATCACTGACAGGTGCATCAGGAAAGGTTGGACTGTATTATGATGGGAAACATTGGTTTCTGCCAATTGGAGAGGCACCAAGCACTCACATTGTAAAGCAGAGCCATATCAGATTGAAAAGAATCGTCTGGAATGAACAATTGTGTTTACTTACTGCAAAAAAACTTGGAATTGAAATACCGGATAGTTTTATCATTCATCTTGGAAGTGCAGAAGATGAAGATGTATTGTTTGCAACGAAACGATATGATCGAAAAATGAATGATAATTGTAGAAGGCTTGATGGCATGCCAGTACCATATAGATTGCATCAGGAAGACTTTTCGCAGGCACTTGGAATTTCATCTGCGGAAAAGTATGAAAAAAATAATTCCGGTTATCTGCGGAAAATGTTCGAGGTTTTACGGAATTATTCGGTAGATCCTATCACAGATCAAATGAAATTGTGGGATATCTGCGTGTTTAATTATTTGATTGGGAATACAGATAATCATATCAAGAATCTTTCATTAATATACAGCGAGGATCTGAAATCGATTCGCTTGGCACCTGCTTATGATATTGTAAGCACGATGGTTTATGAGAGCAGCACCGAAGATATGGCACTCAGCATTGGTGGAACATATTGTATCCGGGATATTACCAGAGAGTCTTTTGAAAAAGAGGCGCGCAATGTGGGCTTAGGAAACAAGATGGCGATGAAAAGATTCGACACAATGGTTGAAAAATTTCCTGATGCATTGAGGTCGGCGGCTAATGAACTAAGCCGGCAGGGGTTTGATGGAATAGAAGAGCTCTGCGAGTTGATTTTAAAGAGAAATAAATAGAGAGGAGTGGTATCATGATTCCGGTAATCAGCAGGAAAGAAACAGGTTTAAAGTTAAGAAAAATCATGGATGAAAAAGGTTTTACTGTAAAAGATGTTCAACAGTATTTGGAACTTGGAAGTATTCAAAGCGTCTATCATTGGTTAAATGGAATCAGTATGCCTACCATAGATAATCTGTATGCGTTGAGTGAACTGTTTCAAATTCCTATTGATGAAATGGTTTGCGGAAATAGAAAGAAATATGTATATCAGCCAAAAACGCCACAGGGAAGACGGTTGTATGCATATTATGCGGAATTGAATAAGCGGGCTGCGTAGAATTATACTACAAGTTCAATGACAAATGAGCAAGTCTCCCTTAAAATTATTTCCAGGAAGTATTTAGGAATGATTTGAGGGAGGATTTTTATGAGCGAAAAGATGTTAGTAACACAGGCCTTGGATGAAAGAGATCTGTTGGTAAAGAAAATAACGGATAAAATTGCAAAAGCGAGCTTTGTAGATACGGTTAAACCGAATGAGGATAAAGTATATGCAAAGAGAATCGATAAAGCAGAGTATGCGAAAGAGGCCGAAGCCTCTTATCAGCAGATTAATGATTTGATCGAACGTTTCCAAAAAATTGATGCTGCTATCGTGGATTCTAACGCAAAGACGGAAGTTAGGACTTCTTATGGAATATTTACAGTTGCCGGAGCAATTTCGCTTAGAAGCAGACTTCGCGGTATGGATTCCTATGACGGGGATGCGGATTTTGAAGGCAAATTGAGAGAAAAATTGAATAATGAATATAATGAACGTGTTCGATTCTGCGATATGAAGAATAGTCAGCTTCAGTCAACAGCAGAAAACATGCGTTTGAGTATTCTGGGTCGGGATACCAAGGCAAAAGATGATAAGCCATTAGGTGTGGTTGATGCTTACGTAAAAGAAAATACTACAGAATTGGTGGATCCTTTGGATATAAAGAAGAAATTGGAATTGTTGGAAGAGAAGCGAAATATTTTGCTTACAGAACTGGATACACAAATTAAAGTATCTAATGCAACGACATTTATTGAAATAGCATAAAGACATTGCCTGCATTACGAAAATCCTAAACTTAGTTTCCCTGTAACGGGGTTATGTTACAAGAAGAGTATACCAATTCTGATTAAATTGGGTAGCTGCTTAAGGGATGGCGTAATGGTAACGCACATGATTAGTGATCATGATTTGTGGGTTCGAGTCCTACTTCCGGAAAAAGTGGTTTGCGAACGATGTTGCAGGACATCTCCAGTTGTTAATTGTTTTGGATTTTGTTTGAACTGTTATCATTAAATAGTCAACGATTTTGTTCTTGAACAGTTTTAGTTAAATAGAAAACTTTTCTTTAGGCATAGGAATGTGCTGAAATCCGTGGAGAAGGTTAAGGTGAGAAACTGATTGACCGGGGATAAGCCTCATGGCTGTAATGTAGGCAGATTATGAATGGAAGCCGTGGCGAAAGCTGCGGCTTTACTCTATATAAGATATAGAAAAATATAATATATTTACTCAGGTAGTCGGGAGGACGTGCTCTCATCCGATCCGAGCTTGACGGAAAGGATGATGATTATGAGTACATATGAAGAATTCATGATAATCTTGAATGTAGTGTCATTGATTGTATTGATTCTAAATATGAAAAATAAAAAGTAGCCGTCCGCACCTGGCAAGTTTTGGACCGCTACTTTTGTAGATTGTTATAAATTCGCCGGGTTAGGTGAAGTGCACTCACCTTCCGATTGCTTGTTAAGTATATTATAGTTAATAATTCAGTTGAATGCAAGACGGATATAAAAAAATTATACTATAGGTTTAATGCCAGTATTTTTCTGGAGCAGAATGAAATGACAAAAGATGATTACGTTATTATTTGTGGTGACTTTGGTGGTGTATGGTAAAAAAATAGAATAGTGCCTCCAGTAAGGCGATGCTGCTTACCTATTGGGATATTCCCAGGACAGAGCCTGAAAATCAGACTCTGTCTTCGGTAACTAATGACATATCTTATATCAGTTTTTTCTGTTTACACAAAACTTGAAACTCTCTCACTGGGAATGAATCTGCCCCCAGTCCTGGCGATGACCAGTCCATTTGGGATACTCCCGCACTTACAGGGATGTAGGTGTCTTTTCTGCTTTTAATTGTTGAAGAAATATATTTGAGGCCCTTGAAAGAACCTGGTATTTTTTCCAAACAATGCAAAGTTCTGCTTCCATTGGGGGAAAAAGTGGTTTAAAGCATAGATTATTGTCCTCTGTCGTATTGATCAACCTGTCCAATGCGATCACGTATCCAAAGCCTTTTTTAACAAATTGCGCCGCATTGTATATTAAATCGTAGGTTGCAACGATATTGAGTTTAGAGATATCTGTCTTTAACCAATGTAACATTTCTGTATTGATTGAGGACTGATGTGATACGATCAAAGGCTTATCCCATAAATCTTCTGCGCAGACTGTTTCCTTTTTGGCTAACGGACTGTCTTTGCGCATCAATACACCCCATACATCTTTTTGAGGAAGTTTGAGGTAATTATACTTGCTTGTGTCTGCTTCTCCAACCAATAATCCGAAGTCGATTAAGCCTTTATCCAGTTTTTCCATAACCCGTTCCGCATCGCCGCTGTAAATATGGTAGTGAATAAGAGGGTGCCTTTTCTGCAAATCGCAAGCTGCCTGCGCCAAAAAGGAAATATTTTCTGTTTCTCCGCAGCCAATATAAATATCGCCATTGATGTTCTCGCTGGAAGATGCCAGTTCCGCCTTTGTCTTTTCCATTAAATCAACTAATTCCTCTGCACGTTTACGGAGCAGCATTCCGTCCTCAGTCAATGTGATTTTTTTACTTCCGCGAATGAATAGCTGTTTTCCTAATTCTTCTTCCAAATCTTTTAACTGTCTGGAGAGCGGCGGCTGTGTCATGCGCAGAGTTTCCGCTGCCTTTGTGATGCTTTCTTCTCTTGCGACTGCAAGGAAGTACTGTAATACCCGAATATCCAATTGGAAGGCCTCCCTGATCGTGTTTTGTCTTAACAATAGCAGAAGAAGGCATACTTTTCAAGTATGGAACATCATTCTATATATGTATTTGATATTTTACTTGCGTCAAATTACAATAGAGTCAGAAAGGTGAAAGGAGATGTCAATCATGACTATAAAGGAAGTAATCGGCGGATTTCGGGGAGATGCAGAAGATAATGCCGAGCGGGATGCGTATGCAAATGAACTTTTTCAGGAGGCTGTCCGCATCGGAATGGAGCTTAATACGAAGTATCATACACCAGAGGAACTTCGGGAGATTATGAGCAGACTGATCGGAAAAAGGGTAGACAGTTCTTTTCGAATGTTTCCTCCGTTTTATACGGATTTTGGAAAGAATATCACAATCGGGAAGGATGTCTTTATCAATTCAGGATGCCATTTTCAGGATCAGGGCGGAATTGAGATTGGGGACGGCGCATTGATTGGTCATAATGTTGTACTGGCAACAATCAACCATGATCTGAATCCAAAAGAAAACAGGAAAAATCATTATGCGCCGATAAAAATTGGTGCCCATGTATGGATTGGTTCTAATGCAACCATATTGTCGGGCGTGACCATTGGCGATTATGCGGTGATTGCGGCGGGGGCCGTAGTGACACGGGATGTTCCTGCTATGACAATAGTGGGAGGCGTTCCTGCAAAAGTGCTGAAGGTGGTTCAAGAGGAAAAGGAGGAGCGGTATGAAACGGCAATATAGTCTTATGTTGGTTGTTCTGCTTATCGTTATGTTATCAGCCTGTGGAAAACAGGCAGAGACGGAATCCGCTGCGGATAAGGATACAGAACAGTATGAGGAGACTGAAAGTGTAGAAACGACAGAGCAGGTAAGACAGGAGGGTGATAATACAATGGCAGGAGATATTTCTTTTAATTTTGAAACAAAGACAGTTTTATTGAACAGTGGGTATGAAATGCCCATATACGGAATTGGCACATATAGTCTGACCGGGGATACCTGTGTGGAGTCTGTCACGGCGGCATTAGATAGTGGAGTCCGTCTGATTGATACTGCCTATATGTATCATAATGAGGAAAGTGTGGGAGAGGCTGTGAGAAACTCCGGTATACCGAGGGAGGATATTTTTGTCATCACAAAGTTGTATCCGAATCAGTTCGCTGATCCGGAAGCTGCGATTGAGGAGGCGCTTGACAAATTAGATATAGAATACATTGACATGATGCTGCTCCACCACCCCGGAGATGGCGACGTGGAGGCTTACCTTGCAATGGAAAAAGCGGTTGCGGAAGGCAAAATCCACTCATTGGGTTTATCAAACTGGTATGTGGAAGAACTGGAGGAATTTTTACCGCAGGTAAATATTACGCCTGCTTTGGTTCAGAATGAAATACATCCGTATTATCAGGAAAATGATGTGATTCCATATATTCACAGTCTCGGAATTGTGGTGCAGGGCTGGTATCCGCTCGGCGGAAGAGGACATACGGCAGAATTACTTGGAAATGAGGTGATTTCGGAAATTGCGGCGGCGCATGGCAAATCATCGGCTCAGGTTATTCTGCGGTGGAATCTGCAAGAGGGCGTCGTGGTTATTCCCGGTTCCAGCAATCCTGATCATATTCAGGAAAATACAGAATTGTTTGATTTTGAATTGACGCAGGAGGAAATGGAGCGTATCAACGCCCTTGATCGTGGCGAAAAGCATGACTGGTATTAGAATAATCTGCAAGGTGGATCTGTTTCAGCACAAAGTTGGTGCGGCGGTCACGGCGGCACGCCGGGGAGGCGCGCTCACCACACTTGATGCAATGTATCATTTCTTTATGCTGCAGAATATAACACGATGAAAAATTTAGGCAGAAATATGGCATATTTACTGAAGGCATTGGAAGAAAGGCGGAATGGTCAATGAGAAGATAGATTGAAAAAAAATTTGATTTTTTAGACATGATGTGATATTATTACTGTGTGCGCGAGTGTTACGGCATGGAATCCTGCATGGATTCCATGCCGTATTTTTTTTTGTAACCTGTATTGAAAGGATGGTGATAGCGGCATGGTTCAAAAAACATTTTTGCGCTTAATCGTAAACAAGGAGGTACTTTTATGGAACAAGATACATTTAATCCACTTGCAACAGAACATATAGGCAAATTGCTGCTTCAATACGCAATCCCCAGCATTATTTCCCTGTTGATCGGTTCCCTATATAATATCGTCGATCAAATCTTTGTCGGTAATGGTGTTGGCTATCTTGGAAACTGCGCCACATCAATCATATTTCCGTTGACGGTTATCGGTTTGGCAATAGCGTTGCTGATTGGAGACGGAACAGCCGCTCACTTAAGTTTGTGTCAAGGGAGAAATCAAACAGAGGATTTTCACTTTTGTCTGGGTAATGGTTTAGTGCTGTGTACTATTTTAAGCATAATTTACATGATTTTCTTTTTTATGTTCACAGATAGTATTCTAACTGCTTTTGGAGCAACAGAAGTCACACTTCCCTATGCCAGAGAATATGGCACAGTAATTTTTATGGGCATGCCTTTTTATATGATTTCAAATCTGCTCAGCGGAGTCATCCGGGCGGACGGCAGCCCTCAAATATCTATGTTAGCTATGGCATCCGGGGCCGTATTCAATGTTATTTTTGACCCTATTTTCATTTTCGTTTTTCAAATGGGTGTTCAGGGAGCAGCTATTGCTACAATTTTGGGACAGATCTTGTCGTGTGTGATTGCGGTACTCTATCTGTTGAAAAGCAAAACTTTTCGTTTGAAATTAAAAAGTTTTCGCCCTAAATTTGGAGCTGTAGCGCAGGTGTTGCCGCTTGGTATTTCAAGCTTTTTAACACAAGCCGCTATTGTACTTACTTCCGGTGTTTCTAACATGCTTTTAGTAAAATACGGCGTAGATTCTGTTTATGGTTCAGATATCCCTATAGCGGTTATGGGCATTGTTATGAAAGTTTTTGCTATTGTGATCTCTATTGCAATTGGCCTTGCAATCGGTTCACAACCCATTATCGGATTTAATTACTCTGCCGGAAACTATAAACGAGTGCGTGATACATTTAGGCTGACGACAATACTGACTGTTGCAGTTGCGGCTGTTGCGACAATTATTTTTGAATTTTTCCCTCATGTTTTGATTCGTGTTTTTGGTAATGAGGGAGAAGCTTATGTCACCTTTGCGGTTTTGTGCTTTCGAATCTATTTGTGTCTGATACTGTTTACCTGTTTTCAGAAAAGTGCGGGTGTGTTTTTGCAGGCAATAGGCAAACCGATACAATCTATTATTGTATCTATCAGCCGTGATTTGCTTTTTCAGTTCCCGGCTATGATAATTATGTCGTCACTCTGGGGAATCACAGGACTTTTATGGGCAGCTCCTGCAGCTGACATTTTGGCATTTGTAATCGCATTGATATTTGTTATTGTTGAAATGAAACATATGGAGCGGGTTATAAAACAAAGGGGGATTAGCCATGAATAGCAAAACAATAATTACGATCGGAAGAGAAAAAGGCAGCGGTGGTCACTATATCGGCCAGCTCCTGGCCGTCCGGCTGGGTATTAAATGCTATGACAACGAAATCTTGTATGAAACTGCGAAACAGAGTGGTTTTACAAAAGAATTTATTGAGGAGTTTGAGGAAAAAAGGCCAAGTAGATTTTTATATTCCCTGGCAATGGGAAATGCTGCGGTATCTTATAACCAACCGTTACATCAACAATTATATCTTGCCCAAACTAAGGTCATAAAGGATATTGCCGAGAGAGAATCCTGTATTTTTGTAGGCCGTTGTGCCGATTATGTGTTGAGAGATATGCCGGAAGTGTTAAGGGTATTCGTTCATGCTTCGATGTCTGATTGCGTCAAACGGATACAAATGACAACAAACGTTACCCGACAGGAGGCCGAACTGCTTATCATGCGAACAAACAAGACACGTTCCGAATATTATAGGCATTTTACAGATAAAACTTGGGGAAACTCAAAAAATTATCATTTATCCATTGATTCCAGCGATCTGACCGCAGATGGCGCAGCCGATTTGATTATGGAACATTTGAAGATACGGGAGAAATATCAGAATAGATAATAAACAATCTTGCAGTACCAAAAGAAAACGTGTCACAGGCTGTTTTCTGCCTGCCTGTTTGTTGGAAATGTACTTGTAATCTTTAATGAAAGGACGGTGATAGCAGCATGGCACAACAAAATACACATACATCTGTTTATTATGGTTCAACAAAACCAGCTACAGATGTAAAAATTGAAAATATTATACACTATCTCTGCGACAGCGGACCCGGTTACTGCAAGCGTTGTCCAAGTCAATGTGCTTATGGCAAAAGATTTTTGAGAGAATTTGCAGAAAATAGCAAGGAAACAAACAGTAAATGATAAGCTATAAACTTACAGTTGTTCTTCGCAATTGTGAACTTGTTATAAGCGTATATAACTGATTAACAATCAAATTCATATATTATAGCTGTACCTGTAGAAAAGGTAAAGAATGCCATGATAGAAATAGCATTAAGACCTTGGAGAGAGCCTATAAACACTACTACTTTATAATACAAGCGAGGTATCAAAATGAACTTTTTAATTACCGGAGCCACTGGAACCGTCGGCAATATTTTGGTAAATAATCTTTCGCAAAAACAGGAAAATATCGTTGTTCTTATGCGCAATCCCAACAAAATGGCTTTTTCAGGCAATGTCACAAAAGTACAGGGTGATTTGTCTAATGCTTTTGCGTGGAAAGACAGTTTAAAAGAGATAGATGGCCTTTTCTTGCTGCTTACTCCGGATGGTGATCCTGCCATTATCCAATATGCTGCAGAAGCGAATGTTAAACACATTGTTGCTCTTTCAGATGGTACAAGGTACCCAACAGAGGAAGCCCTGTATCAGTCGAAATTAAACTGGACGATGCTTTTTCCTGTGGAATTTATGAAGAATACACTGATCTTTTGGCAGGAATCTATTCGCACACAACATATCGCCCGCACTCCTTTTCCCGATGCGAAAGGCGCACTGATACACGAAGCGGATATTGCGGAAGTTGCGGAAGTTGTTCTGTGTAATGCCGGACACGAAAAAAAATCGTATTATCTCACGGGAGCCGAAATTTCCACACCGCGTTTGCGAATACAGTCGATTGCTGAAGCAATCCATAGGCCTGTACAAATGGTGATCCAGACTGAGGAAGAAGCAAGGGCGGAATATGCAGGTTTGGGATTTTCGGACGCTTTAATTGATTATGCGATTGAATCCAATAAGCACCCTGAACCATATATGTACACTGTCCTGCCTACTGTTCTGGAATTGACCGGTCATCCGGCTCGTTCTTTTGAACAATGGGCGCGGGAACACGCCACTGATTTTATTTAGTTCGGTTCCAAAGTGCATTTGGGCACTTAATCATAAATGAGGAGGTAAATTATGAGAAACCAAAGAAGTGAAACTTGTCTGCTCTGTCCTAATCATTGCCCGACAACCCACCTAAAATGTGGAAAAGGACACGCACATTTTAAGAACAATAACAAGACAACAGGAAACCGTTACTCTCACCGTAAATCTTTCAGGGGCTTTGGCGGTGAAAAAAAAGAATATTTAACAGCAGACTTGTCCAAGGACAGTCTGCCATATTTGCTGTTTTATAGTAGCCATTATCTTCACAAAATGCTCCATGGAAGAAGTATCGAAGATGAAAAACGGTTATTCGCTTGTTTAGACGAAACAGAACAAAACCAATTAAAAATACTTTTACAAAAACTGTTGACCCATTGGGGACAATACAAAGGAAAAGCCGAATAATGGTAAATTGATCGATGCTATACTCTTATGATTCTATGGTGGAAAAAGGCATTTTCTGTGTTTTTTGCTTGAGTTTACCAATGATTTATTAATATTTCTGGAGAGTCGGGCTTGCTAAGTAATAAAATATTATGGTTTGTAATGACAATGATTCTATGTTTAGCTTTTTGCGGGGAGATAGTTTCGGCAACCGAAAAAAGTGTAGATTATGAAGCAATTAGCGCACAAATTGCGAGGGATGTTGAGGAAAATCATATTCCAGGAATGGCTGTATGTGTCGTGGATAAGGATGAAGTTATATTTGAAGAAACATATGGAAATTGTATAAGTGTAGAACAACCATTTATTATTGGCTCTATGAGTAAATCTTTTACTGCAATATCAATTATGCAACTTCAAGAGAAAGGAAGAATTGATTTGGATGCTTCAATTTCTCAATATATAGATGCTTCAGAATGGTTTATTAATCCGACTGATAGTAATGAAATAACAATACGAGATTTGCTTAATCAGACAAGTGGAATAGATACATATCAGACTTTGGGCAAATTAGAGAGAACAGATTCTTATGGCACTCACGTTTATGCAAATGCAAATTATGGTTTACTTGGATTGATTATTGAAACTGTTAGTGGAATGTCATATGAGGATTATGTAACAGAAAATATATTTAATCCGTTAGGTATGGATCGTTCAGCGGCATCGTTAGAAAAAGCAAAAGATAATGGCTTGATTGAAGGATACAGAAACTACTTTGGGATTCCCGTTGCAGGAGAAGCTGATTATCCGGAAGCTATTCATAATGGTACCTGGACTAATGTACCTGCAGGATACATTTCTTCTGGTTGTTCGGATATGGGTAAATATTTACAAATGTATTTAAATGACGGAGAAGATATAGTAAATGAAGAAAGTATAGAATCCGTACTTTATGATAATGTTTCTGTTAATAATGGCTCCTATTATTATGGAATGGGATGGATGTATTCCGAAAAAATGTATAGCCAACCGATTTTGTGGCATGCAGGACTGGTAGAGAACTATACTTCAAATATGTTTATTCTTCCAGAGGAAGGAATAGCTGCAGTTGTTCTTGCAAACATGAATGATTATCTGGTAACCAATAATATTATCGGGAATATTATTAATCCTCTTATTGGTGAGGAGAGAAATGATTTGCCTGATTTGTATCTCATTTTACATGGAGTAATTGACGTCGTATGCATTTTGTTATGCACATTAAGCGTGTATAGTATATCAAGAGCATTCCATTGCAAGAATAAGGAAAGAACCTTAAAAGCAACTGTGTTGGATATCATGGTTTATATTTTGGTGCCAATCCTATTGTTGTGTATTCCATTTATGGTAAATACACCAGCTCGCGTTCTATGGCTGTTTGTTAAAGATTTGTGTATAGTAATTTATGCTAATGCAACGATATTGATATTATCAGGAGTATGTAGGATGATATTTTATAAAAAGGAAACGAATGCTGAGTTGAATTAAAATTCAATAGCCCAACAAAAATTTCAGATTGTGTTCGGCGCGCTTGCGGCAGGTTGCCTTTGCTTTGAACGTGTCTACTGAAGAGAGCCATCACAAGCTGCCTTTGAGTGAAGTCGGAATGCACGATCGCAGTAACCTGACCGCACTGTGCAAGTCATGGCATTCAGGCATACACGCGAAGAGAGGGGACTATTGGGAAAACTGTTGCGGATAGGAGTGGTGAAATCTCTATATGTAAGGCTTCCAGGGAACGGCGCGGGGCACATATGTAAAATCGCGAAAAGAAAGACAGAGGTATGGAGTTGTATGTTCACCTCAGATTTTGATTGACAAACAGTCGGTTTAGTTATAATATTTGATTGAAATTCGGCAGAATAGGAAAATGCCGAAAACAAATTAAACAGAATCGAGGTGGAAAAGATGGCAGGAACCGAGGTCCTTCCTGAAGATCAGAAGATTTTTTCCATGCAGGAGCTTAAGAGCAGAGGCTTCTCACAGTATAAGGTCAGTAAGCTGGTCAGTGAAGGAAAGCTTATAAAATTGAATAAGAGCTATTACGAGAACGCAGAGTATTGTGGAGAGGAATCAGATTTTTATTATGCAGAGGCCTATGCGCCGAAAGGTGTGATCTGCCTCCTCAGTGCAGCAGTCTATTATCATCTGACGACATTCGTTCCGGATGCAGTTGATGTTGCCATTCCGAGGAAGGCGAAGATATCTACTATGCCGGAGTGGCCGCAGATGAATGTCCATCATTATACAGATGACAGACATGAGCTGGGAGTCACAACGGTCAGGGAAGGTAAGAATGAGTTCCAGATCTACGATATGGAAAAGACTGTCGTGGATATCGTGTTTTACAGAGAGAAGGTCGGGATAGAAGAAACCAGGGAAATCCTTGTGACCTATCTGCAACGGAAGGATCGGAATCTGAACCGCCTTCTAAAATATGCAGAATTGATGAAATGCGATAAAGCGATGAGACAATATCTGGAGGTGCTCATATGATAAGTGCGATATCAGTAAAAAACAGACGGAAGAATCAGGCTGTTGCAAACGGGAAGACGTTTCAGGAAGTACTGACGGCGTATGGGTTGGAAAGAACCGTATACAGACTGTCGGTGTCAGAATATGTGGAGCGTTTTACTCTGAAGGGCGGTATATTCCTGTATGCTCTTTTTGAAGGTGAATTTGCAAGAGCCACAAGAGACATTGATCTTCTGGCAAGAAACATGCCGAATAATGTGGAGGATATGAAGAAAGTATTTGAAAACATATTCTCTATCGAGTGCGATGATGCATTGCGGTATGACTTGGGCACGCTGAATGTAAAGAATATAACAGAATTCAAGGAATATCACGGCATAAGTGTGTCCATTATGGCATATTTGGACAGGACAAAAGTTCCGGTATCTATTGATATCGGGTTTGGTGACGTCGTTTATCCGGACAGAGTGAAGATGGATTTTCCGGTGCTGCTCGATATGGAAGTGCCCGAAATTTACGCGTATTCGATCTCTTCGGTAATCTCTGAGAAGTTTGAAGCAATCGTTTCTCTGGGAGATGCCAACAGCAGATATAAAGACTTCTATGATATCTACATACTTGCTGATCGGTACGATCTTGATGGAACGGAGCTGAAGGAAGCAGTCAAAGAAACATTTGACCACAGAGGTACCGGATTCGGTGATATATTTGCTTTCACGAATGACTTCATAACAAGCGAGATTCATCAAAACAGGTGGAAGGCATTTTTGAAAAAGAAAAAGGCACTGGTGAAAGCAGAACTGGTTGATGTGGTAGATTTGTTGCGAACATTACTGCTGCCTGTTGTTGACAGTATAACCGATGATCAGAAATACACCGCAAAGTGGGATCATGAATTCCGAAGCTGGAAATAGAAAACAATAAGTTGATCAATTGTGTACAAATTGAGAGAGTGGAACGAAACATAAAGAGGTAGTTTTATGAACAAAGAAGTAATTTTACCAAAAAGCAGGAAGGAGTTTTGGTTATGATTAGAGTACTTTTTTGCTGCCACGGCAATATTTGTCGTTCGCCGATGGCGGAATTTGTTTTTAAGGATATGGTTGCGAAGGCTGGTTTAAGCCGTTCTTTTGAGATTGCGTCCGCGGCGACAAGCCGGGAGGAGATTGGAAATCCGGTGCATCCGGGTACCCGGAAGATTTTGGAGCCGCTTGGGATCAGCTGCCGCGGAAAGTATGCGGTTCAGGCAACGAAAAGCGACTATGCCCATTATGATTATCTGATTGGTATGGACAGTTGGAATATAAGGAATATGCTGCGTATTTTTGGCAGTGACCCGGAGCATAAGGTTTATAAGCTGCTTGAGTTTGCCGACCGCCCGGATGATGTGGCGGATCCATGGTATACGGGAAATTTTGATGTGACCTATCGGGATGTGCTTGAAGGCTGTGAAGGACTGCTGAAACATATTCAAAAGGAGAGGGGGCTGTCGGTTAATAGACAGTTCTAAACAGGGAGGTATGTGACTCGTCCGAGTCACATACCTCCCTGAAATTTTTCTATAAAAAGAGAAAAAGATGGCTAACGACAACCATCTCCTC
>NZ_DBGCTU010000028.1:0-53887 GCF_048388605.1 Frisingicoccus sp. | reverse complement strand
TAAGATAATCCTCGATAGCTCAATGGTAGAGCACTCGGCTGTTAACCGAGTTGTTGCAGGTTCGAGCCCCGCTCGGGGAGTAAAAAACAGGTTATTCGATATGAATAGCCTGTTTTTTTGTTGCGGCTCATAAGAGCGTACTTAAAAGCTTTTGACATGGAGGGACTTCAGTGTTAATATAATAACACTATGAATGGAGGTAACCTTTGATGACACGGGAAGAGAAAGACAGGGTTGAATATATTGCTTCGAACTTTCAGTTTGAAGGAAAATTGATGGGGCTGATCCCATGGGGGAACGGGCATATAAATGATACCTATTTGCTGACTTATGGTATTGGAAAAATGGGGTATATTAGGGTAATACTTCAGAGGATGAATAAAAATGTTTTTCCCCATCCGGTGGAACTGATGGAGAATATTGTAAATATAACAACTTTTCTTCACAAAAAGATTGAGGAGAATGGGGGCGATCCATATCGTGAAACGCTGAATGTGATTCCGGCGAAAGACAATATGCCTTATTATAAAGATTCGGATGGCGATTATTGGCGGGCTTTTGTATTTATTACTGATGCTTCCAGTTATGATATGGTGGAGAAGCCGGAGGATTTCTATCAGAGTGGTCTGGCCTTTGGAAAGTTTCAATGTCTGCTGGCTGATTTCCCTGCAGAAAAGCTGCATGAAACCATCGCTGATTTTCATAATACGAAACGGCGACTTTCCAATTTAAAAAAGGCTGTAGAGGAAGATGTGGCCGGAAGGGCGAATGAAGTGTCAAGGGAAATTCAGTTTGTTTTGGACAGGGAGAGTGACGCCGGCTTTTTTGTCGATTTGATTGATAAAAAAGAACTGCCGATACGTGTCACGCATAATGACACGAAATTAAATAATATCATGATAGATAATTACAGCGGTCAGGGGATTTGTGTGATTGATCTGGACACGACAATGCCGGGACTTGCAGCCTATGATTTTGGAGATTCTATCCGATTTGGCGCCAGCACGGCCAAAGAGGATGAGCCGGATCTGAGCAAGGTGAGCTGCAGTATGGAGCTTTTTGAAGCTTATACAAAGGGTTTTATCGAAGGATGTGACGGAAGGCTTACCAGAAGGGAACTGGAATTGCTGCCTATGGGGGCGAAGATGATGACCTATGAGTGCGGCATGCGTTTTCTCACGGATTATCTGCAAAATGATATTTATTTCAAAACATCCAGAGAGGGGCACAATCTGGACAGGGCACGCACCCAGTTTAAGCTGGTGGAAGATATGGAAAGTAAGTGGGAGCAGATGTGTCGTATTGTAAAAAAATATATTAAGTAGAGAACAGGTTTTTTATTTTTCAATCCGACTCTGTTTTCTGTATTCATTTGGACTAAGCCCGCATATCTTTTTAAAGGTCTGGGAAAAATAGCTTGGTGAGGAAAAACCAAGGAACCGGCTGATAAAAGAGAGCGGGTAGTCATCGTTTTTAAGGAGTTGTTTTGCCTCCTCAATTCTGCAGGAGATCATATAATTTATCGGTGATATTCCATATTCTTTTGTAAAAGCATGGACCAGATAATATCTGCTGACATGGCTCATTTCCACTAAAATATCCAGATTAATATTTTCACGATAATGGGTTTCGATATATCTTCGAATTGTAGTGCATAAATGTGAAGATTTTTTTGCACCGGAGACAATGGACATGGATAATCCCGTCTGGCGGAGAAGCAGAATCACCAGGATTTCCATTAGATCCTGGCAGATAATATCATGGTTAAAATCTTTATTTTCAATTTCTTTAAGCATACTTTGAAGATAAAATAAAATTTTATCCCGGATCGGACGACAGTTTACAATGTAATATTGTTGATTCCAGGCACTTGTCTCCGAAAGCTCGAAGCCCTCAATGCCAAGAACGATATATTCCATCGGGTTTGCATTTAAGCTCATTTCCGTATGGAGGACATGGGGATTGACGATCACAAAATCATTGGCGCCGACGGGATGGAGTTGATTTTCTATAAAAAACTGGCCAACGCCGTCAGTGACAAAAAACAGTTCACAGCAGTTGTGGGTGTGGGGCGTGCTATGCCAGTCGCCGCCGTATTTAGCTGAACTGATGTAAAGCAGTTTGGCTGAAGTGCGGATGTTTTTATTTTCATTTAAAGTAATATCATAACGATTTGTGCTCATATGCTGTATACCTCCAATTTGATTATAATATAGTCTTTAAAAACAAGCAATATAAATAGTCATATTGCATAAAAAAATAATCAAAAATATATATGTATTGGACAAAAAAACGGAAAATAACAATATATATAAAAAAGATAGCAATAAAGCGGTTGAATAGAAAATGGAATGGACTATACTAAGATTATATAGACGGAACGACTATTTTATCATTTAAGGAGGAGAAAAAATGAAAAAGAGATTATTAAGTTTGCTTTTATGCACAGCCATGGTTGCAACAGCTCTGGTTGGCTGCGGCGGCGGCTCAAAAGAGACGAAGGCTGCTGAGACAAAAGCAGAAGAAACAAAAGCCGGGGAAACAACGGTTGCGGCAGAAGATGTTACCATCAAAGTTGCAGCAATTGAAACCGCTTATGGTTCTGAGATGTGGCAGAAGGTATGTGAAGCGTTTACTGAGCAGACAGGTATTAAAGTTGAATTGACAACGGATAAAAAGCTTGAGGATGTCATCGGACCTTCCATGCAGGGCGGAGATTATCCGGATGTTATTCACCTGGCAACAGGCCGTGAAGCCGCTTTGACAGAACAGTTCATCAAAGGTAATCTGATTGCAGACATCACAGATGTATTGTCTATGCAGATTCCGGGAGAAGAAGCTATTGTTTCTGATAAAATTGCAGGCGGATTCACTGAGACAGCTCTGACAAATCCTTATGGCGATGGAAAAACTTATCTTGCACCGATGTTCTATTCTCCATGCGGACTTTTCTACAACGCAGGTCTTTTAAAAGAAAAGAATTGGGAAGTTCCTACAACATGGGATGAAATGTGGGAATTAGGCGATAAAGCCCTTGAAGAAGGCATTTATTTATTCACATATCCGACAACCGGTTATTTTGACGCATTCTTCTATGCGCTGATGTATTCGGCCGGCGGTCCTGAATTCTTTGATAAGGCCACAAAATATGAAGAAGGTATCTGGGATACAGAAGAAGCTAAGACATGTTTCGATATCGTTGCTAAATTAGCTAAGTATACAAATCCAATCACACCGGCTCAGGCAAATGACGAAGATTTCACTCAGAATCAGCAGTTAGTGCTTGACAATAAAGCAATCTTTATGCCGAACGGCACATGGATCGTCGGCGAGATGGCAGAAGCTCCTCGCGCAGAAGGTTTTGAATGGGGTATGACAGCGCTTCCGGCGGTTGCGGAAGGCGGAGACCAGTACAGCTATACATGGTTTGAGCAGGCTTGGATTCCATCCGGCGCTGCAAACGTAGATGCTGCAAAACAGTTTATAGCATTCCTTTACAGCGATACAGCATGTGAAATCTTTGCAGAAGCAGGCGCTATCCAGCCGGTTCTCGGCATTGCTGATAAACTGGAAGGCGATAATGTTATGTTCTACTCCATCTATGATAATGGAGCAAAAGCAGCTATGGGTAACTTTGCAGCATTCGAAGCTATCCCGGGCGTAGAAGTACGTACCGCATTCTTTGACCCTGTAAACTCCTTAGTATCCGGTGAGATGACAGAGGAACAGTGGATCGAAGGCGTTAAGGCGGCAAGCGATCAGATGCGTGCTAATTTAAAATAGTCGATAAAAGTGTTTATTTTGATGGCGGCGGGCAGGAGTATCTGTCCGTCGCTTTTCAATATAAAAATTTAAGGAAAGGGACGACAGCCTATGAAAAAAGATAAAAAGTTAAGTCGGTTTTTGCTGCTTTGTATTGCTCCGGCGGTTATACTTTTTTTCATTTTTATGATCGTGCCTACGTTTAATGTATTTCGAATATCTTTATATGAAAAGGGAGCTTATACGCCGGATGAAACCTTTGTCGGGTTAAAAAATTTTCAAATGCTTATTTCGGATACAAGATTTATCCAGTCCATGCAAAACATGATTTTGCTGGTTGTCGTAGTCACCATCATTACTTTTGCTTTTGCATTAGTATTTGCGGGGATTTTATCAAGAGAAAAAATTAAAGGGCAGAATTTTTTCCGGATTATATTTTACATCCCGAATATTTTGTCTGTAGTTGTAATTTCAGGTATTTTTTCCGCAATTTATAAACCGGAAAATGGTATGTTAAACAGTATTATCGGATTGTTCAGGGATATGACAACCCCAATTCTCTGGAAAGGCGAAAAGCTTGTTATGGTCAGCGTTATTATTGCGATGGTGTGGCAGGCTATCGGCTATTATATGGTTATGTATATGGCGTCCATGGCCAGTGTGCCTCAGAGTTTATATGAAAGCGCCAGTCTGGACGGCGCCGGACGTATTGAACAGTTTTTCCATATCACCATTCCATTGATTTGGACAAATATCCGTACAACCTTAACATTTTTTATCATTTCGACAATTAATATGGCATTCCTATTTGTCAAAGCAATGACCTCCGGCGGTCCGAACGGGGCGTCAAATGTTGCGCTGAACTACATGTACAGTCAGAAGGATGCCGGGTTATATGGATATAGTATGGCGATTGGCGTTGTGATTTTTATTTTTTCTTTCGCACTCTCTGCGTTGGTTAATAAAGTTACTGAGCGCGAGCCGCTGGAATTCTAAGGAGGAAGGATAATGAAAAATAAAAAAGAATCCACTTCCGCAGAACGCATATATAAAATATTTATTTATGTGGCTTTGCTGACACTGGCTATTGTGATCATTGTCCCGGTGGCCTGGGTGTTTATGGCTGCATTCAAGGAGAACAGAGAGTTTTATGGAAATCCGTGGACCCTGCCCGCCGGTTTATACTGGCAAAACTTTGTAAATGCGTGGAATACGGCGAAAATGGGCGAGTATATGCTGAACTCGGTGCTTGTGACGGCTTTGGCACTGCTCATTTTATTGGCGGTGGCATTGCCGGCAGCCTATTGTTTGTCGAGATTTAATTTCCGGGGCCGGAAGTTTTTAAATGGCTGTTTTATGGCCGGATTATTCATTAATGTAAACTATATTGTTGTTCCAATCTTTTTGATGCTGAGGGACGGGGATTTATGGCTTACAAAAATGATAGGCAAAGGATTTTTGCTGAATAATCTGATTGTTTTGGCAATTATTTATGCGGCGACGGCACTGCCGTTTACTATTTACCTGCTTTCCGGATATTTTGCGACTCTGCCTCATGATTATGAAGAGGCGGCCTATATTGACGGGGCAAGTTATCGGCGGGCGATGTGGGATATTATTTTTCCTATGGCAAAACCGTCGATAATTACGATTATTTTATTTAATTTTCTGTCCTTCTGGAATGAATATATTATCTCAATGACTTTGATGAGTTCGGCTACCGGGCAGAAAACTTTGCCGGTAGGACTGTTAAATTTGATGCAGGCACAGCAATCTGCGGCTGAATATGGTATGATGTATGCAGGGCTTGTATTGGTTATGCTGCCGACCCTGATTTTATACATCTGCGTGCAAAGTAAATTGACCGAAGGAATGACTGTAGGCGGATTGAAAGGATAGGTGAAGCCATGGAATTTTGGAAAGAACATGTAAAAGTCCGGGTTATGTTGATCGCATTGTTTTTTGTTGTGGGTCTTATCCTTGTTTTTGCGGGCTGGAAAATGACCGGAAAACTTGCTGGCCTGGGTCTTATGATCGTGGGAGTGATTTTATTGTTGGCAGCGTTACTTATTTATAATAAACCATTTGAGACACCGAATAAGAAATAAACAGTAAGGAATGTTGGAGCATGAAGCAAAACGAGACATTGAAAACCGGGCGTGTAACGATTCCGACAAATTTGGATGTGGTGCCGGAAACAATTGAGATTTTAAAACGGTGGGGCGCTGATGCGATCAGAGATTGTGACGGAACAGAGTTCCCGGAAGAATTGACACATACGGGTGCAAAAATTTATGCGACATATTATACGACACGTAAAGATAATGAATGGGCGAAGGCGAATCCGGATGAGGTGCAGCAGTGCTATATTATGACCGGATTTCATACGGCGGTGGACGGAAGGCTGGAAATCGGACTGATGAAAGGGGTTTCTCCCGAATTAATGCAGGTAAATACACGGGATGATATGAAGCGGTGGTGGGAAGTTATTGACCGTTCCACAGGAGAAATTGTTCCGGCAGACCAGTGGTATTATGAGGAGGAGAGCGGCTGCGTTATTATAGAGAATCCGGTGAAGTTTCATGAATATACGGTGAGCTTTCTGGCCTATATTATATGGGACCCGGTACATATGTATAATGCGGTGACCAATGGCTGGAAGAATTTCGAGCATCAGATCACATTTGATGTGAGGCAGCCAAAGACTCATAAGTATTCAGTGGAGCGCCTTCGACAGTTTTGTGAGGAACATCCATATGTTGATGTCATTCGATATACTACATTTTTTCATCAGTTTACGTTAATTTTTGATGAGCTCAAAAGGGAAAAGTTTGTGGACTGGTACGGCTATTCCGCATCTGTAAGTCCTTATATTCTGGAGCAGTTTGAGAATGAGGTCGGATATCCGTTCCGCCCGGAATATATTATCGATGAAGGTTATTATAATAATCAATACCGTATTCCGAGCAAAGAATTTAAGGATTTTCAGGCATTCCAGCGGCGTGAGGTGGCAAATCTTGCAAAGGAAATGGTGGATATCACCCATGAATACGGCAAGGAAGCCATGATGTTTCTGGGGGACCATTGGATTGGTACGGAACCGTTTATGCCTGAATTTCAAACTATTGGCCTGGATGCGGTCGTGGGCAGTGTGGGCAATGGGAGCACGCTGCGGCTCATATCCGATATATCCGGGGCAAAGTATACGGAAGGTCGGTTTTTGCCATATTTCTTCCCGGATACCTTCCATGCCGGCGGTGACCCTGTCAAAGAAGCAAAAATAAATTGGGTAACGGCGCGGAGGGCGATTTTGAGAAATCCGATTGACCGTATCGGATATGGCGGTTATCTCAAACTGGCGCTGGAGTTTCCGGATTTTATTGACTATGTGGAAAGCGTATGCAATGAGTTCCGCGAACTTTATGAAAATGCCCGGGGGACGGAACCCTACTGTGTAAAGACCGTTGCAGTATTGAATTGCTGGGGTAAAATACGCAGCTGGGGCTGTCATATGGTGCATCATGCTCTGTATCAGAAGCAGAATTACAGTTATGCCGGTGTGATTGAGGCGCTTTCCGGCGCAGCCTTTGATGTTCATTTTATTTCTTTTGATGACATCCGGGCAGATGAACATATTCTGGATGATGTTGATGTCATTATTAACGTGGGTGACGGTGACACGGCACATACCGGCGGCCGCGAGTGGGAAGATGCGGATCTGACTTCCAGAATACGGGAATTTATCTATAATGGCGGCGGTTTAATCGGCGTTGGCGAGCCGTCGGGCCATCAATATCAGGGACATTATTTCCAGCTTGCCAATGTGCTTGGCGTGGAAAAGGAGACCGGGTTTACTTTAAATTATGATAAATATAATTGGGAAGAACATGGGGACCATTTTATTCTTGCGGATATTACAGAATCGGTGGATTTTGGCGAGGGTAAAAAAAATATTTATGCCCTTGAAACTGCGGAAATTTTGGTTCAGCACGACAAGGAAGTTCAGATGGCGGTGAATTCCTTTGGAAAAGGCCGTGCGGTTTATATCAGCGGCCTGCCTTATAGTTTTGAAAACAGCCGGATTTTGTACAGGAGTATTCTCTGGAGTACCCATAGTGAAAAAGAACTTTATAAGTGGTTCAGCACAAATGTTCATGTGGAAATTCATGCTTATGTGAAGAATGGAAAGTATTGCGTTGTCAATAATACCTATGAACCGCAGGATACAGTCGTATACCGGGGGGATGGAACCAGTTTTGAACTTCATATGGAAGCAAATGAAATCCGATGGTATGGGATGGAGGAATAGTAATGGCAAGTTTAAAATTAAAAGATATTAAAAAGGTATATCCTAATACAGAAAAAAAGAAAAGCAAAAAAGGAGAGCAGGATAAGAAAAGTAATCTTTTGGTGACGGAGGAGGGCGTGGTTGCCGTCCAGGAATTCAATCTGGATATTGCGGATAAAGAATTTATCGTATTGGTCGGACCTTCCGGCTGTGGAAAATCCACAACACTTCGTATGGTTGCCGGATTGGAAGAAATTTCTTCCGGAGATTTGTATATTGACGGTAAGCGGGTCAATGATGTGGCGGCAAAGGAGCGGGATATCGCCATGGTATTTCAGAGTTATGCCCTTTATCCGCATATGACTGTATTTGAAAATATGGCCTATCCGCTAAAACTGAAGAAAATGGATAAGGCAACGATTGAAAAGAAAGTTAAAGAGGCGGCGGAAATCCTTGGAATTACCGAGTATCTGGACAGAAAACCCAAGGCTCTTTCCGGCGGTCAGAGACAGAGGGTTGCGATTGGCCGGGCGATCGTAAGAAATCCAAAGGTGCTTTTAATGGACGAGCCTCTCTCCAACCTGGATGCGAAACTTCGGAATCAGATGCGGGCAGAGATTATCAAACTTCGCAAACGTATCGATACCACGTTTATTTATGTTACCCATGATCAGACAGAAGCCATGACTCTGGGGGATCGGATCGTTATCATGAAGGATGGCGTGATTCAGCAGGTGGGGACACCGCAGGAGGTATTTGATCATCCGGCCAATCTGTTTGTCGCCGGATTTATCGGCATGCCGCGGATGAATCAGTTTGATGCGGAATTGATAAAGAAGGACGGAAAATATGCAGTGCAGATTGAAGGCCTGACGGTTGTGCTGTCGGAAGACAAGCAGCAGCGGTTGATGGAAAAGAATGTGGAACCGCAGCCTGTCCTGCTTGGCGTTCGGCCGGAACATTTAGTGCTGGATATGGAATCGGATGCCGTTATCCGGGGAACGGTGGATGTTTCTGAAATGATGGGCAGCGAAATACATTATCATGTAACAGCTCAGGGAAAGGACACAATCATCATTGTTCCGACAGTCGGGAGCCGCTCTTTTATCCCTATGGGCAAAGAGATCACATTTACATTACAGGGCAGTGTGGCCCATATTTTCAATAAAGAAACCGGAAAAAATCTGGAATTTTAAGTTTTTGGGGCGGCGGTGAAAGCCGCCCCGTAAAATATCGCATAATCAACAGGTTTGAGGCTGTGCAGGCCAATATTTTGCGTGATAAAAACCGGAAAAAGTCGGTCAAAAAAGTAAGTAAAAAATAAAAAAATGTCTTGCCAAACAAATGGAGATATGGTATGATAGTTTTTGTTGAGGCTCCATGGTCAAGCGGTTAAGACACCGCCCTTTCACGGCGGTAACAGGGGTTCAAATCCCCTTGGAGTCATTTAGTTATAAGCCGATGTGGCTCAATTGGCAGAGCAGCTGATTTGTAATCAGCAGGTTATCGGTTCGAGTCCGATCATCGGCTTTTATACCTTGTCGCGCGAAGCTTGACGAAGCGCGTCTATGCGAAGCATCTGATATCTGGGATGCCCGAATGGGTATACCTTGTCGCGCGGAGTTTGACGAAGCGCGTCTATGCGAAGCATCTGACATGCGGTATGCCCGAAGAGGTATACTATATTATGGACCTTTAGCTCAGTTGGTTAGAGCAACCGGCTCATAACCGGTCGGTCCTGGGTTCGAGTCCCCGAAGGTCCACTCAGGAGAAAGTAAGGCCTGTAGAGTTTAAAAATTTTTAAAATTAAGATTGATATATTGAATCAGAAATGATATAATATATGCATGTGGGATCTTAGCTCAGCTGGGAGAGCATCTGCCTTACAAGCAGAGGGTCACAGGTTCGAGCCCTGTAGGTCCCATTTTTGTGCCGGCGTGGCGGAACTGGCAGACGCACAGGACTTAAAATCCTGCGATCCTAACCGATCGTACCGGTTCGATTCCGGTCGCCGGCATTGATAGAAGAGGCTTCAAACCCTTATAAAAACAAGGGATTTGGAGCTTTTTTCTTTTGAAAAAAGATGTACAAATATGTACAGTTGCTGAAAGCGTTTTATATCAGGATTTTAGACATCTGTGAAATATCTCTTTCAGAAACTTGTTCGCCTATATAATGCTGTGTCATAGCCAAATTTGAATGGCCGAGAAGCGGTTGAATGTCAGTAACCTTAACGCCAGCATCAAAAAGCATGGATGCACCCGTAAATCGAATTTTATGACTCGAAAGATATGGAATACCAATCTCATCACAATACTTCTTTAAACGGCGGTTAAATCGGTCTGTATTCAGCGGCTTCTCGTTATGCATAAAGAGTAATTCACCATCTGGATTCAGTTCATACATCTTTTTGAGTATCTCTAGCCCCCTATCGGAAACAAGCTCCGTTCGTACACTATAGTCGGGGTTGCCCTTTGGAGCTTTAAGTACCTGTTGGGAATGGCCTAATGTCATATCACTTTGTAAGGTGCGTTCTTCAACAAGCTGGTGCCGGATAGTGACAGTGTGGCCATTTTTAGGGTGCCATGACAGGGCTTTGATTTCTCCAACCCGGAAAATCCCGCAAAATGCAAGCTGAATAGCGAGTACGTAAGCATCGGGCTCCAAGGTGCCTAGATAACTGAGCAGCTTTTTTCGTTCTTCAAGTGTGTAGGCTTTTTTTGAGGACGTCGGCGGCTTAAATTTTAAATCATTGCTTGAAATGGAAAGGATAGGATTAGATTCAATGATTTCGTTTAATACCGCATAATTGAAAATCCCGTTTAATAAAGATTTGCGGTTATTGAAGTCTTTGCGGGTAATCAATCCGTTTCCAGTCCATACATGAAAAAGTTTTAAAATATGTCGCGGCTTGATTGATTTCATCTGCATATTTGCAAATTCAGAATCCGCAAATAAACGTCTCCATAAACCTACATCCTCTTCAATCGTCTTATTCGATACAATCCCTGTGCTTTTTCTGTAAACAAGCCAGTCCTTATACACGCTTTCCAGAGTATCATTGAAATAATAAGTATAGAGCTTATCAATCAATTCCTCTTCGTTTCGAGCGATAAATTGAGGATTATAGGACTTTACCCGTCCATCCTTGCAGGTGTAAAATTCCTTTCGTTTTTTGTTTTTGAAATAAATTTCATAAACTAAGTTTTTCTTTTGCCTTTTCGTCATATCTGTATATTGCACTATCTCTGATGCATTTAATGTACCATTTTCCAGGAATGTTTGCAAGGATTTGATAGCGTTGTATGCGGATTTTTGTTCTTTTGTTAAGTTTAAAGCTTGATGTACCATTAGAATATCTATCAGCGGTATTAACGCTATCTCCTTTCTAGTATTTTTAAAACGTATCAGTCAGTCGCACGTAAGGGCGCATGAGTGCGCCCTAAGTGCTTTGTGCCAGCTTAGACGCTAAGCAATAGGTGAACAAGGGAAGCGTATTATTTATAATAAAAATTTTTCTTTAGAAGAATGTATCCCTCGTTATCTGGATGTATTAGAATAACGGTGTCCGGGCCTTGTTTATCGAGGTCAGCCGGTTCTATTATGTATTCTTTGCTTTCACTTTTTGTCTGGGTTGTCCGGGTTGAACTTTTACTTGTGCTTTTTTTGATTGCGTTTTTATATCCTATCAGCTCTGCAAAATACTTTTGACTTTCCGGCTCTCCCAAACCGCCAAGAAGCACTTTAAAGCGAAAATTAGCCATTAAAGCCTTTGTTGTATCATGACCATATAAAATGTCTAAATCGGCCAGATTCTGGGTCATTATCATAACTCTACAGAGTCTTTTTCTATATTTTCTTAATGCTTCTAGAATGGTTCCTGCATCAATTTTTAAGCTGGCATATTCATCAAGAAAAAGAAGTATATTTTCGCTCTCATCTGTAACCTTTCGATTGCTTATATATTGCATTTGCAAACTTGTTATGATATTTAATAGTGGGCTATATAACTCAATTTTTGGGTCCTCAATAATAACAAAAATATTGTATTTTTCTATCATCTTACCTTCTATGGATTTTTCATCCGCTGTTGGTCTTCTGACGGATTTTTTTATTTTCCCGTTTGTTGCAAAGAGCTTGATTGCATCATCACAGCTTTGCTTGCAACCGCTTATATTTTGCGCCGAAACTCCCTCAAATGAGTTGATATATGTGATTGCATCTTCGTTTTTAGTTTCATCTATTGCCTGGAATAAGTTTGGATAACTTGAACCCACTATCTTTTTGCATATTGGTATAAAATCCATTCCAGTTCCGTAAAAAGCGATTAAAGAAGCTGTTAAAATCTTTCTTCCGTTTGTCAGGAAATATCTTGCATTTTCGTTCATATTTGGAACCTCTGGTATAAGTAAAAATGCAAGCTGTTCAAGGGCTTCGTTTTTATCTTCTGCGGTTTTTAAATCATCAATAGCACCAAATATATTGTATGGTGTTGTGTCGGGGTCTTCTGGTTCATAAATGATTTTGTTCGGCATATCTGGACAATTTTTACAAATATCCCCGGATATATCTATTGTGAAACTTGTGCCTGTCCAACTCCTTAAAGTTGGTATTCCTATTGCGGATGTTTTTCCTGTACCGCTTGCCGCAAAAACAGCTATAGAACCTTCACTGCCTGTTGGCGAAAATATAATTTGCCGCCCCAACTTGCCGAAGAGCACTCCGTGAGCTTTATCTGCCGGAGCTTTTTTTAATTCTTTTAATATTTTTTTTTGGTAACTCCGGCGTATATAATCAAATAAAGTAAATACAAGCATTAATACTGCCATAATAACAACTGGCATGGCTATTTTTTCTGTTATTATCATTAACTTTTACCACCTCGCTATAGTTCTGTCTGTTCTGTCCGTCGGATTGCTCCAACGATTTAGGTTTTGCTCCCTTTTAATAATTCTGTTTTTCTTTAGTTCCCGGATGCTCAAAGCTCTTCCTTTAGAATCTCTTTGAGTAGCTCCGTTTAAGATATCTGTTTTTTTACAGATAGATAGCGCTTCTAATTCTCTGGCAAGGTCTTCATGGAATGTCTTTAAGTCATCCCTTCCTACACACTCTTTAGCGCAGAAGCTTTTTTCTCCTTTTCTTTCTATCACTGGAAGAAAAGCAAAATGCATATGGTCTGTGGTTTCTGATTTATGAATATAGGCACTTATACAAACATCTTCACCCATTCCGCTTTTGGTTCCATATCGGTCAATCAAGAAATTGTAGGTTGCCTGAAAAAATGCAGCCTTTTTTTCTTCCGGAAGATTGGCCGGTGCGTCCACTATCCAGCAGCACATTCTCACAGCATCTTTTCGCAGTGTTCTTCCATTCATGATTTCTTCGATTTTTGATTTGATGTAGGCCGTTTGTTTTCCTCTGTCCGGGGCAAGATTTGTACGGTCTTCATCCAATCTGTTTTGATCAATATCAGGATTGCCATAATGGCCCTTGCTCACACTTCTTTCGTAATGTGCGCAAAGGTGCCCTATGTCCTTCATGTCTGAAAATTTTTTCATATTCGCCATATTTTGGCTCCTTCCTTTTTATATCCGGGGGGAGTATATTGAGAGTGTAGCATGTTATACTTTGTCACATCGTTCCAAAGTATCCCCTCATTTACACTCGGTAACATGCCAGAGAAGCATCTCTGGACTCTCTTTTTTCATCCGAAAATCGGATGAAAAAGGGGGCTGTTTCGCCCCCATCCGATAAAATTTGATGATTAAAAACATCAAATTTTATCTTTCCCCCTCTAAAATCAGAGTGTGTCATTTTCCAAGCAGTGCTTAGAAACGATAAAATCGTTCTGAACAGCATAGCCTCTTGAAGAAGCATAAAATTCAAGTTCATTTTTCATTTGTTGAAAGATTACCATTTGATTGTTTATAAAACACAGATTTACTTTCTGTGCTGAGCAGTTTTCAAGAACCTGACAAACAGAATGATAAAATGCACTTAATTCGGATAAATTAAAGTCATTTAATACATCTAAATTTAGAATATTAAGTTTCACTGTTTCACCCCCTTACATTTTGGTTTCATTATTAATATGAGAGATTATCTTGAATGAAGAAATTCTCGTTTGACGAGTTGGCTATAGTTCGCATATTATGGCGGGGCTGATTGACAACAGCCGTTAAAGTGAATTTTTTTTACGCTTGCCACGGCAAACACTCCTTTCTGGTCTGGCATATATAATATGGTATTTCAAGTTTGCTGAAGACTACCATTTCCGGTAAACGGTTTATCTTGTCACCGTCTCACCCAGAGGGCAGGTGGGGCAAGTACCTGAGACATCTATCTATTTTAGACAGAGGTAATTTAATCTGTACGAGTCCCCCTTCGTTTTTGGCTCACTATTAATATGGGAGATTATGTTGAATGAAGAAATGAGATAGATTTTCAAATAAAAAACGCTTGAATGTTCAAGCGTTTACGATTGTAGATAAAGTATTTGCAAATGTCTGGATTTTGTAATATAATAAAGGGACAGTATATCTTAGCGTTTATTAGAAGTAAGGATAAGAATAAAGACATTGTTAAAAAAATGTCATACAGAAAGCGGAAATGATTTCCGCTTTTATTAAATCATCGATAAATATAAGAAGATGTTGTAACACCTGAGTTGTGGTCTTGAGGCTTGGAAGAAAAATATTGAAATGGATAAAAATTAATGCTAATAAGAAGTACACTGATAAAGCGAGATGTCTTTGGCTTTATTTGTTTATTTCTTTTTTATTTGTTCGATTCAAAAGGTAATCTACAGAACATTTATAGTGATCGGCAATTCCGATAAGAACCGTCAAGGGCATATTTCTATCGCCGGATTCATAATGAGAGTAGGCACGTTGGCTGATATTTAATTTTTTTGCGAGCTCTTTCTGTGATAAATCACTATCTTCCCTTAAACCTTTAATACGTTCCAGATTCATAATCTTCCTCCATGAATTTTATTATACAGAGAACAGTATGTTCTAATTGATTTTGAGAACAACATGGGCTATAATAAAATTTGAGCAGATTGAGAGGGAGGTTGGAGACATGGAATCTATGTATGAACGTTTGACAAAAATTTTTTCAGAAGTAGAAAATTTGAGAATTGCATCAAAAATATTTTCTGCCGGTTTAGAGGCGGAAGGAGAATATTATTCTTTATCTGTTTTGGATGTGTATCATACTATTTTGTCGGGAGTAGAAAAAGAATTACAGGATATCATAACGGACATAGAAAAAGAGAGCATGAAGGAGTAAAAAGTTGTACAAAAGTTGTACAGTTAGTATCAGAGATAGCGCAACCCTCCTTTCTAAGCGGTTTTATTTGATGTTTAATGGTTCGATTCCGGTCGCCGGCACTCATTTTATTCAGGAGAAACATTGAATTTTCAATGATTCTCTTATTTTTTTGTACTGAAAAGTTTGAACACCCGTTGAACACCCGATTATATCGAAAGGCCGGGTTCATATATGCCTGTGAAACATTAATTAATTCTTACAAAAAACTGTCAGGTGAAAAAATGTCAAAAAAACGATGGGAATTTTTTTATATATATGGTACACTATAGGTATTACAGAAAAAGAGAATTTATTAAGGAAAAGGAAATATATATTGGAGAGAGGTGAAGAACATGGATAAAAGAAGATCCAGATTATTTGCAGCGCTTTTAATGGCCGTCTTTATGATGACCTCTGTTTTTGCAGCACCGGCAAATGTGTATGCGGCGGAGGAGACAAACGAAGAGACAAAAAAGGAAACAAAAAAGCCGAACATTGAGGTGAAAGCAAAGACAAAGGACAGCATAACCCTGAAAGTGGAAGAAGGGTATGAATATGCGATTCAGATAACTAAAGATGATAAAACTGAGTGGAAGTGGGCTGAGGACAGTCAGTACACTGAGGATGAGGAGACCCATGAGCGGATAGAGGTTACTTTTTCTAAGTTGGAAGAAGGAGAAACCTATATTTTTGGAAAACGTGCTCAGGAGGATAAAGATGGAAAGATACTCACTCAGAAAGTTGAGTTGAAGATTTCTGAGTCGGGGGAAGATTCAAAGAAGTCGGATGAACCGGCTATTGAGTCAACTGAACCGGCCATCGAGTCAACTGAACCGGCAACAGAGTCGACAGAATCGACTACGGAAGCAGCGACACAATCCGGCGATCAGAATGTGCAGTCGCCGAAGGAAACGGAGCCTCCGGTAAGCGTGAGCAGTCCAAAAAAAGCATCGGCGAATGGTGTAACAGAAAACAAAGAAACAGAATCGAAGGAAACGGAATCAAAGCAGGAAGATGCAACAAATCCGGCGAACAATAATTCTAATGTCCCGAAGGAAAGCAAGTCAAATCAGGAGAGCGGAGCATCCCGGTTGGCACCGGCCGCTGAAGCTCCGGAAAAGCCGGAAGTAGCGTCTTTCACAGATACGACTGTTCAGTTGAAGAAAGTCGAGGGACAGGAATATGCTCTGATAAATGCCGATGGTAAGGCGGATTCCTGGGATAAGACAGGATTTTTCGAAAATCTGAAGCCGGATACGGAATATAATTTTGTAACACGGGTGGAATATGATTCTTCAACGGCGGATGAAAGTAAAATGAGCGAAACTGTGACTGTTCATACAAAACTTTCTGCGGCAGCAGCACCGGCCATTCCGAAGATGGCCTCCAGAACAGAGACATCGATTACATTGGCTGCGATAGAGAACGGGGAATACGGCCTTGTTCAGATGGATGCCGTAGCTGAGAATAATGAGGGCATTGCCGCCCAGTCTGAGGAAAACATTCTCTGGCAGGATAGTCCTGAATTTACCGGTTTAAATCCGGGCACGGAATATATGTTTAAGGTGCGGATGAAATTTGATTCGGCGACGGCGATGGAAAGCCTTGCCAGTGACAGCTTTATCCTTCAGACATTAGTTCCGTTTGAAGGCTCTACAGTCACCGGCGTGGCCATGGACGGCGTTTATGTTTCCGGCACTAAATTAACGGCGACAGCAGTCGGCAATGGAATGGACAATGTAAATCCAACAGAGGGAGACAGCCGTTGGATTCCGCGGACATGGAACTGGGTGCAGAGCTCTTTCAATTCATGGAAAGAGAATTATACGATACCGTTTACCCTGGTTGAAGTCGGCAATTATCGGTTAAACGTAGATTTCGAACGGGAAGAATATACAGATGGAGCATGGAAAGCGACAGGCGTTGTGCAGACATATACAATCGGCTTTAAAGTAACGGCTGCTCCGATAACCCAGTATACGATCACTGCGACATCCAATGGAAATGGAACGATTGATCCTCAGGGCAATATCACAGCCGAACATGGCAAAGATTATACGTTCACATTTACGCCAAATAATGGCTATAAAGTAGCTAAAGTTTATGTGGACGGCGTTGAAACAAAGGTTGAAAATAACAAGTACACCTTTAAGGCGGTTAGTACAAATCATACGATTTCCGTAACCTTTGAGCTGGCCAGAAAGCTTGATTCTCCAAAGACAGGGGATAGTATGAATATGCCGTTGGCTTTTGGTGTTTTAGTGGTTTCCGCAGTGCTGTTGGCAGGTATATTTATATATAGCCGAAAGAAAAAAGTTAAACGTTAAAAAGTGATAAAAGACTTGTTCAGAGTTTTCAAAAAAAGCTCCGAACAGGTCTTTTTGGGTGTGTTGACTATGACGGCTATTTTGCTATCAATGGTTTAATTTTTATCGATGTTATTTTTGACGGTATTGCAACTTGATAAAAAATAAAATAGTGCTTGACAATAGGAGAAAACTATTGTAGAATAATTACTGTTGTTAAGACGTGTGCGTTTAGCTCAGCTGGATAGAGCGTTTGGCTACGGACCAAAAGGTCGGGGGTTCGAATCCTCTAACGCACGGCAAAAATCGACAAACTTCGGTGAGGAGTTTGTCGATTTTCTTTTGTGACGGGATGTATTTTCGGTCTTGACTTTACATAGGAAAGCAGGTATACTTGATAAAAACTTGTTATTAGATGTTGGCCTGAAGCAGGCTTTCATTAAAGGGGAGTAGTTGAAATACACCGTCAACAAGCGCGGCCCTGGGGGTCTGGTGGTGTATACCATAGAGGAATGGTAACGAGACTTTTAATGTATCTATTTGATGGAAGATGGGAAGTCTAAATAGATACATTGGAAGTCTCTTTTTTTCGCTGAGACTGAGGAACGGCGGAAAGGTTTGGCCCATGAAGGAGGAATGAGTATGAAAAGTTGGTATCAACAAACAGAGGGAGACATTTTAGAAAATCTTCATGTGACAAAAGACGGACATACGCCGGAGGCGGCGGCAGAGCTCCTCGAAAGTAAGGGGAAAAATGTCCTGGAGGCGGGAAAAAGGAAAAGTACGCTGCAGGTATTTTTATCCCAGTTTGCCGATCTGCTTGTGATCATATTAATTATTGCCGCAGTGATTTCTGCTTTTACGGGCAGTGGGGAAAGCACGATTGTTATTATAGCGGTCATAATTTTGAACGCAATTTTGGGAACAGTGCAGCACAAAAAGGCGGAAAAATCGCTGGATAGTCTGAAATCCCTGTCCTCGCCGTCAGCGAAGGTGATCCGCGGAGGCCGGAAGATAGAGATTGCTTCGAAGGATGTAGTGCCGGGGGATATTTTGCTGTTGGAGGCGGGCGATTTGGTGGTGGCCGACGGCAGGGTTTTAAACGGCTATTCTCTTCAGGTAAACGAAAGTTCTCTTACCGGGGAATCCACCAGTGTGGATAAATCGGAAGGTCTTATTGAGGGGGAAGTACCTCTGGCGGAACGCTCCAATATGGTCTATTCCAGCAGCCTGGTGACCTATGGGCGGGGCGTCGTTGTGGTGACGGGAACAGGGATGGATACGGAAATCGGCAAGATTGCCGGTCTTATGAATGCAACAAAGGAAAAAAAGACGCCGCTGCAGGTGAGTCTGGATGAGTTCAGCAGTAAACTGGCCATGGTTATTATGGTCATTTGCGCTATTGTTTTTGCCCTGAGTCTGTATCGAAAGATGCCGGTTCTGGATGCAATGATGTTTGCGGTAGCGCTGGCTGTGGCAGCGATTCCGGAAGCTCTGAGCTCAATCGTCACTATCGTGCAGGCGATGGGAACCCAGAAGATGGCGAAGGAACATGCCATTATCAAGGAATTAAAAGCGGTAGAAAGTCTGGGCTGTGTGTCAGTTATCTGTTCGGATAAAACGGGAACGCTGACTCAGAATAAAATGACGGTTCAGGATATTTATATCGATGGAAGTGTCATTGCCCCTGAGGAAATAGATATAAAAAAACAGCTGCATCGCTATCTGCTTTATGATGCCATTCTCACCAATGATTCGACAATCGTCGACGGCAAGGGGATTGGGGATCCGACGGAATATGCCCTTGTCGAGATGGCGCGGAAAATTGATTTGCCGGATACGGCGATTCGGGATATGATGCCTCGAATCGAAGAGATTCCTTTTGATTCCGACAGGAAATTGATGACGACCAAGTATCGGCTCCATGGGGTCCCTACTCTGTTGACAAAAGGCGCGCTGGATGTGCTTTTGGAGCGAACGACCCGGATACGGACTTCGGATGGAATTCGGGAATTATCAGAAACGGACAGGGAAAAGATTTTAGAGCAGAATCTGCATTTCTCGGAAAATGGCCTGCGGGTTCTGGCTTTTGCCTATCGGGAGGCGGAAGAAAATGAAAGTCTTTCGCTGAAATCAGAAGATGATTACATTTTCCTGGGATTGATTTCAATGATTGACCCGCCGAGGGAAGAATCGGCCGAAGCGGTTGCCGATGCAAAGCGGGCCGGGATCCGGCCGATTATGATCACGGGCGACCATAAGATCACGGCTACGGCGATCGCCCGGCAAATTGGTATTTTTGAGGAGGGTGACATGGCTGTCACCGGGCCGGAACTGGATGCTATGTCGGATGAAGAGCTGGATAAGGCAATCACAAAAATATCCGTATATGCCAGAGTATCCCCGGAAAATAAAATACGAATTGTCGACGCATGGCAGCGGCGGGGCAATGTTGTGTCCATGACAGGTGATGGCGTCAACGATGCGCCGGCTTTGAAAAAAGCAGATATCGGTGTGGCCATGGGCATCACCGGGACTGAAGTATCGAAGGATGCCGCCTCTATGATTTTGACGGATGACAATTTTGCAACTATCATCAAGGCAGTGGCTAACGGGCGGAATGTGTACAGAAATATAAAAAATGCCATCGGTTTTCTGCTCTCAGGAAATATGGCGGGGATTCTGAGTGTACTCTATACGTCGCTTATGGGGCTTCCGGTGCCGTTTGCGCCGGTGCATCTGCTTTTTATCAATCTTTTGACGGATTCTCTTCCGGCTATTGCCATTGGTATGGAGCCGGCCGAAAAGGATCTGCTTTCCGAGGAACCGAGAGATCCGAGGGAGGGTATTCTTACAAAGAAATTTATGGGAACGATTTTGATCCAGGGGGCGTTGATCGCGGCTGTGACGATGGCGGCTTTTTATGTGGGGCTTCGACAGGGAAATTCGGCTCTGGCCAGCACGATGGCCTTTGCTACATTGACAGCAGCCCGGCTGTTTCATGGATTTAACTGCCGGAGCAAGCATTCGATTTTTAGGATCGGGTTTTCGGGCAACTGGTATAGCCTGGCGGCCTTTGCGGCGGGTATGATTTTGTTGAATTTAGTATTGTCCGTAACCTTGTTAAAACGATTATTCCTCGTGTCCGCATTGACTTTTGGACAGTTGGGAATGATTTACTTTTTTGCGATAATCCCAACAGTGATTATCCAGATTTACAAAATTATATGTGAACGTTAAAACAGCCGCCGCAGTTTTGCTGAAACTGCGGCGGCTGCCTTAAAAACTTAAAAAATTAAGGTGCAGGATAGAAACCGCTTGGTGATTCGCTCAAATTAATCATGATATTTTTCATTTGAGTGTAATGCTCTAAAATGACTTTATGGGTTTCACGTCCGATACCGGAGGCTTTATAACCGCCAAATGGAGCGCCTTCCGGAATGGAGTTATATGTATTTACCCACATACGGCCGGTTTCGATACCTCTTGCGACACGGAGTGCCCGGTTGATATCCCTTGTCCACACAGCGCCGCCAAGGCCATATTCGCTGTCGTTGGCCATTTCTATAACTTCTTCTTCTGTTTTAAATTTCAGGATGCAGGCTACCGGCCCAAAGATTTCTTCCTGTGCTACCCGCATATCATTGGTTACATCGCCGAGGAGCGTTGGACGCATAAAGCAACCATTGCCGAGTTCGCCATCGGTGATCGCTTCACCGCCGCAGAGGATCTTAGCGCCTTCAGATTTTCCGATATCAATGTAGCTGAGAATCTTTTTGAGCTGTCCCCCGTTAATTTGGCTGCCCATTTGGGTGTCTGCTTCCCATGGCATACCAACTTTGACTGCATTGAAACGACGCACAGCTTCTTCAACAAATTTATCATAAATGCTCTCCTGAACAAATACCCGGGAACCTGCGCAGCATACCTGTCCCTGATTGAAAAGAATGCCCATCTGAAGACCATCCATGGCCATTTCAAAATCACAGTCTTCAAAGAAGATATTTGCGGATTTTCCGCCAAGTTCCAATGTTGATGGAATTAACTTTTGAGCTGCGGCGAGGGCTACATCTCTGCCGACTTCCGTTGAACCGGTAAAGGCAAGTTTACGGAAGCCTTTGTGTTCAAGCATATACTGTCCGGCTTTGGAACCGGAACCGGTAACGACGTTAAATACTCCGGCCGGAATGACATCCTGAACCAGGCGTGCAAGTTCCAGAACACTTAATGAAGTCGTGCTGGACGGTTTAAATACGGTACAGCATCCGCTGGCAAGAACCGGTGCCAGTTTCCATGCAGCCATGAGGAATGGGAAGTTCCATGGAACAATCTGCCCGACAACGCCGATAGGCTCTCTCAAGATCAGGCTTAATGTATCATTTCCCAACATATTGGCGCTGCCCTCCTCGGCCATGATACAGCCGGCAAAGTAACGGAAATGCTGCGCAGATAATGGAATATCCACGGCCATTGTTTCCCGGATCGGCTTACCATTATCGAGAGACTCCACCATCGCTAAATGTTCTGTGTTTGCGTCAATAATGTCGGCAATTTTATTCAGGATGGCCGCCCGCTCATTAACAGGAACATTTTTCCAGGTTTTAAAGGCATCCCATGCGGCATTTACCGCGCAGTCTACGTCCTCTTTTGTTGCTTCGGCACATTCGGCCAAAAATTCATTATTGGCCGGACAGGTGCTTTTAAAAGTACGGCCGTCGGAAGCATCTTTCCATTCGCCGCCAATAAATAACTTATACTTTTCCTGAAGATTTACTTTTTTCATTTTATGACTCCTTTCTTATACATGAAGATAATTATGGTTAATTGTAAAAAAAATAACGCTGACACTCAACCGGATTTATGCAGTTCTGCCACACGTTGTAATTTTATTATACAATATAAGCAATTGTCTGTCAACTTAAGTTTATTTATTAACATTATCTGACAAAATAATAACATAAAACTGTCGTTCGGTTAAGCAGAGAAATGATATTAAGAAATTTTATCAGTCCGGAGTATAGACAAATTTAAAAAAGTATAGTATCCTTGTGGTTAGTTAAAGCTAACGTTAGTCAAAACTAATCAATGAAGGGGTGAACAGAAATGCTGACATGGTGGCGGCATCAGCCTTTAGAAGTAAAAATTGCGGGGCAATGCGCCCCGGTGTTGGCGGGTGTGAAACCGTCCAATATGCTAGTCCTGGAAAATAAACATATTAGAGATGTTGTTCGGACTCTGGAAGGGACCGGATTATCCCGGCGGTGTCTTTATGCCGGGAATGAAAAAAATATATGGCTGCTTTATCGAAAAGCGGCTCTCGAAGAAATCGTATTCCGCAAAGAAGAGCGGGAATTTTTAGAACAACAAGGTTATGCGGATGACTGTCTGGAACAGATGCTGGTGCGTTTGGGGCAGCGTTTTCGGGAATACCGCAAAACACAGGATATTCCGTTTCCCCATGAGATGGGTGTGTTTTTAGGATATCCGATGGCCGATGTAAAAGGTTTTATTAAATACGGGGGAAAAAATTATCTCTATTCAGGCTACTGGAAAGTGTATGAAAATGTGGAGGAGAGAAAGCAGTTGTTCGAAAGTTATGAACAGGTACGAAGCGTTTTTGTTCAGGAGGCGGAAAAGGGAAAGAATCTCTGGGAGATTACAAGTGAATGGCAGTGTATGACTGCGTGATAAGGATAACAGGAGGAATAAAAAGATGAGTGAGATTATGGTTGTATATTGGAGCGGTACAGGAAATACGGAAGCAATGGCGGGATTTGTCGGCCAGGGAATTAAGGAGGGCGGAAAGGAAGCAAAGGTCGTATCCGTCAGCGAGGTTGCGCCGGATGATTTAAAGGATTGCCCGGTATTTGCCCTGGGCTGCCCGTCTATGGGCGCGGAACAGCTTGAGGAAACGGAGATGGAACCTTTTGTTGAAGCGGTCAAAGCCTTTGCCGACGGGAAGACCATTGGCTTATTTGGGTCTTACGGCTGGGGAGACGGCGAGTGGATGCGTACCTGGGCAGCAGATATGGAAAGCGCCGGAGCACGTGTGTTTGGCGGAGAGGAAGCCATTTGTCAGGAGGCTCCGGATGAAAGCGCCCAGGAAGCATGCATTGAATTGGGAAAAGATTTAGCGAAAGCGTAAGGCAGGTGTTTGAAAAGTGAGTATCGTAATTGTAGGCGGGCATGACCGGATGGTTAGCCAGTATAAAAAGATTTGCAAAAATTATAATCATAAGGTGAAAGTGTTCACCCATATGTCCGCGGACTTAAATAAGCAAATGGGGAGACCGGATATGTTCATTTTGTTTACAAATACGGTCTCGCACAAAATGGTGCGCTGCGCTGTGGATGAGGCAAAACGCAGCAATGCTCAGGTCATTCGATGTCATACGAGCAGCAGCGCGGCATTGACGGATATACTTGAAAATGTCAGATAAGAGAAAAAGGGCCGCTCCGAGAAGAGCGGCTTTCTTATTCCTTCTGTTTTTGCGTATTATTTTTTCCCATGGCAACATGCGTTTTGATAGCCTGAAAACTTTCCGGACTGATGACATGTTCGATGCGGCAGGCATCCTGAACGGCAATTTCGCTGTCCACACCAAGATATTCCAGCCAGCTCGATAATAAAGTGTGACGTTCATAAATCGTTTCGGCAATCTGGAGTCCTTTTTCGGTTAAAGAAATGTGACCATGTTCACTCACGGTGACATATCCATTCTCGCGGAGGTTTTTCATAGCCACGCTGACGCTCGGCTTCGAGAAGCCGAGTTCGGTTGCAATATCGATCGAGCGGACCTGCGGTTGGCGCTGACTTAAAATGAGAATAGTTTCCAGATAATTTTCGGCAGATTCTTGTATTTTCACGAGTAACTCCCCCTGTCCAAAAATATTATTTTTATTATAACACATGAAAGGTGAAAAACAAAGTAAAAACATTTTGGGAAAAAATTCTCAAAAAAGTCTTGACAATGAGGTTAGACGGTGCTAATCTAAGAATAAGGTTAGAATTTCCTAACTCAGAAAGAAAGGGAGAGATGATGATGCCTTTAACAATGGCGAAAGCCGGAGAAAAGAATACAATAGTAAAGATTGGCGGAAAAGAGGAAGTACGTCGTTTTCTGGAAAGTCTTGGATTTGTTGCCGGGTCCATTGTTTCAGTAGTTTCTGAGATGAATGGAAATGTTATTGTCAACGTGAAGGGTTCACGAGTGGCGATCAGCAGGGAAATGGCCAATAAAATCATGATTTAGGCAGGAGGAAGAGAGGATGCAGACATTAAAGGATGTAAAATGCGGTCAGAGTGTGTCCGTAGTGAAGCTCCACGGCGAAGGTGCGGTAAAGCGCCGGATTATGGACATGGGTATTACGAAAGGCACGGAAGTCTATATTCGCAAAGTTGCACCTCTGGGAGATCCAGTGGAAGTGACTGTCAGAGGATATGAACTGTCTTTGAGAAAGGCAGATGCACAGATGATAGAAGTACAGTAATGTACTTTTTTTAACGACCATAGGTTAGAAATGACTAATCATAGGGGAAAAAGGAGGATGTTATTAAATGTCGATTAAGATCGCACTTGCGGGTAATCCAAATAGCGGTAAGACCACTTTGTTTAACGGATTGACCGGTTCCAATCAGTTTGTCGGAAACTGGCCGGGTGTTACTGTAGAGAAAAAAGAAGGGAAACTCAAAGGGCATAAAGATGTTGTTATTATGGACCTTCCGGGTATTTATTCCTTATCGCCATACACGCTGGAAGAGGTGGTTGCGAGAAATTATCTGATCACAGAGCGGCCGGACGTCATTTTGAATATTGTAGACGGCACAAATCTTGAGAGAAATCTTTATCTGTCCACACAGCTCATGGAGCTCGGGATTCCGGTGGTTATGGCTGTCAACATGATGGATATTGTTGAGAAAAACGGGGATCACATCGATGTGAAGCAGCTGAGTAAAGATTTAGGCTGCGAAATCGTTGAGATTTCTGCTTTGAAGGGCACGGGAATTATGAAGGCGGCGGAGAAAGCCGTCAGTGTTGCATCGAGAAATACATCCGCGCCTGTACATAAATTTGCGCCGGAGATTGAAAATGTTCTGGAAGATATTGAGAATATGCTGGATGCTTCAATTCCGGAAGAACAGAAACGATTCTATGCCATCAAATTGTTCGAGCGGGATGACAAAATAGCTCAGACAATGAAGACGGTGCCGGACGTTGAAGAAATCATTAAAAAAGCCGAGGATGCTCAGGATGATGATTCTGAAAGTATTATCACCAATGAACGTTACGGATATATCACTTCTGTGATCGGAAAGAGTTATAAAAGGGCCGGCAAAGGGCAGCTCTCCACATCGGATAAGATTGACCGTATTGTAACCAACCGTATTCTGGCCCTGCCGATTTTTGCGGTGGTTATGTTTATTGTATATTATGTTTCTGTAACAACGGTAGGAACGATAGTAACGGACTGGACAAATGATGTGCTGTTTGGGGAAATCATTCCTCCGGCCATTGAAAATGTGCTGGTAAGTATTAACTGTGCCGGATGGCTTCAGAGCCTTATCCTTGACGGTATTGTTGCCGGTGTGGGCGCGGTGCTTGGCTTTGTTCCGCAGATGCTTGTATTGTTTATTTTCCTTGCATTTCTGGAAGCCTGCGGTTATATGGCGCGTGTGGCGTTCATTATGGACCGTATTTTCCGTAAATTTGGTTTATCCGGAAAGTCGTTTATTCCGATGCTGATCGGAAGCGGCTGCGGCGTACCCGGGGTTATGGCATCCCGTACGATTGAAAATGATAGAGACCGTAAAATGACGATCATGACGACTACCTTTGTTCCTTGCGGTGCGAAGCTGCCGATCATCGCTTTGATTGCCGGAGCATTTTTTAACGGCTCTGCATGGGTTGCAACCAGCGCTTATTTTGTGGGTGTGGCGGCAATCATCTGTTCCGGTATTATTTTAAAGAAAACAAAAATGTTTGCCGGAGAACCGGCCCCGTTTGTTATGGAACTTCCGGCTTATCATATGCCGACGGTACTCAATGTTCTTCGGAGCATGTGGGAGCGCGGATGGTCCTTTATCAAAAAAGCCGGTACAGTGATTCTTTTATCAACCATTGTTCTTTGGTTCTTAATGAACTTCGGATGGGTGGACGGCGCCTTTGGCATGCTTGAAGCAGAACAGCTTGACAGCAGTATTCTGGCTTCTCTCGGAAGTGTTATTGCTCCGCTCTTTGCTCCGCTTGGCTGGGGCGACTGGAAGATGGCTGTTGCGGCAGTTACAGGTCTTATCGCCAAAGAAAATGTTGTCGGCACATTCGGTATTCTCTTCGGATTTGCCGAGGTTGCGGAAGACGGCGCTGAGATCTGGGGCGAACTTGCCGGAAGTATGACGGCTGCAGCCGCTTATTCCTTCCTTGTATTCAACCTTCTCTGCGCACCTTGTTTTGCTGCGATCGGCGCGATCAAGAGAGAGATGAACAGTGCAAAATGGACCTGGTTTGCGATTGGTTATCAGACAATTTTAGCTTATGTTGTTTCTTTATGTGTTTATCAGATTGGCACAGTAGTTACGGGCGGTGCTTTTGGCATCGGTACGATCGTTGCGATACTTCTTGTTATCGGATTTATTTATCTGCTGTTCCGTCCATATAAAGAAAGCACAAAGCTGACAGTTGATGTAAAAAAACCGGTGAAGGCATGATTTGAAAGGAGCGGAGTGCTATGGGAACTGTTTTAGTTGCTGCGATCGTTGCAGCGGTGGCCTGCCTGGCGGCACGAAGCATTTATAAAGATAAGAAAGCCGGCAAAGGCTGTAATGGAAATTGCGGAAATTGCAGAGGCTGCCATTAAAAAGAATATAGACCTAAGCGATTTGGAAGGACAGGGAGATTGAAGCCTATGTGGAGTTCGGAAGATATGATTCAGGAGTTGAAAAATCGCGGGAAACGTATTACCAAACAAAGACGCATTATGATCGAAGTCATAGCAAATAAGAAGGCGGGTGATTTTAAGGAGATTTATTATGAAATTTCCAAGAAAGATGCGACCATTGGCCAGGCTACCGTATACCGTATGTTATTGACTCTGGAAGAAATCGGAGCGATTCAGCGGGTTCAGGGCTATGTGGTCAATGAATCCTATACATTATCGCGCGGAGCCTGACGAAGCGCGCCCATGCGCAGCATATGACATACGGGGTGCCCGAATGGGCATACATTATCGCGCGGAGCTTGACGAAGCGCGCCCATGCGCAGCATCTGACATATGGGATGCCCGAAGGGGTATGAAAAAGTTGCGGTTTAAAAAGTGTTAAGTTGTATTTCCTTATAAAGTAGTGTATCCTTAGAGAGTGTTGGCAATAAAAGTTGTCGGCACTCTCTTTGTGTATTTGATGGGAGGTAGTGAAAGTGCCGGATAAAAAGCAGTTATTAAAAAACGGATGGAATCATTTTCAAACGATCACGGAGCATAAATGCCTTGTTATGAAGGAATGTTTTAAGGTCGGACTCTATAAGCAGGGGCTGCTCCATGATCTGTCCAAATATACTCCGGAGGAGTTTCGAACCGGGGTGTTATATTTTCAGGGGAATCGCAGTCCGAATGCGGCTGAAAAAGAGAAGATGGGTTATTCCGGGGCCTGGCTTCATCATAAGGGACGTAATAAACATCATTATGAATACTGGATTGATCTGCCGGCAGATAAAACTCAGGGGCTTCGCGGCATGAAGATGCCGGTTCAATATGTGGTTGAGATGTTTATGGACAGGGTGGCCGCTTCGAAAATATATGCGAAAAAGGATTATACGGACAGTCATCCGCTGAATTATTATAAAAAAAGTCGGAAATATATGACAATTCATCCGGATTCCAGAAAATTATTGGAGCGCCTTCTGGTGATGCTGAGCCGATATGGCGAGGAACGGACCTTTGCCTATATAAAAAATGTTGTTTTGAGCGGAAAATATAAATATGAATTGAATGAATAAATCTTTTGATTGAAGCCATAATAGCTACTGTAATCTTATTAAGGAGGTCCTATTATGGCAAAGAATTACAATCAGAACAATGAAAGCAACGCGACAACAAAGAATAATGAGCGGAACAATTCCACTCAGAACACATCCAGAAATATGGATAACAACACATCCAGAAACAGTTCCAGAAACGGTGTTTCTCAGAATTCTACTCAGAACACATCTGAGAGGGATGCATCTGAAAGAAACACATCAAAGAATTGTGACAGATAGTCTGCACTGATTCGCTAAAACCGCAGTGGGAAATGGCAGTACCGCTGCGGTTTTTTGTGTCATAGGCAACTTCGTTTTCTATGACACAAGAACGCTCTGCGGGGATGCGGTGCCGGGGAAACCGAGGGCGGTTTCTGCATATATTAATATATGTAGGAACGAGGTGATAGTGTGAGCTTGGATTTTATATCTCAGAAAGAGGTTTTTAATTATATACAGCAGGGCGATGCGGTGGTTATTGATATCCGGGACAGGGAATCATTTCAGAAAGGCCATATTCCGGGAGCTTTTTCCATGCCCTATGATTCCTTTGACGAGAAGGCGCCCATACTCAGAAAGTATGGAACAATTATTTTGTGCTGTGAGCATGGGGCTACCAGTCTTCTTTTGGGCAGAAGACTCAGTGAAAACGGATACCACATTTTGAGTATCGGCGGCGGCATGGAGGCATGGCGGGGCCCTGTTGTTTAAAATAGTATGGAACTGCCATATGCTGGAAATAAAATGTTCTTGCGGCAGCATAAGAAAAAGTATATACTATAAAAGTAATTTAAAAAAGGAGAAAATGTATGCCCCTCTATGAATTTACAGCGCCGTGCCATTTTGGCATGGAAGCGGTTTTAAAACGAGAAATTATAAACTTAGGATATGAAATTATACGGGTAGAAGATGGCCGTGTGTCTTTCCGGGGAGAGGCATCGGCCATTGCCCGGGCGAATGTATTTCTGCGGACGGCGGAACGGCTACTTTTATGTGTGGGACGGTTCAAGGCCTTCAGTTTTGATGAATTATTTGAGCAGACAAAAGCGCTTCCATGGGAAGAATATTTGCCTGCCGACGGAAAATTCTGGGTAAAAAAGGCGTCCACAACAAAGAGTAAACTATTCAGCAGTTCAGATATTCAATCTATTGTAAAAAAGGCGATCGTTGAACGGCTGAAGCAGACATACCGGATAGACTGGTTCAAAGAGGATGGGGCCATATATCCTTTGAGAGTGTTTATTTATAAAGATGAAGTGACGATTGCTCTGGATACTTCCGGGGAATCCTTACATAAACGGGGATATCGGAGGCTGATCAGCAAGGCCCCGGTATCGGAGACGCTGGCGGCGGCCATTCTGCTTTTGTCTCCATGGAATAAAGATCGTATTTTGGTGGACCCATTCTGCGGCAGCGGGACTTTTCCGATTGAAGCCGCCATGATCGGGGCGAATATTGCGCCGGGGATGAACCGGGAGTTTACGGCGGAAGCATGGAAAAATATTCTGCCGATGAAGGCCTGGTATGAAGCGGTGACTGAGGCAAATGATTTGATTCGGGATGATGTGGATATGGATATTCAGGGGTATGATATCGACGGGGATATTATAAAAAATGCCCGTCAGAATGCGGCGGAAGCCGGTGTGGATCATCTCATTCATCTTCAGCAGCGGCCGGTCAGCGCTCTGAGCCATCCGAAAAAATACGGGTTTGTTATTACCAATCCGCCTTATGGCGAGCGCCTTGAGGAAAAAGCGGCACTGCCGGCGCTCTATACGGAGATTGGTGAGGCCTTCCGTCGTTTGGATTCATGGTCCTGCTTTGTGTTGACTTCATATGAACAGGCAGAGAAGTATATCGGAAGGAAAGCGGATAAAAACCGAAAAATTTACAATGGAATGATTAAGACATATTTGTATGAATTTATGGGACCGCGCCCTCCGAAACGAAAAAAACAGGAGGATTAAATTGAAGCATGTAAGACGATATTTTTTGTTACTTGCTATCATCTGTGTGACCGGTGTTGTGATGACACGGCCGCAGGTACGGCATTTGGCCGGTCAGGCGTCAGAGTCGCTGCAGAGCTATTATATAAGCGCCAGAGCGGATGCCGTGAATGAAAAAGGATTTACGCTGTCCTATAATGGGACATTGCTTGATATAGAAAATATGCGGATGTCTTCGGGGATGAATCTACTGATACCTTTATCGGATGCTGTGAGATATTTTGAAACTTCCATTACTGTCGGCGAAAACGGAGGATGTTATGTGCAGGGGCAGTATTTGGAAAATGCGGCATTTATTGACGAACGGATGCCTGAGAAGATTATGATCGATATGACAGCGGCAGCACCGGCGATGGGGCTGGAATACCGGTGGGACGACGGGGCCCGTGCGGCAAGCCTTGAGTTTCCCGGGGACTCGGAGCTGCCGGAATATTTTGATCTGAGAGAAAATCGTGTTTTGAATGGCGTTGAGAATCAGGGGACCTTTGGAACCTGTTGGGCTTTTGCATCTACGGCTGCGCTGGAGACGGTTCTAAGCGGCGATGAAATACTGGATTTTTCCGTGGATCATATGACGATGAACAGCGGATTTAATATCGGGCCGACGGAAGGCGGCGATTATAATATGGCATTGGCCTATCTTGCATCATGGAGAGGACCGGTGTTGGAAGAAAATGATCCCTATGGGGATGGTATGACAGACGCCTCACTTACGGCGGTGAAGCACCTGCAGGAGGCCCGTTTTTTGGATGAAAGAAATCCGGAACAGATAAAGTCGATGATTCTTCGCTATGGCGGTGTGGAGAGCTCTTTATATATGTCCATTGAGAACGCCTGGGACTCATCGGAGGATTATGCGCCGGGAACATCTTCCTATTATTATACCGGTGATGAGAAGCCGAATCATGATGTGGTTATTGTAGGATGGGATGACAATTACAGTCGTGAGAACTTTAGCCATATGCCGGAGAATAACGGCGCTTTTCTGTGCAGGAACAGTTGGGGTGAAGAGTTCGGAGACAAGGGCTATTTTTATGTGTCCTATGAGGACAGTAATCTGGGAAACAACAGTGTGATTTATACCCGGCTGGATGGAGCGGATAATTATGACGGTATCTATCAGTCGGATCTGCTTGGCTGGGTCGGAACTTTGGGATATAAAGAGCCGTCAGCCTGGTTTTCCAATGTTTATACGGCGGGCGCAGATGAAATTTTAAAGGCGGTCAGCTTTTATGCGGTGGATGCGCATACAAGCTGGGAGTTATATGCCGTGCCGGATTATACGGGGATGGAATCATTGACGCAGCCGGTTTATCTGGGCAGCGGTTATTTTGAAAACAGCGGATATTATACGGTGGATATTCCGGAAATGTTTTCTCTGACAGCGGGCAGCCGTTTTGCGGTGATGGTGCATATTACTACGGAAAATAATGAACGGCCGATCGCCATTGAATATCCGGCGTCGGATCTGACGGCCGGGGCCGATCTGAGTGACGGCGAGGGATATATCAGTTATGATGGAAACCAATGGGTATCTGCGGAGACAGAGTACGGATGTAATTTATGTTTGAAGGCCTTTACGGTGAATAAGGAGAATATTTATGAATAAAATTATATTTGCCACATCCAATGCGGGAAAGATGAAAGAAATAAGGGAGATACTGAAGGATTTAGACGTGGAGATCCTGTCGATGAAAGAGGCGGGAATTAATGCGGACATTGTGGAAAATGGGAAAACCTTCGAGGAAAATGCATTGATCAAGGCGCGTGCGATTCGTGATCTGGCAGACTGCATCGTTTTGGCCGATGATTCGGGACTGGAAGTGGATGCTTTAAATAAGGAACCGGGAATTTATTCGGCCAGATATATGGGAGAGGATACGTCCTACGATTTGAAAAACGCCAATATTATTGAACGGCTGTCCGGTTTAACGGGGAGTGAGCGCTCCGCCCGGTTTGTGTGCGTTATTGCGGCGGCTTTCCCGGATGGTACGGAGGAAACCCGGCGGGCGACCATCGAAGGGCAGATTGCCGATGCCCCGGCGGGGGAAAACGGCTTTGGCTATGACCCCATTTTTTATGTGCCGGAATATAAGTGTACGACGGCCCAGTTGGCTGCAGAACAGAAAAATGAGATCAGCCATCGGGGGAAGGCGTTGAGGGCAATGAAAGAGGTTCTTCGGCAGAGGATGATATGATTGTATGAGAGTTTTAATTGTCAGCGATACACATGGTAAAAATGGCAACCTGGAAAAGGTTCTTCGCCTTGTTGCTCCGTTGGATTTAGTGTTCCATCTGGGAGATTTGGAGGGCAGCGAGGGGTATATCGAGAATATTGCGCCCTGTCCGGTACATATGGTGAGTGGAAATAATGATTTTTTCACTTCCGTTCCGGCGGAAAAGATCGTGGTTATCGGGAGGCATAAGATATTTATGTCCCATGGACACCGGTATGGCGTAAGCTTTGACACGGTGCGCATTAAAGAGGTTGCCAGAGAGCATGGCTGTGATGTGGTTTTTTTCGGGCATACCCATCGGCCGGTGATCGATCAGGAGGATGAAGTGATTGCGGTGAATCCGGGAAGCATCTCTTATCCGCGTCAGGAGAACCGTCGGCCTTCCTATGTTTTGATGGATATTGACCGTTATGGAGACCTTCATTTTTCACTATATTTTTTGGAAAAATAGTAGAAAAAGTTGTTGACAATTAATGTTAGATATAATATAATCTATCTTGCGTCACGGGGTAAGGCGTGATGAAACATCGGGGTGTGGCTCAGCTTGGCTAGAGCGCTTGATTTGGGATCAAGAGGTCGCAGGTTCGAATCCTGTCACCCCGATTTTTATTTATGTGCGGGTGTAGTTCAATGGTAGAACACCAGCCTTCCAAGCTGGATACGTGGGTTCGATTCCCATCACCCGCTTTGCGGGATGAAAGTTTCGCATAAAAACACTGTGAGTCTGTAGCTCAGCTGGATAGAGCAACGGCCTTCTAAGCCGTGGGTCGGGGGTTCGAATCCCTTCAGGCTCGCTTATGGTGGGTATAGCGCAGTTGGTTAGCGCGCCAGATTGTGGCTCTGGAGGCCCAGGGTTCGAGTCCCTGTATCCACCCTCTGCCGTGAGGTACATTTTTGATGGGCTATCGCCAAGCGGTAAGGCACAGGACTTTGACTCCTGCATTACGTTGGTTCGAATCCAACTAGCCCAGTTGGAGCAGCCACAGCAGTTGTGCAAAGGGTGTTCATAAAGTGTTCTGACTTGTCAGAATGATGTGGGGTATTAGCTCAGTCGGTAGAGCACTTGACTTTTAATCAAGTTGTCCGGGGTTCGAATCCCCGATGCCTCACTAAGACCTGCATTCGATGATTCGATGATGCAGGTCTTTTTGTTCGATGGGGAATTCATCGGACAAAAGATTATTCGGTATTTTTGCGGATATGGCGGAACTGGCAGACGCGCTAGACTTAGGATCTAGTGGGCAACCGTGCAGGTTCGAACCCTGTTATCCGCACGCTGTGGATAAGCTCCAAACCCTGAAAGGCCAGGGATTGGGGCTTATTTATGTTTTGAAGAGCGAAGATATATATCGAGGATGAATCAAAACAATTTGTGGATAATTGCAGTCATTGGGATTGAATTCTAATTTAAAATATGGTATTTTATATGGTATAGCGTACTTGTATCACGTTGATGTTTTAAAGTAGCCAAGCAGGAAAACAAAAAAGTGATGCTAGAACAGGGCAGGAAAGAGCGAGTGAAAAGCATGAGTCAGGCGGAGACGATATTAGAGATAAAAAATTTGTGCGTAGAATTTAAGACGGTTGAGGGTACCGTGCAGGCGGTCGACCATTTGAGTTATACATTACATAAGGGTGAAAAATTGGGCATTGTGGGAGAGAGCGGAAGCGGAAAAAGTGTTTCTTCTCTCGGTATGATGCAGTTGATTCCAAATCCACCGGGAAAGATCATCGGCGGAGAGATTTTATATAAGGGCCGGGATTTGGTCAAAGCATCAGAGAAAGAGATGCAGAAAATCCGGGGAAATGAGATATCCATGATTTTTCAGGAGCCGATGACTTCGCTGAATCCGATCATCAAATGCGGCAGACAGATTGCGGAATCTTTGCGGCTTCACCGGGGAATGGACAAGAAGGCGGCGATGGCGGAAGCAGTGCGTATGATGCAGGCGGTTGGTATTGCCAATCCGGAGGTCCGCGCCCATGAATATCCTCATCAGATGTCCGGAGGTATGCGCCAACGTGTCATGATTGCTATGGCCTTAGCCTGCCGGCCTCAGATTCTCATTGCGGATGAGCCGACAACCGCCTTGGATGTGACGATTCAGGCCCAGATTCTGGATTTAATCCGGGATTTAAATGAGAGTATGGAGACTTCGGTTATATTTATCACCCATGATCTGGGAGTTGTCAGCGAGTTGTGCGATACAGTGATTGTCATGTATACGGGGCATATTGTGGAGAAAGCGCCGGTTCGGGAATTGTTTGCGGAACCGAAGCACCCGTACACTGTAGGACTTTTGAACGCTATTCCGAAGATTACAAAAGAAAGAAATCCTTTAGAGACAATTGAGGGAATGGTGCCGAATCCGACGGAGAGGATTTCCGGCTGCAGTTTTTCTCCGAGATGTCCGCATGCAACGGAGCACTGCCGGCAGGAAAAACCGCCGATGACCCGGCTGTCCGGGGAACGGGCAGTGCGTTGCTGGTTATATGCGGATGAAAAGAAGGAGGGTTAGCTTATGGCAGCAAAAGAGAAAGAGATGCTGGTGAAAGCCGACCATGTGAAAGTATATTTTAAAGGTAAGAATAAACGATCCGGCACGGTGAAAGCCGTGGATGATATCAGTTTTGAAATTATGCGGGGAGAGACTTTCGGTGTTGTCGGCGAGAGCGGCTGCGGAAAAAGTACGCTGGGGCGGGCATTGATCCGGCTCATCAAACCGACAGATGGTCATATTTATCTGGAAGGACAGGATATAGCGTCTTTAAAAGGCGCTGAGCTGAAACAAATGCGGAAAAAGGCCCAGATTATTTTTCAGGATCCGTCGGCCTGCCTGAATCCGAGAAGAACGGTAAAACAGATTTTGATGGAGCCTTTTGAAATTCATCAGATGAAAGAGCAGGTGGATGTGGAAGCGCGAATTATGGAGCTGCTTCAGCTGGTCGGCCTTGACGCCTATCATTTGAGCCGTTATCCCCATGAACTTTCCGGAGGACAGAAACAGCGTATCGGCATTGCAAGAGCTTTGGCTTTGGAGCCGGACATTATTATCTGTGATGAGGCTGTATCCGCCCTGGATGTTTCCGTGCAGGCCCAGGTATTGAATCTTTTGCAGGAATTAAAAGAAAAGCTGGGATTGACCTATTTTTTTATATCCCATAATCTGAATGTGGTCTATCAGGTCAGCGACCGGGTGGGCGTTATGTACCTTGGGAAGATGGTAGAAATTGCAGATTACGACCAGTTATATGAAAAACGGTATCACCCTTATACGGAGGCATTGCTTTCTGCAATTCCGCAGGTTGGACAGAATGGGAGTAAGGAGAGGATTCATCTGGAAGGTGAGGTCCCGAGCCCTTCAAATCCGCCGTCAGGCTGTCGCTTCCATACACGGTGCCCAAAAGTCTGTGACAAATGCCGGGAAGAAGTGCCGGAATTAAAGGAGATAGAAACAGGACATTTTGTTGCCTGTCATTTATATAATTAAAAGGAGGAACTACTATGAAAAAGAAATTTATGGCTATGACCTTAGGATTGGTTATGGCTCTCAGCCTTGTTGGCTGCGGCGGCGGAAGCGACAGCGGCAGTACAACAACAAAAGAGACAGCGGCGGCAGAGAGCGGAGAAAGTACAGAAGCCTTTTCCAATACCGTTGTTGTGGCGATGGGCGCAGGCTTCTCAACGCTTGACCCGGGCTATGTTTATGAAAAATATCCGCCGTTAATTGTCAATGCCTGTTATGAAACCTTATTCAAGTTTTATGACAATGAAGGCGCTGCGGAACCGTGCCTCGTGGATACCTATGAATTCAGTGAAGACGGCCTGACACTGACAGTAACTTTGAAAGACGGTATTACATTTGCAAGCGGAAATCCTATGACATCTGCCGATGTTTTATTTAGCATCAATCGATGCAAGAATCTTCAGGGCAACCCGTCTTTCATCTGCGACACGATTGAAAGTATGGAAGCTCCGGATGAAAAGACGGTTGTATTCCATCTGACACAGCCGGACAGTGCCATTTTATCCAAGCTGACTTATAGTTCTACGGCAATTCTGGACAGTGAAGTCGTTAAAGCGAACGGCGGAACAGATGCAGAGGATGCCGCAACAGCAGATACGGCACAGGCTTATCTGGATACGACAAGCGCAGGCTCGGGCATGTATGTGATGACAAGCTATACTCCGGATGAGGAAGTTGTTCTTGAGAAAAACGCAAATTACTGGGGTGAAGGAACCAATGTCGATAAATATATCATTAAGATCCAGCCGGATTCCAACACTCAGATGATGACTCTGTCCACAGGAGACATCGATGTGGCTATGAATATGACGGATGATACGATCGCTGAGCTGGCCGGCGCTGAAAATGTTGAGATCATTAATGCTGCAACAAAGACAGTCGGCTTTGTTATGATGAACATGAATGAAGAGTACGGCGGACCGGTATCTGATCCAACCGTTCAGAAAGCTATCCGTAAAGCCCTTGACTACGCCGGAATTCAGACAATTGTCGGAGAAGGTACACTGACTCCATATTCCATTATCCAGTCCGGCTTCATGGGAAGTAAAGGAGAAAGAGCTGCAGATTATGCAGATATTGAGGAGGCAAAGAAGCTTCTTGCCGACGCAGGATATGCAGACGGTTTTGATGTGGATCTGACAGTATGCGATCTGGATATGGAAGGTGTCGCATTAACAGATCTGGCACAGAAGGTTAAAGATGACCTTTCCCAGATCGGTATTAATGTAAACATCGTTTCACAGCCATGGGCTGCCGGTTACGGCGATGACTACCGCGATGGCAAACTCGGCTTTACCGTAATGTACTGGGGAACAGATTATAATGATCCAAATGTACAGTTGGAATTCCTTCCGGGCGCCAGTGTTGGCCTGAGAGCAGGATGGACTGCTGAAATGGCCCCTGAACTTGCTGCTTTATATCAGGAAGCAATGAAAGCAACGGATAATGATGCGCGTACAGCAGTTTTGGAGCAGATCCAGGATATGACCTATGAAGATGGCCCATTTATCATGATTGCTCAGGCTCCGGCCCATATCGGTTATAATACAAGACTCGATGGCGTTGCCATTTCTGATCCATATGCATTAGATTTAACTTTAATTAACATTAAATAATTTTTATTTGGTTTTGCGGGACCGGCTTGGAGCCGGTTCCCGTAAAAACCGGAATAATGAGAGAAACAGGTATTACCGTGAACATGTATTGTGAAAAATGCTGCTGACGGAAATATCTGTTTGGATTTGTCATCAAAAGAAAAAGAAGAGGGGTGTCGTATGGAACGGCTGAAATTCATAGGAAAGCGATTGATATATCTGGTCATTATGCTGATTGGTGTTGCCACATTGGTATTTATTTTGACAAAAATGGTTCCCGGGGATCCGGTGACGGCTAATCTGAGTCAGAGAGCTTTGGGAGATCCGGAGATTGTGGCGGCCTATAAGGCAAAATACGGATTGGACCAGCCGATTTATGTGCAGTACATCAAGTATATGCAGAATTTGCTGAAGCTGGATTTGGGAACATCGATTCGTACCAATAAACCGGTATTGGATGAATTGTCCAGATGCTATCCGGCAACGATTGAACTGGCATTGTTTGCTATTGTTCTCGCGGCGATTTTTGGTATTTTGTTCGGCATTATCTCTGCAATTCGAAGAAACAGCGCGGTGGACCAGGTTGTGCGTGCTATCTCAGTCACGGGGGTAAGTATTCCGAGTTTTTGGTTTGCTCTTCTCGTACTCTATTTTATTTATTATAAATTCCATTTGCTGCCCGGTCCGGGACGCTTGAGCAATTCCTTTTCGGCTCCGGCGACGGTTACGGGCCTGTATGTGATCGACAGCCTGATCGAGGGCAACATTCCGAAGGCATTGGATGCTGTCAGCCATTTGATCTTGCCGGGAACAGTTCTTGCCGCATTTACCATGGGTCTGATTACACGGACAACCCGTTCCAATCTTCTGGATGTCATGTCCACGGATTATATTCGGACGGCCAGAGCAAAAGGGTTGAGCAGAGCCGGGCTGATTATCCGTCATGCCCTTGGCAATGCGCTGATCCCTGTTCTGACGGTGATTGGGCTTGGCCTCGGAAACCTGCTTGGCGGCATGGTTTTGGTTGAGACGATATTCAACTGGCCGGGGGTTGGCCAGTTTGCCTATGAGTCGGTTTTATCCAATGATTTTCCTTCGATTATTGGTGTGGCGCTTTTGATTGCACTGAATTATATGATCATAAATACGGTCGTGGATATTTTGTATGGTGTCATTGATCCGAGAGTGAGGTGCAGTTAATGTTGCGTTCTTTAAAAAAGATGTTTAAATCAAACTATTTATTTACATTGGGCGTGATCATCTGCCTGGCATGGATCATCGCGGCAATTTTGGCGCCGTCCATTGCGCCTTATGACCCGGTAGTACAGGATTTGGCGGCTCGTCTTCAGGCGCCGTCGGCACAGCACCTGTTCGGCACAGATAATTTTGGACGTGATATTTTCAGCCGTGTCATTTACGGCGGAAGATATTCTCTGTTGGCCGGATGTCTGACAGTTGTTATCGCAGGGGCCATCGGAACCTTTTATGGAGCGGTTGCCGGTTATGTCGGGGGACAGGTGGACAATGTGATGATGCGTCTTTCCGAGATGATTTTATCCTTCCCGTCATTGATCCTGGCCATGATCATCAATGCGGTTATGGGCTCAAACCTTTTTAACACCATGTTTGCGTTGATCATTGTAGCCTGGCCGACCTATGCCCGTTTGATGCGGAGCGTGGTGCTCAGTGTGAAGGAAAATGAATATGTTACTGCTTCGGAGGCTCTGGGAGCTTCAAAGCTTCGCATTTTAATGAAAGAGGTCATTCCGAACAGTATCAGTTCGGTTTTGATCATGGCGACAACAGATATCGGCAATCAGATTCTGATGTTTTCAACTCTGAGTTTCCTCGGGCTGGGTTCTGCTCCGCCGACGCCGGAATGGGGTATGATGGTATCTGACGGAGTGGATTATTTTAACAAGTTCTGGGTAGCCGGTTTTCCGGGCCTTGCCATTTTTACCATGGCTGTGGGCGCCAACTTTATCGGCGATGGCTTGAGAGACCTGCTTGACCCGAAGCTCAGAAAACAGTTTTGATCAAAGGAGCATATTGTAATGAAACAAAACAGAGCAGACCGCATTATGGCGGCATTAAAAGATATGGAACTTACCCAGATGCTGATCGTGGATCCGATGTCCATTTATTATCTGACGGGTGTATTTGTAGCGCCTTTTGAGCGCTTCTACGGTCTTTTGCTTCGGGCCGACGGCAAGCACGCTTTTTTCCTGAATCGATTGTTTACTGTGCCGGAAGAGGTTGGCGTGGAAAAAGTGTGGTATTCGGATACGGATCCGGCGGCGGAGATTGTAGCCCCTTATCTGGATAGAGAAGCAGTGCTTGGCGTGGATAAGGAATTAAAAGCGAGGTTCTTACTGCCCCTGATGGAAATGGGGGCGGCGAAAAGCTTTGTCAATGCGTCTCTGGCCGTGGATACGACAAGGGGTGTAAAAGACGAAGAAGAGCAGGAAAAAATGCGGGTGGCTTCCCACATTAATGATATGGCAATGGCTGAATTCAAGAAGTTGATCCACGAAGGCATCACTGAAAAAGAAGCGGCGGACCGGATGCTCAAAATCTATCTGGATCTGGGCGCTGACGGTTTTTCTTTTGAACCGCTGGTGGCCTTTGGACCAAATGCGGCGGATCCGCATCATGCGCCGGATGATACGAAAGTGAAGCCGGGAGATTCGGTTTTGTTTGACGTGGGTTGTATTAAGGATGGTTACTGCTCCGATATGACCCGGACATTTTATTTTAAAGAAGTGAGCGACATACATCGCCATATTTATGATACGGTGCGGAGGGCCAACGAAGCGGCAATTTCGAAAATCAAGCCGGGAGTTCCGCTGTGTGAGTTGGATCAGACGGCAAGAGATTTGATCGATGCGGAGGGATACGGCCCGAACTTTAATCACCGTCTCGGACATTTTATCGGTCTCAGCGAGCATGAATTCGGCGATGTATCCTCAACAAATCCGCAGAAGGCTGAACCGGGAATGATCTTTTCCATTGAGCCGGGAATTTATCTGACGGGTGACACCGGTGTCCGGGTGGAGGACCTGGTGCTGGTGACCGAAGAGGGCTGTGAAGTTCTCAATCATTATCCGAAAGAACTTGAAATAATCAGTTAGGGAGTTTGTGCGATGAATCCAACAGCAACATTACATATGAAAAACGGAAAAAAGATTGTGATCGAACTTTTGCCCGAGTCTGCGCCGAATACGGTAAACAGCTTCATTTATGCAGCTTCGAGGGGGTATATGGATAACCATGCCATTGAGCGGATCGTCCCGGGCAATTGGGTGGATATCAGCTATACCGCTTTCGGAAAAAAAGAATGTCAGTATCTGATTCCAAATGAATTTGAACTAAATCCCCGGGTGGTTCCGCTGGATTCCCATCCGGGAGTGGTGGCGATGGGCGGTTATGGCGAGGCCGGCCTGGCCGGTTGTGAATTCTTTTTTCCACTCAGAGACTGCCCGGAGCATAAGGGGATATATCCGGTGTTTGGCAGAGTGCTGGAAGGCATGGATGAAATCTGCCGGCTTGAGAAAGTCGATACTGTGCCGGTGACAGATTTTCCGATTGCCGGGGTGGAGGTCAATCGCCCGGTGGAGCCGCAGATTATCGAAAAAGTTGAGCTGGAACTTTTTGGGCAGAACTATCCGGAGCCGATTCGGGTTGAGAATCCGGAATTACCGCCGTGCTGGAAATGAATCTGTTATATGAACCTTTCGGTACTTTTTGGAGTGCCGGGAGGTTTTTTTGTCTGAAACTGCAAAAACTGTCGATAGATGATAATTGAAACTAAAATATCCTATGTTAAAATAATCATATCTGGAGGGCCGTTCCGGCTGACCGAAAAAATCCTTTATTGTATCATATGCTTTGTTCAAAGCAATATATTTCGGCAAAATGAAAAAGTGCAAACAAAAAATAGAAGGGAGAGGTGCCTATGACAAGGGGATTAAAAGATGCTTTTCCAATGCTTTGGAGTAGGGAGAAGGTTTTGGAATACATTAACATGCATGCGTATTTAAAAGGAATTTTTGATGAATGGAGTCGGGAAGAGAGAGAAGAGTTTCTGGATATCTGTACTGGAGTTAGGGGAGTAAAGACGCTGTATGATGGTTTCTTTAAAGAAATTATGAATCCGGAGTATGCGCCGCAGCGGCTTAATGATTTTTTATCCAATGTGTTGGAACGGCAAGTTCGGGTGACAAAAGTTTTGCCAAATGATTCAACTCGACTTACAGATGAAAATTCGTTGCTTATTATGGATATCGTGGTGGAATTTGAGGACGGGGCTATTGGAAATGTTGAGGTTCAAAAGATGGGGTATTTATTCCCGGGGGAACGCAGTGCCTGCTATTCTGCCGATTTACTGCTCCGCCAGTATAAACGGCTGCGAGATGAAAAGAAGAGAGAATTTAGCTATCGGGATATACGAACGGTTTATACGATTATCCTTTTTGAACATAGTCCAAAGGTGTTTCAGACATATTCGAGAATGTATAGACACTGTTTTGAGCAAAAATCGGATACCGGAATACAGTTAGAGATACCACAGAAATTTATTTATATACCTCTTGACATCTTTAGAAAAAAACAGCAAAATGAAAATGGAAGTATACATAATAAACTGGAGGCATGGCTGACATTTTTCAGCAGGGATGAGCCGGAAATGATTTTAAGGCTTATCAAAGAATATCCGGAATTTAAAGCTTTGTATGGGGATGTCTATGAACTATGCCGGAATGTGGAGGGAGTCATGCAGATATTTTCGAAAGAGTTGCTTGAAATGGACCGAAATACAGTGAAACTGATGATTGATGAAATGCAGGAAGAGATTGAAAAACAGAAAGAAGAGATTCGGGAAAAAGACGAAGTGTTGAAGCAGAAAGATAAAGAGGTTGAGGATGCAAAACAGAGAATTAAAGAATTAGAAAAACAGTTAGGTGAGAAATAGTTTCATGAGATACGAGAGATAAAACAGAAATCTGTCTTGAAAAAATAAAAAAAGTGTGGTAGTATAAACCAGTAAATGAAAGATGAGGAACCTGATTTCCCGAAAGACCGGGAACTCAGGTTTTTTTGCATAAAGCGCGAGGCAGGTGGCTTTCGGGGAGGGGCATTGGCTTAAGCAGAAGACGGCGAAGAAAATTGAAATTGTTTTTCAAAGGGAGAGTGGAGCAGTGAGACAGAGATATTATTTTGCAACGGATAACGGAATGTTGATCTGGGATGTGGATTCGATGCTGAAAGCCATCGAGAGTAACCCGGGGGATTATGAGCTGCGCTTAGTGGACACAGATGTGGTGGCCAGGGAGAATCAGGAGGCCAGAGTCAGCGAATCCTATGCGATGGAAACAAATCTTAGTGAGCCCTGTGTTCTGGCGGAAGTTGGAAACGGACATTATCTCCTTCTTGACGGTAATCACAGGCTCAGAAAAGCCGTACGGGAAAAATTGTCCTGCCTGCTCTGTTATTGCCTGAGAGAGGATCAGCACCGAAAATATATTGAAAATTACCGTCCAAAGGAATATGAGCGTGTCATTGCCGGAAAAAAGTATTGACAATCGAAATTGGAAGGAGTATACTTCATAACTATAAAGCGATAAAGAAAACCGATGAACGAGAGAAGTAGTTGAAGAAAGATATCCCAGAGAGCTGCGGATGGTGAGAATGCAGTATATTGGAATTCAATGAATGGACTCGCGAGGGCAGACTGAAACAACGGTAAAATGAAGAAATGTTGGAGTAGGCGCTGACGGGGCCCTGGCCGTTATCAGCAGGGAGCATATGTTAGTATGTTAGAGAGCGGGCGCATTGCGTCAATTTGGGTGGTACCGCAGAGGTTTCAGACTTTTGTCCCTTAGAGAAGAGGGATAAAGGTCTTTTTTTATTGTTGAGGAAAGGAGCAAAATTATGATACGTCCAGAATGTGAACAGATTTTGGCATTGGCGGAGGATTATTCCATTATCCCGGTATGCAAAGAAATTTATGCCGATATGATGACGCCGATATCTATGCTGATCCGGCTGTCCGCTATTAGTCAAAGATATTATTTACTTGAAAGTGTGGAAGGCGGAGAAAAATGGGGCAGGTACTCCTTCCTGGGGTATGACCCTGTGATGCGGGTAAGTTGCAAAGAGGGAAAAGTAACGATCGAATCCGAGGAGGAAACAAAAGTCGTGGAAACGGCCAAACCATTGACGGTGCTGCGGAATATACTGAAAACATACAAAGCGCCGAAATTGCCGGATATGCCGCCCTTTACCGGAGGTTTTGTCGGACATTTTTCCTATGGGATGATCGGCTATGCGGAGCCGACATTGAAATTAAAAAGGGGAGAGTTTGAAGATTATGATTTCATGCTTTTTGACAAAATTATTGCTTATGACCATTTGAAGCAGAAAATCTGTCTGATCGTCCATATGAAGACGGAAAAGGCCATGGAAAACTATGGCCGGGCCATGGCAGAACTTCAGAAGATGACGGATTTGATCCGTTCAAATGTGAAACTGCCGGAGTACAAATCCGATAAGAATGTGAATTTTACGTGTAATCAGACAAAGGAAGAATTTTGTGAAATGGTGGAGCGGGCGAAGCAATATATTTTTGACGGGGACAGTTTTCAGATCGTGACTTCCAGAAGGTTTGAGAGCGATTATAAAGGCAATCTCGTAAATGCTTATCGGGTCCTCCGGACAATTAACCCTTCGCCGTACATGGTTTATATGAAGATAGATGATAAAGAGATTATGAGTACATCGCCTGAGACGCTGGTCCGGCTGGAAAACGGACGGCTGATCACATTTCCGGTGGCCGGTTCACGGCCGAGGGGAGCGACGCCGGAGGAAGACAGGAAGCTGGAAGAAGAACTTCTGGCGGACGAGAAGGAACTGGCGGAGCATAATATGCTGGTGGATTTAGGAAGGAATGATCTGGGGCGTATCTGCAGATTCGGCACGGTGGAAGTGACCGAATATCAGCAGATTCATAAATATTCACGGATTATGCACATATGCTCTCAGGTTGAAGGAGATATCCGGGAGGATTGTGACAGCCTGGATGCCATCGAATCGGTACTTCCGGCGGGAACGCTTTCCGGGGCGCCGAAGATCCGGGCCTGTGAGATCATTGAGGAACTGGAAAAAACGCCGAGAGGTATTTACGGCGGCGCCCTTGGATATCTGGATTTTACAGGAAATATGGATACATGCATTGCTATCCGCATGGCGGTAAAAAAGGGCGATAAGGTTTATGTCCAGGCCGGGGCCGGAATTGTGGCGGACAGCGTGCCGGAAACGGAATATGAGGAAACGGCGAATAAGGCCGGAGCGGTCATTCGGGCTATCCAGAATGCCAGGGAGGTGGACGAATAATGATACTTTTAATTGATAATTACGACAGCTTTTCCTACAATCTGGTTCAAATGGCCGGAAGTATACAGCCGGATATCCGGGTGGTTCGAAATGATGCGGCGACGGTGGAGGAAGTGTTTGAGATGAGGCCGAGCCACATCATCCTTTCTCCGGGGCCGGGGTATCCAAAGGATGCGGGCATTTGCGAAGAATTGGTAAAAAAAGCGGAGGGCAGAATACCGATTCTCGGCGTGTGCCTCGGGCATCAGGGAATCTGCGAAGCCTTTGGAGCGAAGATTACCCATGCGAGACATTTGATGCACGGAAAGCAGAGTCGTATCCGGATACATAATGAGAATCCGATATTTAAGGGGCTGGAAACGGAAGAAGCGGTGGCGCGGTATCATTCCCTCGTGGCAGACCCGGAAACAATGCCGGAGTGTCTGGAAGTGATCGGGGAAGATATACACGGTGAGATCATGGCGGTGGCCCATCGGAAATATCCGGTCTATGGACTGCAGTTTCACCCGGAGTCAATTTTAACGCCCAACGGACGGCAAATGATGGAAAATTTTTTAGAATTATAGATATATATAACAGGAGGTTATAATATGATACAGGAATCTATTCAGGAAGTTATGGCAGGACAAAATTTGAATTTTGACGCGGCAAAGGCGGTAATGGACGAAATTATGAGCGGTCAGGCAACTCAGGCCCAGATGGGGGCATTTCTTACCGCACTGCGTATCAAAGGGGAGACGGTGGAGGAGATTACAGCCTGTGCCACATCAATGCGTGAGAAATGTGAAGCTTTGCACACAGAGACAGAGGTTATGGACATTGTGGGAACCGGCGGAGATGAGGTTGGAACCTTTAATATTTCAACGACAACGGCATTTGTTGTGGCGGCGGCCGGGGTTCCCGTGGCAAAGCACGGAAATCGGAGTGTCTCAAGTAAGAGCGGTGCGGCTGATGTGCTGGAGACTCTCGGAGCAAAATTGACGCTGAATGCAAAGCAGTGTGAGAAAGTTTTAAAGGAGACTGGAATATGCTTTATGTTTGCCCAGATGCACCACTCCTCCATGAAATATGCGGCGCCGGTTCGAAAAGAGCTTGGAATCCGCACCGTGTTTAATATATTGGGACCGCTGACCAATCCGGCCGGCGCCAGCATGCAGTTGATGGGCGTTTACAGTCAGGATATGGTGGAGCCGATGGCCCAGGTGCTTTCAAATCTCGGCGTGAAAAAGGGATTTGTTGTCTGCGGCAGCGATGGACTGGATGAGGTATCCTTAACGGGGCCGACCCATGTGTGCCGGATTAAAGAAGGACGGCTTGAATCCGTTGATATTATACCGGAGGATTATGGATTCGCGGCCTGTGATCTGAGTGAATTGATCGGCGGTTCTCCGGCGGAAAATGCGGAAATTACGCGGAATATTCTCTCGGGCGCGGAAAAAGGGGCAAAACGGGATGTGGTGATCTTAAATGCGGCCCTTTGTCTGGCGGCTGCCCTGGAAAAGGATATTTCCGAGGGTGTTCGTCTGGCCGGGGAGATGATTGACAGTGGAAAGGCGTTAGAAAAACTGGAAGCATTTATTCGGGCGACAAATGAGGTAGAAGAATGATTTTAGATGATTTGGTGGCGGCTACCCGGAAACGTATGGAGCGGGACATGAAGCGGGCGCCGTTGGAATATATAAAAAAACGGGCGGAGAGTGTGCGTGAAACCGAATTGGCCCAGGCAGAAAAAGGCGCTGTAAATACGGAAAATATATCCTTCAGATTCGAAAAGAATCTGAGACAAAAGGAGATGCAGTTTATCTGTGAGGTAAAAAAGGCTTCGCCGAGTAAAGGGCTGATCGCAGAGCATTTTCCCTATGTGGATATTGCCAAAGCCTATGAAGCCGCCGGAGCGGCAGCCATCTCTGTGTTGACGGAAACGGACTATTTTCTCGGAGACGACCGGTATTTAAGACAGATTTATGATGCGGTGCAGACGCCCCTTTTGCGGAAGGATTTTACGGTAGATGCCTATCAGATCTATCAGGCGAAAACCCTCGGGGCCGGCGCTGTGCTGCTGATCTGTGCGATTCTTGATGAGAAACGGATTCGTTCTTTTATTGAAATCTGCGACAGTCTTGGCATGTCGGCCCTGGTGGAGGCCCATGACGCGGAGGAGGTTCGCATGGCGGACAGTGCCGGAGCACGGGTGATCGGCGTCAACAACCGGAATTTGAAGGATTTTACAGTGGATATAGGAAATAGCCTGAGACTTCGGGAATTAGTGCCGGGAGATACTCTGTTTGTGGCGGAGAGCGGTATTTCCACACCGGAGGATGTCCGGGCCCTGCGGGAAGGCGGCGTCAATGGCGTATTGATCGGAGAATCATTGATGCGGGCGAAGGACAAAAAAGCCATGCTGGATTATTTAAGAGGAAAAAGCGATGATACGAATTAAGATCTGCGGACTGCGCCGGGAAGAGGATGTCCTGGGAGTCAATAGCTTTGATATTAATGACGCCGGGTTTGTTTTCGCCAAAAGCCCGAGGCAGGTGAGCGAGGAATGGGCTGCAGAGCTTCGGGAAAAGCTTCGGCCGGATATTGATGCGGTGGGTGTTTTTGTCAATGAAGCGCCGGAAAAGATTATCCGCCTTGTAAAAAACGGGGTTATTCAGAAGGTTCAGCTTCACGGTGATGAAGACAGGGCGTATATTCAAAGTCTGAAACAGAATATCGATTGTCCGATCGTGAAGGCTGTTCGCGTGCGGGACGAAGATTCTGTTCAACGGGCGGAGGGCCTTGGCGCAGATCTGCTTTTGCTGGATACTTATGTAAAAAATGTGCGGGGCGGCAGCGGTCAGACCTTTGATCTAAAGCATGTGCCGGAATTGGATATGCCCTGGTATATGGCCGGAGGATTGACCCCGGAAAATGTGGCGGACCGGTTAAAAGAAAGGAAGCCTTACGGCGTGGACGTTTCCAGCGGTGTGGAGACCGATGGTTATAAGGATATGAAAAAAATAGAGAAATTTACGGCGATGGTCCGGGCCTTTGAGGCGGACCGGGACAGAAAGGAAGTTATGAGATGAAAGGAAGATATGGCCTTTACGGCGGACAATATATTCCGGAGACATTGATGAATGCGATCATTGAACTGGAAGAGGCTTATGAATACTATAAAAATGATGCGGAATTTAACCGGGAACTGGATGAATTGCTTCGTGAATATGCGGGACGCCCATCATTGCTTTATTATGCGGAAAAAATGACAAAGGATTTGGGTGGAGCAAAGATTTATTTAAAGCGTGAGGATTTAAATCATACCGGTTCCCATAAAATCAATAATGTCCTCGGACAGGTTCTTCTGGCGAAAAAAATGGGCAAGACCCGTGTCATTGCCGAAACCGGCGCCGGACAGCACGGCGTAGCGACAGCGACAGCCGCCGCGCTTATGGGGATGGAATGTAAGGTGTTTATGGGTAAAGAGGACACGGAGAGGCAGGCTCTGAATGTATTTCGGATGGAGCTTCTCGGCGCAGAGGTGGAAGCCGTGACCAGCGGCACGATGACATTGAAGGATGCAGTCAATGAGACGATGAGAGAATGGGCCAGCCGGGTGAATGATACCCATTATGTTCTGGGGTCAGTCATGGGACCTCATCCGTTTCCGATGATTGTCCGGGATTTTCAGAAGATTATCGGCAAGGAGATCAAGGAGCAGCTTCAGGAAAAAGAAGGGAAGCTTCCGGATGCGGTGATTGCCTGTGTCGGAGGCGGCAGCAACGCCATGGGGGCTTTCTATGAGTTCATCCCAGATAAGAGTGTTCAGCTGATTGGCTGTGAAGCTGCCGGACACGGCGTGGACACGGATAAGAACGCGGCGACGATCGCCAACGGCACGGTAGGCATTTTCCATGGGATGAAGTCGCTGTTCTGTCAGGATGAGTACGGACAGATCGCGCCGGTGTATTCAATCTCGGCCGGTCTGGATTATCCGGGAATCGGGCCGGAGCATGCCATGCTTGCGGAAGAGGGACGGGCAAAATATGTGCCGATCACGGATGAGGAAGCGGTGGAAGCCTTTGAATATCTTTCAAGGACAGAGGGCATCATTCCGGCCATTGAAAGCGCCCATGCGGTGGCTTATGCGAAAAAACTGGCGCCGACGATGGGAAAGGATCAGATTATTGTTGTAAATATTTCCGGCCGCGGTGATAAAGACGTGGCGGCCATTGCAAGATACAGAGGGGTAGAGATTTATGAGTAGAATACATCAGGCATTTGAGAATAAAAAAGCATTTATAGCCTTTATTACCGGGGGTGATCCGGATTTGGAGACGACAGAAAAGTTAATTCCGGCCATGGAGGCCGCCGGAGCCGATCTGATTGAAATAGGTATCCCCTTTTCGGATCCGATCGCGGAGGGCGTTGTGATTCAGGAGGCGAATATCCGGGCTTTGTCTGCCGGGTGTACGACGGATAAATTGTTCGATTCCGTTAAGCGGGCGCGGGAAAAGGTGACTGTTCCGATGGTCTTTTTGACCTATATTAACCCGATTTATACTTATGGGAAAGAAAAATTTATGCAGCGGTGTGTTGAGTGCGGTATCGACGGATTGATCATTCCGGATCTGCCTTTTGAGGAAAAGGGAGAACTGTTGGATGTCTGCCGGGATTACGGTATTGATATCATTTCTCTGATTGCGCCGACCTCCCATGATCGAATCCGCAAAATTGCAGGGGAAGCCCAGGGCTTTTTATACGTGGTTTCTTCTATGGGAGTGACCGGGGTTCGAAGCAAAATTGAGACAGATATTGAAGGCATGGTGAAGCTTGTCCGGGAAAGCTCCAATATTCCGTGTGCGATCGGTTTTGGAATTGCCACGCCGGAGCAGGCGAAAGCGATGGCGGCTCTTTCCGATGGAGCCATCGTCGGCAGCGCCATTGTGAAGCTGGTTGCCGGGTACGGGCGGGAATGTATCGAACCGGTGGCAGATTATGTCCGCTCAATGAAAGCGGCGGTAAAAGAGGCTGAAGCAAATTGAAAAGCGGATATTTTACCGGATACAGTAAAATAATGTATAAAATTCAGGAAAAGTATAAAAATAGGTATAGGCAATGGTCTATACCTATTGTATTATAGTCCGATAGATAAGAGACAAAGATTGCGGAGGGAGAAAAACCATGATTTATACAGTAACCTTTAATCCGGCGCTGGATTATATTGTCCGGGTGAGGCAGTTAAATATCGGAGAGATCAACCGGGCGGAATACGGTGAGATTATGGCCGGGGGAAAGGGTGTCAATGTGTCGCTGGTATTGAACAATCTCGGGCATGAAAGCACGGCGCTTGGCTTTGCCGCCGGATTTACGGGGGAAAAGCTTATTGAGGATCTGAAGAAAAAGGGCTGTCAATGTGATTTTATTCTTTTGAATCAGGGAATGACCCGGATCAATGTAAAAATCAAAGGGCAGGAAGAGACGGAAATCAACGGCGAAGGGCCGGAGATCACGCCGACAGCGCTTCGCTCACTGATGATGCGGCTGGAGCATCTGAAGGAAGGAGACATTCTTGTCTTATCGGGGAGTATTCCGGGAACACTGCCGGAAGATATGTATGAACGGGTTATTTTGAGGCAGCAGGGGAAGAAGGTAAAAATTGTTGTAGATGCAACGAAAAATCTTCTGAAGGATACATTGAAATATCATCCATTTTTAGTAAAACCAAATCACCATGAATTGGGGGAACTTTTTGGGGTTGAAATTTCAAATCGGGAGGAAGCCATATTCTATGCGGAGAAATTACAGCAAATGGGCGCCGAAAATGTGCTGGTGTCTATGGCCGGCGAGGGCGCTGTGCTTTTGGATGTTTGCGGGGAACGGCATATGAGCCCGGCCCCTGAGGGGAAGCCGGTCAACTCCGTCGGCGCCGGCGATTCCATGGTGGCCGGATTTCTGGCCGGGTATATGGAAACAGGGGACTATGAGCAGGCCTTTCGGATGGGAGTTGCCGCGGGAAGCGCCAGCGCATTTTCGGAATATTTAGCGACGCGGGAAGAAATATTGGAAGTATTAAGCAGAACCTTTAAATGACGGGAGGATGAGGCATGAAGATCGTGGACTTGCTGGCGAAGGACAGCATTTGTTTAAACGGAAAGGTTTCGGACAAAAAGGATGCTATTGATCAGATGGTATCCCTGATGGCAAAGGGCGGACATTTATCCGATACGGCGGCCTATAAACAGGCGGTACTGAAACGGGAGGCGGAGGGAACAACCGGTATTGGCGAAGGGATTGCTATTCCCCATGCAAAGACAAGTGCGGTTTCAAGCCCGGGGCTGGCTGCGATGACTCTGCCGGATGGGGTGGATTTTGATTCTCTGGACGGTCATCCGGTCCGGCTGATTTTTATGATCGCTGCGCCGGATACGGAGGACAATGTGCATCTGGAGGTGTTGAGCCGCTTGTCTGTTTTGCTGATGAATCAGCAGTTCAGGGAACATTTGCTTCATGCCAAATCTCCGGAGGCATTTTTGAAGGTGATCGATCTGGCGGAACTGTCAGGCAGGGAGTCAGCCGGGACAACAGATACAGAGGATATGAGGACGTCAAAGTCGGCCGGGACTGAGGCGGAGAGAAAGGGATATCAGATTCTGGCTGTGACAGCCTGTCCGACGGGTATCGCTCATACTTACATGGCCCAGGAAGCCCTGGAACAGCAGGCCCTTAAAATGGGATATCGGATCAAGGTGGAGACCAATGGATCCGGCGGTGTAAAAAATGAGCTGACCCGGGAGGAAATTGCGGCAGCGGAGTGTATTATTATCGCGGCGGATAAAAATGTGGAGATGGCCCGGTTTGACGGAAAGCCGGTTATTCAGACAAAGGTCGCCGACGGTATTCACAAGCCGGCAGAGCTGATCGAAAGGGCTGTTCATGGCGAGGCGCCGGTGTATCATCACCGAAATGCCAATGGTGAGCCGGCCCGGGGCGGAGCAGACAGCGGAGGTATCGGACACGGTATTTATAAACATTTGATGAACGGTGTTTCCCATATGCTTCCATTTGTGATTGGCGGCGGTATATTGATCGCACTGGCCTTTTTAATGGATGATTATCAGATCGATCCGGCAAATTTTGGAATGAATACGCCGGTGGCTGCATTTTTTAAGACGATCGGAAATCAGGCCTTTGGTTTTATGCTGCCGGTTTTGGCGGGATATATCGCCATGAGTATTGCCGACCGGCCGGGGCTGGCAGTCGGTTTTGTGGGCGGCGCTGTGGCAAATGCAGGGTATACCTTTGGAAATATGATGCATTATGGAGAAACCATTCCTGTCAGTTCAGGATTTCTCGGGGCATTGCTTGCGGGTTTTCTGGCCGGATATATTGTTCTGGGCCTTCAAAAGCTGTGTTCCGGTCTGCCGGGAAGTCTGGAGGGCATGAAACCGATGCTCATCTATCCGGTGGCCGGCATAGGGATCATCGGGGCGGTGATGGTACTCATCAATCCGGTTGTCGGTGCCATTAACACGGGGATGAATCAGGCGCTGGTCTCCATGGGAGGTACAAGCAAGGTGCTTTTGGGAGCTCTTCTCGGCGGAATGATGTCCATTGATATGGGCGGACCTTTTAATAAGGCGGCTTATGTTTTTGGGACAGCCTCGTTGGCCAGCGGCGGTTTTGATATCATGGCAGCAGTTATGGCCGGCGGAATGGTGCCGCCGATCGCAGTAGCTCTCTGCGCGACATTTTTTAAAAATCGTTTTACAGGCAAGGACCGTCAGTCTGCCTATGTGAATTATATTATGGGACTGTCATTTATTTCGGAAGGTGCGATCCCCTATGCGGCGGCGGACCCGCTTCGGGTCATTCCGTCCTGCATTGTCGGTTCGGCAGTATCCGGTGCCCTGTCAATAATTTTCGGGTGCGGATTGAGGGCGCCTCACGGCGGCATTTTCGTCATTCCGACAGTCACCCATCCGTTCCAATATCTGATCGCTATTGGGGCGGGCTCGATTATCGGCGGGCTTTTGATGGGTATTTTTAAGAAACCGGTGAGAGAAAGTTAAAGGAGAAGAAGCGTATGAAAGAATTTAAATATGTGATTCAGGATGCACAGGGGATTCATGCCAGACCCGCAGGAATCCTTGTGAAAGCTGCAGGAGAATTTAAAAGTGATCTGCGCATTGATAAAGATGGCAAGAAGGGCGATTTAAAAAGAATTTTCGGCGTTATGGGACTTTGCGTAAAAAAAGGAGATGAAATCCGGGTGACGGCCGAAGGCGAAGATGAGGCGGAGGCCATCGAAAAAATAGAAGCATTATTTAAAGAGAATTTGTGAAATATTTGAAAAGGGGAAATCGGCTAATGCCGATTTCTACCCATTAAAAAGAGAAATAGAGATACCCTGCAGAAATGCGTGCATTACAACACTTGCATATTCTTCAGGGTATCTCTATTTCTCAG
>NZ_DBGCTU010000027.1:0-89707 GCF_048388605.1 Frisingicoccus sp. | reverse complement strand
GATGGTTGTCGTTAGCCATCTTTTTCTCTTTTTATAGAAAAATTTCAGGGAGGTATGTGACTCGGACGAGGCACATACCTCCCTGTTTAGAACTGTCTATTAACCGACAGCCCCTTTTTTGATATGCTTTTTATCGTTCCTCAAACTCAGGGCAAGCCCGTTTGTCGGAATCAACATGTTGTTCCCAAACATCGCAGTAGCTGCCTTGACAGTGTTCACAATCGCTGCATCTGTCCATTCTCAATTCCCCTTTCATATTATAATGTTAAGAACTAATCATCGTCCACTTCGATTTCTCTGTAACCTTTACCGTTGCAGTAGAAACAGAAAGTACCGTCATCAAGTTTTCCGTAGCCACCGCACCTCGGACATGGAACGGAAACGATTTTATACAATATTTTTCTCAGTAATGACATAATATTTCCTCCTTATAATTCTTTTAGTAAAGCTCATATCAGCCATGAACAGGCACACTTTTAATTGTAATCCTGTTTTTACTTTGGAAGTATTTTGTTTATGTATGGATTAGATTTGTCAAGGTGGCTTTTAATAATATTTAAATTTATTTCTTGAGAAATACCCAAATAAAAGTACCATATTCCGTATCCGCTTTTATACAATGTCATCCCGGAATTAGAGTCTAATATTTTAAGCGTATCGGATTGATAACTAGGATACGGATAATTCAAGAATAAACTGCCGCCGTATTTATCGGTGTAATCAATACCGTATAATTGTGCAAAACGGTCTTCCACTGAAATGCCAGTCTCAAGCCTCAAACCGTAAGAAGTGCTTGCCCATCTCAGGTCACCAGAAACATCAGCGAATGTCTGATGATGGTCTGCATCATGAACCATAACACAAGATACTTTTTCTATATTGGCTACTATTTCTGCAATGCGCCGGTTACAGCTGTTCCAATCTGTTTTAGCGGCTATGTTTTCCATATATTGTTGCGACCACGCATTAAGCCTGACTTTGTAAAAAATAATGGAAACAGGAATTCCGCCCCAAAAGAACCAGCCAAAGGTTTGATGGGCATTGTTTAGACCCTGGACCACATTTTCAGAAGCCATCGCCTGTGCACTCCTTAGTTCATAAATAAAGAAGCCAACTAAAAAAATAGCAATATACAACAATATTGGTGCCAGACAACCTGTCGGTTTTTTATTATCCATAGTTTAATCCCCGCCTATCTACATGTAAATATAATAGTATATAATGAAGTATATCCTTCCACATCCTATATGAAGTATTACTATACTATAAGATTATCATTTTATTACTTCTGCTTCAAATCTTCCGTCTTAAATACCTGTCCAAATAAGTCCAAAATTAATTTTATATTCACTAAAATCAATTATTTATATATGTTTGAATATTTGATATAATTATTAAGGCACCTGTTAAAGGAGGTTTCCTAATGGCTTACGAACGATTTTACAATCTGGTTCTGATAATCTTTAATCAGACCTTTGGAATAAAAAAGAATAAAAATGAAGAGAGATTTGGTGCTTCACCCAAACTCTTTCCAACTTATCAACTCGGAAGAGATTTAAGAGCAATACAAGCCGGAAAAAAGCTGAACGATGTAAGTATCTACATAGGCGCAATAAATGACTTTTTCGAGTTGCCTCATGAGGAATGCATTGAAAAGACTACCCAATTAATTGAACGTTTATTTTCTGAAGGCTATTTAACCGACATAGGGCAAGCAGATATCTTAAACAAATGTGATAAGAACACTCTTGAACTATATAAAAATCTCCTTATAGATATATGGACTTATTACTATGGTCAATACACTTCAACCTCTGACAAACAAATTTATCAAGGGGTATACTCTATACCTCAGGAGACTATTAAGAATATAATCAGTAAATATACTGAGTTTCATTTGCCGGTAAGTTTAGACTTTTATAAAAATCGTGTACATGACATTTTGGATTTACTGAAAACAAATGATCCCCATTCCAGTTATCTCAGTATTGAAGCAGAATACATCTACTTCTTTAAAAATGTTCTGGAAAATGACTTATTTTACACTCTTTCCAGAGATGATAAAGTCATTTTTTTTAATACCTTATATACAATATCTGACATATTGGACAAAACTCACCATAAGGATTCCTTTAAAATAAATCTTGAATTACTTGCATTTTTCAATCAGATTTACGCTGATAACTACTATAATATCGAATTAGATGATATTCGTAAAATTCAAGGCTGCATATATGCTATTGCTATTGATACCACCGCAGAATCAACGCAAGGTGTTATCAAACTAACCCCGAACAATAATCTAACTCGAAAGACAGACTCGATTAAGCCAATCAGCCAGGCTGATAAATATGAGATGTGCATTCAAGCCTTAACTAATCTGCTTAATCACAAAAATCTGCATACGATTAATAAGGTATTTGAAGATGAAGGATTTCTTGAAACATATGAGCGCCGTCTTAAGAGAAATGGGAATTTTAGACCTGAAGATGTGAAACAGTTATATGTACTAAGTCTCATTTATTCAAATATAGCTGCAACTCACCTGCAATATATCAAGCATAACCTGGGAACCGCCCATGAGCTTAATGAACATATACATATCTGTACGGACTTTCACGAAAGATCAAGATATATCAGAAAACTGTTAATATACATCAATAAAGCGATGTATGGGCCCGAATCACCAGAGTATGAAGATGCAATTGACTTCCTGGCAAGCTTTTATCACTCTTTAGCAACACGTTATTATTATCAGAAAAAATATGCATATTCGATTGCTATCCGATCAGTACTCTATAACTATTTTCTTTCACTCGGTGCAAAAGAAAAAGCTAATATGCAGCTTCAATTATCTCCAATTGCTGCATATGAACAAAATAACGGCACTGCTCAGCTATATGAGACATCAGTCAAAACTCTTTTATCATCATACAAGAAAGATTTTGCATATCTGTCTACAACCGAGATGATTCATTATGACGAATTTAAAGATTTGGTAAACCAGTACCTTAAATATAAAGATATGTTCTACCCATTTAAATCTAAATGAAACAACGGTTTGCTTATATAAATAACACATGCTCTCCGTTGTTTCATCCTTTCGATTAGCTGCATATCGGTTTATAGAAGAATATCGAGATATATTTGGCGCCCGACCGTCTACAGCTTGATCCCACAATACTCCCATGTCTGAGTATCCAATAAAAGGAACTCTTCTGTTCCAATCGGCCTGCCATCCCTATAAGTTGAAAACACATCACAGGATATGACATTTCCCTCTTTTGTGATTTCATTCATCGGAGTATGGCCTACGACCTGCAGCAGCTTGCGAGGTTTATACATTTTCATTTTGGAATTCTGAGGTCTGAGCCAGATTGGCGAAATATCATTCCACATTTCAAGCCGTCCCAACTTGTTAATCTCCTCTACAACCGCATCTACATCATCATATTTTTCTTTCGGAACATATTCTTCCACAAAATAGTTCAGCACCCCTCCATGGGAAAAGAGCACATTGTCAATTCTCTGGACATATTGGATCGGATGATTCTCCGGGACCGCTGCTCGTAAATCCAACAGTTTTCGCTGAACTGTATAAGATGCCATACTGCTGTATCCGCTCTCAAGCTGATGCCACAGATAGCTCAGATCATGATTGCCATAACACCACATTGTCCTCGGAAATGTTTTCGCAAATCGAATGGCCTCATCATAGGTCTCCTCATAAAGCCCCACATCATATTGTTTTTCCCAATCATCCGGAATATCCATCAGACACACCGCACGCTCAGCAATATTTTGCCGCATAAGCGCAGCGGCCTGCTGAAACATAAAAGGTTTTAAATGAACATCCGGTATCACCAGCACTTTCATAGCATCAACCTTTCGCTTCCATCAACAGACTGCGGACATAATTATAAACTTTTGCCTTGTCCGAAAAATTATCAATATCTTTCAACAAATCATACCCGTTTTCATCTTTTACCACATAGGACGCCAGTACGTCCACCTTTCCCGGATGTCCATCGGATGGAATCGTATAAATTGCATACTCTTTTCCCTGAATCTCCACAACCGACATCAGCGAAGCCGTCCGTTCTATGCCATCCTCCGTGATAACCTGAAAAAGCTGTTGTTCCCCGGTCATCATAAGAATCTTTTCAACCGATTCCTTATCATCGATAATTGTATATACATCATCAACACTGGTATACACGTCACTGGATTTATTTTTCTTCTCTTCCATTTGTTTCTCCTTTTTTACAAATTTAATTTGCCGATAATTTCATATAAATAATTATACATCAAATCTTCCGGCAAAGCCATCACTTCAATCTATAACTGCCCGAACGCCCATAAAATCTGTCGTTATTTTCTAATAACTCGTCAAAATCAACGGGATGAAAATCATTAACATCCACCCCGCAATTCAATGCGCACGGAAGATAATCCCTGATATAATAATAGGCATTGGAAGTTCTTGAATTATGAAGATGGCCATGAATCAGCCAGGATATTCCATCCAAAGAATATTTTGCATATCTGCTGCCCGACCATTCCATCAGCGGATAATGGCAAAGGGTAATTGTCTTTTTCCCATCCTTAATGACTTCCATATGGCTGACACTCTCAAAATACTCGGACAATCTGCAGTTTTTCATCCATTTGATATCATGATTTCCAATAATCAGATGCTTTTTTCCTTTCATCTGCTTCAGATAATGACCGACATCCAGTCCTGATCTATAGGAAAAATCCCCGCAGATCCATACTTCGTCATTCACATCCACATGGTCATTCCACTGGCTGATCAGATACTCATTCATTTTTTCAATCGTTTCAAATTGCGGTCTGCCCATCGGGATAATATTGGCATGCCCCAAATGGAGATCGCTGATATACTTATTTCCCACCAGATTTCTCTCCCTTCATAATTCACTGCATTTTTGCCGGTAATTCCTGCATATCAGATATCTTCCTCAACCGGAATTACCAGCTTGTACTGTCGTTTCCATATAAGTCTGGCAATAAGTCCTCCTATGATTTCTTCAATACTTGAGAGCAGAAGGGTATACTCAATTAATGACATGTAATATACAATGCCATGTTTTTCTCCGGAGGCCGTCAAATATATCCACAAATCATATTTTCCCAGAATAAACAGGTTAATTGGTATTGAAGCCGCCCCAATCAGAAGAAAGACCCAAAGACTTTCCCTTTTTCTGCAGTAAGGTACAACAGCCACAAAAATAAAAATTAAAAAACCTGTTGCCGCAGCCAACCACAGAGATTGGACATGGGCAGCCAATAATGATAAACCGACGGGGGCAAAGGCCAGAGCCCCCGAACTGTCTTTTTTTCCTGCCTTTTTCCTCATGTTGAATCACCTTCCCGTTTCTAATTAAATAATCCCATAATAGAAATGACATTCAATATTAAAACCAGAGGAAGCAGCAGCTGAAAACCTACAATAATATAGCAGGATGCAATCGCTGCCCGTCCGTTAATCCCCCGCTTTCTGAGTATTTTCTTTGCCTCATTATCAAATATGAGCTTTTTAGCTTTATCGACAATATTCTCCACACCAAGCAATTCGGAAAATATCTTCATTCCATCCAATGGACCGATCAGCGCCAAATTAAATGCAGCCAGGATTCCATTCAGTAATGCGGCATATATAAGAAGTGTACAATCAAGCCAGCCAAATTTCAGAAGAATCAAAAAAATTCCGGCCAGCAAAAGATTCATCTCTATTCCTGCGGCAAAAATCTGAGCTTTTTTGAATCGATTCCGGATTTTTTCACTGTCAAGAACAACATAGGCTCCCGGAAGAAAATAACGGATCATAATGCCAAACTCAAATACATTACCTCGGACATCCGACAGGCAGGCCGCGGCATGGCTCAGCTCATGGAGCATTAATCCCGGAACAAGGCCCACCAAGTAGCACAACCCCAAATTGGTGTCATGATCAACATGCGGAAAATTACCCCGCACAAGTATACTTACGCCAATGATGAATACCGGCAAACACAAAAGTATCAACAATGAATTCCAGATTTTCGCAACAATTCGATGCCATATTTTAACATCCGGAATCCACAATGTAAATAATGCGGTTCCGATGCCGCCGGACATCAGCCTTTGACCGGAATACAGCCATCCCTCTTCATCGAAATCATCCAGCAGTTCATCCACAAATTCCTGGCTGAATTCCTCATTGATCTTATATGGATCAGTTTTGCCGTTGAGAGCCCTAAGAAAATCCGCAATTTCCCTGCGGACTTCCCAGGTCTCACCTGTCAAAAAGTCTTCAATGTATACCCAGTCGTCATCAATGGATTTGAATTTTAAATAATGGTTTTTTCTTGAGTAATCCATTCAATCGCCTCATTATATTTGTACGTTTATGATTTATTTTTTCAATATGAACCGTTTTTCCCCAGGGTGCATCCGTGCCTCTGCCAATCAACATCCAGAAAACAGGCACGCCCATAGCATCTGCTTCATCCGGATAAAGAGCATAGCCATCCGTAAGGATAATGACGGCCGTCGGAAGCATTTCCGCCATATGCTCCTTCATATACTTAAAAATGCAATGAAAGCTTGTGCCGCCGCCCCCTGTCGGTTTCATTTTTTTCAAATCCTGAACTTCATGAAATTCCACCGGGGCAGTGACTGTTGTATCAAAAAAGCTTAATTTCCCCCTTAGAAACGGAAGTTGTTCAAGACAGCTCCGTATCTCCATAAAAACGGCGGTCAGCATTTCATTGCTGATGCTTCCGCTGGTGTCCGCCAGAAACCAGAGATTATCCAATTTTTCTCCTTCAATTTCCCAGAAAACAGGCATGATAAAATCGGAATCGGAAAATCTTCTGTCGAATGGAGTGTATGTATAATCATAGCGGTCGCTGCAGCTCTGAATAAACTCAAAAAGAAGCTGCTTCCAGTTGACTTTCTCCTTATATTCTATTTCTTTCAGAAAGTGCCTGGCAGCCGGCGGTATGACATAAAGGCCGGCCACCTTCCCGGCCGTCTCTTTGATATGGCCCTTCCATTCATCGGAAAGATACGCCCCCATAGAAATCTTTTTCCAGACAGCGTGATCGTCCACAATGCCTCCTTCTGCCTCCAGTTCACGGCAAAACTGCTCCCCGTCAGACGCTTCTTTATATTTTTCAAAAAGCATGGCATAGATCTGCTCTGTCGAATGTAAATATCCCGGGCTCATATCCGGCGCCAAATGCATCACTTCTTTCCCGGCAATCTTAAAATTGTCTATCCCTCTGGAATAAAAAATATTCCCATTCACAACAATATCCGCGGCAATATTGTATAAACGCTTATTCAGCCCTCTTCCCCTGAGCGGATGCTGAAGAGCACAATGCATCACTTCATGTTCCATAATAAACTCAATCTCTTCTTCATTCAATCCTGAAATAAATTCCGGATCCCACAATATCCGCCGCATATCCGTACAGGCAGTTCCGCAGGAGGCAATGCCAAATTTCAGGTTCATCAAAAGACGGCCATAAAAGGGCTCGCGCAGAAGCAGTTTTGCTCTTACCACTGTCAATATATTACTTATCTCTTGTTTTGTCATATCTTACACCTCAACAATATGGGCATTATGCATAAGCATAAACTGATCCATAAGATCATACTCTTTTAACCACTGTCTGAACCCGGGCACCTGCATCAACTTATCAAAAACAGAACTCATCCGGCAAAGGCTCTGATAGAGGCAGGCCCGATAATCGGCCGGGAATCGCGAGGCATAGATGACCGCGTTTTCCAATTCCGTAACCGTCAACTCATTACCCTTAATCTTCTCACGGTTCTCCGCATAAGCCGCCATGGACATGATCAGCGCATAAAGCGCATCCATGGTCATAGGGAATTTCGTCCGTCTCCCGCTGAAGATATCCCGAACATCCGGAAGTTCCTCATGATTCCTGCACCAGGTAATAAAGGCCAGCGCCGCATCCGCTCCGACGCAGCTGCTGATTTTAGTGTACAGCTGAGAAATGTCCTGCTTCGCCCCGAGGATATTAAGGATATTGCTGACAAACATCCAGCTTCTCGGTGTTGCATAGGCCAATCTGTCCGCATCTGCCTTGCTGTCATAAAATTTACTGTTGTCAAATGCCAGAAAACCCAAAACAAGCGGATGTACCTCATTCTGCATCGCCCACTTACTCCAGCTGTCAAAATCCGGACACACCTCGTAATGCTGCATACGATTCGCCAGAGCATTGGGCATACGATAGGCAACGGAATGATCAGTTGTACGGTTTCCGGCGCCGATCACCAGGCAATTGTCAGGCAGCTCATGTTCTCCAATTCTGCGGTCCAGCGTCAATTGATAGGCTGCCGCCTGAACGGCCGGAGGCGCCGCCGTAAGTTCATCAAGGAATAAAATATTAATGACATCCTCCGAGGAATCCATATCAAAAATTTTCGGTTTCAGCCACTCAGCGAAGGTCTTTTCCTGATTGGCCACAGGAATTCCCCGAAGATCAATAGGTGAGAAAAGAAGCAGGCGCACATCCGTTACCACCACTTTTTTTGACGTATGCTTTTCAATATACACTTTAAGCTGCTTTGCCCCGTCAGATTTTCCCACGCCGGGAGGTCCCCAGACAAAGGGTGTGGGAAGCATCGTAAGAGGCCACCCTCCCTGTATTGCCTTCGTATACAAATCTCCAAGCTCCTGCACCAATCCACTGACAGTGACCTCAGGAATATTATTTTCACTCATTCCGCTTTTCCCTCCTTTAATTTTTCATCGATTTCTTTCAGTTGTTCCGCAAGGCGCTTCACTTTCTCATCGTACATATTGCCAAAGGCAATGTCTGATCTTGCCTGATTCTGCTGTTTCATCAATTCATTCAGCTTTTCATTATGCCGATTCAGACGCTGCGGCAGATGTTCAAGCAGATAATCCAGTCTCTGGCAAACACCCAACAGCTTGTCTGTATTCATATTTACCTGATACCGGTTGCCTCCTTTACGCTTCAGCCGGACATAAGGCTTATCTATCTCCATATATTTCGGAAGCATCACAGCAAAACCCTGATACTCCGCAAAATACCGCTCTTTTTCCTGCATGACATTTCCCTTTAAAGCAAGAAGAAGTTCCTCTCCAAAGCTCAATCGTTCTTCACGATTCACCGGCTCTTTATGCTCTTTATAATAGAAGATATCCGATTGAATATCCGCAATGAACCTCCGTCTTTGCTCCAGCTGTTCCGGAATACGGACGAGCAGCTCCTCGAGGTTTATCAGTTCCTTCTTCTTTTGTCTTTGATTGATCCGGGCATGCTCCAGCTCGTTGGAAAGCTCCACCCGTTTTTTGAGCAGCGGATTTCCAATCGCCAGCGCCTTGACTTCCGCATAAGTCAGAACCGTATCGGCACAGTCGCTTTCATCCCGATGAACCGCCGTCAGCGAACCGGACAGAAACTGAGCGATAAACTTCTGTTTATTCTCAAGTATCTGATAGGTATATGCGTCAAAGGAACCTTCCGTAATATATCGAAACACAAACACTTCTTCGCATGTATTGCCCCGGCGGAGCAGGCGGCCCTCCCTCTGAATCATGTCGGCCGGTTTCCAGGGTACATCCACATGATGCACCGCGATCAGCCGTTCCTGCACATTAACGCCGGTTCCCAATTTCTGCGTGCTCCCGATCAGTATGCGAATCTTACCTTCATTAAAATCTTTTTCTGCCTTTGCCCTTTTCTTTTCGGAGTCCGCATCGTGAATAAACATAATATGCTCTGCCCTGACTCCCCGTTTCACAAGTTCCCGCTTTAATTCATCATAAATATTAAAGCCCGCCTTCGGCGTTGACATATCCGAAAAGGCAATCTGTGTCTTATCCGGAAATTCAAAATACATACGGGTCATATTACACGCGCATACCCTGATTTTTGTCTCCACCTTTCCGACATCTGCATCCGGACATACAAGGCGGATATCCATTGCTGCCTGCCGCCCATTCACCGTAACCTTTAAATAATTATCCTCTGTCCGGTCTACTTCGTGATTGCGTATACTCTCCGTTCTCTCCGCCAGCGCGTCAATATAGGCTTTCTGCTCCTCTGACCGCTTTACCATCACGTTTGTATAGCCGTTGAATATCGGCAGTCCCGGTTCTTCTGCGCTTCCCTGATAAAAATGACACACCTCGCTGAACATACACATGAGCTCTGTCAGATTATGAAAACGGGAAAATCTGGTAGCAAAACGCCAATTCTTACTATCCACATCAATCTCAAAGGCCGTCTCTTCCTCACAAAAGGTATTGATCCAATCCTTAAAATGATAAATATTGCAAATCTTCAATTCGTCCGGCTGAAGATACCGCTGGAGAACATACAGATCCGCCAATGAATTGGTGATCGGAGTGCCGGTGGCAAAAATGACTCTTCCCCTCTGCTTCTGGATATGTTCAACCTTCTCCAGCATATTGTCAGCCTTTTTGCTGCCCAGCGCGTGCAGACCGACAATATTATCTCCGCTGTACTCAAGAGAAATATTCTTGTAATTATGAGCCTCATCCACCACAAGCATATCAAATCCAAGCGTATCGAAGCATGCAGTCTCCGAATCTATAAAAGACTCCTTGTACTTTTTTATCCGCTTCTGCATACGGTTGTACATCGTCTCCAGCTTGCGCTTCTGCTGATAGGTGGACGCATTTTCCATTTGTATTCTGCATTGACGCAGTTCCCGGTCCTTTTTTGCAAATGCATATTTCTTCGTCATCCGAATCATATCGAATGAAGAATAGGCCATGAAAATCACCTGATAATCGGCAGTTTTCATCTTTTCGAGCGTATCCTTGCGTCTGGCTGCAGAAAATTCTTTTTGCGGTCTGACCAGCAGCACACTATCCATCGGGAACACATCCGTATAAACTCTATATACCGCATCCAATGTGGCATTCGGCACCACGATCAGCGCCTTCCTAGCCAGCCCCATATTTAAAAGTTCATGGACACTGCAGCCAAACTCAATAGTTTTGCCGGAACCGACCTTGTCGGCAAAAAGAATGTTGGGAGAAGCCAGCGCATGGGCCACCGCATCTTTCTGATTTTTGAACATGCTGATTTTTTCGGATACGTCTCTAAAGGTAAAATGTGAACCGTCGAATGTACAGAGTCCGTAGCCATATTGATTCATAAAGGCTTCCTGAAGAAGTTCTTCATTTCTCCGGTCTCCATGGCAATATGCCTGAAACCGTTCATCAATCAGCCTGCCCTTCTCCTGCAGCGCCAGCGTTCCTGCCGGGTTAAGGACTGAATCGCTGGCATTTTTCTCCCACCGCCAGATTTGAGTAAAGGCCTTCAGAGGTATGGCGTTCATTTTATGCTCAATGATCAAAACCGCGGACATATCTGTCGTTCCATAGGTGAAATTATTGAGTACATAGGTCGGCAATGATTTACATTCAATATGCCATCTTCCTCTGTAACCATCATAGCTGACCTCCGGCGGGATTCGCATTTCCAGCAGCTCCCCAATGAACCCGGCTATGAATCCATCAATGGAAAGGACCCATGTAGAACCCAAATTCACGTGAATATCCGCCCCGCTGACCTCCTCCGGCAGGTTTTCCTTAAGAAGTCGGATTTCTTCTTCAAAATCGCCTGCCGCGCGGTTTAATCTTTCCGCATCCTTAAGCTTTTTGATGCGATTTCCCATCAGAAACTGTTCTTTAGGAAGCCATCCGGCATATTTATCTCCGCCGGACAGTTCGTATCTGGCCGGATCACGCCATATCAGCTTTCCTTTTGCCAGAGTGAGCAGCTGATCCACCGTATAGCCGGTAATGGAAGCCCAGTAATCCAGATTCAGATAACCGTATCGATTTCTGGTAAGCCAAAATCCGTCTTCAAGGCTTACTCTTTTCTCTTCCGGCAGTTCCGGCAATCCCCCGCTCTCCTCACCCGCATAAATCAGCCCGATTTCTTCTTCATTTTCATAAATTTTGCCGTCTGCCATCCCTCTGCCCTCCGTCCAAAAACATTTTCTCTATACAGCCTTGGGATAAAGCGCCTTCGGCCAGCTTCTGTCAGACAGATCCCCATCCTTTACCAGATAGTAGCTGTCTCTTTCACTCTGACCTAATCCCAAAGCGCTGGTTGCATCCAGATGATAATATTCTTCATCCAGCTTTATCATGTTCCATCCATGGTTTCCGGTCCATCCCATCACTTTTGCCTCGCCGGTGATCAGTATAGACGGAATATGCAGCGCCTGACAGAAATAATTGACAGTCATGGCAATCCCGAGACATACGCCCTTTTCTTTCAGTAGGACGCCGTTCACATTATAGATCCACGGTGAACATACCGGCTTTTGCAGTTCATCTTCGGCATAGGTGATATGATCCGCAAGATAATCAAAGAGCAGTCGCAATATCCGCCGCTGCGTCACCATGTCCATATGGCTACTCAGTTCATTCAGAATATTTCTTCTCTGATCACGCAGCATCTGAATCAACTCAGCGGCTTCATCCTCAGTCTCTGTCAGATAGCAAAGTTTAAGCACCCCGTCCTCAACTTCGGAACCGTCCAGGGACCAATAACAGAATTCAGGATTATCATACTTCAATGCCATCAATGTCTGATGAAGCGTTCCGGCATCATCCTGAGTAACACCCACCTCGCTGTCATAATGTGAAATAGCGCGGGCTATTTTTCTATAATCAAATTGCTGGTCAATATTTAACTGTTTATAATAAAATCCCAACTTATACTGTGCTGCCAGTCCCATATGATCCCTCCTAAACTACCTTCAAATAAATATCATCTACCTGCTGCTTTTCGACAATAAGATCATCCCCGGAAAGTAATGCCTTTGTCTGCATATGGGCTGTTACCTCTGTCTTGCCGGATTTCTCATACCCGTGAACATGAAGGACTCCGTTCTCTTCCAAGCGGAGGTTCACAATGATCGGCGAATGTTTCGGAAGATTGCCATTGATATGAAGACAACATTTTCCCAGCAGGGAAGCCTCGCCGATCTCTTTATACTTCTGAGCATCTATGCTTTCAAAAACCTCCAGCGCCGCCTGGGTCTGATGATCATATCTCGTGTAAAATACGTCTTCTTTTTCTGTCGGGAGTTCCTCATTCTGGAACAGCATGTTGCAGACTTTTTTCTCATCCTCACCGGTAAATGCTGCGATACCATAGCTTCTGCTGGTCACTCGATTCAGCTTCTTCACCGGTTTCATCTTTTCGCTGCGGCTGACGGACGGCTGCTTTTCTTTCATCAGCGCCTCTGCATAAATCGCCGCACCCTTTGCCACAGCCTGATCCCTGTCCTTCGCAAATATATCAACACCCGGATAGATTGAAGCAATTCCCTGTTCAATCTGAGGCATGCGCGTCGAACCTCCGCACAAAATAATCTGATCCAACTTAAACACACCTTTCTCCTCCAGAGTTTCCTTCGTTTCTTTCAGCACATTCATAGCTCTGTTCAGAAGAGCTTCCGTACAATGTTCAAATTCCTCTCTGGTGACGCAGATCTCTTTTCTTCCAGAGGATGTCATCACAGTAAAAACGGTTTCATTCTTCTTTGACAATTCCTTTTTTGCCATCTCAGCTTTATTGGCAAGTTCCTGCTCGGCAGAAGCATCCAGACTAACGCCCTTGAGTTTTGTACTCTTAATATGAGAAATAAATGCTTTATCCCAGTCGGAACCGCCAAGATGGTTGTCCCCTGAAATAACGATTTCGTCAATACTTGTCTCTGTTATTTTTGCACAGACAATATCCAACGTACCGCCGCCCAAATCATAGATTAAAACCGTTTTTCCGGCATAACTCCGGATTGTATCCGCATTGTACAGGGCTGCAACCGGTTCATCCAGAAGATCAAGCACTTCGAATCCGGCTTCCATTCCGGCCTCCATCGTCGCCTGACGGCGATTACTGTCAAAATAGGCCGGTACGGTAATAACAGCTTTATGAATTGTCTGTCCGAGTTCTGTTTCCGCATCTTCCTTCAAACTCTTTAAAATCAACGCATCAATCTGCTGTGGAGAATAGGCTTTGCCATCCACCGTGATGGCTATCTTCTCAACGCCGATCAGCCGTTTTACAAGAGTTACCGTCGTCTCCGGATAAATGATCTTACATTCATAGGCTGTGTTGCCAATTATAAGTTCCCCTCTGTTCTGAAAGCATACGGCTGAAGCTGTCAGATTACTTCCTTCTTTATTCGGAATACATTCACCCTTACCAGTAAAAGAGTCTTCCGCTGCAATCGCGCAATTTGTTGTTCCAAGATCGATACCTACTACTTTTTCCATTGTTCTACCTCCTGTATCTATGTTTGTTTTCTTTTGATAAGTCCAGCATACCAGATTCCAGACCGAATGCCGTTCCACTTTCTAAACTTTATGTACTGCATGAAATTCAGATTTCTAAAAATTAATTTATATCAAGAATGTCCATACTCGCATCATGAGCCGCCTTATTCCACACGGCATCCATTTCTCCGGCAAACTGTACCTCAAGCATTGCCGCCAGAAGTCTGCGAAATTCTCTTTTGCTTCCTGCCTTCTTCTTCAGGAACAGATACATACCGTGAAAATCATAGGGCGCCGGACAAAACTCCAGTGAATCATTCATCTCTTCATGTACCGGCTTCTTAAATAATGCATACAAAAGTGTCATATAACGTTCCTTGCAATAACTCACATTTCTAAAATGAAATAATTTTCCTTTCATCTTTCTTCGAAACCGGAAAAATGCGCTGCGGTCCCGATACCTGAGTGCTTCCATGGCCTCATACAATTCATCCTCCTGAATATTTCCCGAGGTGAGATAATCCAAACAAAAATGTAAAAGCTCTTCCGCCGCATCCTCTTCCTGTCCCTCCGCCGATTCGACATTTTCTCTTTCCATTCCATTTCCCATATGGATCAGCTGTTCCATAGTGGCTTTTTTATAATCCCGCTCATCCAGATAAAACAGCCGGTCTGAGATGACAATGTCCGGCGGCGTAAGGGTACATTCGCCGTTAGCCATGATAAAAAGCCGAACGCCGGCCTGTACGGCCATACAGCAGCACACGGCCATCGCCATCCCCTCAGAACCGTCTCCGACAATAAGCTGTATTCGTTCTTTTTTTCGCTTGATATCCTGCAAAACACGGGCAAATCCCAATGTACTTTGATAATCCAGATGGTCTAAAAAATTTTTCATTTTTCCCGTACATTTTTTTACGCTGTCCGGCCGCATATGCCAATCCTCGGGCTGATCCGGATCCGGGGCTTCCGGGAAAAAAACGGCTTCCCCATTTCCTTCCGCAATATATCTCTCACAAAATTCCGCCATCTCATCCCCGTCCGCAATGGCGCCCCGAATAATCTCATGGGGACGGGACTCTCTGGAACTTCCGGATACCTTTTTTGCCATCATGATGGCATACCGGCCATTTAAAAGCGGATAAATTCCCCAGCAGCTATGTTCATAATCTTTCGCCGCCATTTCCAGACACTCCTCATAAATTTCCGTCTTAAGCTGTTCACTGAAACCCTCTGTAGCAGCTGTAATGCACAAGCCGCCTCTGGATGGATCCCGCGTCGCTACAAATCTGTTTTCAAACCACATCACATCTTACCTCCCCTTTACTCATCTCCGTAAAATTCATCAAATTCATCGTCCTCATCATCCTCTGATATTTCAAGCATACTTTTCAGCCTGTTTCGGATTCCTCTTCCTATGGAAAAATGCTTTATCTCCTCCTCGTGCAGTCTCTCACCGTAATTGCAGATCGGATACATCCCGTTTCTGGCCAGAATAGAAATCAAAGGCTCGTCAATGCAAAATGGTTCATAATCTACAAAGGAATTTTCATCGCACTTGGCGCCGATACTGGCGATCATAGAAAACGCAAGGTTCTGTTCCGGTACGGCATGGAGCAGCTTATTATAAAGGTTCGGACATTCCTCCTGCAGATAGGCCCGCACACATTTACCTCTCTGCTGAAATGCCGCAAGATCAAACCCTTTATCATGAAGCGTCTGCTTCATACGGCCATTGACCATCTCAATGGAATTTTGAAAACCATTCTTTAAATACGGATTCTCATGATCAAGCAAGTCGCACTTCGTAATGATCACAAGCATTTCGTAGTCATTATTCCCCCTGAGCACTCTCAGCCTCGAAATCAGCTTATCCACCACCTTCGTGTATTGAACCGGCAGCCCCTGCTCGCCGGCGATCAGTTCATCCGCGCCGATTGTCAGCAAAAAGTAATTATATGGAAAAATCTTACTCTTCCATGTCAAATCAATACATTCCTGTCCGTCAATATCCTGCAGCCGGAGCAGCATATGCTTTATCCGTTCTTCCTCGGTATAGGTAATATAATAAACATAGGGCGTAATATTCTCACCGCGCTTCGTGGATTCGGGAAGCCTGTGTTCTTTCAATTGTCTTCCGGCTTCCTCATACCTTTTCCGGGCAGGCGAAGATGTCGGAAGATCATCTTCGATGGAACAATTCGTGTTTTTTACAATCGTGTCGTGAAACGCCGGGTCGCTCATTTGCAGTATATTCGTTGTCTTACCGGCCCGGGGCGCCCCGGTATAAATTCCGTCAATCGACTGACAGCACCCCGCATGGATCGGAAGCACCTCCCCGGTTTTTGCGGATACCTTTAAATACATCAAATCCCCCTCCGGAGTTTTAAGGGCGACCGGAAAATTGCCCGCATCGTCATAAATCATTTCAACACCGGGAGAACGCACGGTATACGTCTTCACTTCCATTTTAGGACTACCCCACACTTCCAGCGTCTGCTTGCCCTGAAAGCTTTCCTCATTGGTGAAAATGATCTCATCCTCCGCCAGTTTATTTCCGCTGTTGTCTGTGTAAGGAATATAACATCTCCGTTTTCCTTCTTTTTCAAGGATTTTTTCACCCAATAAATCTGTCCATCTGTTTCCCGCCATCTTATTCTCCTCCTTCTGTCATATAGATTAAAATACTCTGCGCCATTTTTCCGGCCGCTGCGCTCCCCACATACTCATCCACGTCATCCAGGCATACGGTCACGGCATAAGGAGTATTCTCATCGGTCAACCCGCCCGTCGTCCATACCGTGCACAGGCCGGTCAGATTTCCGTCCTCATCCTCTTTCTGAGCCGTTCCCGTTTTGGCGGCAAAGCCGGGAAGATAAAAGGATGTTCCCGTACCGATTTCGGTAACAAGTTCCATCATGCCTGCCACTTTATCTGCCGCCTCAGATCCGCAAACCTCCTTTGCTTCCCCGGCCTCGATTGTTTTCCAGGGACTTCCGGGAGAGCTCTGTTTCCCGCTATACAAAACCGGTTCCGCCAGCTTCCCATGATTTAAAAGAACATTTGTGCAAAAATGAAGTCCTGCCGGCGTCATATAGGCATTGGCCTGACCGATCGCCGCCATCAGATAATCTGTTTCACTGCGGCTGTTCTTTATAAAACTGTGATCCCAATACATAAACTGTTCATACGAAATGCTTGTATCAAATCCCCACTTTTTTAATGCCTCCAGCATTTTTGCGTGATCCGCCTTCTGCATCAGACTGATAAAATATCCGTTGCAGCTGTAAGCAATAGCATTCTCCATGGATAATTCCCCATGAAACACATTTTCAGCACAGTTAATCTCCACCGCTCCGTTTTCTATCTGAAAAATGTGATTTTCAGGCACACAGTCATATACATAATCCTCCAGTTCCGGATTTAATGATAAAGCCGTCGCCGCCAATATGGGTTTCATCGTACTTCCCGGATGCATCGATTCACCAAATACATCGCCATAGGCGGCAAGTATTTCTCCGGTCTTATAATCAGAAACAATAATATATGCTTCCTCATGCCCGTTTTGGCGAACCAGCTGCGCAGCGTATTCCTGCAGACGCCTGTCCAATGTCAGTTTGACGCTCCCGCCGATTTTTCCGGCCGCGGGATGAAGAAGAGAATAGATGCTCCAACGGTTATCCTCTGTTCCGAAAACCCAAGCGCAATTTCCGAGTATGGTTGTCCCCGATAAAAGCGTTGAGTGGATATCCGGCCCCAACACCTGTAAAAAAGCATCCCGGGTTTCCTCCGTGCTCCAACACAATTCACCGCTGTCGCCGGCCGCGATCACTTCTCCATTTCTGTCAAAAACCGTACCCGGCGTATATTCTTCCGACATAAGGATTGTCTGCCCGACAGACACCGGCGTAACTTCACTGCGGGAATGTACACGGCACGCAAACAGCAAAAAAATTCCTGCCATACATATAAGAAAGATACGATATAAATTGGCCGCATAATTTTTTTTTCTAAGCTTGATCATCCACCTTCACCTTCTTTCCCAATAGTCCGCAATGAACTGCCATCAGCACCGTCAGCATGATATTGACCGAACTTCCCTCCGAAATCCATGGAAAACCGATTCCCGCCGTGATAAAGGAACCGAAGCAGGACGCCGCATCCACCAGGATCATAAACCCAACGATCAGGCCGCAGGTCAGATTGAGATATTGATCGTAAACACATAAACCGTCCGGCTGAATCAAAAGCCATCGAACAAACAGAATACCAAGTACTAACACTGCGATTAAAATCAATGCAGAATAATCATTCAAAAGCGTTAAGAGGGCATGATCCGTATTCAGCGTGGGATACAAACTCCGAGGGAGACTGCCAATACCCTTTCCCCACCATCCCATTTGGTAAATATGTCGGAACAGATATAATACGGATTCAGCTTTCTCTGCCAGCTCAGCATCCTGATAAGCCTGAACCGGATCCATCCAGATCTGTATGCGCTCCGACAAATGACTGATCTTAAATCCCGCAATGAGGGCGCCTCCGGCACAGGCCGCCGTATATAATAGTTTTGTCACACCGTTTTTGCAGCGGATCATAAACAACACTGTCGTTGTCAGCCCCAGGATCAGAAGCAGTCCAAATTCGTTGCAGACAACACAGCCGCCATAGAGAACAAAGGTATATAACAGTAATCCCATCAGATTCCAGGGCAGCTTCCGAACACTCGGCTTATTCCCCATATATCGATCTTCTCTGCGGGAGACAATGTAGGCCGCCGCAAAAGGGAATCCCATAAGTACCAGTCCAAAAATCATCATTCCCGCAAAATATAAATAAGAGCCATTAACCTTTTGCCCTGAAATACGCGCCCCATATACGACCACCGGCAAAACAATCAAAAGCAGCAGATTGCATACCCGAAATTTATAGATTCTCGTATATCGAACAATCAAAAATACAATGAGAAATACTGCGATCATGAGCAGCAGATCTCCGGTGTATCCGTCAAAAATCCCCGGCGCCGTCTCCGGATCGGTCTCTCCCTCCCAACATCGATAGCCGATGGACAAGCCAAAATTCATAAAGACAGCCGCAATGAAAATACCTTTTTTGATCCGTTTCCTTTTGTCTGTTATAAAAATGACCGTCATAAAAGCAGCAAGTAAAATCATCCCCAGAAAATATCCTGTTCGCGGCACAGCGCTGTCATAATGAATAGACTTCAGCGTCCAAACATACAGAAAACCGCTGAACAGTATATAAATCATCCAAAGCAATTACGCCACCTTCTTTCTTATAAATTCCAATTCCAGATCAGACACGATCACTTTTGTTCTGTCCGGTATTTCAATCCTTTTTCCCTGATCCGCTTCATAAGTATGATATTCAATATGAACCGCTCCCTGAATGACCGTCAAAAACAAACGGTCTGACTGGACATTGATATATAAACGCACCCTCTTGCCGCTTACATCGAGATATAAATCATCCGTCATCCGGTTTCCGGCCAGATATCTGTCCTCGCCCAATTCGGCTTCCTGAGCCCGGCCGCCGAAAGTCAGCAGACTTGTGCGGAAATTTTTCTTTGCCGCGCCGATTCTCCTTGCTCTGACCAGCCAAAGCGCCGCCTTCCCGCCATCCATCCTTCTCTGCTTCAACAGCATTTCAACAAGTTCGAGCAGTGTTAAAAAAAACAACAGGCACACTGTACACACCTGAAACACAACGACATTCATCCGCCCATCCCCTTTCTCTAATATAAGTCCTCAGCCGGGTATTCTTGTCCGACGCATGCCTGTACGAAAAAAGGCATATCTCCCCGATATGCCTTCATTGTAAACCCTATATGAAATCTTCAAATGAATCAAATTATTAAAAAATGAACATTATTGCAATAACCGTTGCAGAAATGAAATTTTGAAAATCAGGCGCAAACCGGATATTTCAACGGCTGCCAAAAGTGTTTTCTGGCTTTCATCCCCAAATCATCCAAAAGCAGATATGTCATATTCCCTCCGCTCTTCCCAAGATCCCATGTCATATCAAAATGACGCCAGGAACCATCGATCATCTGCACGATGTTCCACGCGTGTCCTCCAAAACCGCTGCTATCCGCATCACCACTGATATAATACACCGGGATCTGAAGATGCCGGAAGATATACACCATCGAAATTGCATACCCATGGCAGACCCCATGCCTCAGCAAAGTCTCCAATGTGTAGGCATAAGGCGGATATTCGCCGTCCGGCAGATGCTCCTTTGTATAATGATAATGATTCGATATATAATGATAAATTTCTTCCAGAAGCTGTGCGTCTGTCATCCCTTTTTGTTTTATACATCTGTCAATTATTGTCTCCACGGCAATGTTGATTTTTTTTAACGTCTCACGCCCGCCCGCCTTATAAGGCAGTGTCAGTTGAACGCTTCCCACATTCTCATACCCGGATAAATGACATTTCTCGTAATCCCAGAGGGTATCTGCTTCCGGGAAATCTTCCCTGAGTGCGTTATAGACCGGCAGAACATCCTTCCAGAAACCTTCAAAAGAGACTTCGGCCTTCCTGCTCAAAATGCTTTCCAGCACTTTGGGATAAATTTTTTGCTGGCTTCCATTCAGATGTGCAAAACTTCCCCATTTCAGCGGCTGACCGTACAAAATATCCTGAGCATCGATCCTATAGCTTTTTCCCCGACCATGCTTTTTCCGGCTGTACCCGCTGGCTCCTAAAAGAACCGTCTCTTCCGCTTTATAGGCAAAACTCTTCAACTCAGACATTCGGGATTTCACCGCTGTCACAGCGCCCGCATACTCAAACATTTCTCCGGATAACAGGAGTTTTCCTTTATGTATTTGATGAATCGCGCAAATACGTTTCATAACTGAAAGAATCGGCAATAAAACGTCCAGCACGATTTTATCAAATTCCCGGCGCTGAATCCGAAGCTGGCAGACTTTCTTTCGATTCGAAAGCGAAAAGGAAATGATTTCTTTCGGTGTCCGGCCAAACAACATCCTTCGGGTCAATTCTCTGACCTGCAAGCGCAGCATTTTCTGATTACGGGGATCCGCTGACAAACCTTTTTTCATTTTATCTAATTGGGCGGAAAAGAAATCTCCCACGGCATCCTCAAGCTTCAGAAATCCAAAATCCATTCTTTGGACATCCTTGATACAGCAGATACCCAACTCATTTCTCATGAGACATACATCGGTAAACGTCTTCCACATGTCAATGATGATAAAATCCCTGTCGCCGGGTGTAATGACTCTCTGACCGATATAAAATTCCGCAATACCAAGAGGCGCGCATATTTCATCGATGATCCGGCAGCCATACTTCTCCGCCCGCTGCCTCATATCCTTTTTTTCTTTGCTCAAGGCGCCGGCCGGAACCAGAAGCGCCGCCGCTCTTTCGCCATTCAGGATATCTCCGACCTTTGTATTTCCGGCAATCATCATCGGTCTGCCCCATTGTTCATGAAAACCCGCCAGCTGCTCCGTCCCGGATAATAATTCGCACTTTACAACGAGGTTTGAATAATCTCCCATCATGTTTTACACCTCCCGCATTTTCAATCCTCTGCCTGCCTAATACACTTTCTTCAACTTATCAATATCGCCTTTTTGCATCATAACCTCATCCGATTCCAGCAATGCCTTTGATTCCATGGTGATTTTTACTGTTTTTCCGCTCTTTGGCTCTCTTCCTTCCAGTGACAATATACCATCTTCATTTAATATGAATGTAACCTCAATATCAGCTCCCTTCGGCAGATCATCCGAAATTTCCAATACACAGTTCCCCAGCAGCGCATCCGGATGAATATCCACATATCTCTCTTTTGAAGTCGTCTCATACACCCTTAGATTCACCTGCTTCTGGTTCTCACAGCTTGTAAAGAAATATTTCTTTTTCGATACCGGAAGTTCTTCCGACCGGAAGATCATATTGCAGATTTTCCGCTCACCGTTCTCTCCCATCAGGGCAGCCAGCCCATAGCTGCGTGTACTGACTCTGTTCAAATGCTTTGGCCTGAAAGATTGCTTTATGGATAACATTTTTTCTTTCGAGGTGCCGGATAACATCTTTGCATATACGGCCGCCCCTTTTGCAACCGCCTCATCCTGATCCTTCGCAACGATTTCCGTGTCCGGGAACAGCCTTCGTAGCAACTGCTCAATCTGAGTCATCCTTGTGGCTCCGCCGACCATAATGATCTTATCAAACTCGCTGATACCCTTATCAAACAAATCCAGCATCAGTTCCTGAATAACGGCGCGCACCCGCTCAAGCAAATGAGCCGTACACCGATCAAATTCATCCCTCGTCAACTCTAGCGGGACACGCCCCTGTTTTGTTGAAATATTAATTTTGGTTTTTTCTTTTTTGGAAAATGCTTTCTTTGCACGCTCAGCGCCCAGCAAAAGAGCTTCCTCATCATCCAACTGAAGCGTTTTTCCTTTAAGATAAGTCTCTTTTATATAATTTACAAATGCCAGGTCCCAATCTGAACCGCCGAGATGAATATCCCCATTGATGGCAATCTCATTAATCTCTGTCTCAGATATTGCGACAGCCACAATGTCAAACGTCCCCCCGCCGAGATCGACAACCAATAACATTTTATCCTCTAAATTATTCATCAGATCGCAATGATATACGGCGGCCACCGGCTCATCCAAAATAGCCCGCACCTTTAAACCCGCCATTCTTCCCGCCTCGATCGTCGCCTGTCTGGCATCGGAATTAAAATAAGCCGGGACTGTAATAACGGCATCGGTTATTTCTTCTTCCAGTTCTTCATAGGCGCTTTCAACGGCTTCTTTAATAACCAAAGCAGATAACTGCTCCGGCGAAAAGGTTTTTCCGTCAACAGTGATCGCCTCCTTGCTGACCCCCATTTTCCGCTTAAAAAACATGGCCGTATTATCAGGGTACAACAGTGCCCCGTCCCGCGCTATGGAACCCACCGTGTAAGTCTCACTGTCTTCAAAATAAACTGCGGAGGGAAGCAGATTTGTACCTTCCTGATTGACGCAGCATTCGCCGCGTTTTCCAATCTCATCATAATAGCTGATAACTGTATTTGTCGTTCCGAGATCTATTCCCACGATTTTACTTTCGAATCTTGTCATACATACCACCTTCCAGGTTTATTTATAAATACCAACGGCAACATCAATTTTCTTCAGAACAAATCCATGCCAGCGATAGCCGGAGCTGTACACCTTGCAGACCATATTATCATATTCTTCCCTGTCAACGCGAATACGTTCAATGGGCTTCTGAATCTCAGGATTAAAGACCTCTTCAACCTGACATTCTACAATCTCTACTCCCCGTTCTTCCAACATATCTGTATATTCATTGACATACATGGACAGCAGTCGATACCCCTGTGTATGGGTCTGCTGCCGCTGCTCGTAAACTTCCATATCCCTCAGCATGGATTCCCGCATCCGAATATATGTCATCAGATACTGTTTCTCCTGACGGCGTTTCATCTCCTGATATTCCTTATAATAAAGATTAAGAATTTCCTTCTGCCGGTCCATCTGCTCAAAAAGTCCGTTCATCATTTCTTCCTGATGTTTTATACAGCACTTCATTTCATTAAACTGTCTTATATAATTTTTCTGCATCTGTTTTTTACTGATTCTATGATTTGGCATCCTATTTTCCTCCCTTAAATATCATTTGTTAATTTCCTACTGAAATAGTCAATAATTTTATCCTTAGCCCGCTTTGTCTTTACAATGCTCATCCAGTTAAGCGCCGGTGTCTCTGAATCCTCCGGGTCATACTCAAATCGAACCTGGTCCCCATACCGGAGTATCGTGTCCAATTCGGCCGGCGTAGGACTGTTATTAATATAAGCTTTTTTTACATGAAGTCCAACCTGATCCCCGACCACAAAAGCAAAATCAAGAACTGTGGACGCCAGATCAATTTCATATTCCGCGCCCGATGCATCATAAACAAGCATCGGCGGCAAAGCCGCATCCATATGTTTCTCCAGCCATCTTGAAAGCACTTTCGTGGCTTCCCGGGAATGAAGGTATTCAAACCATCGGACAGTGGCATGGGGAATGGAACTTCCATGCTCCTGCCGGCTGTAATCAGCGACGATCTCCACCATATCCCCGGAGCTTAATCGGGTATAGATCGGCATTCGGGATGTTCCGCCGTTTAAATAGGCATATTTTGCACAAAGTCCGACATTCGAATCAAGAGCAAAAGCGAAATCAAGAACCGTGGCCCCATCCACGATAGACATCATTGAGCCATCCTTTGTGAATACAGAAATCATTTTCTGATCCGCCCCGCCCGACTCCGCCGCATCCACATAATCAAGGCTATTATGGAATTCACTATACGCCGAGGAAAACAGCAGGCCCTGGGTAAACTCCAGATGTTCCGTCTCTGACTGCACAAATAATCGATAGTTGTTGCCGTACCGATCTTTCATAATATAGTAGGTTTCATAATCATCCTGGTGATGACCGACAATTGTAAGCTGATATGGACTTTCATGGAGCCTGTCATAAAAAACAAAAAACAGATCATCCGGACCCCCCGTATACAAATCACCGGAGATAAAATAAACATCAAACAATGGAACCATGTGTTTTTTAAAAGCCACCTTGACAGCATCCCGCGCTCCGAGTTTTCCGGACAACTCCAAATGAATACTGTCTATACATCTTTCCTTAAAATCAAAATCTTTCACATATTTCCCCATAAGGTCATCCTCGCGTACCATGAGCAGGCTTCCCTTAATCAAACCGTCCGGCCTGGAAAATGTATCTTTATTCTTTCTTAAAACATCCTTATATGTATCTTTCAATTCACGATACCTTTCAGGATTCTCAATCTGCAGGCAGAGGTCGCCCAGAATGTCCGCAAAATAATGGATACGAAGCTTTCGTGCCGCGGGGATGAGCATATTTCGTGTATAATACGCCTCGGCCCTTTGCTTTTCTTCCGGAAATGATGAAATTGTCCGAAGATCATCAATTCGATCCGCACACTTAATATACACTGCTTTCCCGGACCTGACACCCCCTTTTAAAAAGCGGACGTCCTCCATGATATCCAAATCAAATTCCGATATGGATTCATCCGGCGCAGGTTTCGCATCGATGCTTGTCACCGCATCGACAATATCTGCAATATTCAACCCCAATTCTTCTTCCAGCTTCCCTTTTGTGACGCCGCGCACTTCAAGAACTTCATGAAGCATCGCAGCTGAGACCACATCTGTTTCGTGACCGCAGTCGGCGAGAATCTTTGCAACCCGCAGGGAATGTACGATACATAACTCCTCTGTCTCTTTTCGCCTGCCGCCATAGGCCGTAAGCGCCAGTGTATAAGCTTTTTTCAAAACTTTCTCATCCGGAAGGACATGCCTTTTCATTTCCGCAAGAAGCCGCGTAAAATATATCTGAGCCTCAGCTTGCTCTCTGAGATTTAAAGGTTTTACCGGCATCCAAATTTTATCTTCCGCAGGCGTCATGCTACTTCACCTCCGCATGCATATTCACGTTCACCCTTTTGATATAACGGCAGAAGGCTTCATCGTCCTCGCCGGACACAGCCACGGTTCGAAGCATATTATTCTCTACAGTTTCATTGACAATCTTGTCCACGTAATTTTTTACAAGGGTTTTCTTCTGGACATCCGGCAATTTAGAAAGCCGGTCATTCGCCTCAACATCCGTTCTGTACAAATCTGCTGTGAAATTAACCAAGTCATCCATAGCCATATTGCAAACTTCAAATTGTGGATAACGCAGCAGCAAATGGGCGGCAATCTCTTCCTCTGAAACATCCAAAGAGGCTTTGACCAACGCGACATACTGAAAACAAGGCTTTGAAATCCGACTCTTTGACGGAGAAAGCATCGTTCCGAGCCCGCCGATATACTCTCTCTCATTGCTGTCCGGACAAAAGTGAAATATCATTTGAACTCTGTCCTTTAGCCCTCCAAAGTTGAGGCTAATAAAAAAATGCTTAACCGAAAATTCCAATTCACCATAATATGCACCGCTTAAATTCTTAAATATGTCCTTGCAGGTGGTAGCTGTCACTTTACCCGCTTTCAGAGTATTTTCATAGAATGAATCCGCTCTCTCCTTACTCATATTGAAAACGGCCATAACATCTTGTTTATCCGCCTCCGGCTTCTTCTCATCAATAAACATAATACCGCTCATCAGCGCATCCCCATGGGTATATTTCTCCCGTCCCCTGTTTTCCGACGTATCGAAATAATAGAACTGATAAATACCCGAATACTTCATATCATTCACAACAGGAAGATTTTCTTTTATAACTCTTCTTCTCCAGTCTATAAGTTCAACATCATTAAAAATGAAATCATGAATCGTAAAACCGAATTGCCTGTAAATATTTATAAGACACGGAGACAGGGACGGCATTTGTTCGCCTTTCAAAATCCTCGATAACTGGGGCGGGCTGATATCCAGGATATCTGCCAGATCATTTTGGCTTTCAATTTCATAGGCACGCTGAATATATCTCAAATTGTTGATAACATTCTTCTGAATTTTCTGCTCATCCGCCACAGCCTGCTCTTCCAGCTTGCCCAGAAGCTTATACTTTTTCTTCAGTTCTTTTATTTTCTCTTTATACGGCTTTTTTTCCTCATATACCTTCTTTTCCTCAGCCGCTGCTTTTTTCTCCGTCGCCATAAAAAAATCCCTCCTTATAATGAAAGTTTTCATACTCTCATTATAAGGAGGGATTCCATGAATGTAAATCCTTGACAATTTAATAATATTTCATATTTGAAATTTAAATTTTTTTTTTGAAACAGACACAACGAAAACTCTGCCTCAAATTCTTTTAACTTTCCCCAATGTTCTTGATCAAAGCGGTTTAATTACATCAATACCCATATCCGCACGAAGAACCTCCGGAACAACGACGCTGCCATCCTCCTGCTGATATTGTTCAACGATCGCTGGCATTATACGACTTGTAGCAAGTCCGGACGCATTCAGAGTATGAACCAATCTGGTCTTTCCACTGGCATCTCTAAAACGAATATTGCCGCGGCGAGCCTGATAATCATAGCCATTCGATGCAGAGCTGACCTCTTTATAAATACCCATGCTAGGAATCCAAACTTCAATATCATTCGTTTTTCCCATAGAAAATGCACAGTCATCCGCTGCCAAACGGCTAAGTTGATAATGCAGTCCCAATTTCTGCACTAATGATTCCGCTTTTCCGCACAACTCCGCAAACGCTTCTTCGCTATGATCCGGATGTGCATACTGAACCATTTCAACCTTATTAAACTGATGCCCCCGAACCATTCCACGTTCCTCAATTCGGCTGCTTCCTGCCTCACGTCTAAAACATGGAGTATATGCAAAATATTTTTTTGGCAGATCCTCTTCCCGAAGAATTTCATCCCGATGGAGATTTACCAAAGCGGTCTCAGCCGTTGGAAGCATAAATCTTGCACCGACATCCGGACCTCCGTCAATCCAATAATCCTCTTCGACATATTTCGGGAATTGACCGGCCACATAACCACACTGATATGTCAGCATGTGCGGCGGAAGGATGAACATATATCCGTCTTTAAGATGCTCCTTAATAAAGAAGTTGAGCAGGGCCCACTCAAGCTGCGCTCCTCTTCCTGTATAAAGCCAACATCCTTCTCCGCCTATTTTTACACCACGCTCATAATCCACCAATCCAAGGCTCTTGCAAAGATCAACATGGTTTTTAGGCTCAAAATCAAATTCCGGCTTTTTTCCCCACTGATGGTCTACTATATTATTTTCCTTGCCTCCGGCTACGACACCTTCAGCAGGAATATTCGGCAAACGATCTAACATATACTGAATTTTTTCTTCTAATTCTCGAATTTCATTATTAAAAACAGAAATCTTATCTCCAAGCTCTCTCATGCGGGTGACTTCTCCGGTCACATCTTCACCATTTTTCTTCATCACCGGAATCTTCTTGGATGTAACATTTCTATCATTCTTCATCACTTCTACTTCTGCAATTTTTGAACGTCGTTCCGCATCCCAGGAAAGCAATTCTGTAAAATCCACATCTGTGTTTCTTTTCAACAATGCATCATGCACAAACTGCGGATTATTTCTTATCATTTTTAAATCAAGCATGCTCATTTCCTCCTTACCAATAATCCAATTCATTATATTACAAATTCAACTTTTTTTCAATAAAAACCCTGTTGACTTCTGTATCTTTTTGGATGTTACATGCAGTTTTATTTTGAAATTTTCTTTTATATACAGTATACTTATAAATTATAATGTTATTCGGAGGTACGCCCTATGCAGAACACATACAGCATAAAACCTATTGCCTATATCCGCAACGATTTTCCGGATAAGTTCGGCATTCCCCGCCAAAGCAGCCTGATCAATACCCTGAAGGCTGAAATCGTTTTTGAGCCGGAATATAGAAACCCGGAAGCTTTCCGCGGACTGGAAGATTATTCGCATATCTGGCTGATTTGGGGATTCTCCGAAAATATGAAAAGCAATTGGACCGCTACCGTCCGTCCACCCCGTCTCGGCGGCAATACCCGCATGGGCGTTTTTGCAACCCGCTCTCCTTTTCGCCCAAATCCCCTTGGGCTTTCTTCTGTTCGGCTGGAAAGCATCGAACCCCATTCCGAGCATGGACCGATACTCCATATTCTGGGGGCAGATTTAATGAACGGCACGCCGATTTTTGATATTAAACCCTATCTTCCCTATGCGGACAGTCATCCGGAGGCTTCCGAAGGTTTTGCTGGTCCGCTGAAGAACTATTCCCTTCGCATCGAATGTGCGCCGGAACTCCTGGAACATGTTCCATCAGATAAACAGGAGGCCCTATTGGCTGTTTTAGCCCAGGATCCAAGACCTTCTTATCAAAATAACCCGGAAAGAATTTACGGTCTTCGCTTTGCCGGAATGGAAATTAAATTTCGAGTGGAAAATGATGTTTTGTATGTTATTCACATAAAGCATTTATGATTAAAAATAGCTCTGTGCAAAGGCAATCTCACTTTTCCTCGAATCCCCATTTTGAGCAATCAAATAGCAGGCATATCGTGTCAAAGCATAATCCTTTACAGTCCTGGCAGCTCCGCTTCCTATACTGACCATTTTCGCAGGATACCATAGTTTTATTACTGTCCGAAAAACAGTGCCTTTTTGTCGGAAAATTCATTTTTAGTGCACTGCAATCTGTTCTCTCCGCGGCAACTGATATATATTCCGGTTCCTCTGCAATCACTTTTTAATAATAAAGCGCATCATCCATGCAAATAGCAGAGCTTGTGCTGCTAAGACATACTTCAATGCATTTGTCATCCTGAGTTTTTTATTTTGTCCTCCCGCCAGCCAATAACATCCATGACATACCTTTTCTAAATATCCCTCTTCTGCCAGAACCGCTATCTGACGATTTGACATATGTATTAATCCTCATGAATAAGCTCCTATATTGCATTTTGGTTATACATATCAACAGGAATAACATTCTGCACATGCAGCCCGACCTACATCGGCAGACTGTCCCTCACGCACAACGTTCCCCATCCAATCTATGGATTGGGATATTCGGTAATTCCCGGCAGTGGCCTCGCCCCACGCCGCAAATACGCCTTCACCTTCTCCCCATACGGTGCTGTCAACTAAGGACTAATAAAATTTTATACTTTTTTAATAATTTCTTCGTTCCGTCAGATTTCCCATCCCATTTTGGGCAAAATAACACCTCATAATCCCATAGGTTCATGAAACTATGAGGCAAAAAATTACTAAAACGCAAATTTTAGTTCTAGATTAAAACTCACCCTCTGCTTCTTCCATCCACTCCTTCAGTTTATCCCGCAATAACTTTTTATCTGGTAAATACAACTGGTATTTTGAAGCATATATATTGGAGTTCTCCGGAAGTGTCAGTTCTACCATTGCATCATTTTTATCCGGGCACATCAGAACACCAATCGTTGGATTTTCAAAATCCTGTTTTTCATATCGGTCATAATAATTTACATACATCTGCATCTGGCCCAGATCCTGATGTTTTAGCTTTTCAGTCTTCAAATCAAATAAAACAAAGCATTGTAATAGACGATTATAAAACACAAGATCCACTCTGAAATGGTCTTCTTCAAAGGAAAATCGTTTCTGTCTCGCCACAAAAGCAAATCCTGTTCCAAGTTCAAGCAGGAACTCCTGCAAATGGTCAATCAAACGACTTTCCAGCTCTGATTCAGAAAAATCTGTCCTTTCATCTAATCCCAGAAATTCCAGTACATAAGGATCCTTTACAATATCTCCTGGTTTTTCTATAATCTGCCCCTTTTGCGAAGTTTCTAAGATTTTATCTTTGTCTTTTCCAATCAGTAGTCTCTCATACAGAGAACTACCATATTGTCGGCCAAGCTCCCTTTTCCCCCAGCCTTCTTTCCATGCCTGCCTTTCATAAAAATTTCTCTCTTCCATGTTTTCAATTCGCATCAAAATCAAATAATGAGACCATGACAAATGAAATGGCGGCTTACTTTTCAATTTCGTAACCAGCGGTTGCGATTTTTCAATTGCAAATTCCGTAACTACTGGTTCTGAAATCCGATCCTGATATGTTAAATAAAATTTACGTATATTTGTTAGAGTTGCAACCGAAAAACCTTTCCCAAATTCCCTATTCAATGTCTCTGATAAAGTTATTAATACTTTTTTCCCATACTGAGCTCTGCTTTCTCCATCCTGCTGGACTTCAACAATCCACTTTCCTAAAGTAAAATAAGTCATCAATTGAATAAGATTGACTTCTTTAAGTACAACACTTCTGGAATAATTAATCAGTTCAACAACATTTTTACATAGGTTATCTAATTTTTCTTCTGTAAAATCATCCATCTCTATTGTCAATCTTTCTTCCATTATGCCTCCCGTTATCCAAATAACTTTCGCTTTAGCATCCGGTGCATTAACTGCAGCTGTTCTTCAAATAAAAGTTTCTTAGATTTATCTCCTACACGCATAAACACCTAATATGCCTGATTTGCATGTAACTACATACTTGTTTCGATATACATAAAAAGAACATGATTCTCTCTCCATTCCTTTAATAGTGACAAAATACTTAGTTACATTGGTTTTTTATCTCTTCTATTGATTTTTTTAGCCCACGTATTTTAGCTACAATTTCAAAATTTTCACCATCTAACTCCCAAATATTAATTGAACCTGTTACCTTTGCCAAATCTTTTTCTACTTTGCTTAAAGCATCATAAATTTCCTTTTGCAATTTATTCTCTGTTTCATTACGGGAAATAGCACTTCGATTTGAAATGGATTTGGCATCCTTCGAATATAACCCTCGTCCTACTCTTACAATATCCTTTGTATCAACTAATTGAGCAAGTGCTCCAGAAATCTGACTACGTGTAAAATCTTTTCCACTATTCAAGCTTATATAATTTCCAAAATCCGCCGCTGTATATATTCCACATGACCCAACACATTCCTTTATTAACATTTTTATCTCAGCTGTTGATATTTTCATTAATATATCTCCTCTTTTGTTTAATTTCACTAATTTACCTATTTTCTTTAAACTCGCTAATCACGTTATTTGATTATACTTTTAATATAGTATATTTTTCTATTTTTTTCAATAGCTTTTATTTCTATTTTATCGGCAGGCTCTCCCTCACACACAGCAACCTGTGCTTCTATTCTACTCCTACTCTGGCAATGAGTCCCTCACGCACAACGTTCCCCATCCAATCTGTGGATTGGGATACTCTGTAATTCCCGGCAGCGGCCTCGCTCCTCTCCTTAAATACGCCTTCACCTTCTCCCCATACAGAAAGGGATCATTGCCATCTACAATGCCGTACTGCATAAGGAGTGCGCTGCTTCCCGTAACAAAGGGTGTCGCAAAAGATGTTCCGTCCACAGTAACATACCGATTATCCGGAGCTGCCGTCCGAATTCCAACCCCCGGGGCCGCCAAATCCGGCTTGCCGATCCCATTGATATTATTCCCCCGACCGGAAAAATCGGCGTAAACATTGCGTATGCTGTCATAAGCGCCGACTGAAACAGCTCTTACGGCCGTTGACGGAATAGTAAGGGTATGGTTCGGCGACGGATAGAGAAATCGTGTTCCACTATTTAACACTGTATGAGTCGGCATCCACAAGTTGACTCTGCCGTCGGCAATCCGTTCCGGGATAAGGCGAAACCTCCACTGCCCGCTGTCCAGATAATCCTGTTTTGGAATAAAATCAACAAAAATCTCCTGGTATAAACTAAACGGACTCGGCTCCCCATAATAAACCAGAATTTCCGTCTGCCCCAGTGTAAAACGTTGTGGGCCCAGTATCGGCTGAAAATATCCGACACGTATTCCTTCCGGATTTACTAACTCCAACAATATATCATCCACATAGGATTTCCAAATTTGAATATTTAATGACGTTTCATAGGTCTGAATCAGGAAGGGAACTTCCGTATTGCTCCCCATCTGTAAAATTTCTTCCGTGTGCCCTGCTGCGTTTCCTTCATTTCCCGTGCCTATGACAAAAACACTCCTTCCAAAATTGGACATATCATCCAGATAAGTCTCCACCAGGCTATTGCCCGCATGCGAACCATATGTATTTCCAAAACTTAAATTAACGGCAATCGGCCGTCTAAGTTCTACGGCCTTTTCAATCACATAATTGACTGCCTGCATCAACTCTGTTGTTCTTGGAAAAGAATCCTCTCTGGGCTGTCCGAGAGAAACAACGATCAATTCGCTGTCATAGGCCACCCCTGAATTGCCCGCGGCGATGGCAGCTACGGCGGTTCCATGACCGCTCCTGTCTATGGTGATTGCCTCACCGCCTTCAGCCAAAGAGCGATTTAAATCCTCCCGGGTAAACTCTCTCCCTATTGTGTATCCCTCCGGCGGCGTCCCGTCGGCTGTCTGATCCCACACATATAAAATTCTTGAAGTTCCATCCGGATACAGAAATTCTTCATGGCGGTAATCAATTCCCGAATCAATCACTGCAATAAGCACGCCCCGGCCCGTCAATTCCAATGGCGGCACCTGCACCAGCGAAATACAGGAAGCCCGTTTTCCCTGCGCTGTCTGAAAGTAAAGCCGCTTCGGCTTTTCCACATATTCTACCTCCGGCCATTCAGAAACCGTCATCACCATATTTTCTGGTACAGTGATTATGGCATACTCATTATATAACTCGACAATCTGAACCCTTTCATCAGCATACTTCTGAAGACTCCCCGTATACTTTACAATCAATTCCCATGTTTTTTCTTCCCGGGAATATCCTACATTTAAAATATACGATTTTTCTCTTTCCGCCTCCGTCGCCGAAAGAGCCAGATTCAAAAGGTTTTCCAGTTTTTGATTTTCCATAAAAACTCCAGACAGTTTTTACCATTTCTATTCATATTTTCTCATTTCCATGTGCTTTTTCTTTACAAGACAGCAAAAAAGCTCTATCATATCTATATTGGAAATTCAAAAGAAGGAGGAAAACCTTTATGAAACGTATATTGGCCATCATCGGCATTATACTTCTGGCCGGACTTTATCTGTCCACCTTGATTTTTGCTTTAATCGATTCTCCGCTGGCCTTTACTTTATTCAAAGCATCCATTTTGCTGACCATTGCGGTTCCATGTCTGCTCTATGCCATGATTCTTGTTTATAACTACTTAAATAAAAGAAAATAGTTAAGAAAAAATAAATAAACTATAAATTCATCATTTTGAAACTTTAGAATTCTTTAATCTGAAAGACAAATTTTGGACACATTTTCCAATTATAATAAAACCATAGTAATTAATCATTACTATGAAGTGATTTGATTTTTTCATAACATCTGCCTGGCAGATTGCCAACTGCCAGGCCCCCTCGCCTTCCCCTATATATTCATATATAGTTACAAAAATAAACTCATAAAAAAAATCGATATTTAAAAATATCGATTTTTTTATGTTTCCTCATTGGAAATATTTTACAATTAAAATTAAAAAAGAGGTACAGCACTTTCTTCTGTACCTCAAATTCAACAAATCTTTATAAATCCGGCCCCAAAGCTGCCATAATGGACTTCATAGCGGCTTCTTCATCTTCACCGTCACAAATAATTTCAAATTCCGTATTCTGTTTAATTCCAAGACTGAGGATACTCAATAAGCTCTTACCATTCACTGTACGGCCGCCGGATGCCAGATAGACCTCACACTTTTTATATTTAATTGCTGCCTCTGCGATATCTCCTGCAGGTCTTAAATGTACACCAATTGGATTTTTCACAAGCACTTTTTCTTTTACCATAATCACTGCCCCCAATTATTGATTTAATCAAGTGTAAACCTGCCTATATTATAACACATCCTGCTGAAAAAACTCCATAGATTTTCCACATTTTTCATAAACACTTTTCATCCCGGATATGCCTGTATTTTTCCCGCGTCGCCAAACCTCCGCGAATATGCCGCTCCGACTTATTTACATCAAGCACCGATCTGGCCTGTCTGGCCAACGGCGGATTGATAACAAGCAGTCTTTCCGTAACATCTTTATGTACCGTACTTTTACTGATTCCAAATTTTTTTGCCGTCTGCCGTACCGTCGCTTTTGTTTCAATAATATAATTGGCAATCTCCACTGCCCTCTCTTCAATATAATCTTTCAAGGGTAAGCCTCCGAAGACGCTGTTTTTATAATGTATGAAATAACTTTGACGGGTATGAATACTCCATACAGCAAAATCAATGCCCGCCATAAACATTTGGAGGCGAATAACAATCATCAAAAAAAATTATAAATTCAGCAACACCAGCGCAAGAAAAATCAATGCGATTGCAGCCGCCTTTTTCCTGCTCAATTTTTCCTTAAACAACACCGCCCCCACAATACTTATGACCACAATAGTCATTACGCTATACGCCGGATACACAATCACTGCCGGCAAATGATGAAGAGCCATCAGCAGAAAGCGAGAGGAAAAATAATTCGGGATACCGATACAAATGCCTGCCAAAACATCCCATACGCAGAACTTCTGACATTTTTTGCGCCAGAGCAGGAGCGCACATACGCCAGCTGCCAGAAAAGTAAAAAGCAGATAATGGTCTTTTAATTCTGCGTTCCCAAGTTTATCATAAATATTTGCCATAGAATCCGTAAAACCGCTGACAAATAAAAGGACAATCAGGAGAAACTGATACTTGGAAGCCTCCACACTTTCCTTCTCAAAGTGAATCATGATAATAGCCGCAATCGCCAGTCCGATTCCTGATACCTGAAAAAGTCCAGGGCGTTCGCGAAAAATAATGATGGCCATAAGTGTTGGGATCAACACTCCCAGCTTCATAAATGTGGCAGCTAAGACCACGCCATTTTTCCTGATATTCTGCTGCAAAAGAACAAAACTGGTCAAAAACAGAACACCCGAAAACAATCCAAGGCCAACAGCGATTCCCGTTCCGGCCGCCGCCTTCCCGAATCCGAGAGGATCCATAAACAGCAGAGAAAACATTGAACAGACAACGTAATTCGCCACAAACATTCCCATATTATTCTTAATCTTACCTTCACTAAGGCGCATAACCGTTGACACCATCGCGCTGGCTATAATCGCCATTCCTAAATACAACATATACTTTCATGCTGCCTTGGCAGATTATCTGCTTTTGCAACAGCTCCTCTTTATCTTTTGTATATTCATTATCCTATTTCTCCGAAAGTTCTCTTTCTAATTCAGCAATACGCCGCGCAGATAATTCCAGAGCTTTATCTTTCTCCTGAATAATGCCGCTCTGCTCCTCAATTGTTCGACCCTGTTCTTCAATCGTCTGACTCTGTTCTTCGATTGTCTGACCTTGTTCTTCGATTGTCTGGCCTTGTTCTTCAATTGCCTGTCCCTGCTTCTGAAGTTCCTCCTGCATCTCATCAATCATAAGCTTTACCGTATTACGATCCATTTCAAGCAATTCTTTTGAAAACAACTGCATCACTTCCTCCACATTCCGGCAAAGCTCATAAATATCTTCGTAAAGGCTTCGGAATCCCGGATACTGTTCAATGAGTTTTAAAATCATCTCCGGTTCATCTCTGCAAAAGAATGTAAGCCATGCCTCAAGTTTATTATGTATACCGTCATCTTCATTTTGCTGTTTTTTACGGAAGATGTCAAGGGCTATGTAAACAAATTTCTGAGGTATATCAATCTGAATTCCTGAATTGGATTTCTGCTGCAGAACATGAAGATATACATCGGGATATTCCTTAAATTCTTTAGGGCTTTTTTCAAACAGAATAATTGTATACACTGTCTGAATATCCAGATAACTGAATTTTTTCTGTTTTTCATCTCTGAGCCGCTTATACTGGCGCAGCAGCAAGTCAGCCGAATAACAGGCACTGCGCTGTCCCGGAAATTTGTAGCCAAGTTTCTGTACCTCGACATTTCCGATACCTCCATCTTCAAACTCGACAACAATATCCATAATTAATAAAGAACTCTCATCAGTAAGCCGTGTAGAATCATTCGGCAGGACCTTCGTTACCCGCACCGGCTTCTCTAATACCAGAGAGAGAAAATCACTCAACCTCTGCGGAATATATTCCGGATTCATAACCTCTTTGAAAAATCCATCGTAAAGCATCTTAACCCCGCGAACACCTGTGCAGATATCCAGAAAATATTTCTGGTCCTTTTCCTTCCACTCGCCAAAACTTTGTTTCAAATGTTCATGAGCATTAATTTGGTTTAAAACCTCTTCCCTGCTTTGAATCATGGGAAAATAATCCTGCAACTTTTGTGCCATAGGCACCTCCTCCTTCTTCTCAATTCGTTTTGAATAATTGGTTTGAATAAACCTGTAAGATTTGATAACAGAATCCCCTGTGAGAATTTAAGGGAAAAGATTTCTGTTTTCGAGCATCCGCTGCCTCCGGGCCGGACGCATACGGGATATCCACAAATTTATATTATCACGGCTTTAAAAAGGCTTCAATCATCATTCATCGTGCAGATTCGACAACATATTTAAACATTGATTAATTGTCTGATTTAATAAAGTGACCGGTGAATACCAGCCACCCTTTATAAATTGAATTTTATCTTACCATTTCCAAAGGTTTGCCGGTCATTGCAAAAGGTTCCAGCAATACGTCAACCTCTTTCTCCGACAACAGTCCCTTTTGGATAACCAATTGCTTCACCGGCGTGCCTGTTTTCAGGGATTCCTTTGCAATTCCGGCGGCAGCCGTATATCCAATCGCCGGACAGAGGGCTGTGGAAATGCCCACGCTGGCATCCACCAGTTCCGCACAATGTTTTGAGTTTGCCGTAATTCCCTCAATACAATTATCATTCAGCGTTCCCGCTGCACGTCCAAGAGTCTCAATAGATTCAAAAAGGTTATAAAAAACGACCGGCTCGAAGGCATTTAATTCAAGCTGTCCGGCCTCCGCCGCCATAGTAATCGTAAAATCATTTCCGATAATATTAAAGGCCACCTGGGACACAACCTCCGGAATAACCGGGTTGATCTTTCCGGGCATAATGGACGAGCCGTTCTGCCGGGCCGGAAGGTTGATCTCCTCAAATCCGGTCTTGGGTCCGCTGCTTAAAAGGCGCAGATCATTGCACATTTTGGATAAATTTACCGCACAGGTTTTCAGAGCCGCCGACACGCTGACAAATCCGTCCAGATTTTGTGTCGCATCAAACAGATCATCTGCCATAACAAAATTCTCCCCGGTAACTTTACTGATATTTGAACAGATATTTTCGAGATATACCGGGCTCACATTAATGCAGGAGCCGATCGCGGTTCCACCCATATTTAAAATGCGCATAAACTGTTTTGTCGCTTCAATCCGCTCAATATCCCGTTTAAGCACGGAGGCATAGGCATGAAAAGACTGGCCCAACCGCATCGGAACCGCATCCTGAAGCTGAGTCCTCCCCATCTTTAAGATTGAATCAAACTCTCTGGATTTATCCATTAAACTGTCATATAATCTTCTCAATTTCACCTGCATTGATTCCATCAAAACAAGGGTTGTGAGTTTTCCCGCACTCGGAATAACATCATTGGTGGACTGGGCCATATTGACATGATCATTCGGATGAACCAGAGAATAATCGCCCTTCACGCCGCCCAACAACTCGATTGCCCGGTTGGCAATAACCTCATTGGCATTCATATTCGCCGAAGTTCCGGCGCCGCCCTGAATGGCATCCACAATAAATTCTTTTTTTAACTGTCCCTCAATAATCTCATCACAGGCCCGAATCATCGCTTCGGCGATATTGGCTTCCAGCTGTCCCGCATCCCTGTTTGTGATTGCCGAAGCCTTTTTTAATTTTGCCATACTTTTGATAAATTCCGAATGTAACGGCCGATAGGTAATCGGAAAATTCTGCCGTGCCCGCAGTGCCTGAACTCCATAATACGCCGTCATCGGAACTTCCATTTGACCAATCGAATCCGCTTCCGTCCGCATCTTTTTCATTAGATTTTTCCTCCTGACAATTTCAAATAATCCTTTTATGCCATCAAAATACACCCAAAATTTTGTAAAGTAAACCACTTTCCCGAAATTGTGAAAATAAAGTGGTTTCTCCGAATTTCAACTTTTATTTTTTAAGTACAACAAAAAAAGACTTAATTTTTGAAAGTCTTATCTAAAAGTTTATTGCATTTTAGGAGGTGTTCAAGTATACTTTATTAAGTAGGCTTTCTGTTTTTACAAAAAAAAGGGAGATTGGTTTATGGATCAGATTGACGCAAAACTTATAACATTACTGCAGCAGAATGCCCGTGTCTCTCTGAAAGAACTGGCAAAAGAAGTTTTCCTCACCACTCCGGCCGTATCTGCCCGCATTGAAAAACTGGAAAAGGAAGGCGTTATCACCGGATACAGCGCAAAGATCAATCCGGTTAAACTTGGATATCATATTATCGCTTTTATTAATCTGGAACTGCCGCCGACGCAGAAAAAAATTTTTTATCCATTCATTGAACACATTCCAAATGTTATTGAATGTAATTGTGTGACCGGCGCCTATTCCATGTTGATGAAGGTCGCCTTTCCAAGTACGATCGAACTGGAAACTTTTATCGGAAAACTTCAGAAATTTGGTAAAACGCAGACTCAAATTGTTTTTTCAACCCCGGTTCAGCCGAGGGGTTTTAATATTCAATCAAAAGATTAAGGAGGATACTTATGAAAAAATTTATTGAAGAGTTTAAAGCATTTGCCCTGCGCGGAAATGTCATGGACATGGCAATCGGCGTTTTGATCGCCGGCGCTTTCTCCGGAATCATCACATCGCTGACTGATAATTTCATCAATCCGATTATTTCGATGATCATGAGCGGCGCAACCTACACAGCGGAAGATATTTCCGGATTTGCTTCAAATTTCATCGGCTCAGTCATCAACTTCTTCATCACGGCCCTTATTCTGTTCTGCCTGTTAAAAGCTGTAAATAAGCTTATGTCTATTGGACACAAGGAAGAGGCACCGGCTGCTCCGACAACTAAAACCTGTCCTTACTGCAAGAGTGAAATCGATATTGAGGCCACCCGCTGTCCTCACTGTACATCAGAACTTCAGTAATAAATATTTCAAGGGCTTCGAACACATCGAAGCCCTTAAACATTTCTACTCCAAAAACCTCAAGCCTGTATTGCCCGGCCGATCTTTAACGGCAGATTGACGCCAATCGGATTCACAAGAATTCCCGCAGCATCCTTTGGCAAAAGCCGGGATATCTTCTCCGGCGTTACAACCGCCGTTCCGAATTTTGAGCCCTGATTCATTGCCTGAAACTTCTGAAATTCCTGGGCATCTGTAAAGATCGGCAGCATCGTTCTCCCATCCTTTTGCTTTAAGATAACAATGCCTTTATCCTCACGAACCGCAATGATAAACGACCCCTCATTATAATGAGCCAGCAGTTCCTCCTGAAGTTCCCCGAGTTCCTCCGTCAGCCCGTTTTGCGGCTTGCTGCGCAATTCCTGCATAAAATAAAGCGCCGTCAAATGAAATTCTCTGTTTTCAACATTAACCCTTCCCTCCGGAAGCTTCGGATTCTCCTGCCGCCGAACCAATTCATTCAGCTGTACAGAAATCTGTGTACTTGTTCCTTTATTAATGACCAGACAGTTGACGCCCAACAGGTACAATCCGGCATAAAATGCCAGAAAACTTTTTCTTTCAATCTTTATCACCTGTGCCGGATTTCCCGATGATGAAAGACGCTCTGACTCCCGATCCGCATCCTCTTTATTGTAGAAGACAAAAATTTCATCATCATAACTCTCCGGGTCGCAAAACACAAAGGGCATACGGGTACATTTTGAATAAATCACATAAACAACATCCTGTTTCTGCAGTTGTATTAATGTTTTTTCTTTAAGTCCTCTCATCTTTATTTACCTCTCTTTAATCCGCAAGTAATTTTTTCATTAATTTTTTGACTTTTTTCTTACATTTCCCGCAGGCCTTTCCCGCCTTCGTCGCCTTTTTTATATCTTTATAGCAGGCTGCCCCGTCAGCCACAGCATCTGCAATATCACCTTTTGTCACATGATAGCAGGAACAGATTTCTTTTTTACGATTCATAATGTCTATACCTCCGTCAATATTGCATCCTAATTCATTTCGACATTCCTATTCTACCACAGTAACTAATTTTCCGATAGTGGGTTCTGCACACGGATTTTTTCCAACAAATCAAATACCGGCCCCATATTCTGTTTAAGAAGCTGTTTTTGAACCTGATAAAGTCCCCGATATTTCTCCGTATTCTCCTTTTCCGGATAATAGGTCTTTTTAATCTCCAGATAACCTTCCAATCGTTCTTTAATCTCTGAAATATCTCCGATGGCATAGGCGCCGAACATACAGTTGATCACCACCGCGCCCCCGGCATTTTTAAAAGTAATGACCTTGCTGTCCAGCATATCGGATTTCATTTGATTCCATAAATCGTCCCTGCTGCCGCCCTCAGTGATCGCTATACGGCTCAAATCGACGCCCGCCCCTCGATAAATATCTGTAATTTCCATATAATCATAACCGATTGCTTCCAAAACTGCCCGCCAGAGGACCGCCTGATCCGTATCCAGCGTCATATTCAGAAAGCACCCGCAGGCATTGGCGATCTCACCCATACCCCCTGTCAGATAAGGCAAAAACAGCACGCCGTTTGCGCCGACCGGGATTTTCCCGGCGTCCGCACTCAATTCCTGATAATAATCGCCGTCTTCTTCCTTTCCGCAGATATTATCTTTATACCATCGCAGGGCCAGACCGCCGGTACGGATAAATCCCCAATAGAAATAAGTTCCCGGCAGAGAACCGCTGTTAAAAATAAGCCCGCTCCCCTTCCGGCTCAACTCCGGCACAATGCCGTTGGTGGATACACAAAACATGGAACAGGTTCCGGCCACATCCACCGCATGCCCGGCCTCTAAAATTCCGCTGCCGATCATCGACTGCATCGTATCCCCGGCTCCGGCACAGATTGGAATTCCTGCCGGAAGACCGGTTTCCTCGGCGGCTTCCTCAGTCAGCCGACCGATAATATCCCATGGCCGGACAATTTTCGGCATATATTTGATATCCAGATCCAGAATATCCAGCTGCGCCTTCGACCACTCTTTTGTATAGACATTATATCCGAGTCCCCAGCCCGACATCGCGCCCCAGTCAACAAACATTTCATCTGCAGAAAGTCCCGCCAAATGAGCCAGAATATACGGCGCATTGTGAATAAATTTAGCGCCCTTTTCCCGAAAGGCATTGCTGTTTTTAAGAAACCACCGGGCAAACATCGCCGGAAACATACAGTTTGCTTCCGCATTTCCGGTCTCACGCCCCCAAATATCCAAATCCATGGCATTGATTCTCTGAACATCCTTTGCTGTCCTGGAATCGAGATAATTGATATATGGCGTGATGGCATTACCTGCGCTGTCCACTCCGGCAATACCGCAAATGATCCCATCGCCCATAATGGATTGAACGCCCTTCACATCAAGCCCCTGCGCCCCCATCTGTTCCGAACATTCCTTCATACATTCCTTCGTTATACGCAGATATTCATCCACATCCATCTCTACCCATCCCGGATTCGGATAAAACAGCGTTGTCGGCCTACTGGCTGAAGCCACACATTCCATCGCCTCATTGCAGATGACAACCTTAACACTTTGAGTCCCCGCATCAAATCCCACATAATATTTTTCCATAAATCCCTGCTCCCTTCTGTGATCAAGCGTGCTTCTAAACAAACAAAAAGCCCTGAATATTTCCATACTCAGAGCTTTCCCACATCAAAAATAAATACGCAATTTACTTTCTTCTCCCATCCAGACTGTACTGTCGGTTTCGGAATCTCACCGAATCATGCCTTACGGCTCGCGGACTTTACCGCCGGTAGGGACTTTCACCCTGCCCTGAAGAAATTTTACTGCCTTTATTATACACCACATTAAAATATTGCACAATATTTTTATGGCTGCCTGCCTCCAAATGTATCACAGTTTATCGCACCACCGGTTGACAGCGCTGACAAGCAGTGCGGCACAGCCGGACGCCCCGGCATCATAATATGCTTTAAACCGCTCATCCGCCGTATACATTGAGGCAATTCCCTTATGAATTTCCGGTGAATATTGCTTTAATGTCATACAAAGCCATTCTTTATGAAGCCGCACAATATTCTCCGCCTCGGCGCTGTCCGCAGAAATGTTTTCCATTACGCCTTTTTTCAGCGCATTTTTTATCTCTTCCTCCAGATCTTTAAAATGCTTCCATTCCTCTTCGGACATATTCAACATCCTGCGATTCGACGCATCCACTTCGGAATCTCCATACTTTTCACGGATTTCTTTCCCATATTTTTCTTCATTTTCCTGAATCATATTTTCTTTAAATGCCCGGAACTTTTCACTGTCTTTCATCTCACATTCTCCTTTCATTGACTTCAGGGTCTGCTTTACTGTCCAAATCAAAGTGTCCATATGCTTTCTTTGATCTTCCAACGCCAAAAGATGATCTTCCAATGCTTTCACAATATCAAAATCTGCTTCATAAATCACTTTCTGAATCTGTTTCAACTCAAATCCGCGCTCTCTATAAAACAAAATCTGCTGCAAAACAGCTACTTCGGATTCTCCATAAAACCGATACCCGGCCTCATTCACATATAAGGGCTTCAAAAGTCCTATTTTATCATAATAGCGCAGAGTGCGTGCACTCACCCCGGCCATCTCCGATAACTCTCTGATACTGTAAACCATTTTCCCGCCTCCTCTGGTGTAAATTCAGCATACCCCTTGACGCTGCGTCAAAGTCAAGCGGGAATTCTTTTCTCACGAAACTTTTTTTCAGATATAAATAATCCGACCAGCGTCAGAAGAGTGCCTCCTCCGGACAGCCACGTAATCCGTTCGCCCAGAATAAGTGCAGAAGTAATCACGGTGATCACCGGCACCATATAGATATACACACTGGTCTTCACTGCTCCGAGCATCTTCACCGCAAAATTCCAGGTAACAAAACAGAGGGCCGATGCGCCCAATCCCAGATAGATCATATTCATCAAATACACGGGATGGCTAAACCGCTCCGGAACAAACCGGAAGTCAAAGAAAAACAGAGTCGGCAGCATAAACAATAGCCCATAAAAAAATATTCTCCGGGTCGTAAGAATGGTCGAATAACCAAATTCGGCAATCTTTTTTGTCAAAATAGAATATACAGCCCAAACAAAGGCCGCCAGCACAGCCATTAAATCCCCAATGGGATTCAAAGCCATCTCTGCCCCATTGAAACTGATCAGACAGATTCCCGCCATAGCAACCACAAAGCCGATAAAAAAATTCACCCGGAGTTTTTCTTCATGCCGGATAAATACACGGGATAAAATCGCTGTAAAAAAGGGGGCCACCGAAATGATAACGCCAACATTCTGGGCCAGCGTGTAGGTCAGCGCAATATTTTCCAGAAGATAGTACAGACAAATTCCGCACAGCCCGGCTCCGGCCAGAGTGAATTCCTGCTTCAGATTCGTTCCCCGCAGCCGCCGCGGGCAGACCAGAAACAGTGCCAGAAATCCCATGATAAAACGAATAAACAGTATTTCCACGGGCTGAAAATCAACCAGCAGGATTTTTGTTGATATGAATGTCGTTCCCCATATAACGATTGTAATCAGGGCTGCAATATGCCCGATCATCGATTTATTTTCCATGATTTTTGCCTCCGCCTGATCTTTTTACAGACATAAATATATCCCGATATGCGCCGGGAGAAAGACCGATAAATCGATTAAAGTAATTGGTAAAATGGCTCTGATCCGAAAACCCGGTGCTCAAAGCTGCTTCCAACGGGGATACTCCCTGTTCCAGCAGCCGTTTTGCCCGATTCACCCGAATCGTTTCCAGATAGCGATAGGGTGTCACGCCTTTGGATTTGGTAAAAGCCCGGAGCAAAGTGGATTTACTCAGACCCACATCATGACAAATTTGATTCAGATCCATATGTTCTGAATAATGGTTCTCCATAAAGGCACACACCTCTTCAATTTCCTCCCGACATTCCGGAATACATTTCTCAAAAGGCTGTCCATAATTCTGCATAAGCAATGAGAGAAGCAGATACAAATTTTCTTCTTTTCCAAAACGGTTCTCCCCCTCCATTATCATTTGATGAAGGCCGCGAAAATACCAAACTGCGGTCTCATCCTCAATCACATTTTCAGAAAATCCGGGAAGCTCCCGTTTGCCTGTAATCTCCCCGGCAAAATCCAGCATAACTTCCCTCGGAATATTTAATCCCCGGTAATCCATGGCCCGATGATCCGCCTGAACACAGCCATGGTTATCCCCCGGATTCAACAGTAAAATCTGATTTTCACCAATCATATACTGCTGGTTCCTGCAGGAAAGATTTCGCAGCCCGTTTTCCATAAGCCCGATGACATAGTGCTCATGAAAATGGTTTGGAAAAGGCTTTTCTGTCCCCTGAAAATAATAAGCTTCCATATCCAGTTCTTCATCATAAACAATCGTACGCACTTCTTTTTTCATCCGCTGTCCTCCTCGCCGGAGACTATTGTAGCATTTTTCCGGCTGATAAGGCTTGTAAAATATCTTCATCCTCAAAAAACAGGCCGCCGCACCAAATAAATTCAGCGCGGCGACCCATGAGTCCTTATTTATTCTTCATCTCTGTCATTTGTCAGATTTAATTTATCAAGTACATAAAATATAAGACTGAGTGCCATGGCTACGATGCAGGCCAGCACCATTCCCGTCAACTGGATGTTGCCGAATTTGACCGCAATTCCTGAAAGCCCCGTCACGAAAACAACGGATGTCAGCGTCAGATTCCTTGAACGTCCATAATCCACCTGGGAATCCACCAGAATTCGGATACCGGAAGCACCGATCATTCCATAGAGCAAAAATGAAATGCCGCCGATCACCGGTCCCGGAATTGTCTGGATCAACATGGAAAGCTTGCCCACAAAGGAACAGATAATAGATAAAACGGCAGCTCCGGCAATAACCTGAACACTGTACACCTTTGTCACCGCCATAACGCCGATATTTTCACCATATGTTGTCGTCGGCACCGATCCGATCAAACCGGAAATCATAGTTGACAGGTTATCGCCCAGCAAAGAACGATGGAGTCCCGGATCTTTTAATAAATCCCGGCCGACAATTTTGCTCGTAACGACCTGATGTCCGATATGCTCCGACGCGATAACCAATATCACCGGCAATATGGTAACAATTGCCTCCGCACTGAATTTCGGTGTCTGAAAATTCGGGATAGCAAACCAAGGCGCAGCGGCAATCGCCGCAAAATCAACAATGCCGCAGGCCAGCGCCGCCACATACCCGGCAATGACCGCGATCAAAATCGGTATAACCGACAAAAATCCGCGGAATACAATGTTTCCAAACACGGCAACCCCCAAAGTCACCAGGAATACGATCACATTTGCCGGTACAATGACCTCATCCAAAAGTCCCGCATTGCTCGCGGCATTTCCTGAAAGTTCAAGACCGATCAGCGCCACAACCGGGCCCATGGCCGCCGGCGGCAGCACGATGTCAATCCAGTCTGAACCGAATTTATAAATGATCAGCGCCAGCACACAGCCGCAGAAACCGACAACCACAAAACCGCCCAGCGCATACTGGTATCCCATTTTGCTGATAACGATTCCGGCCGGCGCAAGGAAAGCAAAGCTTGAACCCAGATAAGCCGGCGCCTTTCCCTTCGTGATCGCAATAAACAGCAGCGTCCCCACGCCATTCATAAACAGTACAATGGCCGGACTGATTCCAAATAAAAACGGTACAAGCACAGAAGCCCCGAACATGGCGAACATATGCTGTATGCTCAGCGGAACCAATAAATTAAAAGGTACCTTTTCTTCCACCTGAATAATCCTTCTGCTTTCCATTAATTTTCCTCCCTTGTTTAAATCTCTTCACAGTATATCACACAAAGCAGGTTCTTGGAAATACAGGATTTTTATTTTAAGCCGTCAGGCGCCAGAAATTTTTTCATTTCCGGGAGACGGGCCGCAGCGTCCCGCCGTCCCAGTTCATACACCGCCCTCAGCTTCTCCGGATCTTTCTCCGTCCGGCCGATGGTGATCGGCTCACTCGGCTGCACTAAAAATACTTTTCCCATTTCTTCCAGTTTCTTTACAGCCCTCAAAGAACCGTTATAATTTCGATGCCGCCGCTCCATCGCCTCCGCGACCGCCGGATATTTTCTTAAAAATAATTTAAACACCGGAAGAATTCGGTTCGGCTTTTTCCTGTAGCCCTCCGGCTGAGTTAAAATGACAATCATTTTATCATAACCCTGTTTATAAAACCAGCGAACGGGAATCGAATCGGATATACCGCCGTCCAGCAAGTCATAACCGCCGACAGACACCACCCGGGACACCAGCGGCATGGAAGCCGAGGCCCGCATCCACTGAATATCCTCCGCGTCTCCCCGGCTGCATAAATGATACACCGGCTGCCCCGTATGTACATCGGTACAGGTCACATAAAAATCTATCGGATTTTCCTGATAAGTTTTTACATCAAAAGGATCCAAATGATTCGGAAGCTCATTATAACAAAACTCCGCGCCATACAGGTCCCCTGTTTTAATGAGCGACTTCAGACTGACATAGCGCTCATCCGAACAGTATTTTGTATTATATCGGATGACCCTTCCAATCTGCTTTGATTTATAATTACAACCAAAAACAGCCCCGGCGGACACACCGACAACACCGTCCACCTCCATCTGATTCTCCATCATAACATCCAGTACTCCGGCGGTATACATGCCCCGCATGGCGCCGCCCTCTAATACCATTCCCGTTTTCATAATTTTATCCACTCTTTTCAAAAATATATTTTAATATACCTCACTTCCAAAAGGCATCCGGCCAGACACCAGCTCAAACCGGAAATAGCGCCGCCACAAAGGAACCATAAAATATTACCTAAACATCCCATGAAATGACCACCTTTCTTATATTAGCACATACTGCCCCTGTTACCACGGATTATTTTGCAGATTTTTCAGATCCATCAATATGCTCTCCACCCGAAAAACAGCGTCATCCACCTGGGCCCTGGCTTCGGCAATTTTGCTCTGCACCATATAATCCACAAAGATGTTATCAAAAAATATGTCCGCAAATGAAAGGAATTCGCTGACCTCAAGCTTTAAATCCATCGGAACCTGAATATCCCGAAGTTCTTTTTGAAGTCTCATTAAATCCTGCTTCGCTCTTTCCATGCACTGACCGGCGTCATCCATTTTGGAACGTTTGATCATACTTGAGAAAAAGCCGCCGCCAAACATATCAAAAATACCCCAGTTTCTCGCACTGTTTAGCCGTGCCTGTGCTTCCCTGAGACTTATAAGGGCTGTTTCACCGGCTTCAATTGCTTCCCTGATTTCCTGATTCATTAATTCGTTACTCATTTTACTCCTCACTTTCTGCGCAAGCTCCTGCGGCAGTCCGTCTCTATATTCTCACTAGTCTGATAAAAAAAGACTCTTATCATGACGTCTGCCACAATAAAAGTCTTGCTATCTCATTTGATACGGATACGGTTAAGTATCGGTTGACGATTTCAAACCCACCCTTTCGGGTGTTCAGCTACTCCCTTTTTTGCTTACTATTAATATATCATCTTACAGGAATTTTCGCAAGTAGTTTTACATCCCGAAATGTTACGATTTTCTTAACTCTGAACACCAAATATCCGTTATTCTTCTTCCGCCAGATAGGCATTGATGGAATCCAGCATCTTATCCACATTAAGGCCGTGCACCGTACAGGCAACCTCCAGCGATTCTGCCGTTGATGAGGCACAGGTCACGCAATGCAGACCGGCCTGCATCAAAAAATCTCCCATCCCCTTATCCATCTTAAGAATCTCGCCCATTTTTGTATCCTTTGTCACAGGAATATTTTTATGCACCTGCACACCATCCCCGTTGCTGCCAGCCTCTTTGGCATACATATTATCTCTCATTACCGTTCCCACGCAATAAGCGATCATAGGAACCACAATAACAAGTACTCCGATAATTACTGTCTGCATATCTTTTCCGCCTTTCTCAATGTATTTCTTTCTCAGAATTCTAAGTTTCCCTGTCTTTGTCATATCATTAAATTATACCATTTCATACAGCCGTTGTCACCTGGCAAAAACACTTTTATGATACAAAAAGTCCGCCACATCCGGGGTTGATCAAACTCCGGATGTGGCGGCACACTTATCCCATTCTTCTGTTTTACTGTTTTTTCACCACCGGAATCCACACTTCAAACTTAGCGTTCTGAGGATCCGGACTGATATACAGCTCAACATCCGGCCCATTGTCATACTCATAGCCGGAGGTTGGCAGCCATTCGGTGACAACCCGCTGTTCCAATTCCTGGATAGCCTGCGGGCAAACACCCTCCCCCGGAAAAACGGCCCAGGTAAACGCCGGAATTGCATATTCTTCCAGTCCGTCCGACGCGTCCATAGAACTCGCAACACCGATAATATATTTCATGCTTTCATCCGTATTATAACCACATACACCCAGAATACCCTTGAGCGGCATATCCATCATTCCTGCCAGCCGGTTAATCGTTCCATCCACGGCTACATCCTGCCACATTTTCGGAACAATAGCAAAGTTCTTTTCAATCTCCTTGTACAACGGCCTCGACACACCGACAACCCGAAATGCATCCTTCTTCTCAATACGATAATTCATTTCTTCGACTCCCTTCACAGTAAGCTTAAACTTCAACGGCGGGAAAGATTTCACAGAAATCCCCTCGCTGCGCACAAGGGATGGCGCAATTCCATGAATCGATTGAAAAGCCCGATTAAAAGCCGTCGGCGAATTATAACCATATTTTAAAGCGATATCGATAATCTTCACATCGCTTCCCTGCAGATCAACCGCAGCCAAAGACAATTTCCGCCGCCGGATATATTCGGACAATGAAACATCTGCCATAAAAGCAAACATTCGCTGAAAATGATAGGTCGAACAGCCGGCTATTTTTGCAAGTTCTTCATAGTCAATTTCTTCCGTCAAATGTTCCTCGATGTAATCAATCGTTTCATTTAATCTTTCGATCCATTCCATAAATTTGTCCTCCCTGTGACTATCATTATAGTCAAAGCCTCCGTGATTTTCCTCTCTTTTCATGCACAAATATGAGAGATTTTAAAAGCAGTCAGCCAAATGTCCGCCGCGCCCTTAAAAAGACTGAAGAAGCATGATGTGATATTCTTCATCTTTAATGATTCTTGCCAGCACTGCATAAATGTAAGGGTCCTTTATCATTTTCATGTGCATCCGGTATTGATGAATCGCGGCTTTTTCGGCTTCAATATCCGCCGTCAACATTCGTTCCATATTTTCCGGAATTGATAAATATTCCGGCGACCACATCCGTTTCCGGCCATCCTGATATTTCGCTACAAAATCAATAGAACCTCCCAGCAGGAAAATCAATTCGGACAGCTTCTGAAGATGAAGCATCTCTGCAATAGCAATCCCCAAAATTGTCCGGGCCACAGGACATTTTTCACAGGACAGTCGATTCTCATTGTTGATATATTGGGTGATCGCCGTCATCTCCGACACAGAGCCGCAGCAGTCAATACTGAGCAGATTCGCATATGCCGGATTTTTCTCTTTCACCTGGATCGGCGGATAGGGCAAATCCATCATAATCGGTTTTACGCCCATAAAATCACAGGAATTCATTAACAGCTTCTTTTTTTCTTCCATTATCATACACTCCCGATACATTTCTATATTTAATATATCGGAAGTTTATACCAAGGTGCATGCTCAGGCTTTTCCTTTAATGTTTTTCAGTTCCTCCATCAGCTCTTTATACCGTATATCCTCTTTGATAAAATCCAGTTCTTTATCCTCATCAAAACTTTTTTGGAGCATCAGGCCCACATTCTCAGGGGCTCTTTCAGAAAACGACATATGAGAATATAATTCGGATTCCTCCAGGAAATATTTATTTTTTATATTAAGCACCAGCTTTGATAAAATATCAAAAATGACCTCTTTATCCTTCGTCTCAATGGCTTCTTTCATGCCTGACGTATCAATATAGACGCCGATTTCCATAATCTCCATCAGAGCTTTCAGCTTTTGCTCCATACGTTCCGCCTTTTCCGGATTCCCGTCGGCTCTTGACAGTCCCTGAATACCGTTTAACCCTATACTGATATCCCCATAACCCGAATAGGCCAGCTCCTCAAAACTTTTATAGGCTTTCTCCCGTTCTCCCCGGGCCTGAAAAAGCATGGCCTGCATTTGCTTCGGATTCACGGATTTCTTTGGAATTTTATCAATACATTTCTGGGCCACATCATAGTTTTGCCTCTGCATAGCAAAGTAAAACAAGGACATCGCCGCTGTCTGGGAAAATGAATCATTGCTGCTGTCCAGGAACCGCATGTAAATATCATATATCTTTTTGTCATACTGCTCCGGTTCCTCAACCCGCACGATATACCGGTAATTATCTAAAGTCTGAACCATCATAAGGATAAACTTCCCGCAATTGGGATATTCCTGTATTTTCTTTTCCGCCCACAAATAGGCCGCGGCATATCCCTCGGATTTGATTTTCTGAATGACTGTTTCAAGCAATCGATTAATTTCCTTATCGCTCAAATCTTCCTTATAGGAAAGCAGCATATCCGTGGTAATCCCAAGCAGGCGGGCAATCGGCGCCAAAAGCGCAATATCCGGATAAGAATTTCCCGTTTCCCATTTACTCACAGCGGGCACGGTTACCCCCAGATCATTTGCCATTTCTTCCTGGGTCAAATGATTTTCTTTTCTGTATTTTCGTATGACTTCGCCTATTTTCATTTTTAAGCCCTCCAATCGTTTTTTACGCATTGGCCTCTGCTGCTATCATCATACCAAACAAGAAAGCCGCCCGCAATTGAGCTGTAATTAATTATTTTTTAAATTTATTAACCATGATTCACAAAAGGTCCAGCATCTGCTGCGGATTATCCACCGCTTTCACCTTTCCAAAGGCTTTGACGATCATCCCCTCTTCGTCGATCAAATAGGTTGTCCGCACAACGCCCATTGTTTTCTTTCCATACATGTTTTTCTCTTTCCATACATCATAAGCCTGAATCGCCGACAATTCTGTATCCGACAGCAAAATAAACGGCAGATTATACTTTGTCTCAAACTTCTTATGAGAGGCCACGCTGTCTTTGCTGATGCCGATAACCACTGCGCCCTTTTCCTCAAAATGAGGATACAATTCCCCGAAGCCGCAGGCCTGTTTTGTACATCCGGCGGTATTATCCTTCGGATAAAAATACAATACAACTTTCTTCCCTTGAAACTCTTCCAATGTATGTACCTGTCCATTCTGATCCGGCAGCTCAAAGGCCGGCGCTTTCGTTCCTATTTCTAACATATCTTCATCCTCCTGATTTTCTTACTCAACACCATGTTTTCCGCAAATATCCTTCAGACAGCACCGCTCGCAATGAGGCTTTGTCCGGGCCGTGCATACATCCCGCCCATGAAATACCAGGCGGTGGCAGAAATCGCTGCCTTCTTCCGGCGGAACCAGCTTCCACAGGGCCATTTCCACCTTTTTCGGATCCTTAATGCCATCCACCAGCCCGATCCGATTCACCAGCCGTATACAATGAGTATCGGTAACGATCGCCGGTTCTCCAAAAACATCGCCCATGATCAGATTGGCGCTTTTTCTTCCCACCCCCGGAAGTTTTAAAATAGCATCAAAATCCTTTGGAATCTTGCCATCATAAGTGTCCCGCAGCACCTTCATACAGGCACTGATATCCCGTGCTTTGCTCCGCCCAAGACCGCATGGCCGGACAATCTTTTCTATATCGTCCACATCGGCTTCCGCCAGCGCATTTACATCCGGATACTTTGCATATAAGCCTTCCACAACCACATTCACTCTGGCATCCGTACACTGGGCAGCCAGACGGACACTCACCAGCAATTTCCATGCCTGATCATAATCCAGGGTACAGCCCGCATCCGGGTATTCCTTTCGAAGCCGCTCAATGACCTCTAAAGTCAATTCCTCTTTTGTCATTATCATTACCTCTCTGAAATTTTCTCATATAGCTTTATTATATCATGTCATCAAAATCCGTGGAAGTCCTACTCTATGCAAATAAGACCACCGTCCTGCAGCCGCTCAGCTACTTCAACCGGTGGTCTTCTTATCATTTATTTTTCTTCTACCGAAAACCAGACTTCACAATGAAAATCATTCCGACAAACTTCATCACTCGGATAAACCTCTATGCAAAATCCTTCTGCCAGCTGATATTTGCTGGACGGGAAAAATTCGGTATAAATCTTTTTCAGGAGTTGAGTAAATGCTTCCGGCATTTTCCCCGTACACGGAAAAATCGCCCATGTATGAGCCGGAATCTCTTCAATTGTCAGTCCTTCAGCTACCGGCCCATCAGTATAAGCCGCTGCAATCGCATAGTCAAAATCTCCCGCATTCGGATTTGCAAAACTGATTCCCACAATAGCACCGCCAAAAATATTTTGGGGATTTATGTAGCCGGCCAACGTCTGAATCGTTCCATCCTTTATACAGCTCTCCCATGTTTTATGAATATGCTGCGATGCAATTTCGCCGCCGCCCCCATATCTTGCCTTTTTCGCAATTACTTTAAATGCCTCCCGTTTCTCAATTCTGTAATCCATCGCCGTTCCTCCTTCTAATATGAGTTTTACGGAAATTCTGGAAAAGGATTTCAGATTGACATTTCCAATCTTTGCCTGCGCAGGCGTAATTCCATGGAATTTTGTAAATGCCCTGCTGAAACTTTCCGGGCTGTTATATCCATATTTCAGCGCAACATCAATAACTTTCGCATTCTCTGTCGACAGTTCCACTCCGGCCAGCGTCAATCTGCGGTTTCGAATATATTCGCCAACGGTATATCCGCTGATTACATGAAACACCCGCTGAAAATGAAAGCTGGAAGAATAAGCCCGCCTGGCAATCTCATTATAATCAATTTCATCTTCCAAATGCTCCTCGATATAATCAATCGCCCGCTGCAAATTATCCACCCATTCCATACTTTTCCCTCCTTCCGTAAACTCAGTATATCGAAATCAGAACCCTTTTGCCTGACTTTCTGTGCGCTTACCTGTCTGTTTATCGTCATTTAAGCAGGGCATAAATACAGCAGTCATATAATTTTCCCCACTTGCAGACAGCCTTTTTCATGATGCCCTCCAGTGAGAAACCTGCCTTCTCCAATACACTTCTGGAACCGATATTATAAGCATAAGGCTCTGCATAAATCCGTACAATGTCAAATTTCTCAAATGCTTCACGGCAGATGCGTTTTACAGCTTCGGTCATAATTCCCTGTCCCCAGTATTCCTCAGCCAGCCAATAGCCCAGCTCTCCACTCTTTTCATAAACATCCGAACCGCAGAATATGCCAATACTGCCCACCGCATGTCCATCCACAACGATGGCCCGGCATATCTGCCCTTCTTCGATGTTTTCCACGCAGGAACCTACGTACGCTTCCGCATCTTCCAAAGTATAAGGATATGGAAAAATATTTCTCAGATTCGCAGCAATATGCTCATTATTGGCATAATGAGCGACATCCTCAACGTCCGCCATCGACCATTTTCTCAAATCAAATTGTTTCATCTTCCCTCACCAAATCCTTTCGAATTTTTTTTATAATATTCCCGACAGTTTCCTCATCCATCGGTATAACCCGGCTCCACATTCGGATGCCCTGATACACGTATAAAATCATATCCGCCATTGTTTTTGCATCCACCGCCAGAAACTCTCCGCGCTGAATACCGTAGATGATCAATGACTGCCATTTCTGCTCTGCTTCATAATTCATCCTCAACATAAAATCACTTTTGCAGGTACAGGAATACTCATAAACGGCATAGCTCAACGACCGTGTTTTATCCAGCATTTCCCGCTGCATTCTCTCCAGCAAATTATCCAAAAGTTCCACAGCAGAAACACCACCCTGAATTCCATCCTGAACAACGACATTCGTTTCAGCCGCAACCCCATCTAAAATTTCTTCAAAAATCTCCTGTGTACTCCCATAATGCCGATAAAGGCCACCCCGGCTAAGATTACAGGCTTCGCATATATCTTTCATAGTTATCTTTGAAAAACCTTTATCCGCAAATAGCTGATATGCCTTACTTTTTATCAACGCTTTTGTTTGAATTCCTTTACGTCCCATACTTCTATATCCCCATCTATTTTTGCACCATCCTCACATTTTTTTTGGTGCTCATACCTCTTTTATGCGACACGCATGTCGTTTTGTTTATTATGCGACATTTGTGTCGTTTTGTCAAGCAGGAATATTTTTGGACAAATCGTCAAAAACTAAAACATGAAAAATAAAAAATATTTAGAGGAGGCTATTTCATGACAAATAAAGATACGTTATGCTTGCTTAAAGAATGTGACTCGGGCACAAAAATGGCCGTCGCATCCATTGATGAAGTATTAGACCGGGTTGAAGCGTCTGAATTAAAACAATTATTGTCCGAAACGAAAGAGCATCATGAAAAACTCGGAAATGAGATTCACTCACTGCTCATTAAACACGGAAGTAAAGATCAGGAGCCCGCACCGATGGCAAAAAGCATGTCCTGGCTGAAAACCAACATGAAAATGGGAATGGATAAAAGCGATGCCACCATCGCAGACCTGATCACCGACGGCTGCAATATGGGTATCAAATCCCTCTACAAATATATGAATCAATATGCCGCCGCAGATGACACCTCAAAAGATATCTGCAAACGACTGATTTCTATTGAAGAAACACTGCGCCGGGATTTGCGCTACTACCTGTAACAATTTAGGAGCCAAACCTTCCACCGGTCTGGCTCCTAAATGCATCTATTTGTTCCCAAATAATTCAAAATAAAATATATATTGCTGCATAATGCCCTTAATGTCTTTATACCTCCGGTTTGGAAATCCTCTTTTATAGTGGGCGTTTAACGCCTGAATCATATGGGTATCCATCGGAAATGCCTGCAAATGATGCAGGGCAAACAGGCAGATACAGTCCGCTACCTTCTCACCCACGCCGAAAAGGCTCAGAAGTTCTTCTCTTGCCTTTTTATAGGGCATTTGCTTAACTGCTTCCAGATCTATTTCCCCGGAAACAACGCTTCTCGCGGCCCGAACCACATATTTACTGCGATACCCCAGATTGCAGGCTTTCAAAGCATCCTCATCCAGTCCAGCCAGAGCTCCCGGCTTTGGGAAGGCATAATAAATCCTTCCATGGTTATCCTCTTTTTCTTCCCCGTAAGCCTCACAGATATTTTGAATACACCGGCGGATTCTCACGATATTATTCTGCTGAGAAATGAGAAAAGTAACGATCATTTCCCATAAATCCTGCCGCAAAATCCGTATGCCGGAACCAAATTCCGCCGCATTCATCAGATAGGTATCCCGCGGATTAATCCGGGCAATGCAATCCGCATAATCTCTTTCCAAATCAAAGTAACTCTTCCAGAAATTTTCAAAAACTTCCGAAGTGCAATAAAAAATACATTCATTTCCCTGCTGCTCAATCTCCAGATATTTATCCCCGGCAATCAAGCTGTACCGCCCCGCATCCTCATCTTCCTGTTTCATGCGAAAACACTGGCCGGACAGACATATCTGCGAAAGGCTGAAATAATCTGTCTGCATTTTAATCATGCGCTTATCCTCCATGCCCTATTCCCCTATCTTTTTCAGCCATCCGGCAACACAAACCTGTACCATGGACGCCGCGGCCGCAATATAAAAAACATATTGAGGTCCCATCGCCTGCCAGATAATGCCAAGGATACCGGAAAGTACAACGGCGATCACATGGTCCACACTCAGTCCAAAGGAAAGATTTTCCATGACATCCGCCGGGTCATCCGCTAACTTTTTCATTAAAAATGTATGTACCGTATTAAAATGATCCGTCAGATTAATTAAAACATACACCAGATAGGCAACAAATAAAGGCACTCCGACAATACTCCCGGCCACCCATCCGGAAAACGCAAAAATAGCCGCAATACCGCAGCCCTCCAGCACAAGGGACTTTTTCACACCGTATTTATCCAAAAAACGGCCGATGAGCGGTGCAAAAAGACTCCCGGCAAAATGGGAAACAATGCCGAGAAGGGCCAGGGTATCCGCCCCCTTTGCCAGTAGCTCAATAATTATCCATGGGCCGAACACAAGCCGAACCCGTTTCTGACAACCATACACCGCAGTTACCACATAATAGGGCAAATATTTCTTTTTAAATGAATGTTTCGATTTTTTTTCTGAAATCTGCTTATGACGCTGCGGTACATTTAATTCCGGACATTCCTTCCGCAGTTTCAGAATAAATCCCGCTCCCACAGCAGCAATAGCCAGCGCCAGGCAAAATGACGGGATCACGCCTTTGCCAAACCAGAAAAAACCGGCGCGAAAACCGATAAACACAGCCACAGACGTCAGCATTGATGCCAAAAGCATCCGCCCCTTAAGTTTGCCCAGAAAAGTACCCGTCTTTCCCTCCTGGGACAAATCAATAGCAATACTGTCTCTCAACGGCATCATCATATGTTCTCCCAGCGAAGCGATAAACAAAAAGACCATCATCCACCCATAGGATGGGGAGAGCAGACCCAAAACCAGCAATCCAATGCAGGACAACCCATAAGCGATAAAAGCCATCGAAACATTCCCCAGACTGCCGAGCAAGGATATGACAACAACACACAGCACGCCCGGCATTTCCCTCGGAATTTCCAGAAATCCCCTCTGCACCGAATTGATCTGATAGACCTCTTTAAAATAATTAGAAAAAACCGATGAACTCAACCCCTGCGCCACCGTCAACAAAATAATCGCTGTTAAAAATAACCGCTTTGCCTTATCTTTAGTCATAACATATTCCCTCTTTTTCACTACTCTATTACTTTATATTCCATTTCCCAGAACGTTTATTTCCTATCCTCTCAATAATGCCCTTTTCCTGTAACCTTGGAAGTATCCTCTTGATAGTCCCTAAAGAAATTCCTGATTCTTCATGAAGTTTCTTTTGTGTGATTTCTGGATTTTTCTTTATCAAGGATATCACCTTCTTTTCATCTTCATTTAATTCAACTTTAGTCTCATTGGTCTCATTTTTAGTCGCACTAGTCTCATTTATTTGACCAATCAAACCATAGTCAAATGAATAGGTATCATTCAACGGTACTGTAATTCGGAATACATCACCTTCTTTAAATTCCGGCTCTTGTCCAGAATAAAATTTAGTATATTTAAATAAATTCCTTACCCCAGACCCCAACTGGTCAGCATAACCTATATTCCGAAAGAACGCTGCAATAATCGGGTTTTTGGGATTTGGCTCCAAGTTGTCTACCGTTATATAGCCATCTTTCAATGCACGATTTGCATTCTCCACATACATTCGCTCCTGCTCAATCACAAATTTAGAAGTAAAACTACTAGTAAACTCCCTATGCATCAATGTATTACCAACCATTTCGCGCACAATCATATTCCTCAGACTTTTTCTCACTGTATCCTCTAAAAAGAACTTGTCCGACAAATGCTTCCTCCCAAACTCAAAGAGCATGTCATAACTCTCAATTAAATTAGTTTTTATAATTTCACGGTCATCATATCTGTCCACATTTACTTTGCGAACAATGGCATCTGTTACATAGGCCGGAGCCACATTCAGAATGACATCATCCCTGCCCAGTAACATAATTGCAGCCAAATTAAATCCTTCTTCTCCGGTGGCAATATCATAACCATATAACCCTGCACTTTTCAGCAATTCTTCGTCTCCCATGCTTGTCCATGAATGTTTTCCATTAGGAGCATTATTCCTCGCCATCATACGAATCTTTGGAAGCAAATCCAAACGTAAATCGCTCATCTTCGCATATGGATAAATCCTCTTTTCCGTAAAAATATTTTGCTTGCGTATATACATCTGAGCAATCACACTAGTAGCTGTAACCTTTACATCCGCATCATCTACACGATCATATATCACCTTCTTATAACTGTGAACCTCGGCACTTGGCGGAATATGCACGTGAATGATAGTATGCTTTTCATCATATGAAATAATTTCAGGTGCCAAATATATCGTAGGAGAAAACAACAATGGATTACTCACAACCTTTATGAAATTCCTTACCATATCCGGAGCTGCCTTTTCCGGTACACCTGCTACAGTTCCATCATCCAGAACGCCCATAAAAATATCTCCGCCAAAATGATTTAGGAAAGAGCATACTGTTTCATAAACATCTGATTCGATGCCGTTGCCACAACGCTTAAATTCAACTGCTGCGGTTTCCCCAATTTTAAGAATGGAATTAATTGCTTTTCTATCCATGTAGTTACTTCCTCCCCAAATACTATTTATAATAATCCAATAAGGGATTTTTTAAGATCCTAACTTAAATATTATACCACTTCAAATGAAATTCGGTTCCGACGCCCGGCTCACTTTTCACATCAATTGTCCCGTTTTGCTGCACCATGATCTGCCGCGACAATGCCAGACCGATACCCACACTGTTTTCTGACGCATTTTTTCCTTTGTAGAAGCGTTCGAAAATATGGGCAATATCTTCTTTTTCGATGCCCTCGCCATTATCACGAATATAGATATTGACGGAAAAATTGTTCTCTTCGACGCGGATAGTCACCCGGCCGCCCTCCGGCGTGTGTTCCAGACAATTTTTTATGATATTTGAAATCGCTTCCACGGTCCAATGTTCATCGCATATTAAATGGATATCCTCGTCCATATCCAAGGAAATCTCCACATTTTTTACATCTGCCATGAGCCTCAGGGGCTCCGCCGCTCGCTGAACCAGCCTTCTCACTTCGACATCTTCTTTTTTCAGCTTCAGCATATCGGCCTCCAACTGAGAGAGTGTCAGCAGATTCCGCACAAGCCAGGTCATCCGGTTCACCTGCTGGTCAATTTTCCCGGCAAATTCCATCCGCCTTTCCTCCGGCAAATCCGGCTCTCTCAACAGATCGGCCATAATCGTAATGGATGTCAGCGGCGTTTTGATCTGATGGGAAATATCTGAAAGCATTTTTGAGAGATATTCCCGCTCTTTTACCGCCTGGCTGGATTTTTCATGGAGAAGCATCACCAGCTTATAAATTTCGCTCTGCAAAATACCAAGCTGCCCTTCCCGGTAACTGGTCCATTCCGGCAGTTCCGGCCCATCCTGAATACGCATCAAATACATGATCAATTCTTCAATTTGTTTTTCCCGCTTTTTTCTCTGATAAAGAAAGACAGCCGCCATCAGGAAAAAGGCCCCGACAAGCAGGGCCATAAAAATCTTCTCCGACACTTTCTCAGCCTCCTATTTCTCCATTCGGTATCCGGTGCCTCTCACCGTTTTAATAATCTGGCCTTCCGGGCTGTCTCCCAGTTTTTTCCGAAGCCGTTTGATATAAACGCTGAGTGTATTATCATTGACATAATCTCCCACGTCGTCCCAGATATTGTTTAAAATCTGCCGGCGTGTCAATGTCTGTCCCCGGTGATTCAGAAAAATAAGCAGCAGCTTATATTCCATGGCTGTGAGAATGATTTCCTCATTACCGCAATAAATCTTTCCCGTCTGCAGATTCACCTGATTTTTTCCTACGATACAGACAGCCGCATCCGGCCGTCCTTTCTGCTCTGTACGCCGAAGAATCGCTTTCATCCGTGCCATCAGCTCCCGAATACGAAAGGGCTTTGTGATATAATCGTCGGCCCCCTGCTCTAAAGCCATCACTGTATGAACCTCGTCATCGCAGGCCGTGAGAAACAGTATCGGCGTCTGACTATTCTTTCGTATTTCCCGACAGATGGCAAAACCGTCACCATCCGGAAGCATGACATCCAACAGGCAAAAATCCCAATGGATTTCCGACTGTATCAACGCCAATGCCTCTTTCTGGCTGACTGCCGCCGCCACCTCATATCCTTCCTGCCGGAGAGAATACTGCAGCCCCTCTGAGATGATCGCATCATCCTCGACAAGTAAAACTTTCATAAATTCTATCCTCTTTCTTCCCGGATATCTTCAGCCACATTCCTTTGATTCATCTGAGCAAAACATCGCTGAGTCATCGCCGTAAGAATCACCGCCGCCAGCATCACCGCCGCCCCACATATAACCCATGGAAAGGAAATCCGCATATATCCTAAAACTTTTATGAGAAACTCCCGAATAAGGAAAATCAGCGGTACGGCAATCACTGCCGACCACAAAATGCTCCGGCCCATGATCGTCCGACATTCATGGTAAAGCATCCTTCGTATCTGACCGTTCGTTGCCCCCATGGATTTCAATACAGCAAACTCCTGCCGCCTTCCGAGAATTCTTCCCCGGATGGAATTGTACAGGCTTAACATGGAAATCACCGAAGCTAAAATCACAAAACTGTACAGCAAAATACGGATCATCGCATTCAGAGAATCCGCCAGAGTTTTCGTATAATCAGCATCCATGAAAAAATACTTTCCTTGTGCAACCATCGGCATATTCCGGAGCTTCTCAGGAAGATCCGTGACATTCTCATTCATTTTTATCATAAGGTGCTTCTGGATAAGCTGATAATTATCATCATCAACATCCGACGACATTAAAATCTCATTGATTGCCTTACCCGTATCCATCCGAATTATGGCCCACATCTGCTCCGAATGAAACTGAAACATTTCAAGCTGCTCATTGGACGCATATCCTGCTACCGTCAACGAAAAATCCTCATTCTTCTTTTCATCCGGGCAATAAAGCATCATCGGAATAATTTCACCTTTTTCCAAATCTGTCATCCGTTCAATTTGATAAAACTGATATCTTTCCGCATCCATGCCGCCGACTCTCCAGTTTTCCGTTGAAACTTCGCCGTCCTGCACCACGATAGCCGGATACTCCGCATCCCGGATGATTTTTTCATCAACATCCGCCGCCTCCGCGATCTGACCGAACATCTCATCATTCACGGCAACCACATTCAGCAGCCCTCTTCCTCCGGAATGATGTTCATTAAATTCTTCATCTGTTAATTCTTTATGATAATACAGATTAAACACTTTGTGAAGAGCCTCCCAATATTCCCGGCTGAATACTTCATTTGGAACAGTGCCGATAAAAGTGCCCGTTCCCCATTCGCAAACCGATTCCACACCTTCGTCTGCTTCAATTTCAGCCTTTACCGCTTCATAATCTGCAAAATCTCCGTTCATCGTTCCAAAAATGTAATCCCAATCATCCATTTTATAATTAATCGAAGAATCATCCTGCATGCGATAAGATACAATCCGAGTCACATTTCGAACCCCAAAGGAGGTTACAACAAGAATCACCGCAAATACAACGATAGAACGCACAATTCCCCGTGTCTTTCTATGCTGAACCCGCAGCGAATTCCGGGCTAACATGCCTTCCACACCGCGCCGCCGAATGAGACGCATATCCATAGAATGAAGCTTTTTCGAATGTTGTTCATTTCCGCGTATACATTCAATCGGGCCGATCTTACTGATCTTGCGCGCCGGAAGATAAGCCGACACGAATACTGTGACTATGCTGACAATCAGTACCAGCAAAACACTCCCCGGCAAAATATTTAAAGATACCGGCACATCCTGCGGCGCCCCATAAATTCCATAAATTTTCCCGACAAATGGCTGAAGCATCATCATGCCGCCCTGTATCACCGCCAGCCCCAGCAAAAAACCGGTCGGCAATGCCGGCAAAAGCAGAAAAAAGGCTTCAAAATAAACACTGCTTCGCTTCTGCCGACCCGTAGCTCCGACGGAACAGAGCATTCCGAGGTAACGGCTTCTTTCCTCGAAGGACATATTGAAAAGATTATAAATCAAAATAATGGAAGCTATGATAATAACCGTCAAAAAGAAAAGCGTCATCGCCCGCACGATAACATTGATCGTGGAATCGGAAGAATTTCCTGAAAATGCCAGCACATAATCATTATATGCGACGGTTTTGTTCTCATTGTACTTTTTCAGTTCCCGTGACGGCGCCGTCATCGAATCCTCCAGATCAAACATTAAAGAAACATTAAACAAACCGCCGTTTTCCGCTGCAATTTCCGGGCTGATCCATGTCAGCGCTTCATAACAGGCTGAGCCTGCGCTTTCAAATCCGGGTGCCTTCATAAAACCCACAACCCGGTAACTCTGCTTTTCTCCCGTATAATTGATATCTTCCCTGAAACTGTCATTTTCCATGTAATAGGGAAAATCCTTCGGTATCTCTACAGATTCCCCATATTTGACTGTAATATCCTGAAAAGGAAACGTCGATTCGACGCCCTCGGCGATCCCCGTGATACTCCGCGTAAGATATTCCGCCGAAATTTCATCGCCGATTTGAATCGAAGAGCCGTCTTCCCGCACACTTTCACTGAGAATGATCTCATTTGTGCCCGTTGGAAAACGGCCTTCGGAAAGTTCAATATTCATCCAGTCAAAACATTTCTCCGAGTATGCCCGGATATTGAGATAAGGCTTTTCCGGATTCTGCGACCGGTTAAAGGCAGTCATCCCCATACTTTTTGAAATTGCCAGGTCCGATACATGTTCCATCGACTCGATTTCCGAAAGTTCCTCGCTGTTAATATCATAAATACTGGCATGCCATTTTCCGTCCCTTGCCTCACCCACATCTTCGAGATAGGAAATTCCCGTATCCTTCCCCACAAACACACAAGTCATCAAAAGCACCATAAAAACAATGCCTAAAAAAGCGGTGACCGTCCGCCGGAGATTCTGCTTCATGTATTGGAAAGTCACATAATGCACCACATGATTTTTCATAAGGTCCCACCTCCCAATACCCGGATGCGCTCATCCCTGGTGATTTTTCCATCCTCAATACAGAGCATCCGGTCCGCCTGCAGGGCAATGCTCTCATCGTGGGTAATGAGCAGCAGCGTCTGCTTCTGGCTTCGATTGGATTCTCTTAAAAGATGAATAATTTCAGCCCCCGTATGCCTGTCTAAATTGCCCGTCGGCTCATCCGCCAGGATAATTGTCGGATGATTGAATAAGGCCCGCCCTATGGAAACTCTCTGCTGCTGCCCTCCGGAAAGCTGACTCGGAAGATTATTTCTCCGTTCAGACAAACCCATACGCTCCACAATATCATCCAACCGCTGTTTATCCAGTTTACGCCCATCCAGCAAATGGGGAAGGGCAATATTTTCGTCCACATTGAGCACCGGCAGCAGATTATAAAACTGATAGATCAATCCGATCTGACGCCGCCGGAAAATCGCCAGCTTATCCTCGCTGAGCCCGTGGATATCCGTTCCATTGATAAACACCTTCCCGGAAGTCGGCCTGTCCACACCGCCAAGGATATGCAAAAGTGTTGATTTTCCGCTGCCCGAAGGCCCTACAATTGAAACAAACTCTCCCTTTTCCACAGAAAAGGACACATTGTCAAGGGCCCGGATCTCCGTATTCTCCGTGCCATATATCTTTGTCAGATTTTCACATCGCAATATTTCCATGTCACATTCCTCCTTATCTTCTTTCAGTATAAATGAGCAACATGACTCTTCCGTGAATCCTTCCGTGACAAAATTGTCACCCTTTATATCAGCTCCAGATGTTTACATGCCTTCCATATGCCGTCTTCCATCACCGGCGTTGTCACATAATCCGCTTCCAATTTGACATCTTCGGAACTGTTGCCCATGGCTACCCCGATGCCGGCCGCCCGGAACATTCCAATATCATTGGCGCTGTCCCCGAAGGCAATCGTATCTTTAATATCCGTGTCCAGCATTTCACACACCTTCGCTATTCCGGTCCCCTTATGATATCCCTTCGGAACAAATTCTGTCACCGGTATATCATGTATAATAAAATCAAAACAGTCTTTTAATTCCTCATAACACTTTTCCCGGTCCGCTGTTTCCGTTGCGCAGGATAACTTGGATATCTCCCACCGTCCCCATTCGTCCGCAATAGTCAGCAGCCGGGGACCTATCTCCGCTTTCAGCTTTTTTCCATAGTTATCCTTGGCAAATTCTCTCTCATCCATATACAGATACTCCCGGCCTTCCAATATGGGCCGCATCCCATATTTTCTTACGGTATTTACCGTGTGTTCTACCAAATCCACATCCAGTTTTTTATAGAAAATGGTCTCGCCGCCATACTCAATCATCGTTCCGCATCCCGACACAACGCCGTCAAACCCAATGGCAAACAAATCCGGATTCTGAATATAGGCCCGGCTGCGCCCGCTGCACAAAAAAGCCCGATGCCCGTTTTGCCGCAGATTCCGAATCGCCCGAATGGTACTTTCCGGGATCTCATTATGCCAATTCCACAACGTCCCATCAATATCAAAAAACACTATTTTTTTCTCTGACATTTCTTCTGCCTCCTGCTTTCTGCCCCATGTCCTTCTCTCATGTACAGTACATAGAAATATGACAGGCGCTCCAACCAAACACCTGTCACATTTTACCCTGTTCATTTACTCTATCCGATCAACGTTTTACGAAATATTCTTCATACCAAACAAGGAAGGTATAGATGGTCCATACTTTCCGCCAGTTATCCGAATTTCCGCCGACATAATCGTCAAAAATCGCATTGATTTCATCCATATTAAAAAACTGTGCCGCCATATCGCTGTGGAACTTCGCCTGCACATCCTGATTATACCGTTCATCCGCCATCCATATACGGATCGGCACGATAAATCCAAGCTTCTTGCGGAATGCAATCTTTTCCGGGAGAACTTTGGCCGCAGCCGTGCGGAAAGCCACCTTATTCTGCTCCGCATTGACTTTAAATCTTGACGGCATCCGAGAAGCAATATCAAAAATCCGCCTGTCCGTCAGAGGCATACGGATCTCCAGCCCAGCGGCTGTACTCATTTTGTCCACATTTAAATAAATGTCTCCTTCAAGCCAGATCTGAATATCCACGTCAGACATCTTAGCCAGCGGGTCCAAACCTTCGGTTTCCTCATAGATCCGTTCCACCAACTCAATCGGAAGGACATCCGGGTCATATTTTTTGAGAATCCGCTTTTTCTCATCCTCCTTCATAATATTGGTGTTGCCCACATAAAATGTTTTCAGATTCTCCCCATACCGCTCCGCATTGCGGTACATATTATAACCGCCGAAAAATTCATCGGCGCCCTCGCCGGAATAACACAGCTTTGTATGTTCCGCCGTCGCCCTGCAGGCTATGGCAAAGGCTATGGCTGAAGCATCTCCAAGGGGCTGCTCCATATGGTACATTACATAAGGAACAATTTCAAAATATTCCTCCGGCGTGATCAGACATCTGGCATTCTCTCTCCCGAGAATCTCCGCCGTCTGCCGGGCCATCCCCGATTCATCAAAGCGGGCCTCTTCATAACCGCAGGAATCGGTCAGCTTCACATCCGACATCGCCAGCACATAGGAGGAATCCACGCCGCCGGACAGGAAGGATTCCGCCGTCTCATCTTCGGATTTCACCTCCGGCATAATCTCCTGAATGGTTGTATGAATCTCATCGGCCCAGTCTTCCAGCGTTTTGCTTTCATCCGGATGAAACTCCGGCGTCCAATAGCGCTCAATTTTAAGTTTGCCATCCTGCCAGATGAGATACCTGCCGGGCATAAGTTTTTTCACTCCCCGGAAAAATGTATTTTCCCCGGCCACATAGGTCAGGCTCAAATATAACTGGAGCATTTCTTCATTCAGCTTTTTCACAAAGCCCGGCTGCTCCATGATCTTACGAATGGTCGTCCCATAGAGAAGATGGCCTTCTTCGGTTTCATAATAATAAAACGGTTTCGTTCCAAACTGATCCCGCAGACAGAAAAGCTTCTGCTCTTCCTCATCCCACAATGCAAAGGCAAACATGCCGTGCATATGATTTGCCATATCGTATCCCCAGGTCTCATAGGCCTTTATAAGAATCTGTTCCTCACGCTCTTCTCTGGACAATGCCGGATCAATGCCAAGCTCTCCGCAGAGTGCTTTCCAATTTCGAATATGTCCTCTGTACTCTCTGACATTTATCATCTGAATAACCTCTCTTATTCTTTATATTACCTGATTATTATAAACTAAAGTCCGCAGGATAACAATCCCTTCATCTACATCGGACATTGATATCTCGGCTTTCCCTTACTTTTTTTGCCGTATTCGATCGCCTTTTCCGGGCAGCCGCAGATGCAGGCCATACACTGGGTGCAATGATCATCCCAAACCGGACGGCCATCGATGATATCAATATTATTCATCGGACAGACAGTTTCGCATTTTCCACAGCCGATGCAGGCCTCCGTCGTATAAAAGGGCTTTGCGTGGACAAATGCAGGGTAAAATATTTTATTTACCAGGGCAGTACTGATCTTCCCGGCCACAGTGATTTTTTTCTGTGGAATCCCTTCGCCTTTTTTAATGACCTCGATAACATCATCGATTGCCGGGAGCGCCCTGTCTATAATCCGAAGTGCTTCATCCCTCTCCGGGGCCTGAAACATGGCAATATAGTTTTCCGGCATAATGATTTTTGCACAACCCATGTATTGAAAGCCCTTTTTCGCACACAGCTTTTCAATATATTCACCCGCATTGCCGATGCTGTCTCCACAGGTCATCACAAAATAAGCCTTACGGTTTCCGCCAAACTTTGTGCGCCGAATCCAATCTCTGACAATATGAGGAATCTGCCACGCATAGGTGGGTACAACAAACACAAAGGGCCTCGCCGATTTTATTCTGGAATAATCCCCATCCCGAATCTTCTCAAACAAATTCAGGATTTCATCCCCGGTCTTTTCCCCAATCCGCTTCGCCACAAATTCACTGTTGCCTGTACCTGTAAAATAAAGAATCATTCTTAATTAAACCTCCCGCAAAAACAAGGCAATGTCCTCCTGTTCCAGGATTTCCTTGCTATTTTATTTCATTTGCCATTCTGTAAAACTGACAATAGATTCCCCCGCGTTCCATAAGCTGATCGTGATTTCCTTCCTCCACGATCCCTTCCTCTGTCAACACCAGAATCCTGTCTGAATTTTTGATGCTGGACAATCTATGTGCTATGGTAAGTGTTGTACGTCCCTTTGCCAACTCATTCAGAGATCTGGCAACTGCGTACTCACTTTCATTGTCCAGAGCAGAGGTTGCCTCATCCAGAATAATAATCGGCGGATTCTTTAAAAACACTCTGGCAATACTGATTCTCTGCTTCTGTCCACCGGATAGCTTCACGCCGCGCTCACCGACATATGTGTCATACCCATCCTTTAAATTCTGAATAAACTCGTCTGCTCCGGCACGCTTTGCCGCTTCCCTTACTTCTTCATAGGTCGCACCCGGTTTACCATAAGCAATATTCTCAAATACTGTTCCTGAAAACAGATAAACCTCCTGCTGTACCATACCGATACTCCTGCGCAGACTCTTCAAAGTAAGCTTCTTTATATCTTTTCCATCCAGTATAATTTTACCACCCGATACATCATAAAATCTTGGGATCAAATTACAAAGTGTCGTCTTCCCTCCGCCGGAAGGTCCTACAATAGCAACCTTTTCTCCTGCGCGTATCTTCAAATTCAAATTATGGAATACCGTATTATGGTCATCCGGATATTCAAAACTGACATGGTCAAACACAATTTCTCCCTTCGGATTCTCCAAATCCTGCGCATCCGGCTCATCAAAAATCTCCACATCCGCATCCATAATCTGCACGAATCGCTCAATACCTGTAATTCCCCTCTGAAACTGTTCCGCAAACTCAATGATTCTTCTCACCGTAGCAATCAGGGCAGAAACATACATAACATAAGCTACCATATCGCCGGGAAGAATCACGCCATACTTCATGAAAAAACCGCCGCCTATAATGACTGTCAGATACATCAACCCGTCAAACACCCTGGTAGAGGTGGAAAAAAGCCCCATCAACCGATAGGTATATGACTTGATCCCTAAAAATTTCTGATTACCTTCTTCAAACTTTTGCGTTTCAATATCTTCATTGGTAAATGCCTTTACTACCTTCTGCCCCAGTAAACTATCCTCAATTTTGGCATTTAATTCACCAATCTGATGACGCTGGTCAATAAAGGCAGAACGCATCTTCTTGTTGATTATCCGGCATACGACCGTCATAATCGGAACAAAGACAAATACCATCACCGTAAGCGGCAAATGGATGCCCGCAAGTATGATAAAAGATACAATTATCTTAATTCCCGCTATAAAAAATTCCTCCGGACAATGATGGGCAAACTCCGTAACCTCAAACAGATCGTTGGTAATACGTCCCATGATCTGACCGACTTTTGTATTATTAAAATACGTATTTGACAATTGCTGTAAATGCGCGTACGCATTGCGTCTCATATCAGTCTCTATCTTCGCACCCATAACATGTCCCATATCTGCCATATAAAAATTGGCAATACTGTCTATCACCCGCAGTACAAAATAAAGAAATCCCAGACCAAGTATCATTCTTACTGTCAATAAAGCAATATCCTGCAAAGCAGTATTGGTAATCTGCCTGATGATCAGCGGCAATATCATTTCACAAATTGTGGTCAGCGCCGCGCAAAATAAGTCCAGACATAAAGTCTTATAATATGGTTTAAAATAAGGAAGAAATCTCCCGATCAATTCTTTTACCGTGTATTGTCTATTCTGTTCCATTCAAATCCCCAACAGTCTATTCATCATTATCGCCGCAATATGTTTATTTTCAACTTATTTTAACGCTTATTCCTCAACTTGTACATCCCCAAAGCCAATAAAACCGCAAACACGGCACAATCAATGGCCAATAAAGTTTGCACGTACTTCACTATGCCATAAATATATAACACGGAAAATATTTCCACGGACAAAATAACAAAGCAAAAAAAGTTTGCCAGATAATCCGCAACCAGATCACTGTGAAACCAAACGTACATTCTCAGATTATTCTGCCACAGGGGTCTGAAAAGAAAACGGATGATCCCGCAGGCCAGCGGATAAACAAAGATAAAGATTCGGCTGACCGCCCTGCTCACCTCTCCATCGCTCCATTGAACCGGAATCTTGTCCGGCAGCTTCGGCCAGACTAAAAGAGCAATGGCCAGCACCACAGCAGTTAAAATCCCCCAGGTAAGGGAACCGCTCCACATATAGAGAAAGCCCACCGAATCCAATCTGAAAATTTTCGAATTCGACTGCCAGTACGCTTTCACCTCCGGCACATAGGCCCCCACATCCAGATTATCGAAACTGACTGTCTCGTCCTGCAGCATTTTACCACATATTACCTTCGCCTGCTCCAAATCCGCCATCTGCTCATCCAGCTTCTCCATCTGGATGCAAAGCGTCTCATGCAAAGAAATTTCTCCGAGGATCAGCCGGTGGATCGCCTCAATTGGAATTCCCAGCGTCCGCAGGTACGCAATCTTTTTGATGGTTTCCACATCCTCTTCCGAATACTCTCTGTAGCCATTGCCCGTATTTCTTGTCGGCTGAATCAGTTTCTCCTTTTCATAAAAGCGGATATTTGAACGGGCAAGTCCCGTCTTCTCCTCAACCTCTTTAATTGTCATCTCATCACCTTCTGTCATTTTTATACAGAATAAAGTATCAACCGGGTTTATAGTCAAGTTTTTTAGAAAAATGCTTCTTCATTTTAGCATATCCACCGGATTTTTTCTACGTATTTCCGAACACGGCCATGGCCGTATCATTTAAGATGTGATAAAATGTTTTAAAAAAGAAACGGAAAACCGGAGGAATGAAATAATGTCTACGCCAAACATTATCGAAGTTACGGACTTTGAAGCTCCCGAGCTGGATATCTATGCCCGCCTGAACGAAAATCAATTACTTAACCGCCATGAACCCGAAAAAGGTATTTTCATCGCTGAAAGCCCGAAGGTTATCGAACGCGCCCTGGATGCAGGCTGTCAGCCGATTTCTCTCCTGCTGGAGCGCAAACATATTGAAGGACAGGCCCGCGATGTGATCGCCCGATGCGGAGACATCCCTATTTTCACCTCGGAATTTGAAATTCTGACGCAGCTGACCGGGTTTAAGCTGACCCGCGGCGTTCTCTGCGCCATGCGTCGTCCGGCCCTGCCCTCTGTTGAAAATATATGCAGCCGGGCCCGCCGTATTGCCATTCTCGAAAATATCATGAATCCCACAAATGTCGGCGCCATTTTCCGCTCGGCCGCGGCCCTCAATATCGACGCCGTGCTGCTCACACCCGGATGCAGCAATCCGCTGTACCGCCGGGCTATCCGTGTCAGCATGGGAACCGTCTTTCAGATACCGTGGACTTTTCTCGGCAGCGAAGACTCCGAGTGGCCGGACACCGGCATGAAGCTTTTGCAAAAACTTGGCTTTAAAACCGCAGCGATGGCATTAAGGGATGATTCCGTCCCTATTGACGACGCCCGGCTGAGAGCTGAAGATAAACTTGCCATCCTTCTCGGCGCAGAGGGCGACGGGCTGGCCCCATCCACCATCGCAGACTGCGATTATACGGTCCGCATCCCCATGTCCCACGGCGTAGACTCCTTAAATGTTGCCGCCGCCAGCGCCGTAGCTTTCTGGGAACTCGGGAAAAAATAACGTAAAGAAAACAACCTCCTGCATGATATAATTCTTACATCAAACACAGGAGGTCGTTTCATTTTTTAGAAAAAGGGATACTCACATGCTTACATTTAGTTTCCGGAGGTGATCTCGTTTATAAATTTATCCAGAATGTCCTGGCGATCCGCTGCCGCTGCATACAAATCAAGGTCTGCATACAGATTCAGGGACGGATCCTGATTATAACCCTCCGGAACTTCGCCGTTTGTTCCAATGGCTACGATCGGCATCTCTTTGGCATAGGCTGCCATAGCCTCATCACTGATGGCCCAATCCATGAAGGTATATGCGCACGGATTCATTTCTTTCTTGGCCAGAAGACAGTTTGCTTCAACATCCCATCCGCTTCCCTCACTTGGAAATACGACAACCGTTTCATCCGGATTTTCCTCCTGGAGAAGAATACATCTATAGCCAAAGGATAAGCCGATAACCGCTTCACCGGCTGCCGCCATTTTTGCCGGTTTGGAACCGGAATCCGTATATTCAGCCATATTTTTATTCAACTGTTCAATATAATCCCAACCATCGTCAAACATCTGCAGCCAGCCGTTTACAATTAAAAGGCCGGTTCCCGAAGCCGCCGGGTCAGGCATAACGATATGTCCTTCATACTGCGGATCCAAAAGGTCTTCCCAGCTTTCAGGGACATCCAGATTCAGTTCTTCACAAAGCTTTGTATTGACGAGCATTGCCCCTTCATAGGCATCAATGCCGCACCAGCGAAGTTCTTCCTCCGTATCCTTAAACTGAGGCAAGATCCGATCTGCACCTTCCGGCGTATACGGCTGAATCACTCCATCGTATTCATCCAATGACAAAAGGCTCGAAGCCGCAACACCCCAAAGTACATCCGCAACCGGATTGTCCTTTTCCGCGATCACCTTACTTATCAGTGTACTTGTGGAAATACGGCTGACTTCCAATTCAATATCCGGATACTGCTCTCTAAAGGATGTGAGATAAGGCTCAATCTGATCATCCTCCAGGGCCGTATAGATAACAAGGGAACCACTCTCGCTTTTTGCTACCTCCCCCGGCTCCGCTGACGATTCCGCCGCTGCATCTGCAGCCTCAGATGTGCCGGATTTTTCTGCGGAAGCGCTGCCGGAGCTGCATCCGGCCAAAGCGGTCAGGCTTAACACTACACCTAAAATCAAAGCTGTCATTCTTTTTGTCATAATCTTATCCTCCTCATATTGAAATGATATCTATCACAATCTTTCGATTATGGTCTGCTGAATTTTTCTGCGCGCCGCCTGCATATGTAATTAAAGATTTCATAGATGGAGCGAACAATCACATTGATCAATAAAATAACCAGCGACATGGCAGCCGCCGCTGCATAGTCACCATTTTCATCCATATTCAGGATAGCCAGAGCCATCGGCTGATTCCGGACTGTATACAAAAATACAAGGGCTGAAATCGTTACCATCGTATTAACGAAATAGTACATAATAATCTCTAAAATCGCCGGCAGGGACATTGGCATACTTACGTGCAAAAACACCTGATAAAAAGGAACCGCCATAGAATCCGCCACATTTTCATATTCCGAATCCAGTTTTTTCAATGCGGTTGTCGCCGTAATATATGTTACGGAAAACATATGTACAATATTGGAAATTACCATAATCGCCAAAGTCCGATACAATGAATGGAACGGATTCGGAATAACCAGCCCAATCAGCGGTATAGTGAACCCGGTCTTATTAAAAAACATAACATAGGCCAGGCCAATAACCATGCCCGGAAGCGCCATCGGCATCATGGCAAAAAAGCGGCATATCGAACGTACTAAAGCCATTGGTTTACTTTTTTCAATTAAGTAAGCAAACAAAAATGTTAATATGCCTCCAATCACCGCCGTGAGCAGCGACATTTTAACGCTGACCCAAATTGCTTTCATTCCGCTGTTTAAGAGAACTGAATCAAAGTCAAAATGCTCCAAGGTAAAGGTCAGATCATACGGCCACCGTTTTGCAAAAGCAGCCAGAGCAATCACAACAAACATAACTGCGATCAAGGCTGTAACAAACAGTGAATATATGAAATATCCGATATCTCTCTTTTTATTCTCCACCGGCTTAAATGCCACGGCCTTCGAGGATATCGACTCTGAGTCCGCTTTTGATTTTGATATGGAATCAATAATAAAGGCCACGATCGCGGGAATGGTGAGGATCACACCGACAACTGCTCCCATAGACATATTTTGCTGACCAAGCACCTGCTTGTAAATATCCGTTGCCACAACACTGAAATTACCGCCGACAACCTGAGGCGCACCGAAATCGGTAAAACATTTTGTGAAGGCGATGGTCACCGCGCTGATCAATCCGTATTTCATTCCCGGAAGCGTTACTCTGAAAAAAACACGTCCCGGCCCGGCGCCCATGCAGGAAGCCGCCTCATAAAGCCGATTATCCGCACTGCTCATGGCGACAACCAAAACCATCAAAACCTGCGGGAATGTATAGAGAACCTCCGCAATAACCACACCCAGTTCCCCATAAAGTCCGATATCTATACCCATTTTTGTAATAAGCCCCTGGCGTCCGAAAAGATAAACCAGCGCCATGCCATGAACCATTGTCGGAACAAACTGGGGCAGCATGGCAATATACTGAAATCCTTTTTTAAAAGGCATATTGGTCCGGCTGATGGCATAAGCCACGCCAAAAGCCAGTCCCACACTGATAACCGTCGTAACAAGTGAAACGTGAATTGAATTTCCTATGGACCTCATCAGTGACGGCGTCGAAAAATATTTAGCAAAATTAGCAAATCCTACAAATTCTCCCGAATTGCTCTGAAATACCTTTGAAAAAACAGTGATCAGCGGAAACAATAAAAAAACAAGAAAGGATAACAGCATGACCATCGTCAATACTTTTAAAATCGTTTCCGATGAAATTGTTCTCTCCTTACGCACCTGATCATTTGACATGTTCACGTTCTCCCTTCTGCTATTTAATCCATAGCATCAGAAATGCCCAACAATTCCTGTGCGATTTGAACATCCTGATTTGTTAAGTAATAAAAAACCCGGTCTTCATGGAATTTAAGACAATATATATCCCCCGGGCGTATGTTTAATCTCGCATAAACTTCACCGGTGACATCCACCTGGATCAAATTCTTTCGAAATCCTTTTTCCTCTTCTGACTGTATTTCAAACATCACCCGGTAGTTGTTTCCATGAAACTCTATAAACTGTACCCGGCCTGAAATCCCGTCCTTACGCTCCCCGGGCAGCACGGAGATATATTCCGGCCGCACAGCCTGAACCATAAACCGTTTTGATGCCATGTCCTCAGCAAACTTTTCACCCATCATACTTAAATCATTTCTAAGGAAATTAATGGTTCCCACAAAGTCTGCCACAAACGGACTGTTCGGATGATTGTAAACCTCCTCCGGCGTTCCGATCTGACGTATACAGGCATTGTTCATAACAACAATTTTGTCCGCCATTGTCAAAGCCTCTTCCTGATCATGGGTTACCATAATTGTCGTAATGCCAAGGCTTGTCTGAATATTTTTAATCTCCTTCCGAACCTTCTGCCGTACCTTCGCATCCAAAGCAGACAGAGGCTCGTCTAAAAGAAGAAAATCCGGAGAAAGGACTAATGCTCTGGCCAACGCTATCCTCTGCTGCTGGCCCCCGGATAACTGGCCGGGATATTTCTTTATCTGATTTTTCATATTTACTTTTTCAAGGGCATCCAGAACCTTTAACTGTATTTCATCCTTTTTCAATCCCTTTCCTTTTAAGCCAAAGGCCACATTTTGTCCCACGGTCATATTGGGAAAGAGGGCATAGGATTGAAAAACAATACCGAAATTACGTTTACTCGGATGAAAATCCGTCGCATCCCGGCCCTTCAGATAAATTCTTCCTTCCGTCGGTTTTTCCAATCCGGCGATAATTCGCAAAAGTGTTGTCTTGCCACAGCCGGACGGGCCGAGAAGACATACAAATTCGCCTTCTTCGATTTCAACATTAATATCCTCAAGCGCATGAAATTCTCCATAATGTTTGGAAATATGCTCAATCCTTAAAAAAGTATTTTCCATCCATCCCATCCCTCTCTTTAATTTTATTAAAAAAAAATGGAGCCCCGATCTCTCGATGCTCCATTGCATTCCTAAAAAAAGAACGAAGGTTTTCTCCCTTCGCTCCATCGCTTTTGTTGTGGACATTATAGCAACCTGATTTTTTAAAGTCAACCCTCTGATTTTCTTCAAATTTATTTTTGGCCATTTCAATAATTTTTTCAGATTCGAAAAAAAGATTTTGGTTAATTTTTCGTTAAATTTAGGTCAAATTGCCTCATATTCCAATTATTGTATATTTACATTTTCATGTTTTTATGGAATTATCTTACAATTTTGCCTTATTTTTCTTACCGGCCGTTGCAATATAACTCTGAGAGATCAGATTGTATATCTGCTCCAAGCCGACACTTCCGTCCAACCGGATACTTATCCAGTTAGATTTATTCATATGATAGGCCGGAAGGAACCCTTCCTGCTGCCTCAGCATATCGATCAGCATCGAATCAAGTTTCACATTGATAATATCCACATAACCCTCGCCCTTCATCCCCAGGTGCTTTTTCTTAACAGGCATGATAAGCGCAAACCATTTTTGATTATCCTCATGGCGGAATACCTCATTCTCCGGATATCTGGCCCAGGGATACTCGGCTTCCACACCATATTCCTTTTTTATAAACGCAAGTACTTCTTTCCGCAAAGTCATTTTCTCACTTCTTCCTCTAAATATTAAAATACTACTCAAAAATTCGCATAATATCCTGATACCGATTTATCACCCGATAAATCTCCACATATTCTTTCCCTACTTTGTAAATAATGACATAATCTTTCCAGACTGCATACTTGTAATTTGTCTTGAAACTAAGCCTTTGAGAAAGATCCGCACCTATTCCCGGAAACATCTGAATATTTTCAAACTTACCATAAATCTCATTAATCGTCTTTGCTGCGTATTCTTCATTATCTTCTGCAATATAATCACGTATCCCTTTTAAATCAACTACGACTAACGGGTTAATCCGTAATTTCAACATACTTTTTATTCTCCCATAATTGCTTTCAATTCATCTAAGCTCAACCAGCCTTCCCCATCTTTCACTGCTTCCTCTGCTTCCTGCAGTTTCATGAGTAATTTCTTCTCTTCCCGCCCCCGCTCATAATCTTCGATATCAAGAACTACAAAACGTCCTCTTCCATTTTTGGTAAGAAACACAGGTTCACCTATCCGACAATTTTTCAAAACTTCATTATAATTTCTCAAATCAGAAACTGGTAGAATATTAGCCATATACATCAATCTCCTTACTTAATTTGCAAATTTGCATCTTCTCAAATTTATTATACGAAGAAAAGCTGTAAAATTCAACTTAAAATTTTACAGCTCTTCTTTTCAATTTATTCCTCGACTCTCTCTGTACTTTCTGTCATCTCTGTATCTGTAGCATCAATAATAATCTCATTCTCTTCTTCTGTATACTCATGATTCGGATTGCTCAAAAGAGTATCCTGCAAAAATGCTTTCAACTTATCACAACATGGTTTGAATGACATATAGGTCAAGCCACCTCCAATAACTCCACCAACAACAGGTATTGCATGTTTAAAAAAGCCTGTGAAAACCTCTTTCGTCATCCGAACCCCAAACCATTTTGCGACATTCCTTACCACCGGATAAATTGTTCCTTTAGTTAAAGCTTTTTTCATTAACTGCTTTTGCACGCCATTACCAAGTGCTTTCGCTACTGCTTTGAGAGCATTATTTGCCCCTGCCACACCATACATTACTCCCAAACAAAGGGTAAGTATATTCAATGTCTCTGTATCAAACTTCTTTCCTTTTTCCATAACATCAATTTCTGGAAAACCATACAAATACAATAACTTTTGTGTAACTCGCAACATATAACCGTAATATTGGGCAATATCTGCTGGAATTGTTGCCGCCATAGCAGCACCACCAGGTGTGGATAATACAGCTGAAATTCCTGATACACAATTTCTCTCATATTTTATAACCTCATTCGCGTATTTTTCGCAAACACAATCTTCATAATAAAATCGAATAAAAAGCTCTCACGAATCATAACCGTAGTAAGGGGTGATTTTTTGAAAATTCAATGGAAAAAACTGATTGCCTGTCTTGCCATACCGCTTGCAATCGGAGGCTTATCTGCGCTTTTAACCCGAAACAGCATGGAAATGTTTGAATCTCTTAATCAACCGTTTCTGGCCCCTCCCGGCTGGCTGTTCCCTGTAGTATGGACGATTCTATATATCCTTATGGGAATCGCATCCTATCTGGTGCTTACATCCGGGAAGCCAAACACCGCAGCTTTAACTGCATACGGTATTCAGCTTGTATTTAATTTTTTCTGGCCGATGATCTTCTTTAATCTGAAGCTGTACCTGTTTGCATTTATCTGGCTGATTTTATTGTGGCTGCTGATTCTCAAAACAACCGTTCTCTTCCGCCAAATATCAAGATCCACCGAATATCTGATGCTGCCATACCTGCTATGGGTAGCCTTCGCAGGGTACTTAAACTTTTTCATCTGGCTTTTAAATTAGAAAAAATTTTATTTAATAGCCACTTTGATCACATTGTCCCGCCTGTTTTCAAACAAATCATAGGCCTCTGCAATATGCTCAAGAGGATATGTATGGGTAATCAAAGGCGTTGTATCAATTTTTCCCATACATATCCGGCAGCGGCAATATCTGCGCCTCGTCATACAAGGCCACTATGATATTCGACCCAAAAATCATGGGCCTTTTTTAACAGTTTGTTTTCAATCCACTCTTTCGTATAATCCGCTTTCCATTTGACAACATTGTCGAAACAATCCATGCAATTTGTATCAAACTTGTACCCCGGTGCCCAATATAAATTCAGCTTATCATTCTCAAATTCAGATAAATCGACAGAGATTTCTGCCAATATATCCCCGCGAATTTTTCCATAGACATTCGGGGACAATGTTACTCTGTCTCTCGTGCAATGATTAAATATATTCCATTCCTCTTCGCCATCCTCTTTAAAACAACTATTCCTTATCGCGTGGAGCTTGACGAAGCGCGCCCATGCGGGGAATCTGACATGCGGGGTGCCCGAATGGGTATGATTTTCCGCAAAAAACAGTATTTCTCTCCACGCCGTTCCATCGATGGTCATAAGCAGGTACTTCTTTCCAACTTTTTTCAGCCCTTCAGCGCCTAAAACAGAAGCAATCTGATTCTGAGCCTCGATATATTCATCTTTTAGTTCTTCAAATAATTTATAGATGTGATGGGCCGTATGGGCATTGACACATATGCGCATGTTCTCAATCTGCATAAAAATATCTTCTTCATCCTCAAAACGGCCGACATTATGCTTATTTTCAAATTCTTCTTCCGAAACAAAATAATCTTCAAGCAGCTTATCCTGATTAAATGTGGGATATACGCCGGATATATTATGCCGGCGATTTTCCATCATACAGCATAACTCTTCCTCATAAGACAGCGGGATATAGGCTGTCAGCTGAATATCGCCGTACCCTTTCTTCCACAATCTGGTTTCACCAAAGTCATCACTCTCCGATCGCATCAGCATTTCCGTTTTCCTGTTTATACTGAAATAACGCAGCCGCCCGGAATCGTATACCATATTGATGATATCATATACATCCACAATAAATCCGTTTTTCTCCGCATTTTTCTTAGCTATCTCTTCAATCAGTTTGTTAAAATTCAAAATGTTTTTCGAATAGGAAAATTCTTTTCCATTTTTCAAATGAATAATACCCGGTTCTCTATAATGATGAATATTGGAATTTAACACAAGAATATTCAGAATATCGATATGCCCGACCAAATCAGAACTGTTAAACTTTTCAATCGTTTTCTCAATCTTTTCTCTATCATCCCTTGATGTCACCTGAAATGCGATTCTGTTTTCATAATCGATCAAATCCACTGCTATAAAATTTCCTGATACCTTCGCGGACAGTGACACAAGATGGATATCATACAATCGATTCAATATCTGACCGAAAATCTCTTCGCAGATGACATTGATATCGGTCAGATTATTCTTATTATTCATTTTAATTGCATCCGCAATTTCTTCCAAACGCTTCGAGACCCGCCCGATATCGATATCTTCATCCCGGATACTTTTCTTTGTTATCTTCCTCATATTTCCACGTACGCCTTCAATTTCATTCTGAGAAAATCTTTTATATTAAAATAAGCCTGAGCCGATATTTTCAGCCAATCCACAATCTCCCAGTCCTCACTGCCCCAATATAAGGCGAGCAAAATCGTATAACACATTTTTCCTAATTGCCGCATGTCGTGCCACAAACAAACATAATTGACAAAATTTCCCCTGGCAGGAAATAAAATTGTATAAACCGGTTCTCCCGATTCGCCAATCAACTGATTCATTGATAACTTTGCTTCCAGGCGGATCTGACGATTTTTCTCCCTTTGCGCCTCCTTGAACGCATCTATAATCCGATTTTTAGAATAGAGCCACAGCAGATCCTCATTGTAAAAATCATGCAGTTCCTTCCGCACCTCAACATATTTTAAAAATGCAATGCTTCGGCACTCATCAAATTCCAGACCCTTTCCATAGACTAAATATAACTGGTATACCATTTTGTCCAGCTGTGCATATTCGTACTCGGACATCTCTTTCTGACGTTTTATCATCCTATTCTCCCGATATCCGGGGATTCGGATACTTCCTGAAGCCGGCCAAGCCAGAGATTTTCTTCCGGATTCCATTCCAGCCAGTACACGGCCGGTATCGAATATCCAAACTTCTGAAGAATCTCCTTCCATTTCTTAAATTTCATCGAACCGCCTTTCGGAAACTTAAAACTTTTATCTCCATCCAGTTTTATTGCAACAGTTTTATAATCCTCCGTATGCCGGAAATCCGCCCACATCTCTTCATCATTATTCCTTATAGATTCAATAACTGATGGACTGATGAAAACCTGTCCGTCTTCCCTGACTTTTATTTTCGGCCCGTTAAATATCTTCTCCGGCATCGGGAATTTTATAAATTTATCAAAATTCAAATCATTCTTTCTCTTTTGCATAAGCATACCCTCCTCGCAATCATCTATTTTTGTACCAAACAAAATGGTCGAATTTCCTTTTACGATTTTCTACAGTAATTCCAAGCTCGTCAAGCTTTCTTGTAATGTAATCATTGTACTCTTTATATTGAAAACTATCCTGCCATTTCTGAATCTGATTCTTTGTTACATCGGAAAAATAACGAGGCAGGTATTCTTTGAGCACCGTATCTAAAATCGAGTAGTCGTCTCTTCCATAAAGGTTCCTATTGTGATAGCAACAGTATTTTGAAGCAAATGAAAACAGATTAATGTTTCCATTACTTCTTGCAATCTCATTCACGACCTCCGGATCGCCGACCGCGATTCGTTCATCCATATCCGGAATGGCCGCTATTACGGATGCAAGCTCAACCATACTGATTTTACTTTTATGCTGTGACAGATGAGTTGAGTTTGTTATGTCAACCAGTCCTACCTTCATCGCCACGAGGTCCGGGTCCGTGTTTAATGGAAACTTATGTAAGCACCTGGAAATCAAATCATTTTCCGGCCCGTAATTATCTGTATTCTGCACTAACTTCTCGGCTTCTTCAATCGAAGCGTTTGTAATCACATCCACTGAAACATCCCGATATTCCTTCTTTGCAGATTTACTTACCCTTTCAGGAATAACTGCCTCAACGCCCGATAGAGAATAATATGACGGATTACTTCCGGTGCGAAGGACAACGCCTGTATTGACAAGCGCTATAAGCGCCGCATATATATTAGGGCCATGATTCTTATCTCCATACATTGTTTCAGCCAAAGCCCCCTGAGTCATTGTTCCATTACTCTTCAGCAAATTAATAATATCTCCTTTTTGGCTCATCCTCATCATCCTTCCAGTTCGGAAAACAGAACCCTTGCAAATTCTTCTCTGGCATATTTTTCTCTCCACGGAGTATGACCGCATTTATCAAGTACATAGGATTTTATGTCCACATTGCGATCTTTTAATGGTTGAATAACACCCTCCGCCGGATGTGGATCAACCGCTCCCTGAATCAGCACCAACGGACAGGAAATTCTCCCAAGCCTTTCCAGCAGTTTTCCGGATTTCCGTAACTCTGCAACTTCCCTCCAAACCTTTTCATACAAATCTCCGTTTACGTCTGCCTCGTCCTTTAAAACTTCCTCTTCATAATATCCGTCCGCTTTATCACATATTTCACCTAATCGCTGCAGGTATTCATCTTTTTCTCCGAAACCACTCTCTAACTGCCGCAGAATCTTTTCAAATTCTTCCGCTTCCTCTGGTGACATATTTTCTTTTCTGCGTTCTCCGATTTGAGGAACATAATATTCATCCAAAGGACCGCTGCCAATTCAAATTTGAAACCTCAAATTATGTAGGTGGTTATACCACCTCATAGGGATTTAATAAAGACCTCCGAAACCGTTGAAAATAAAGGATTTTTCGCACTCTGCTCGCCTTATCCCTTTATACGATTTCACACCGTTTTACCCTTGCTCCGAGAAGTTATAAGGGCAAAAGCAAGGGCAGGAAAAACTGATAACACGATATAACAAGATGTGGCAATCGGGAAACTGTGATGTATGTGCGAATATATGATTTTGGAGGATTACAAAATGGAACAGTACATCTATAACGAGCAAAACGGTCTTTGGTATGAGCTGCGGGGCGATTATTATATCCCCTGCTTGGAATTACCAGCCGAAAAAGAGGAACGGTCTATCGGCGTATGGGGGCAGCGGCATTTGCGGTATATCCGTGAGCATAAAAAGGCACTTTATACCAGCCTTTTGACAAACGGCAAGCTGCAATCCTACCTTGCCGATGTTGAGGAACAGGTGCAGGAGCTGTTTGACCGTCTTATGAAGCAGCGGGCAGAGCGTGAGGGCATTACCGAAACGCTGAAAACCGACAATCAAATGGAGTGGGTGCAGAGAATGAACGCCCTCCGGTTGGCGGTTACGGAAACCGTCAATGCCGAGGTGATCTTCGTATGAGAAAGAAGAAATACCACCTTTATTTGACGGCAGAAGAAAGACGGTATGTTTTTAACGCCCTGCTTGCTTACCGCAATAAGCTGCTGGCGCAGGGCAGATATACAGACCTTATAGACGAGGTAATGATAAAGCTGCAAAAATGAGCCTGTAACGCTTTCAGACGCAAAAACGAGGGGTAAGGTACAAACACCTTGCCCCTCAAAGTTTAGGCTCTGGAAACGGCTTAAAATCACGCTTTTTTGACCTCTAAATGTCTACACGGCGGAATAGATGATTCGACCTGAATTGTTGATAGCACACCTCATTTTTTCTCAAAAAGAGGTTGAAATTCAGCGAGATTTGTGATAAAATTTTATATGCATATTTATGTTCGGAAAGGGGCTTGACAAAAATGGCGGCAATTGCGACAATGTTAGCAAGCAAGCAAGCAAGCAAGCAAGCAAAGCGTAGCTCTGCCCTTTTTTCCTGCCAAGCTGAAAACCGCACAAAAACAGAAGGCGTATTCTGCCCGTTTCCATACGGGTGGGATGCGCCTTTTTTGTGTGTCGCCGGACAGTAAAAATTAAGAAATCAGGGAGGTAAAACACATGAAAACAAAGAAAGGGCTTGCGGTGTTGCTGGCTGTTATGCTGGCTTTTTCCTGTTTGCCCCTTACGGCCTTCGCATCGGAGGGTGATGCGTTTCTGGTCATCACGCCAGAGGGACAAGAAACTGGGTATAAAACCGTGCAGGAAGCACGTAATGCCATGCAGGACGGCTATACGTTAAAGCTTTTAAAGGACTATGTTTCGACATCGGATTATAATTACGGAATATCCTTAGATGAACACAATATCACCATCGATCTAAACGGATACAGTGTTACTTCCAATAATACAAGTGCTTTAAACGGGTATGCGATTAAATTGAAACAGAGCTATGGCAGTGCATGTGATAATACGGTGACAATAAAAAACAGCGGTAGCAAGCAGTCTGTGCTGAGCAGCAGTAATTATCAAGTGGTAACCGGGAGTGGAAACAGTAACTATAATCAGGTTGTTAAATTTGAAGGAGATATTGTTTTCCAGAACATAAGTGGAGAAGAACCGCTTGGAATCGAACTTGGAACAGGAGCAAAACTGTTGGATACTGACAGTGCACGCACTTTAATACCGAACGGCGGATTCTCCGTAAAAGAAGCGGACGGCAGCAGCTATATTTATGGAAATTTAGCAAATGCGGCAGGGCGTTCAGCGGACGGCAACATCACATTACTGCACGATTATGCAGGCTCTGACCAAATAGCTTCCGGTCAGAAAAACGGAACCCTGAATCTAAACGGTCACACATACACCTATACGGGAAGCAACGCGGCAATAGATGTAAATTACCCCAATGTAACACTGACGGTAAAAAACGGCAGTGTTGTTGTTACGGATGAAAGTGCGGACGGAGCTGTCCTGGTCGGCGCGCCGGACACGGATAATATGAACAACAGAGGGCTTGTGCTTGACAATGTGCAACTGACAGTGCCCGGCAATGCGTATGGCATTGTTACAAACGGCACGGAAACAGGCAATACGGTGACTCTTAAAAACAATTCCGTCCTCAATGTGAAAAACGGCTTTGGCATTTACTTCCCGTCGGACGGTAAGGTAATAATCGACAATTCGACGATCAATGCGAAACATGTAGGCGTACAGCTTTGCGCAGGTGATCTCACGGTAACAGGTGAGAGCGCGATCACTGTAACAGGGCAGCCTCAGAAAAAAACAGAGGGTGACGGCCCCGTTGCGGATGGTGCGGCTGTGTCCATCATCAATCGTGACGGGTACCAGGAATTGGGAACAGTAAAAATAGAAAGCGGCGATTTTAATGCCGCGGCTGATGTAACGGCGGTCAAGGCGTATTCGTTTAACAATACGGATAAGACGGAGGATGAATGGGCCGAAGCTGGGAATGTTGTTGGAGTAACCGGCGGAAGCTTCTCCTCCAGCATCGCGGCAGATATCATAGACAGCGATACACAGGCTGCCGTAACCTCTGGCGGTCAAACAAAAGTGGTGATCGGTAAGCAGACTGTGGAAAAGGCCGCAGCAAATCTCCAAACCGGGGATAAGATAGATTTTCAGTCCGTTTCTGAGGATGCGGTTGTTAATCTTCCGGAAGGTGTGGAAGTAACAAACAGCACAGGAAAGAATATGAATATCAACGGGACCACGGTTGAGGCCGGAGAAACCATTACCGTTGAAAAAGAATCAACAGATCCAGAGGAGCAACCGGAACCATCCGAGCCTGAAACTCCGGCCGAGCCGCCGAAAGATACCGATACAAGCTCTCCGCAGACCGGCGACGACAGCAATATCGCCCTTTGGATTGCGGTAATGCTTGCTGCGGGCGCTGTCCTGACCGGCACAGCCGTTTACAGCCGCAAGAGAAAATACAGCAAATAAATCCATATATAACCATGCGCCCTGTGGAAGGAAGCCACGGGGCGCATTTTCTATGTATGCACCGCAGGAAGCCTGCGGTGTTGTTTTCAATGTGAAAGCTATCGTTCCATGTCGTGGGTTTTGCACTTTGACTTTTGCGTTCTGCCCTCCGCCTGAAGCTGGCGCAGGCGCTTCAATACGCTCTCCCGCCGGGGCGGCGCTGCCTGTTCTTTTTCGGCGGGTTTTCCTTTTTCCCTGACTTTGCGCTCCCATTCGACAAGCTCACGGTTGTACTGCTCCACCACGGCTTCCGCCTTGCGGTAAGTCGCCATGAACGCCCGTACATCGGGATAGCCGTCCTCTTTTAAGATTTCGGGCAGTTCTTCCAGCATGGCGGAGATTTTTTCTTCCGTCCTCTGGATTTTTGTTTCCAGCTCTTTCCGCTCCCTGCCTTTGAAAATACCCTTTGTTTCGGCAAGCTGCGTTTTCAGCTTGGGGACTTCCTCCTGCAAGCTGCGGATTTCCCTTGCCCTGTCCTGCACCCGTATCATCAGTTTCTGCATGGTGCGAAACTCCGCCATATCCAGATTGAGCACCGGCTTGGGCGGCAGCTCTGTCTGGCGGATCAGGTTCTGCAAAAACTCCTTCGCTTTGTTTACGATACTGCGGAACAGGCTGGGCAGCCAACCATGTGCCTTAATGGACTGGCTTGCTTTCTGGTGGATTTCCTCTTTTTTGACTTCCAGTATCTTTGCCTCCGCTATTCCCGATAAGAGCGCCATATCCGCCGTCCTGTTCCACTCCTGCCTTGCGGCGTTGTCCGCTTCTATCTCGGCTGCTTTGGGATTGTTCTTGCCGATCTTCTTGGTAGGGAGATAGATACTGTCGGGATTGAACACCCGTAAATGCTGCTCAGGATCAGCGATATGCCGGTTGATAAGGGCGGTATAATTCCTCTTGACTTCCTCTAAAAACGGCTCGCTTTTGAAACGCCCGTCTTTTACCGTGAAAAGGTGCTGTTCGTAAATACCGCCTTTCGGGATAACGGTGCAGCCCTTCCGTATCTGCCCGTCCTCCCCCGTGATTTCTTTTTTGGTGCGTACCCGTTTGCCCGTTTCGTCAAAGAATACGCTACGGGTTGCAATCTTAACCTCTGGCTCGGCAAGCAGCCGCCGTTCGCTGAAGATGAGGTGGATGTGGTAATTGGTCTTTCGCTTGTTGTGGTGGAGCGCCGACACACATTCCACATCATACCGCCTGCGGAATTCCTCCGTGAAATCTTCCAGCACCTGCTGCGGCTCGTATTGCGTATAGGCTTCGGGCAGGGCGATAATCAGTTCCCTTGCTTCAATACACTTCCCCTCTGCGCCGCTTCTCTGAAACTCCTGCTGGCTTTCCCTTGCGAGGTTGCTCCAAAAGGAATGGTCTGCGGTGCGGTAGGTGGCATAGAGGTTTTCCTGCTTGGCGTGGCTTGTGATATACGATATTCTTCCCCTGACATTGGACAGCTTTGACATCTGGATAAAGCTGTGGCGTGTCATAAATCATCTCCGTTTCTGTTTGGTAAAATGCGTTCTCATTTTGCAACCGGCTTGCCGGTTGCGGCTGTTCCGACGGCATTTGACAAAGGAGCAGCCAAAGAAAATTGCACCGCAATTTTCTCTGTATCACAGCGACGGCGGCAGCCCTGCAAGCTGTGATACAGGCTCCCCGCAGGGGCGAAATACCCGGAGTACAAACCGCAGGTTTGTGCGAGGGGTGTATTTCGCTCTCAAACGCCGAGGGCTTTGAGGACGGGTTTACTCCACCTTTCGGACATCATCGGGCTTCAGAAGATTTCTCCCCTGATTGACGGTCATAAACCGCTCCAGCGTGTCCCTGCGGATAATGGTCTTGCGCCCGACCTTCAGTACGGGCAGCTTTTCCCATTCCACCAGCTTCCGCATGGTGTTCCTGCCGATACCCGTACATTCCGCCGCTTCCTCTATGGTAAATCCCATTTTGACTGTGTTCATTCTCTCGACCTCCTTCTTGAAATACTCATTTTGCAACTTCTGCATTGTTATTATACTTATTTTGCTATTGTTTGTCAACTCGTTTTAAGCCCATTCAATAAATTTTTACAAAGAAATATGCAAAATAGGGTTGCAAATTCAATCTGTTTGTGCTATGATAGTACTCGTTAGGAGGTGAAAGCCTTGAATGACAGGAAAATGCTTACCGCAAAAGAGGTAGGGCTGCGGATCAAGGAACGGAGAAACGAACTGAAAATCTCCATGCCCGAACTCGGCAGGCGTGTAGGCGTGAACAAGTCCACCATTCAGCGGTATGAAACAGACGGGGTAAATCCCACAAGAAGCATGGTCATCAACGGGCTTGCGGAAGCGCTGCTGACCACTCCCGAATGGCTGACCGGCCTTTCGGAAGAAAAAGAGTATTCCGTCCCGACGCTCTGTGAAAACGAGCTGACAGAGCACATCAGGAAGTATCTGGATACGGTTACTTTCGCCGTCAAAGGGGACGGGCACCAACAGCTTATGACAACCTTTCTCGGAAAGCTGATTGACCTCTACACAGTCCTGACCTGCCACTTCGCAGACGCCATGGCAGAGGTTGACCGTGTGGCGGAGGACGAAGGCTTGAAGCAATCGCTCAGGCGGTATGCGATTGAGTCTGGAGCGATTACCGAGCGGGTATACCGCAAGGAAATGGAACAGCCTATCGAAGATATGAAGCGATTTCTTGACGGGATTTTACATATCTACGATGAGGGACGCACAAAGGTATCCATGGGCGACCTCTTCGGGATAGTGGCGGAAGCCGAAGCACGGCTGTCCGAAAAAGAAAATTCCGTGGCACCTTGACAAAAAAATATGCCGGTTGAAACCAACCGGCGGAAGTGACACAACTTATTTTACGCACACCATAGTCATAAGTCCCGATTGCCACGGATAGGAAGGAGAATTTTTATCTATGGCAAAAGGTTCTGTAAGGAAAAAAGGCAGGAAGTGGTATTACCGCTTTTATATCGAAGATGAAAGCGGCAGGCAGGTACAGAAGGAGTTTGCGGGCACGGAGAGCAAGAGCGAAACGGAAGCCCTGCTCCGCAAGGCGATGGAAGATTACGAAGCCAAAAGGTTTGTAGGCAAGGCGGAAAACATTACCGTAGGCGAAATGCTGGATCTGTGGATTGAGGAAGATTTAAAGCCCAGCAGCCTGAGCAACGGGACGGTCATGGCATACACGGCGGCGGTCAAAAAAATCAAGAAATACCCGATAGGCAGCCGCAGGCTGAAAACGGTCACAGCCGACCATTTGCAGGCGTTTATTGACTTTATGAGCTACGGCGGCACAAACCCGGACGGGACGGCCTCTCCCCCTATGAGCAAGGGATATATGCTCCAGTTCTCTGCGGTGCTGCAAGGGGCGTTCCGCTTTGCGGTGTTCCCGAAACGGCTGATTACCTTCAACCCGATGCAGTATGTACGGCTGCGGGGACGGAAAAAGGAAGCGGACATCTTCTGCGGGGAGGAAGCCGAGGCGGTTTCCCGACCGACCATTACCCACGGGCAATACCTGAAGCTGACCGGCTATCTGAAAGACAGGAAAAACCCTGCGCTGCTGCCCGTACAGATCGCCTACTACACGGGGCTTCGCATTGGCGAGGTCTGCGGCCTGACTTGGCAGGACATCAATCTGGACGAGCAGTACCTGACGGTGCGCCGCAGTATGCGGTACAACGGCACAAGGCACAAGACCGAGATAGGGACGACTAAGCGGAGCAAAGTCCGCACTGTGGACTTCTGTGACACGCTGGCGGAAATCCTGCGGGCGGCGAAGGTGGAGCAGCACAAAAACCGTTTCAAATATGGCGAGCTTTACCACCTGAACTACTATACCGCAGTGAAGGAAAAAGACCGCAGCTACTACGAGGTTTACAGCCTGCCGAGGACGGCGGAAGTCCCTGAAGGGTACAAGGAATTATCCTTTGTCTGCGTCAGGCCGGACGGGATGTTTGAAAGCGCCGGGGCGGTCGGTCAGGTATGCCAGAAGGCGAGGAAACAGGTCGAGGGGCTTGAAGATTTCCACTTCCATATGCTGCGGCACACCTACACGAGCAACCTGCTGTCGGGCGGGGCAAAGCCCACCGATGTGCAGGAGCTGTTAGGGCACTCCGATGTCAATACCACAATGTCCATTTACGCTCACGCTACAAAGGAAGCGAAGCGTACTTCCGCAAGGCTGCTGGACAAGGTAGTCGGCGGGGCATAAAAACTTTCCCTTGTTTCGGCTCGTAAGGGCAAAAACAAGGGAAAATACATGAAAACCGAGCATTGAGCAGGCGAAATGCCTTGCAAAATCAATGGTTTTAGGAATTTTGAGTTTTTAAT
>NZ_DBGCTU010000026.1:0-6823 GCF_048388605.1 Frisingicoccus sp. | reverse complement strand
CGCCTTTTTCGGGCTGGTGGCCTGTTTGCTGTCGGCAAGCTGCTTGCGGATAGATGGCCGGGGCTTGCGAATACTCACATCACGGCGCTCATCTTTGTTAATCATGGCATATACCCCGTGTCGGTCTTTTATGCTGGTAAAGCACAGGGACTTATAGGGCAGCATGGCAAAGAGCCGGTCATTGTCCTTGGTGGAAGCCAGTGCGTCAAAGTGCGGTGAGATCTCCACCATAAAATGTGTCTTGTTGGGGCTGTTGGGCGCGGACAGATCTTTCAGCTTATCCACGATGCGCCGGGCCTCGGTTTCAATCCGGCTGTCATGCAAAGCCGTAACGTGGGCTTTGAAGTCGCCGGGGACGGCCCGCCCCCGGCTGTGCTGCTCCTGCCGTAAAGCCTCCTGCAGCACAGCCGGGTCATGGGGCTGGGCCTCATACCGCAGGAAATTTCCCAACACCCGGTCAGGGCTTCCGTCAAAATACTGGCCATCCGGGATGTCACGGGTTCCATGCTCATAAAAGAGCCGGTTCACGCTCACCGGCTGGGAGGCTTCAACGACGTGCCGGAAATGCTGCTGATAGCCCAGCTCATAGAGATTACCCCGGATGGTGCCGCCCTGTGTGCCGGTCAACTCCTCCGCATAGGCCAGTATCTTGTCACGGGTCTGTTCTCCATTTACCATAACAAAGGGATGCGCTGGATGTGTGCAAATGGCATACCACAGAACAGTGTAAACGGTGTTGTGTCCAAAGAAGCTCTTTCCGAAGAAGATGCCGCACATCTTATCGAAACAAATCTGCTTATAAAGTCAGAGGCAGGCTTTAGCTTAAACTTCCCGCACTTTACCGCAGAGCAGTTTGGAAAATTTGTTTCACTGTTTGAGATGACTGATAAAAAGCTCAATGATCTCCTTGCGGAGTGGATCGTAACTGTGCGCAATAATTTTGAAAATTTCGTTCCGAAACACCTACACGATCAGATCAATCAGTGGGTTAGCTGTTATCTGCATCAGATCATTGGATATGTTACAGATGAGCTGATTCGCCGTGGTATCCTGCGTAAACCCGACAATGAAAAGCCCTTAACCGATGGCGTATTCATCGTTGAAGGAAAGTACATCAATCCCTAAATAAGTTTACCGCCGAGCATAACTATACTGGTTACGCTCGGCGGCATTAGCATATTATTGAAGGCTACTATTCTCTCAATTCTGTTTGGATGATATGTATTTGAATCATTTTTATGAAATCGTGCTTTTTTGCATAAAAAACCCTTGACAAATCTCGTCTCACTAAAACATACTTGTCCAGTAGGGCACGAAGATACCCTTATCTCATTTCTGCCGAAGATGATGAATTGTGATTGCAGGCAATGCACAGCAGTATCCATGTGCGAAATCTGCGATTTCCTTGTTGGACAACATCTCAGACCCTTGAACAATTTTGAGAAATTAGCTACGCACCGATGGTGCTGATTTTGAGAATCGGATTACTGGCTGATTATTGTTTCGTACAGTTCAGCGTATTAAGAAAAGTTAAGCAAAGATAAATAATGAAAAGTACTAACACGAAAATAATGGCAATCTTTCGGTTCTTCCTATATGCCTTGTCGGAAAGAGGGTGATTCTTATTACGAATAGGCGCTAAAATCAAAATAACAATGGTAGAAAGTACAACAAGCACCATTGCGAGACTTTGTAAATTTAAACAGGTTAATACCTTTGCAAAAGTCCAAGCAACGAAAAAAGTGAAATTTGAACTAACAAAGCACAGTTCATGTGTTTTGGCATGGTACCCTCCACAAAACACCCGCTAGCCAATGTATGTCAACAGAAAGATAGCTCCATCCTCAATGCCGTTGAATAGTACAGAGACAAGTAGAATGGACAAAGCTGATGTTAACGTAGACAAAAGCAATTCAAACCCATATAGGTATATCGGCCTGCGAGAAGAGGCTATATTTGTGTGACGCATTAGAAAATCAGTACAACTAGATGCACACGCTTTTAACATAAAAATCCTCCAAGTCTGTGGTCTACCTAAAATTATAACAGATAGATTATCGGCTTGGGGGATTTTTGATTTTATGGTGTGAATTTTTGTATTAGATGGTATTTTGCATCATTGCTATAGATATGAATTGATTTCCAGAAAACTGATTATCTAAAGTCCCGTTGTATTTTTCCACAGTGTCGCGAATGTTAATAAGACCTAATCCATGCCCGCTTTCTTTTTTCTTGCTGATTAAAGTATTGCCTGCAATGAAAGGATTAACTAAAACGCTGTTAATCACTTTAAAAAACAAAAAAGTCTCTTTTTGCCAAAGTGTAACTTGGACAAAGCGTTCTTGTTGGTTGGGGATATTAGCGCAAGCTTCTAGAGCGTTGTCAATTTGGTTTGAGAGAACAGCACAGATGTCCACACTGGAAACATGTATGGGTTCCGGTAATTGAACCTTATAAGTAAATGCAATATGTCCTGCCGTTGCTTCTGATACTTTGCAGTTTATGATTGCATCGATTACATCGCATCCGCTATGACAAAGTTTTGATTCGCGATATGTTATCGCAAGTAGTTTGCAAACATATTGTTCCGCTTCTGTATCTTTGTCCAACATCCCTTTTAAGGTCTTTAGATGGTTTGTAAAGTCGTGAACCTGTTTTGCGATCAATCGCTGATTCTTATGGAGTTGCTGATAATTTCTTTCCATTAACTCATTTGTCAAAGAAATCATCACAGTCTCTCGTTCTTTCTTTATATATTTTGAATGTATCGAAATGATGGTAATGATTGCTACTAAGCAGCTCATTATAAATATCCACGAAACGACAATAGCTATCTGCATGACAAACAGAGAATCAGTCATGATTAGGCTGAGAAGAATTGACATAATAATGTAGCATGATGTGGTGATTCCGAAAAGAATCCCCAGATATCTCTTATCGAATTGTCGGATTTTTTCATATTGAGCCCCCAATAGGAAAAACAGGGATACTTGGAGAGCTTTGTTTATTACTGTATATATTGTTCTAATGGTTCCAATTTTCATCATCAGTTCAAATCCATGGAAAATATCTTGGGATTGGCCGATGATCATGCTCACACTAAAGCCAACTACATAATCTAGGGTATGTAGAAAAAATAAAGTAAGCATGCAAGATACGGCGCGGAGCAAAAGACGACCGTTCGATGTAAGTTTCGTAATACAAATAGAATATGTTGCAGCTATAACTATGGTTAAGTATGAAAAGGATTCCCACATGTTCATAAAGGTAACTATAGTTGTCATTACACATGTTGCCGCTAGAATCAATAGAATGTGTTGCGGATTCGTGTGCTTTTTACCGCTTATGCGTGTTATTGTGCTGATAACCAACAAGGATTCTATAAAGGATGCAGATAATTCCACGAGGGTATAAAGAAGCATAATTGGGCTTCCTTTCTGTTTTTTTGCAGCTAAATATTCCACTCTCTGATGAGAGCTAACTTCAAATTTTTGAGCATGCGACGGCTAATTGCCAGGCGCTCGTTAGTGGTGAGTATCACTTCTGTGCCCGTTATCTGTTTAGCAAAATCCACGTTTAATATGCATCCGCGGTCAATTAGCACAAAACGGCTGTCATTCAGCGCCTCCAAGAATTCTTTCACTCCTCTGTTATCGAAAATTGAGGCTGAAGCGAGTGTTTCAATGCTCAATTGACGCCCGCCGCGGCGGATATATTTAATGTTGGAATAAGGTATCCGATAATATTCATTATAATGAGTGACAGTAATGGAGCGTTCTTCAATATGACGCAACTCCAGAAATCCACTGTCGAGAGCTTCGTAAAGTTCTTCATCAATATTTAGCTTATAAATATATCTGAAAGCCCGGTTTTTACAGGCTTTGGATCCATATTCAATATGGGATGTAAGAAAGATAATGATAGGAGCGGGGATACGTTTTCGAATCTCTTCGGTAAGCTCAAATCCGTTCATACCTGGCATATCTACGTCCAAAATAAAGATATCGGCGGGGTGCCCAGACTCAATTTCCATTATAAGATATTCGCCACATTGAAAGGTTTGAACTACTGTCTGGAGTGCGGTCTCTTGCTGATCAAGATAAATTTTGATTTTTTCGGCTACTTCTTCCAATTCATATGGATTATCATCACAAACGGCTATTTTTATCATGAGGTTCCTCCTGAAAGAGATAGGATTTCTTTTTATTTAAGTCTATAAAGGTTGCCGAACTAGAGAACACAAACAAAACATATATATCATCGGCTGCTTTTATGTTTTTGGGGTTACGATTGCTGTGGTAGACGTAACTGCCGATATGCCTATCGGCAATATGATGATATATTTCCAGTACAACAGCATCGATAGAGGCTGAGCGATATTTTGAACCCGTCCAACGTGAGATCCCTCTCCGAATGTCCTTTTGGTCGAGATTGCAGAACCTATCTGGGTGCGGAAAGGTGAATGGCTGTTGTACATCTCCAAAATAAGGCAGAAAATCGTTGTCACAGTATATACGTAAAAGTTCAAAAAAATCGAGTCCTATTTCTACCAAGTCACAAAATAAATAAGTAAGATTATCTACGCCAGACAAAATACGCATGTGATGAGACTCCTCTTTTAATTGGTGATCTGTATATTGCGTCCGAGGTCGAACTTCCTCCGAATATCATCATAAAAGAAATTATCGAAACGCTTTCCAAGATGAGTCCCCAAGAGCAACAGCACATACTGGAGTATATTCAACTGTTTGAGAAATTCCGGAGCTTGAATAAATTATAACACAGGTAGCGAAGAATTTCACGGATTTTGTCTAATCGGTAGCATTATTTAATATTAACGGTAGCGCGTATTCACTTGAAGTGGATACGCGCTATTTTTATTCATTATTTGCATTGACAGATCAAAACCATTTAATCTCAAAAATATACCACTGTGACAAAATGGAACAACTCCCGTTTTTAAAGTAGTATCATTAAGTATACAAATGGAACGCATATTTTTTTCCGAGAAAGAATGGGACTCTATTGAAAGCCAGGAATTCCGATTGCTTTTTACCGTGTATCCATTTAAACGCTATTTTCTGGTATAGCTCGGAATTAATCCAAGAGAAGGTGAGGATGAGAGAAATTGCTTTATAATGTGATCCTATCCGTTCCGATCGTTTTGCTGTTTTGTGTTCTCCTTTATAAATGCCTGCTTGATTTCGGCCTTTCCCAAAAATCCGCGAAACATGCTGTCCTGCCGGAGGAGGACTTCGATTGCAGGGCGGCATATCCTAATGAATGGAAAACGTTCGGCTTTGCGCTCGGCGTTCGGGTTTTGGTCATGGTCGCTGCCCTGTTTTGCATCATGATCGGATCGAATGAACAAGTGTCGCTCTGGGACTGCTTGGAAAAGCTCAGATTGTGGGATGCAAATCACTATATCAATTTAATTGACAAGGGATACAGCGCGTATCAGGAAAACGGAGAGCATCTCTTTCTGGTATTCTATCCCTGTTACGTCTGGTTTGTCCGAATCGTGAAGCTTATCATTCCGAACACCGCGCTGGCAGGCGCGCTCGTTTCGGCACTGTGCTTTTCATGGGGGTGCTGCTGGGTACACAAGCTGGCGTTTGAAAGCTATGATAAATCGGTTGCCGATGATGCGGTGCTGTTCCTGTCGGTTTTCCCGTTTTCGTTCTTTTTCGGTACGGTCATGACAGAGGGACTGTTTTTATTGACGACGGCGGCTGCGCTTTACTATGCACATAAGCACAAGTGGCTTGCCTTTGGGATTTGGGGCGCTTTTGCGGCGCTCACGCGGATGATCGGCATTTTGGTTGTTTTGCCAGGCGTTATAGAGTTTTTCAAAAGCGTTAAACCTCTTGTTGTTCCGATCAAGGCGTCGATGAAAAGGCTCGTCCAAAAGGCAATGTACATTCCGCTGCTGTTCTTGCCCTGTTTGGGAATGCTCGGCTACTGGCTTTTGAACTATCTCGTAGACGGCAATCCGTTTGCCTATGTGATTCATCAGCAGCATTGGTATCAAGGTCCGATGTGGGTCACGGATACGCTGAAATATATCGTGAGCTATCTGGGCAGGCAGTTTCAACAATCTATGGCATGGGCTGTGTGGCTGCCGGAGCTGATTTTATTTATCGTCTTTTTTGCCATTCTTGTTCTTTCGTTGAGATCCCGCAAAAATTCTTCGAGTATCTTAGCATATGCTTTTTGTTATTTGATCGCAAACTATTCGCTCTCGTGGCTGCTGAGCGGCGGCCGATACCTTTCGTGCGGGTTTGTGTTCTTCATTCTGCTTGCCGCTCTGGTTAAGAATAGGTCGGAATTGCGGACATATGTAATTGTGGTCGAGTCGCTTTTTCTGGGAATATTCCTGTTTGGCTACGTCTCCGGAGCACAGATCATGTGATGTTCGATTGTGGAATAGTAATGTCAAAACATATGGGCCGCCATAATTCAAGCCCCAGAAAGATAGGGATCTGAATTATGGCGGCAATATATTCAGAGTTTTTAACCTAGTACTGTATCCGGTTAGCAATAATAGTTCACGTTTATAAAGATTTTTGCTATACTCCATTAAAAACGGTATTGGAGGATGCTGCAGGGCTTTCCACCCAGCACACGTTCCACCTGAGCATCGGTAACAGACACCCCGACATCCCGGCGAACCTGTTCCTTTGTTTCGTCGATGCATCGGATCATGCCGAGACGCTTCTAAAAAAGGGCGCAATACCCCCTTGTACCTTGAGGGCTTGAAATTTGCCTGTGTGGAGGATTCGTCAATCTATCTATGAAGCTGTCGGAAACTTCTACAGTTCCG